>DAIDIO010000010.1 GCA_027459325.1 Candidatus Saccharimonadota bacterium
CTCTGGCAAACCTGAACCTCTCAAAGAAAACTATGCTGGTTTTTGGTCTAGGCGAATAGACAAACAAAATAGATTAATATACTCGGTATATGATACTTATATAACTATATTAGGTTGTAGGTTTCAGTATTAGTTAGTCTAATTTTAGTTGACTAACTTAGTCTTTTTTTGCTATTATTTATGCATGAATACAGTTATTAACGTTCACGACCTGAAAACAAATTACTCTAAGTATCTAGATCAGGTTATAAGTGGCAAGGAGATATTACTCGGTAAGCATGGTAAGGCAGTTGCTAAGATCGTACCCCTACCCAATACCGGTAGTGAATCCCGCAAACTAGGCATGTTAAATGGCAAGATCTGGATGAGTGAGGATTTTGATAAACCTATGTTAGATTTATGGAACACTGTTGCTAATAAAAAGTAGTTTATGATTTTACTACTGGATACTAACGCTTTTATTTGGTCTCTTGCAAATGTTAATAAATTAGGTAGGCGTGCACTTGCCGACATTAGTAATAATAAAAACCAAGTATATGTTTCCAATATCTCCCTACTGGAGTGTGCCATCAAAATACGAACAGGTAAGCTCAAGTTCTCTGTAGATTTTGCACAAGTCGATGTTTTTTTAGAAGAGGCTAATATCCGGCAACTTGCCTTTGATTCTTGGGCCGCAGAACATTATATTAAATTACCAGAATTATCTTGGTCTGACCCTTTTGATGCTGCTATTATTGCTCAAGCAAGGGCCAAGCATATGACTCTGGTAACAAGTGACTCCAAGATACTAGAATCTACTATTGCCGGCCTTCGTACACTTGATTCTCAAAAGTAATAATTAAGTCCTGACTTCAGTTGCGATAACATGCCCTATGGCCCTCCAAGCACAAGAGTTATAGATTAGTGTTCTTTTATTTTGTACACTTATGAATGTGAATAAAGACGCTGAAGGGACTGGGGTTATTGAATTAGTCGTTGCTTTGGTTATAATTGCAGTTCTTATAACTGTTGGTTTGTTTATTGTGCGGTACAGAAATAATAATCCATCAAGTACTACCTCTATTAGCCACGGTGAAGTACACCTCCACGGTAGAATTACTGAAGACAGTTGCTTCACTAACGGTACGGCTGGTACTAATGGAGGTCATGGTCCTCCCTTGGGCGATGTGGGTTGCGATATTACTGTAAATGGCTACTCTATTGGAGTTATGCTAGGTAACGTTTTGCCTCCTAAAGATATAGGGACTGTGACAGGTCTAAACACCACCGTAAACCAAGTTGGCTCCATTGCTAATGTTTACGCTAAGCAGATTGATAATCATACTGCATCAATTTGGTACGCTTCAAAGTATTACGTTAAGATTTATTAAGACGCTAGACATAAAAAACAATAATTCTATTAGAACATTATGAAGTGATAGGTAAGAAATTATGTATGGCCTAAGATTAGAATAAATTCAGCCGGCAACTAATACATGCTTTGCACGGCGTACACTTAGTGTTATGGATAAAAATACAAAAAATCTTACTACGCAGTTGTTGTTAGGCGTCGCATTGCTTATTCTTGGCTATTTACTGAACATCCAGATCATCAGACCAGCGATCAATACCCAATCCGTGCCACTTCATCTAATTCTCGTAAATCTTGCATTATTGCCCGCTTTTCTTGTTTTAATGACTGCGTTTATTAAGTCAGTTCGGAGTAAAAGTATTTTTTACTTATTAGTACTTTCTTAGCGCTTTTGGTTTTGTTGATGGCAGTTTATATTTTCCTTATCCCAATATTCAACCCCCCCCCTGTCATCGAAAGATGTTATAGGCTTAATCATGAATCGGCTGGTATATGTCCAGTGTAGCAAGCAGATGAGCAAAAGAACCTTGACAATGATTTCTTTAGAAGCATAAACTCAATATACAAGCAATTGTAAATTCATTAAGCAAAGGAACTACATGCGAAAACATATTCATAAGTTCGGGCTAGTAGGTACTGTACTGACTTTTGCCCTAGTAAGCGGGTCAACCGTACTAGCGTTACCACCTCAAGCCAGCGCCCATGCCCAGGCTAACAACACGGCAATTACTTCGGGCACTCCTTCTACCGATAGTACTAATCCACACCAGCCTACGGCGACAGGTCAAGCAAGTGGGAAGGCTCATTTAGCGGCCGGACAACTTAAGGCTTGCCAAAACCGAGAAGCGGCAATAACCAATATAATGACTAGAATAGATACGCGGGCCCAAAACCAACTTACGCTGTTTGGCACTATTGCTACACGCTTGGAAACCTTCTATACCACTAAAGGCAAGACCGTTAGCAACTACAACCAGCTACTAGCCGCAATCGCCTCTGCTAAAGCCCAGGCCGAGACGGACTTTGGTACCCTACAAACCAACAGTAACTTTACCTGCAGCTCTACTGACCCCAAAGGAATGGTAACTGCCTTCCAGAGCTACCTTAAAATGGAGATTTCCGATTTACAAAATTATCGTACGGCAGTAAAAAATCTGATCGTAGCCGTAGCAACCGCTAATGGCGTAACGGTTTCCAGTTCAAATCAATCCAGCACACAAGGAGGACAATAGACATGAAAAAGCAGCAATCCGGTTTCACGATCGTTGAAGTAGTATTAGTGATTGTAATCGTAGCAGCTATCGCAGGTGTCGGCTATTACGTCTGGCACGGTCAGAAAGCCACTCCTACTACCACTGCCGCTACTACATCTGCACCCACCTATCAGTCTCCCCCGACATCGGTTCCCCCTGCCCCACCAGTTAATAGCGCATCTGACCTAAATAATGCCATGAGCGCTCTTAATCAGGCCGGTGTCAGTTCAAATAATACCGACAACAACCAGCTAAGCAGTCAAGCGAGCGGATTCTAAACCTTAATTTAGGGGTTGTAATACACTGAATAATGTGTTATTATTGTCATTATTAATTTTGGATGATTATGCCTAATTTAGATACAGTCAAAGAGCAAGCGATAACTTTAGTAAATGATGTCTCGGAAACCGGCATTAAAACATCGCTGTCTATCGTAGGGCTTAGTCTTGCCGTGACGCTGGGTGATATTATCGAGAAACCCATACAAGACGGTCTAAACCTTGAATTTCCTCATTCAGTAGCAAAAGCTCATGAATTTTTTGATATCGCTGTGGGCCAATACTGTTTAAAGGGATATTTGGCAGCCTCCGCTGCTCTTATAGGTAGTACTCTGCTAGGCAGACTCTCAGATAACTTCCGACCTAAAAAACCGAACTTATATATAGTAGAAACTTAAAAAGTAGTACTGGCCTAGGAAGGACATAACTTTCCTTTTTATACTCATAATATATAAAACTAGTAATACAAATAGTTTGCTACTATTAGAGCTATGGTAGTAACTGTATTCGGAGCAAGCGGTAAAGTCGGGCGTCTAGTAGTAGAAAAACTGCTTAGTGGCGGTCATGAAGTTATAGCATTCACTCATAGCTCAAGCCTTACTGAGGCTGCTAACCTTAAGATTGTCCAAGGAGACATCCATAATGAGCAAGATGTTAAGAAAGCTATTGGTGGTAGCGATTTAGTCATCAGTGCGTTAGGTAGCTGGGGCACTAAAGAAAAAAATATAGTATCGAGCGGAATGAGCAATATTATTGAAGCTATGAATGAATCTAAGATCAAACGATTAATTTCTCTTACCGGCTCTGACGCAGAGACTAGTGACGATCAAGTGACTTTTACAAGCCGTCTTATGCATAAGTTAATTAGCTTATCGCCAGCTCGTAAAATTCTAAGTGACGGGGAAAAGCATATAAAACTGTTAGAAAGTAGTCCGTTGGATTGGACAGTTTTACGCTCACCTGTTATGAATAACAGGGGCAAGCCTAACCATTATAGAGTTAGTATGTCTAAACCAAGGATACATGACACAATTAATCGGCAATCTGTAGCACAAGCCATGATAGATTTAATTGACAATAAGCAATACTATAGGAAGGCGCCGTATATAACCAGGAGTAAAACTTAAACTATGTTAACAATAATTCTTGTCTCTCTTTTAGCTTCACTAGCCATAAACACTGTTTTATTCTTAATTGCTTTTAGTAAACAATCGGATAAACTAACGGACATCTCATATGCGCTGAGTTTCCTGACAATTGATTTGTTCAGCTTTATTTATGTTCATAAGTACTCCTTCATGAATATTCTGCTGTTCAGCCTTGCCGGCGTATGGGCTATACGCATCGGTAGTTTTTTACTAATGCGCGTACTAAAAGTCGGTAAAGACCGACGGTTTGACGGACTAAGAGAAAGTTTTACTGGGTTTGGAAAGTTCTGGCTAGGTCAGGCTATTACCGCTTGGGTCTTAATGCTACCCGTAACGATGGCCCTTCATAACGACAGGAAGTTTAAATCTCTAGTTATTATCGGATTTATTATCTGGATCACTGGCCTAATCATCGAAGCGGCTGCGGACTATCAGAAATTTAGGTTCAAGCAGGATAAAAAGAACGATGGAAAATGGATCCAGAATGGCGTATGGAAGTTTTCCCGTCATCCTAACTACTTTGGTGAAATAGCGGTTTGGGTCGGAATCTATATCTGCTGTTTTGATTCACTGACTAATGTTGAGCGGCTGATTGGTCTAACCAGCCCTATACTAATAAGTCTGGTTTTGCTATTTATTAGCGGCGTACCGTTACTGGAAAAGTCAGCCGATAAACGCTGGGGTAAAGATAGAGCTTATGTGGAATATAAGAAAAACACCAGACTTTTGATTCCTCTCCCCAAATGAGCAAGATACTAGTAGAAGAAGAATACCAGCATGATTATAGCTATGAGACAACCCAGCCGATGGGAAAGAATTTTGATGCCCGGTTTAAACCGCAACTTACGCCTAAGCAAATGTTATGCTTAGGAATATTTGGGGGGCGACTACTTTACCAGTGTGCCCCGAGAATTCCCGGCTGACTGGTTTAAGGGAGTTACGCTATCTCAAACAGGTGCTAATGCTAATTTAAACTATTTCAAGGTAAACGCATCCCAGCCACTTTCTGTATGGCAGAAAAAAGGCTGGATTTATTTTGAAGATCCTAAAGGCTGGTTTCTGTGGTATTGCCGTTATTTTATTGGCAGGCGGATCCCGGAAGAAGATGCCCGGCAGATCAAACGCTGGCAAGCCATAACCAGGCATGTTCATCAGTTGGAAAGGCACTGCGCTAAGGGAAATATCCAGTGCAGGCCGAGGCAGCGGCAAGCCCTGCTTCACTGGGCATACGATTCTAGAATTATTTAATGATTGAGTGATTTAAGCTTTGGCTTTTTGACGGCTTAAGACCCACTGAACTGACGGACTAATGTCCTTATCTTTTCTGTGGATACATCCCATCCAGCAGCACGGACGACGCTTGCCTTCCTTAAGCTCACTGACCGTACGCTTAATGTGCCGTGTTCTCGTAGCTTCTTGCTTAACACTTATAGTCCAGCATATCCATTCATTCCGAGCTAGCGGAGTAAGGCTCTGCCAGGCTTGTAGTGATTTAGGTGATGCCAGCAGTGCCTTCTTAAGATCGAGGGGTAATTTATGGGCTACGCCGCCGCTTACTTCTATGTTGCTCATAAGTTATATAATACTCTCTTTACTCTATAGACAGTTAGATAACATTAGGTAATACTACTTAAACACTAGCCCTTAATGTAACTTAGCGGCGGAAAGAGAATTATGGATTACAGCAAGTACAAACAATTAGAATTTAGACGACGCTTCTGGAAAATACTTGGTGTAGACATCCATGTTTATGATCCACTAACTAATACTCAAATCGGTTTTATTAATCAGAAGACTTTTATGCTTAAACCGGAGGTATTTGTCTATACCGATCAGACTAAAAAAGACAGTGTGCTAAAACTAAAAAAACAAACACTGACCAGCTTTAAACCAACGTACACTATTACCGACACTAAAAAAGAGGTTGAGGTCGCTAGCCTTCAGTTTAATGACTTCAGAAGTTTTCTTGCCCGTTGGCATATCGATATTAAAGACTCCAATGGCAACAACTTAGGTTACGTCAACGAGACAAGTGGTTTTCTGGCAATATTGCGACGCTGGATAGGATTAGTTTTTGATGTAGGCGAGCTGATTCTGGCTTTTGTTCCGCAAACCTTCGATATCTATTACGATCCTTCGGGTGATAATCCATTACTGGTTGGCAGAATTACTCATCGCAAAAATCCTTTAATCGTTAAAATGGGGTTGGATTTAAGCGAAGGCCAAAAAGAAATTGATCCTAAGATATCAATAGCTATCTGCACGCTTCTATGTCTAAGGGATATCAATAAGAACGCTTAGTTACCTTACTTGCAGCTAAATAATTAACTGAAGTGTCACCTCCTGAAGTTGTATATTAAATACATATAAAACAATTAACTCTATCATAGGAGGAAAAAATGGCTCGTAAAAATTGGGAAAAAGTTGCTGACCGTGAATTTGCCGCTCTTGATAAGGACTGGCAAGAAGACTGGGCAGATTTGCGTAAAATTGTAGAAAAGCATCAATAAGACTCGATGTTTTAAGCTCACATAGCTAGTCAATAAAAGCTGCTACAATGTAGCTTATGAATAAAACATTTTTTAAGCTTAGCATGGCTACAATTAGTTCCGCTATATTACTACTATCACCGGCTGGTGTCTTAGCCGCCAAACCACTTAATCGTATAAGTACATCAGTTACCGGGAATGATATTTCTTGGCCGCAGTGCGGCAAAACTCTGCCGACCGGCCAGCTCTTTGGTATTGTTGGTGTCAATGACGGACTGGCTAATACAACCAACCCTTGCTTTACTACAGAGCTTGCCTGGGCAAACAATTCAAGCGGCACCACTGCTCAAGGCAAGGCCGCCTTATATGTTAATACCGCTAATCCCGGCAATCTCAATGTAGCTGACTGGCCGACTAGCGGTACTTCAAGTAAGTATGGCAGTTGTAACGGACAGGACACGCAGGCCTGCGCCTATATTTATGGCTGGAATATGGCAGAACTGGATGCACAATCCCGTATTAGCGGCAATAGCCCGGCTAACTTCAAATGGTGGCTGGATGTAGAAACCGACAATTCATGGGAGACAAATAAATCAAATAATGTTGCCGATCTTGAGGGGATGGTTGACTACTTTCAAAGTCTTAATGCCCAAGTCGGTATCTACTCAACGGCTTATCAGTGGGGCCAGATCGCTGGAAGTATTAGCAGTCAAAACAGTTTATATGGATTAGACAGCTGGCTACCCGGCTCCAGTAGCTTGAAAGCAGCCAAAGCTGCCTGCACCGACCCCGGATTAACCGGTGGTAAAACAACCGTTACTCAGTATGTGTCCCGGCGTATTGATTACGACTACTCCTGTATTTAATATAGCCTTCATATTACCGCTCGTTTAAGGGCCACTTTCTAATAACAATTACCGAAGCTGCTATACTATTATAGATATATAGCTAAATAAAAATGCATAATATTGGCCGTCAACATATTAAACAACTGCTTACTCCATCAGTATTAAGCGCCTTTATTGTTATTGGTGCCACTTTAATACTCTTAGCTGCTAGCGTATTCATATCTCTTGGGCAATCAGGAAAGCTACATAATGAGTTATTTGCCGTTAACTATGTTCGGCACGGTTTAAATACTAAGTATTCACTAATTGCCAGTAGCTTAAACTCTATTCATTTCTTAAGACAACTGCCGCTATGGATATTTTGGGCTGTAGTCGGTGTAGTTGCTTATTTATTTGCCGTAAACCTTTTTAGGGCATTAATGGAAGTTAACTCATTAAAAAATTCTATGCATTATGTACATGCTAAACCTGGCTTAATTATGAAAGAACAACTAGAACATTTTGCCGTTAGAATAGTAAGTCTATTCGCTATCTGGTTAATCCTGTCTAACTTCTTCAGAAAAGTTTTACCGTTAGCTTTAGCTGTAGTTAGAAACTTGACTCTTCAGCTATCAGTCCTAAATGCCGTGAAACTACTTGCTATTAGTATATTAATTGTAATTATTGGCCATATCCTTACAATCTTTTTACGTTTAGCGATGCTTAAACCTAGGGTCTTCGTTTACTAGAAGGCCTCATTTAAGCTTCAATAAGTAATTAGGCTGCGTCACGTCGCAGGAAGAGATACCAGGCTATTGCCCAGGCAACTAGAAGATAGGCAAGGAATACAAACATGGCGTGTAATGGACTTAACGTTGCGCCACTCACTGACTCACCGGCGCCAAGCATACGATGCAAAGCACTGAATGGCAAGTAGACAGTATTGTTTTTTAGCCAAATACTAAGTAGTCCTTCAATTGTGGATGGAACAATGAAAAAAGTAACGATAGCGCCTATCTGATTCCTAATCAGGGCAGCCATAACTAAGGCGGCCATTGCCATGCCCCAGCCAAAGACTAATCCCTTCCATAGCAGAGTACTGTAATAAAAGTGCTGGTGAACTAGGTTAAGATGATTGATGCCCATAGCGAATTTCGCTAGTAGAGGTGCGGCAATACCTATAATGGCCGTAGTTACAAGGGCGATAACAGTTACTACGATTATTTTTGCTAGTAACACTTTGTTGCGGTTATTGCTGAGTGTTAATGAATAGGAAATGGTATTATAGCGAAACTCCTGAGTAAACAGCAATATGCCGATTAACGCCGGAAAGATAGCTAGAGCGTTAATTGCCTGCCCGGCAATATCGTACAAACGCAGCGGATTCAATAGGTCTACTTTAGACGTGTGCCAACCGGCGACGTAAAAGCCGAGGAGAGCCAATAAGAAAAGCGAGCCTGCCAGAAGCGCATAGGTCGAGCGGGTACTAAATACTTTTCTGAATTCCGCCCTTATTTCTTTAGTCATTTTTATGAGCCCCCGCTTTACCAGAATATTCTTCAGTGCCGGCAGTTACTTCCAAAAAGGCTTCCTCTAGCGAAGCGCTCCTTATTTTCAGTTCTAAGACTGGTACTTTGGCCTCAAATGCTAACTTACCAATTGCATCAGTTTTATCTCTGTCAATCTGCAGTCCCTTACCGTCTTTCTTGTAGGCAATTTTCTTTTCATCAAGTATTTTAATGAACTTATCTGTATCAGTCACCCGGATATATACATGGCTAGCAACATTACCGGCAATAAAGTCAGCCATTGATGTATTGGCCAGCAACTTACCTCTGCCTATAACCACAACATTATCTGCCAGTTGTGACATCTCGCTCAGTAAGTGCGATGACACAAATACACCGTGATCTTTGTCGGCATAAGAAATCAAAAATTCCCTTAACCAAACAATGCCTTCAGGATCAAGGCCGTTAGCTGGTTCATCAAGTAATAAATACTTGGGATTGGATAATAAAGCGCCGGCCAGTCCTAAGCGCTGGCTCATTCCAAGAGAAAACTTACCCGGTCCTTTCTTGGCTTCACTGGATAACCCAACCACTTCCAGAACTTCATCTACCCGCTTGAGCGGAATACCTGACTCAATTGCCAGGATATTTAAATGCTGACGGGCAGACCTGGTTGGATGAAAGGCTTTGGCTTCTAGTAGTATACCTACGATTTCTGATGGTTGAGCATAGGACTTTAAGGCTTTTCCGTCATAAAGGGTGGTACCTTTACCATTACTTAATCCTAGCATTAACCGCATAGTTGTTGATTTTCCGGCACCATTTGGCCCTAGAAAACCTGTTACTTTGCCGGTCTCAACTTTAAAAGTAATATCATCAACGGCCTGTTTCTGCTTATAGACCTTGCTGAGATGCTTTACTTCAATCACTTAAGCTGATTATACGCTAGTTTAGTATTTATAACAGTATGTCAGGTGATCATTGACCATACCGGTTGCCTGCATGTGGGCATAAATAATTGTTGGACCGATGAAGCTAAAACCACGCTTTTTTAAATCCTTGCTAATTTTAGCTGACAATTCGTCACTGGCTGGAATATCGGCCATACCTTTAAAACTGTGTTTTATCGGCTTATGATTTACAAAATGCCAAAAATATTCATTCAGCGAACCGAATTGCAGCTGAACTTCCTTTGTAGCAATTGCATTTTTTATCACTGATTGTATCTTCAGACGGTTTCTAATAATTTTTTGGTCTTTAACCAAACGATCTATGTCCGGCTCATTATAGCTGGCAACTTTATCAATATTGAAGTTATCAAAGGCCTGCCTATAGCCCTCGCGCCTTTTTAATATTGTCAACCAACTAAGGCCAGCCTGGGCTCCCTCAAGACATAAAAACTCGAACAGTTTTTGGTCGTCATGAAGTGGCACACCCCACTCCTCGTCATGATAGCTAATATACAGTTCGTTTGATTCCGCCCACGGACAACGTTTTACCACGACTACATCCGCTCAGGTGCGTCAATGCCTAGCAAATTAAGACCTTCTTTTAATCTATCGGCGTACAGATTCACTAAACTTAATCTAGTGGTTTGCCTGGGGTCTCCTATAACCCTTGAGTTTTCATAAAAGCGGTTGAAGGTTTGGGCAAGTTCATATAGGTAGGTGCAGATATAATGCGGCAGAAGTTCGCTAATTGACTTATTAACCACTTCGCTGTATTCACTTAACTTGCTAAGTAATAGTCTTTCGTGGGTATCCAGTGTTCCATCAATTAAAAATTCCTGGATGCTTGCGTTTCGCAGTATCGATCTTGCTCTGGCGTGGGCATACTGTAAATAGGGTCCGCTATCGCCTTCAATACTTACCGATTCTGCAGGATCATAAACTATGTCACCGCCTATCCGGCTTTTAAGAAAAGCGTACTTAACGGCACCGAGTACGGTTAGTGGATCATCGCTCCCAGTAAGTTTTTTATTCGCACTACTGGCGGCCTCCAGAACATCAACCGCTCTTAGAATATTGCCCTTGCGGCTACTCATCTTGGCGCCGCCAGCCAGTTTAACCATGCCATGGGTTAAATGCCTGGTCCGCTTGGGTAGATCTGGCATAAACTGCTCAATACTTAGTAACACTACTTTCATATACTCAATAATGTCGTTAGCCGTAATAATTATCGATTGGTCGAAATGATAATCCTGCCATTTTTTCATGATTAAGCCGACATCTTTTGTCTCATAGGTTGGCAGGCCAGCTGAATTTATGAAAACTCTGGTATGGAGACCATGTTTTTCTCCGTTAAATATAACCGCCCCGTTGCTCTCTTCATAAACATCACCAATATGCGATTTAATTGTCTTAAGCCCAATTGGCGCAGTTTCACTCTCCGGATAATACTTCTCAAATTTTGTACCAATACGTTCATAGAAATAGTCGAAATAATCATAACTCCACTGCCTTGTCGTCCAATAGATCTTAGCAAAATCTGAATCATGATCACCGATTTCATGAATTTCATAAATACGCTTGTTATACTCAACAATTTCGGCCTTAGATTCATCACTTTCTTCATAAGCATTATTGCCTAAAACGTAGGCTTGAGTCAGCCATTCGGCCCTGTCGCCCACCGTAATATCATTAAGTTTACCCGGTATTTCACCGCCCAATTTTTGAACTATTGACCACATCGCCTTAGCCACATGCAGTCCTACGTCACCTCCAAAGTTAACTCTATGCACTGTAGCGCCCGCTTCGCTCAATAAGTTAGCTATCGCATCACCCACAATGCTGGTATAGAGATGGCCTGCATGTAAGATCTTAAAGGGATTAGGATCAGAGTATTCGACTACTATCACCTTCCCTTCCAAGCTTCGCGATACGCTTTCCAGAGCGGCTTGTAGCAGCGCACTGTCTTTAAGGGTTAGGTTTATGAAGCCTGGGCCGGCAATTTCTATTTTATCTACTTCTTCCAGTTCCTCGCGTAATTTTGAAGATAGGCTTTCCGCAATATCTTTCGGAGGTTTTTGCAGCTGCTGTGCCAGCTGCAAACTTACATTTGTCGCGAAGTCCCCGAAGCGTTGATCAGAGCGTGTCAGTTCAATTTTCGGCTGTATTCCGTATAAAGCCATGCAGGCTACGGCAATTTTATGCTCTAACTGGTCTTTCATACTACTTAGTTTAAACTAATCATCTTGTTCTACCCAAGAGCCATGCTTACTTGGCCACCAATTCCATTTACCAAGTATAGCTACGATAGAAGGAACGATTAAAGTCCTAACTAGGAAAGTATCCATTAAAATCCCTATGGCCAGGCCATAACCAATCTCTCGGACCTCCTGATTGGCACTACCAGTTGAAACTATACCAAGCACTGTAAATGTTCCGGCAAGAACTAATCCCGCAGAAGTAACTGTCGTGCCGGTGGTATTAAGAGCGCTGGTGACGGCGTTTTTAAGTGACATGCCGTGAGCTTCTTCCCTAATTCGTGTCATTACCAAAATATTGTAATCTTCCCCAAGCGCCAACAGGAATATGAACATCAAAAACGGCAGTATAAAGACTAGTCCACTGTTATGCTGAAAATGCATGAAGATTATTACCGATACACCTAAGGCGGCCAGGTATGATAAGACCACTGATATAACTAGGTAAATCGGCGCTACAAGAGACCTCATTAAAAAGCCTAACAATATTCCTATTACTATTACAGCTATAGGAATGACCCGGATCAGATCATGATTAGATATTGAGCTAATATCATAAAAAGCACTGGACTGTCCGAACATACCGTTATCGATGGCTCCACCTTTTTTAGCTATGACACTAATTTCGTTCCTTATATTTGGTGTTGCTACCATAGCATTCGTCGTGCCAGGATTACCGGCAGCCAAGCCAACGGAGTACTGTATGGTTCTGCCATCCGGGCTAACATAAGCCGATACCGCCCTATACAGCTGGTATGATTGCGGTGGTATTCGCTTCAGGCTTGCTGGTTGTATAGCGGGTAGTTTCCAAGGGGAGCCAACTTGCGAATAAAGTTTTGTAAGTTGTGCGGTAGAAAGACTAAAACCATTGGGATTAAGCGGTCCTGTCACATGGTTAAACTGATTGCTACTAGCCATGAGAGAAGATAGCCGATTTATATAACTTGGATTCTGCCAAAAAGAAGTTGGTAGCTTGAAAAGTACAAATGTTGGGTTAGCATTGTCGCTCGGAAAATGCTCGGCCAGCAATGCCGTCCCTTTTGCCGAGTCGCTGCCGGATG
Source organism: Candidatus Saccharimonadota bacterium (assembly GCA_027459325.1). Lineage (GTDB taxonomy): Bacteria > Patescibacteriota > Saccharimonadia > Saccharimonadales > UBA4665 > DAIDIO01. Next base: position 13,121 of record DAIDIO010000010.1, read on the forward strand.
GTGGGCTACTGCCACCGCCAAAACCGCTAGCCTTATATCCTGGAACAGCTAAAGCTAATGAACCGAAGAAAATAACCCCAATTATTAGGACAAGTACCGGCCGCTTAACAATCCGCGCGCTTATTTTCCCCCATGCGCCAAACTTTTTAGTTTTATGGTTCTGGGGTTTAACTGGCCAGAAAGTTGCCCTGCCAAAAACCGCTAACAAAGCTGGTAGTAGTGTGAGGCCGGCCAACAACATCAGGGCTACGCCAATAGCTAAAGGTTCGCCGAGCGTAGAGTAAATTTGAAAGGTTGCCAACAGTAGCGATAAGAGGGCAACTATTACTGTAGCGGCTGAAAAGCTTATAGATTCTCCTACGCGACTGAGTGCTTTAACAATTGCTTCTTTTGGATCTAAACCGCTTTCATTTTCTTCTCTAACCCTGAAAATTAAAAACAACCCGTAGTCGGTACCGGCACCTAATATAAGTACCGTCAGCAATAGCTGGGCCAGTGAAGAAACTTTAAGTCCGTGCTTGGCTGCTTCAGCAATCAATGGGCCGGCTAACGAGACGACTAGGACTGGTGGTATCAGCGTAATCAGTGGTGCAAGTGGTGCCCGGAAAATTAGTAACAGTAATACGATAATAAAAATTACTGTGCCAATCTGAAGTTCGGAATTTTGTTTACCTGAACTATTGGAGTTATCTACCTCGGTAGCTAAACTGCCGGTCAAATGTACCTGTAGGGTAGATGGTAAATTAGACTGAGTGATGGCCTCTCTTAGGCTAGTTATAAATGTTGCGGCATTGGCGTTGCCGGTATTAGCCCTGGTATCAACTTCTACCAGTTCTGCCATATTATCTGCTGAGCGTCCCCTATTAACAACCTTAAATACTCCGCTAACTTTGGCTAGTTTTACTTGCATAGCAACTATGGCGGCTTGGTCGGTATCATTTAGCGGCTGGTTGGCAGCTATTACAACCGGAACGCTTAGTGTGCCGGAGGGTTGAAAGGCATTTTCGAGCTTTAAAGCTTTTTCAGTAGGCGAACTGGCCGGTAAAAAGTTAGTGTTATCCGATTGGGTTACGCTGCTAAGCGATGGTAAATTCTGAACGATTAAGAAAGCACCGATTAGCCAAACGGCTATTACTAACCAACGGTACCGGACAGAGAAACGACCAACGGCAGCAAAGAACTTAAAACCTTTTGGCTCGGTATCGGGAATAGTAACGGTTGTTTTTTTCATATAAGGTCAGTCTATTGTCGCTTAAATCAATCGCTCCATCAAGGACTATTTGGTATTAGTTAAACCCTTATGGCTAAAAAGGGTTGATTTACTGTTTGATATAGTTTAGATATGACATACATTGCTTTGCTTAGGGGTATAAACGTTGGCGGCAAGAACCAAATTTCTATGGCCGAGCTTAAGGATTTATTTTTAAGCATTGGCTGTTTAAATGTTAAAACTTATATTAATTCCGGCAATGTTATATTCAGTGACAGCCGGCATAAGGATACTACGGCTGAATTAATTGGAAATGCTATTAATGATAAATTCGGCCTTAATATTAAGACATTAGTTATAGATAAACCAACGCTAGATAATATCGTCTCAGTAATTCCATCTACCTGGCAAAACGATAAAGTAATGAAATGTGATGTTTTCTTCCTGTGGTCATCAATTAATAATCCGGCTATCGTAAATCAGCTACCGATAAATCCTAGTGTCGATAATGTCATCTATACCGACGGTGCTATCATCTGGTCAGTTATACGTAACCAGATAAATAAAAGCGGTTTAGTGAAAAACGTCGACAGTAAATTATATAAAGAGACGACAATACGTAATTGCAATACCGTCAGAAAGCTATCAGAACTTGCCGATCAGAAACTTTAATCATAAATAATGTTAAGTATTTACTTCAAACCTATAGATAAGTTCTCCTTAGACGATATTCTTTTAACGACTAGGCATCGAATGCTATGGCAAACATATGGAGACTTGTTGACTAAAAGTTATAGGAAAATTACAGGAGCAAATTTTAGATCGGGAGTACGTGCGCGAGTGGGAGTGAGCAACGGCTCGGATTTCTCATTAAGCCGAAATGGTTGGTCGTATTCCGGAAAACCAAACAAGCAAGCTATGATACTGTACTGCTCTTCAATTAATGTTCCTGACTGGATGATCACGTGGCAATTATGCCATGAATTAGCTCATAGACTTGTTGAGCCCGTCTTAATAGACCGAACCAAAATAAACTCTCTTGCTGAAGAAGGTATCCTGATCAGTCATAGAAACATATTTATATTTATAGTCGAAGTGTTTAGAGAAGCTCTTCCGCCAAATCTAAATGAAGTAATATTGGTGAACATCGATAATAATTACTACGACAAGGGTCCATATTTTGATGCTTGGACCTGGGCCCGCAGTTTAACCTTCGAAGAAAGGCAAGTTCTCACAAAATCCTTATTTAAAACCGGTTTTTCTTTACAAAGTGAATAGCCCCTCAGTACATACGGCTCCGTAAAGTTAGAAACCTACCCCTTGCATATGAGCGTCTTATTAGCGTATCGAATTATACCACTGCGAATATATATACGCCTCAAAACCAAGTACGACAAAGCCTATTATCACGACAGCAAGTGCAAGATTTGCTAAGAGATTATTGCCCTTTCTTCTTTTCTTGATGATGATTTTTAACAAAACAGCACTTAGTGTAGTGGCGACTAAGCTAGGTAATAATAACAAATCCAAAATGTTAATAAGTGGAGAACCAGGTCCGCTGTAATTGCCAGCTACAAGACTCGCAACGAACAGAACGGGGAATATAATGACCAGTTTTTGTAGTATATTATAGCTGGTGTTAACGCTGACCATTACCAGCATAATATAACATACCGACTACGTAGACGGGAGAAAAACCTTTTTAATAGGTTAGCTGTGTTGACAAAAACAGAAATCAATAAATAGCAGAAGCTCAATCAGAAAACTGTACTGAGGAAACTTCCTTTACGTGCGATACAGCGGACAGAGTTTCTGTCGAACAGCTTTTATCCTGATTATCTAGGCCTCTATAAATAACATTTGAACGATTATAGAATAAGAATATGACACTCTATCATGCTTCGCCTTTAAGTAGACTGCCTATAATAACGCCCCAACCCACGTTAAGTCGTGATAAATATATAGGTGATTTTGTATTTGCTACTAAGAATAAGAGATTGGCGCTAATGTATCTCGTGCCTAAAGGGTTTGCTACTTTAATGAATTCCCAGCTATCAAATCCTAACATAGTCATATGCGGTAAAGTAAAAGATGTAATAAAGAAGGATAAAGGAGGTTCATTATATTGGCTATCCGATGAATATTTTCAGGATACACCCCAAGCAGGGCTTAGTGAGTATGAGATGGTTAGCGAAAAACCTGTTATACCCTTCAAAGAAGTAAGTTACGAAAATACAATTGAAACCTTAATAAATGGCGGTATTTCTATATATTTCACTAATGAATCGACCTTTAATAGCCTACTTGTGAACGATAAACAGCAAGAACTAATTCAGAAGTTACCAAAATACCAATAATACTACCTTCCTCAACAGCCAATCACTCCGATATATGGTAATTCGCAAATTGTTGCACCTCCTAGTCAGCCACCGGAAAATACCACCGATCCTGCCCAACAGCCCCCCTATGAAAACTAATTAACTGTCATGCAGTAAAAATGTTCAACACCCACTCTTAGAGCCCTCGCAAGCCAACCGAAAGAAAAATCTCTAGTATCGCCCCTAACCTCTCCTATCAGGTTTTCCCTCGTACATAATGCATATAGTTCATCTATATCGTAAGCTTGTGGTTCGGTGTCAGATGGAGCAGCGACTTCAAATAAATCTACACAGGTATCATCCTGATCACAGCCTATCAATAAAACCGTACTATTGACTAGATTTTTACCCAAACTAATTGAGACAAGTTCGCCAGGGAATACATACTCTATCGTTGGAGTAGGTGTTTCATCCCAATAGGCTTCAATTATAGCTGGCATTGTAACTAAACAATAACGAAACTCTGTTAGTTAATCAATGCCAGTAAGACGTGGCTCCTCCGTCTGATAGTAAATATCTATGGTACAACTTAGTTAACAAAGTTAGAACCGTACTATCAACCGTACAGAAGTATTCCGATAATAAGGATAAGATACACGGTCAACCATAAAATATCCTGGATGATTATGGGAAGTAAACGTTTTTTGAGCGCATAAATTAAAAATATTGATTCGAGAATTGCGTAAAGAACCCATGATATAAGGACAGGTCGTGGGCACTGTGGTGGCTGTAAACCTTGACTATTTGAGGCAGGGCAGTAATAGGATAGACGACAGACGCCACAAGTACGAGCAACTCGAACTGGGTGTCGGACTTATTCTTTTGATTTCTTCGCTTGTGTATATGTGTATGAATTCGTGGCACTATCAATGAGTATACACGTAACCAATCATTGTAGGCGTGGTACCCCGGGAGGGATTCGAACCCCCGACCTTGAGCTTAGAAGTCTCCTGCTCTATCCAACTGAGCTACCGGGGCTAGGATACTGGTGCGGGTGGCGGGAATCGAACCCGCAACTCAATCTTGGAAGGATTGCATGAGAGCCATTTCACCACACCCGCGCATGGTAAAAGTAACAGAGGTGATTATATCACAGCTTAAATGTCATGGAGTACAGTTATATGTGCTCCTAAACTATTTAATCTGGCAGCCAGGTCTTCATAACCTCTGTTAATCGTATAAACATTACGGAGTATTGACTGCCCTGGAGCAGCTAACATGCCTATTAATAACATGACCGCGGGTCGTATGCCGCTTGGGCATACTAAATCGGCCGGCTTCCAACGGGTCGGTCCTTCAATAAATACCCGGTGCGGATCAGCAAGTTCTAGATTCACCCCTATTTTCTTGATCTCGGTATACATAAGCGCCCTGTCTTCATAAACCCAGTCGTGGATTAATGTTCTGCCTGTAGCGACAGCAGCAATCGGGACAAAATATGGCAAATGATCAATATTCAGACCTGGGAAAATGTTTGGGTGGATCTTTTCGGCAGGTGCTTTTAAATTCCCGTTATGTTTATGAATTAGTATGTCTGCTAAATCGGTGTGGCCGTTATCTGATTTATACTTTTCGCTAACTTCTGATTTTAGTCCCATCTTTTCTAGCTTAAGTAATTCTAGCTCTAGAAATTCAATTGGCGCCCGGCGAATTGTAATTGACGAGTCTGTAGTTACTGCGGCAGATATGAAAGTCATGGCTTCAACAGGGTCTTCGGCGGGTGAATAAGTAACATTCTTATTTATTTCACTTAGTCCAGTGACCTTAAGAGTACTGGTGCCAATTCCTTCTATTTTTACCCCTAGCTTTTCAAGGTAAAAGCATAGATCTTGAACCATATAATTGGCACTCGCCATCTTAATAACGGTTGTACCAGGGGCTCGGGCGGCTGCCATTAATATATTTTCAGTTGTCGTGTCGCCTGATTCATAAAGAACCACATCTCTCACCGGAACTTGTTTTGCTACGTGAACCTCATAATGCCCGGTTTTGGTATGCACCCCTACACCAAATTCTTCTAAACCGTAAAGGTGGGGCAGTACTGTCCGGCGGCCCAAGTCACACCCTCCGGCATAAGGAATATTGAACTCCTTAAATAAATGCATCAGTGGGCCTATGAACATTAATACCGTTCTGGTTTTTTTAGCCGCTTCCTTGTTCATCTTATCGAGGCTAAGTTTAGCAGGTGGTTTAATCTCTAAATCGTTTTCTCCCGTCCAGCGAACAGCTACGCCAATACTACTTAACACTTCAATTATCCTGTTGACTTCTTCGATTCTAGCAACGTTTTTAAGCCTGGTAGTACCCTGATTAAGTAGGCTAGCACAAAGCAGCGCAACAGTGGCATTCTTACTGGTTTTTAGAGTAATCTCGCCTTTTAACTCATGGCCGCCCTCTATTAATAAATTAACCGCACCGTCGTTTAGGCTGATCAGCTGCTTATTTAGAACATCGCTTACCCTGCCTAGTGTTTCCAGGCTAAGGTTTTGTCGACCATGTTCCATACGATTAACCGCACTTTGGGACGTATTAAGCTGACGGGCAAATTCTGCTTGGGTTAAGCCTTTATCTTGCCTTACCTGAGCAATTAATTGGCCAATTTTCTCATTAGTTTTGGGCATATTGTATAAACCTTACCATATATGGTGTTAAAAATCAACTGTATTTTTGTTTTTAGGTTTCGGTAATTACTAATATAGCACGTTTAAGCTAGCGTTGCTTAACAGAAAAGCGATATACTTTTTAAGAATAGCAACGAAGGAGGGATCAGATGGCAGACAAAACAATTGATGATCTAATTACTGCTGAAGAGAAACGTGAACGTGAAGGTTTAGAATTAGTCCCTTCCGAAAATTATGTAAGTCGTGGTGTACTGGATGCATTAGGCAGTGTCTTTACCAATAAGTACTCTGAAGGCTACCCAGGTAAGCGGTATTACGGCGGCCAAGATTTCACCGATGAAGTAGAGCTGCTAGCTATTGATAGAGCTAAGAAACTCTTTAAAGCAGATCATGCTAATGTACAGCCTCATTCCGGCGCTCCAGCTAACGTAGCCGTATATTTTGCCTGGCTGCAGCCTGGGGACACCGTACTGGGTATGAAACTGGATCAAGGTGGACACTTAACTCATGGGCATCCCGTTACTTCTATGGCCAAGCTTTACAACTTTGTTCGATACGGCATGAAAGACCCGGAGACAGGTGAAATAGATTACGAAGAGATGCGACGGGTGGCATTAAAAGAGAAACCTAAGATAATATTGGCTGGCTTCTCAGGTTACCCAAGGAATCTGGACTATGCCAAATTCGCTGAGATAGGTAATGAAGTCGGAGCACTACTTATGGCTGATATGGCTCATATTGCCGGTTTAATTGCCGCCAAGGCTCTGCCTAACCCGTTTGATTATGGCTTCCACGTTATTACCACCACTACACACAAAACTCTTCGAGGACCGCGTGGTGGCATGATTCTAACCAAGGGGACGGTCGGCAACCCCCTTAAGAAAATTGAGAAAACATTAGAAAATTTGCCAACACTAATTGACCGGGAGGTATTTCCTGGCTTCCAGGGTGGACCGCATATGAATAACACCGCCGCCAAGGCTGTAGCCTTAGGTGAGGCTATGCAACCTGAGTTTGAGGACTACGCCAAGCAAATACTCATTAATGCCAAAAAGTTGGCCGACGAATTGATGAAGCGTGGGTTTAAACTGGTAACTAATGGCACAGATAACCATCTGATTCAAATTGATATGGTAACGTCCTATAAGATCGACGGACGGGTAACTCAGGACGTGTTAGACAAGATCGGTCTTAGTGCTAACTGTAATTCAATACCTGATGACAAGCTGCCTCCGTTTAGACCTTCGGGCCTAAGGCTTGGCACACCGGCCATGACGACGAGAGGCCTTAAGGAAACAGATATGGAACTAATTGCCGAATGGATGAAGCAGGCAATACTTAATAAAAATGACGACAAAAAACTCTCAAAACTTAAGGCTGAGGTTACAGACTTTGCTACTAAGTTCCCTCTGCCTAGCGATCTCTAGTTATTAAATAGCCCGCACTCACAATAGCTATAGCAGCAATTGCTTTATTTTTATTAAGATTCAGTTTTTCAGTTAATGATTTAGGTTTCGGTAAATAATCGCTTAGCAAATTATACTTGGGATTTCGCCCGTCATTTTTAGCCAGTACGTATTCAAAGCAATTATCTAGTTCAAGTTGATAATGCGCTTTGATAAGACTGACAGCCTTATCCCTCGAATTGTTTTCCAATAATTCACCAAAATGGTTTTGAAGATGATGATGACTTAAAATAAAATTAGGGGCGACATCTGGAATCAACCAGCTCAAACTATCTCTCCGATATTTAGCTAAACCACTATAAACTTCCGTTAAGTAAGCGCCTAGATGAGTTGTCGAATAATCGCTATCATTAAACATATTTGTAACTAAAGTATCAAAACAGTCTATAGAATCCTGTCGGTACATATTTTTGAAATCTTCATGTTCAGGCGTTCTACTAATTAGCCACCAGCTATATGATAATGCAAGTTTGTCTTCAGCATACCTTAGCTCAAGTAAATTAGCATTTCTGTTTGTTAAAAAATTCCAATCATTTAGTGGTTGTAATTCAATCATATTCTTATTCTTAACACGTTGAGCTTATGGAAGTATTTCAGGTTCCTGCTTTAAGGTAATGCCGAACTGGCTTTTCACTCCATTTATAATCTTATCTCTAAAGGTAATCAAGTCTTTAGTGGACTTGGCATGCTCATTAACAATTACCAACGGCTGGCTGGGCCAGGTTGCCATACCAGTCTGATCATCATGATAATCTTTAAATCCGGCTTTTTCAATAAGCCAGGCGGCCGGTATCTTAACTTCATTATTACCAGCCGGCCAACTCGGCATATCCGGATAGCTCGTCAGTAGGTCATTATAAACACCGGAAGACACAATTGGGTTTGCAAAGAATGAACCATTATTATGTACGGTTTTAGGATCAGGCAATTTAGAAGACCTTATATCTATTACCGCTTTCCTTATATTTGCCGGGGTATATTCAGTTACATTATGCAACTCAAGGTATTTTTCCAGGACCGCATAAAAGGGCGGGCTCATATTCTGTTTTGACAGCTGAAGGGTAATAGTTATGATAAAGTATCGGGCGTGATCTTTGGTTTTAAAGCGGCTGGTGCGGTAACCAAACTTACAATCCTGATTATGCAAAATCTCAATTTTGCCGTTATTAGTGTTATAAACCTCAAGTTGTAGCAGAGTATCTGCTATCTCCTGTCCATATGCCCCTACGTTTTGGACGGGAGTAGCACCGGCTTTACCCGGAATTAAACTGAGCGCCTCAATTCCGCTGAGTCCCTCACCCACACACTCCTCAACCGCCTTGTCCCAAACTTCACCGCTGCCTATAGTAACGAGGGCGTCTTTGTCATTCTGCCATTCTATTTCGATACCTTTAATATCACTAACAACAACGAGACCGGGGTAACCTTCGTCTCGCCAAGTAATATTGCTCCCAGTGCCCACGGGGATACAATCAATACCCTTGTCTTTAGCAAATTCATAGGCTTCAACTAGTTCACTCCTTGAAGTCACATCACATAGGTATTTTGCCCTACCGCCTAAATTCATTGTTGAATACTTAGCCAGCTCAACATTCTCTCTGATTTGCATATTATCTAACATTATACAGTTTGCTTACGCTTGCACTAGTGTTTGATGCGGCCTAAAATAATAATATGACAGGAGATGAAAGACCATTTGCCGATCTAGGCAAGCATTTAAAGAAAGTCCGTGAGCAAGCTAAACGGAGTCTTGAGGAGGTTTCCGGAGCGCTGGAAATCGATGAGACTGATCTGAAGAAGATTGAAGCCGGTTTCGATAGACCTGATGAGGACCTCATGTTAATGCTGATCAGTTACTTCGATATGATCGACCAAGAAGCCATGACTGTATGGGAGCTAGCCGAGTATGACTCTGATCTCAACGAACATATGGATTTTGATACTATCGATACTGAAGGTCAATTACCGCCGATGGCAAAGCCTATGATAATGTTGCTATCTATGGAACCACGGACTATGTACAGTGACGGAGTGGAAGTAAGTTGGAATAAAGCCGGCGTTACCATCGATTTTTCCCAGGCCACACCAAAAGGACAGCTATCGGTGGCAAAAGTCGGAATGAGCATGGATCAGGCAGCCGAAGTCCTTAAATGCTTAGAAAGAGCCTTACTTCACGCAAAATATAATGGACAAATTAAACTGCTTCCCCCCGAGCGCAAGCAA
>DAIDIO010000011.1 GCA_027459325.1 Candidatus Saccharimonadota bacterium
AACTATAACTGTGGATCATAGTGCAGTTATAAAATTTGGCTATATGCTGGAACACCCGTGAATCCTGTACTACTTTCTATTTTAGAAAGTGACAATGTATCAGGTGCTGACAATCAGCAGGAAAGGCTGTAAGTAATTACAGAATCCTCAGAGACTACACGCCAAACGCTTAAATTTTTAAGTGAAGATATAGTCCCAACTGTATGGCGACATGCAGGTTCGAAAGAACGTTTACAATTAATTTTGTAAATAAGACGCAGAGCGAAATTCCTTGTCAGGTAAGTTCTGACCCGCACGAATGGCGTAATGATATGGGTACTGTCTCGACGAAGAGCTCGGTGAAAGTGCATTGACGGTAAAGATGCCGTCTGTCCGCAGCAGGACGAAAAGACCCCGTGCAGCTTTACTACAGCTTGGCATTGAGCCGGGTTATAACATGTGTAGCTTAGGTGGGAGACTTTGAAGCTAAGGCGCTAGCCTTAGTGGAGTCACCAGTGAAATACCACCCTTGTTATGATCTTGTTCTTACCAGGACCGTTATCCGGTTCTGGGACCGTGTCTGGTGGGTAGTTTAACTGGGGCGGTTGCCTTAAAGTTGGTTTCTCTCCGAGGCCAACAGGGGGCGTATTTGGCTATATGCTGGAACCTCTGAGTATCTGATGGTACTAACTTGATTAATATTAAGTAGTAAAAATCTATCAGTGCAGACAATCAGCAGGGAAGACTGTAAGTAACTACAGAACCCTCAACGACTACACGCCAAACACTTAAAAGTCATTTTAAGTGAAGATATAGTCTGATCTATATGGCGACATATAGACCTAAGCAGAAATGACTTGGGAACAATAATTTAATTAATTATTGGATTAACACATTGCCTAAAGAGTATCGGAGGCGTTCAAAGGTTAGCTAACTACGGATGGAAATCGTAGTGATAGTGTATACGCATAAGCTAGCTTGACTGTGAGGGCGACAACCCAAGCAGGTACGAAAGTAGGAGTAAGTTTTCCGCTGTCCGTACATATTTGTACAAGAGTGTGGTATCGGCAGCGCTTTCGGATAAAAGTTACGCCGGGGATAACAGGCTTATAGCGCCCAATAGTTCACATAGACGGCGCTGTTTGGCACCTTAACAAATCGGGGTGCAATAGAAGTAATTCTATTCCAAAAAAGTGGCTTATAACGGTGAAACCCGACTGTTTTTTGTGATTTAAGTAAAAACAAGGGTAATACCGCGGGAAGTCGTCTTGAATTAATTTTCAAGATTGACCCTGTAACGACTGAGTTGAAAAACGAGATTCTAGTTTTAAACTAGGATAATACGCCACCTCCTATCTATTAAAAGTCTAAGAGCATGGTTTGAACAACCTAAACTCGGATGATAGGAAGAAGATATAGTCTGCCCCATTAGTAATAATGGAATGAAGTACGATGTCGGCTCAACGAATAGGGCCTCTTACTGGGCAACTGGTAAGAAAATTAAGTCAGCTCATAACGGTGAAACCCTAATTGTATACTTGCCTGAAAAGTTAGATAATATATACAATGGGCAATACCGTGGGAAGTCAGTTGCGAGAAATCATCATCGGTACATTATTGGGTGATGGATACTTAGAACAAAATGGCCGCTACAAACGATTTGTTTGTGGCCACGGCTGGAAACAAGAAGAGTATATTAAGTGGAAATTCAATCTGTTAAGTGAAGTAACCCAGTGCAGATTGGATTACAAAAGAAGGCAAGATCCACGAAATAATAGGATATATTATTCTCTTCAGCTTCGTTCAATATCCTCATCATTATGGGATGAGTTTTATGATCTGTTTTACAAGAATCAGCATAGAACTATACCAGATAATTTACCCGATATAATTTCCGCACAGATGCTAGCAGTTTGGTTAATGGATGATGGGTATCGTCGTAGCGACTGTAATGCCTTGAGATTAAACACTCAAGGCTATGGCTACCGAGAACATCAATTGATAAAGCAAAGTCTTAAAAAACTTGGCATACAATCAACCATTCATCATCAAGCTGGGTATCTTGTAACTTACATTCCTTCGTCATCAATGGACGTACTACGTAGCACTGTACGACCATATTTAATACCTACGATGGAATATAAGATAGCTTGACCCCGTAACGACTGAGTCTTTAGTAAATAAGAGACTCGATAGCGTCTAATTTATGGTTTAACTATAAATAATATAAATTCGCTATAACACGCTGACCCCCAGACGCTACAAGTCTGGGTGATGGTATAGTCTACACTGTAAGAAACTACAGATTAATGTGCATCTCATCCTGGAGGGGGAGCACCTTCCAAGGGTCGGGCTGTTCGCCCGTTAAAGAGGTACGTGAGCTGGGTTCAGAACGTAAATAACATTGCGTTCTACCGCTGAGAAGCGGTAAGGTACTGATGTACATCGCATCAAAAGTACCAATACTGACTAAAATCGGTGAAACCCTATCTGGATTCGAACTTTCCAGAGGGCAATACCGAGGGTAAGCGTTAGTGTAATGCTAATTTGATCCCGTAGAGACTGATCCAGAAAACTTGTTTAGTCGACAAGTGGAATGGTGAGAATGATCACTGTAAGTGAGATTTCATATGTCAGCCCCTTAGCTAGTAAGGCTTAGGCTAAGGGTGAAGATATAGTCCGTGCCATCAGTAATGATGGAAAAAGTTTTGAGATTTGAACACCTCAAAATAACACGCGTGAGACAGTTCGGTTTATATCCGCTGTGGACGACAGGAAATTTGAGAGGATTTGTTCCTAGTACGAGAGGACCGGAATGAACGCACCGCTGGTGTATCAGTTGTTCTACCAAGGGCATTGCTGAGTAGCTATCGTGCGGACTAGATAAGCGCTGAAAGCATATTAAGCGCGAAACTAACCTCAAGATTAGATTTCCCTATGACCTCCCTGAAAGACGATCAGGTTGATAGGCTTTAACTGGAAGCATGGTGACATGTGTAGGTGAGAAGTACTAATAGAGGCATTGACTTTTTACGAACCATGAGTTGTATCTTTTTAAGGTATAGCTCATGGTAGCAATTGACTAGTTATTGGTGCTTGAATCAATAGCACCAGTTTGTTTTAATACTTATTTACGTGCGAAATAATGGACGTCAAATAGACCGTATTTATTCAAGTATGGTTTATTTGGTGCCCATAGCCCGAGGGAAACACCTGTTCCCATGCCGAACACAGCAGTTAAGCCTCGGAGCGGTTACAATACTTGGGGTCCACCCCTGGGAAAATAGCACGGTGCCAAGTTATATAAGAGCCATCCTTTACGGGATGGCTCTTATCTTTTTATGTACCATTTTTTACAGTAACATTTTGCTTAAGCTATTATTATATAAACTAAAGCGGGAGGCTTTGATGGTCTATAGCCATAAGGTTATTGACAGCCAAGCAATAGCGTGATAATATATTAACAATTCAAGGGAGTTTGAGGGGATTCCAGTTTTTAAGGAGTCCTTTTTTATGCCCCTGAAGCCGTTAGTTATAACAACAAGGAGAGATTAAATGGCAGGTACTAAAGCAGGTGGTAAGGCAGCAGCCGAAACCAACAAAAAGAAGTATGGTAGCGATTTTTATGCAAAGATCGGTGCTCAGGGCGGCAAGAAAGGCCACACAGGTGGTTTTTATGTTAACCGTGACTTAGCACGCGCTGCAGGTGCTCGTGGCGGCCGAATTAGCCGACGTACAAAGAAAGTTGCCTAAAGCTTTTAAAGCTAGGTAACTTGAGTAAAACAGCCCCCAGTTTTCGGGGGCTGTTTTTATATAAAGATAGAATGGGAGGTAAGTTTAATATTTTTGGTGCTTCTATAAGCCCGACAAAAGCGGTTAGGCGAAACTTTCCACACCGTATGACAGTTAAAGCACCGATAATGGATGTAGTCAGATTCTTGCAGGCATTTGTTGTTACAGTTAGGGCAAATGCTGCGTTTATATAACCAATCCCGGTAAGTATCCAGGCAGTCTTCAATGTGGTCTTCACCAATAGTAATATCGTAACGTTTGGCTAGAGCTTTGGCTTCAGTCCAAGCTTCAACTTCTAGCCTTAGTAAGGCTACATCAGCTTGGTAGGTTTTATGATTTAAAATAGCATGACCGGTTTCGTGTAGTAACGACCAGCTTGATTCCTGACTAAAAGCCTTAGGCTTATATATAACCTCATTGGTTTCGGGTGACCAACAGAATTCTTTGCCAGCCTTGAATTTAATTGTAGGAAAATCTTTTTCAAGTTTATTGATTAGTTTATTCATTGTTAGTGAATTTCTGTTTAGCAATATCGTAGCAACCGTAAACGACTGCTTCTTCCGGGCGCTGGGCTTTAATAAGTTTTGGAGATTTGATTAGAGGAACGGAGTAAGACTTAATAGCTTCTTCTAAATATTGATTGAAGCGTTCAAAATAGTTACCGACACTGCCGCCAAATACAATGACTTCAGGCTCGGTAATTGCGATCAGCTCAATTAAACCTTTTGCCAGATCATCACTAATGCTTCGCCAGGTTTCTTCATCAGTTATGTCTTTAGCCATCTTGCCGTAGCGTTCTACAATGGCATGGCCGCTTGCAAATTCTTCCCAAGGAACCATTTTGCCGTTATGCTCCAGCAGAATGGTCTTACCGCCGCCGTCTCCGATGTTTTCATCGACGACCCCTTTAATAACCAAACCGTAGCCTATACCGGTACTAACAGTAACGTAAAGAACTCTAGTGAATTGGTCTTTGAGCAGCATTGCCTCAGAAAGTGCAGCCAGTTTTGCATCATTATCCATGGCTACCGGACATTTAAGAATGTGCATGACGTCAGACTGTATAGGGGTGTTATGCCAAGGGAGATTTCCGTAACTTTTACCAATGCCGTTCTCACGGTCCATTACTGGTGCTGGGATAGCTAGTCCGGCGGCTTTGAAATCTTTATGCTGGAGGTCTGAAACGTGAAGTTTAAGCTCGCTTAAAAAGTCTTCATAATTTAAAGGTGTCGGGAATTTTAACTGTTCTACTATAACGCCTTCATCACTCAAAACAGCCAAAAGCGTTTTAGTCCCCCCAATATCTATACCAGCGTACATATACTTCCTAGTTTAGCATTCAAGGGTCTCCGCTGTACACAGATAGATCGTAGACACGGCCGTCCATAAGTGGTACAATTAAATTAATCTTACAGTTAGCAAATTAATTAGCAATGGTTATCGATTTAACTCTGAACTGCCAGAGAAGATATCTATGGCTACCCAAAGCTTACTAGAGGAAATACTTATTAAGGAGGCGTGTAATACATGTCAGTTAGCGTAACTATGGATGAGCTGCTTGAAAAAGCTCAGATGGATACCTTAAAACCAGGTGAGGTGGTTACGGGTTCAATTACAGCAGTTAAGAAAAATGAAGTTTGGGTTGATCTTGGTGCCCAAGGTGTCGGGGTGGTTTTAAGAAGAGAGATTGGCTACGGTCAGGCCTTAGAAATCGGTCAGGAAATAACCGTAAGTGTTATTGATCCTGAAATGGAAGAAGGCTACGCTCTGCTTAGCATGAAGCGAGCAGTTAAAGACCGGGGCTGGGACGAGCTAATTAAAGCTTTTGAGGATAAGGAAATTATTGAGATTGTACCTTATGATGCCAACCGAGGCGGTTTACTGGTTGAGCTAGAGGGCATACGCGGCTTCTTGCCGGTTTCTCAACTTGCTGCTGGCCACTATCCCAGGGTTTCCGGTGCAGATAAGGATGAGATCTTACAGAAGCTTAATTCGCTTGTAAATAAGCCGCTTAAAGTTCGCGTACTAGATGTCAGCCGTAAAGATAATAAGTTAATATTTTCCGAAAAGGAAGCTGTTAAGGATGATACCCAAGCCCGCTTTAGTGAACTGAAGGTTGGCGACGTTGTAGAAGGCGTAATAACTGGAGTTATTGACTTTGGCGCTTTTGTTAATGTTGATGGCATTGAAGGTCTCATTCATATCTCAGAAATTTCCTGGGAGCGGGTAGATAATCCTCGGAACTATGTTAAGGTTGGTGAAACCATCAAGGCTAAGATAATCGCTATAGACAAAGAACGACTCTCCCTGAGCCTTAAGCAAATGACCGAAGACCCATGGCTGGAACAGGTTAAAGCTTTCAAAAGTGGTGACGTAGTTGAAGGCAAAGTAACTAGAATTACGCCATTTGGTGCCTTCGTTCAGCTTAGCCCTAGCGTTGAGGCTTTAGTTCACGTTAGTGAGATGAGCGACGATGAGGATATTGATCCTGAAAAGTTATTCCAGCTTAATGAGAAGAAACAGTTTAAGGTGCTGGACATAGATACCGAGAATCGTAAGATCGCACTGAGCCTGAAAGAAACTAAGGCAAAAAGCACAAGTAAGACTAAGAAAACTACCAAAAGTGATGATAAGTAACTAAGCTAGTAGCCCCTGAGAGGTAGGGGCTGGAAAGGAGCGCGGGCGATATGGCAGAAGCAACAACCCAAAAGACTACCATAGAAATTGAAGATTTAATAACCGTCGGCGCTCTAGCTGAAAAGTTATCTATTCCGGTCTCTCGCTTAATCGGCGAGTTAATAAAAAACGGTATTATGGCGACTGTAAATGAGCGTATTGACTTTGATACTGCTCAGATAATGGTTGATGAGCTTGGGCTCGATATAGCCCTGGAAAGAAAACAGGCAGAAACTAAAGAAGTTGTCAGGCACAAGCCAGAGTCAAGTTCTAAAGGAAGAGCGCGTCCCCCGGTGGTGGCTGTTATGGGGCATGTTGATCACGGTAAGACTAGTTTGCTTGATGCTATTCGGGGAGCTAACGTTGTCAAAGGTGAAGCCGGCGGCATCACTCAACACATTTCAGCTTACCAAGTTGATCATAATGGTCGACTAATAACATTTCTCGATACACCGGGTCATGAGGCTTTTGCAGCCATCAGGGAGCATGGCGCACTTCTAACTGACATAGTTATTATTGTTGTTGCTGCAGATGACGGCATAAAGCCGCAAACAATTGAGGCGATTAGATTTGCCCGCAAAGCCGGCGTAAAGATTATCGTGGCCATTAATAAGATAGATAAAGAAGGCGCGGATATTAACAGGGTAAAACAGCAGCTTTCTGAGCATGATTTACTAGTCGAAGAATGGGGCGGTGATACGGTTGTTCAGCCAGTTTCTGCTAAAACTAAAGAAGGTCTGCCCGAACTACTTGATTTAATACTGCTGGTTACGGATATAGAAGAGCTGAAAGCCGATTATGATGTGCCAGCCAGAGGCCTAATCATTGAAGCCCATATTGAGCAGGGAAGAGGTCCGGTTGCTCAGGCTCTCGTTGAAGCAGGCTCTTTATCACCTGGTGATTTTATTGTCGCCGGTAGTTCTTACGCTAAAATCCGCAACCTGGAGACTACCGATAATAAGCCAATTAAGAAAGCTACGCCGTCTATGCCGGTGGTTATAACCGGTTTTAAATCATTGCCGGAATTCGGTGATGAATTTGAAGTTGTTAAAAATGAGAAGCTGGCTAGGTCCCAATCGGAAACATCAGCATCAAGCAAACAGGCCAATGATGGTCGAACTGACATGGGGAGTAATGAGCTCATCAGGCTTATTAACAGGGACCGTAAGCTGACAGAGTTTAATATCATCGTCAAAGCCGACGTCCAGGGCTCACTCACGTCAGTTATAGATAGCCTTAAAGCACTAGATAC
This sequence comes from Candidatus Saccharimonadota bacterium, assembly GCA_027459325.1. Classification (GTDB taxonomy): domain Bacteria; phylum Patescibacteriota; class Saccharimonadia; order Saccharimonadales; family UBA4665; genus DAIDIO01. Next base: position 7,700 of record DAIDIO010000011.1, read on the forward strand.
TGAAGAAGTTGCGGTTAGAGTTGTGGGTAGTGGTCTTGGCTCTATTAGTGAAAATGATGTCTACCTTGCTCACACCAGTAATGCCGTTATTTACGGCTTTAACGTTAACTTGCCAACCAGTAGTAAGCAACAAGCATCACGGGATAAAGTTAAGATTAGACTGTATAAGGTGATATATGAACTCATAGATGACGTTAAAGCTGAACTATCCAACCTATTAAGTCCGGAAATAGTAGAAACCGAACTGGGAAGACTTATCGTAAAAGGTATATTTAAAACTACTAAAACTGAAATCATTTGTGGCGGTGAGGTTACCAAAGGAAAGCTAACTGTTCCAGCCCTAGCTAGGATTACCAGAGGCGATGAATTACTCGCTGAAGTTGAAGCGGTTGGTCTTCGCCGCGGACCTTCTGAAGCTCGTGAGGTAGTTGAAGGTGAAATGTGCGGCATAGATCTAAGGACTACTAAGCGAATTGAGCTGCAAGAAAATGACAGGATTGAATTATTCACCAGAGAAGCAGTTGCACGAGAATTGTAATAGGTGGTAGAAATAGAATAAAATAAGACGGTAGTATAAGAGAAAGTATTCAATGCTAAGAATCGACAATAATTTACTTCAAGAAGTGGGCTTAGGCAGTTTACCTGATAGTGAAAAGAATAGTTTGCTTAGGCATATCTATGAAACCTTAGAGATGCGGGTAGGCATTCGCTTAGCTGATCAGATGAGCAATGAGCAACTTGATGAATTTGAAAGGTATTTTGAAGCAAAAGATGATGCCGGTGCCTTTAAATGGTTAGAAACCAACTTCCCGAATTATAAGGAAATAGTTCAGGAAGAATTTGAAAAATTAAAAGCCGAGGTCGCTCAGTCCGCGCCTCAGATACTTAGCTCTAGTGTGCAGCAGGCACAGATGCCACAGGCAATGCCTCAACAGGCTGCCTTTCCTCAAGCTGATCCATACGCACCTACAGCAACACCCCAAATGCCAGCTCAACAACCGGTAGCACCTGCGCCTTCGCAGCCAGGCATGGCAGCAATGAACCATTCTTATGGAATGACCGGTGAAATTAATACGCCAACACAGCCTGTAGCTATGCCTCAAGCAGCACCTGGTAATCCGTACAATAATAACCCGCAGGTAATGCCACAGCAATTTGCTAACCCTCAACAACCGCCCATGCAGCCACCTATGCCACCGTTTCCCACTCAGCAACCGCCAGCCGGTCCTAGTAGCGGCCAGTAACTCGTAAGTTAGTACTATCCGGCTAGTTTAGATATCCAGCTATAAAGGCTGAAGAATCCATTTCCTTTTTTCCGGCAGGGATGAGTTTGTCTATAATTAAGCTGCCTTTTTTAGTAAAGAATCCAACTTGTTTTCCATCTGACCATAGTTCTCCTGGTTTACCATCAGCGCTTGATACATGCGTTTTAGTTACAATGACATCCTTACCGTTAATTGTAGTCCGACTCCTGGGCCAACCAATAAAAGCTCGAACCTGTCGCTCTAACTCTTCTGCCGGTTTATTAAAGTCTAGAACAGAGTCCTGCTTAGTTAATTTTCTGGTATAACTTACTCCATTGTTCGGTTGTGGTCTTGGAGCTAGGTTGCCCAATAAATAGTCCGGCAAATAATCTTCTAGCAGTTTATCGCTGAGCTCTATTAATTGATCGGTTAGCTCGGGGGTTGTAGTAAGGTTATCTATTTTGATCTCAGCTTGAGCTATTAACGGTCCTTCGTCTAGGGCCGGAACTATCTTCATTAAACTGACACCAGTGGTTTCGTCGCCACTTAGCAGGCTAAAGCTGATCGGGTCAGCTCCCCGATATTTTGGTAGTAAGGAAAAATGGGAGTTAATAATACCTAAAGGAAATGAACTTATTACTTTTTCAGAAATAAGAATGCCATAGTCGATGACTATACCTATTCGAGACTTAAACGAATGACTAGTAAATAATTGATCAAGTTCGGTTCGGTTAACTGTATAGAGCAACTTTAGTCCGAGCTTGTTGGCAGCTTCAATAACCGGAAAGGGGTATTTGTGATGTTCCGGCTTGGGTTTAGTGATGACCGCTTCAATACTGAAATTTATAGCTAGTTTTTTCAGCGATTCGGCCGCGACCGGGCCGCTACCAAAGAATACTACTGTTTCGGATGTCTTTTTCATAATCTAGCGGCTCCAGTTTGCCTTCCTCGTTAAGGTAAAAGAAAGCATCTTTCTTATTTTTAATATGGTCAATAAAAAGTATGCCTTCGCAGTGATCGATCTCATGTTGGAAAATCCGAGCTAAAAATCCTTCGGCCGTTACTCTAAACTCATTACCTTCAAGGTTGGTTGCTTTGACTTTAACTTTTGTATGCCTGGGAACTTTGCCGTAAATGTTCGGAACACTTAAACAGCCTTCGTAGTCTTCAACAATCGGTCCTTCAGCCTTGGTGATCTTAGGGTTTATAAAGGTTGTAAAAGTATGGTCATTTTTATCGTCATAATTGTTACGGACAATAATAATTTTATAGAGCCGGTCAATCTGAACCGCTGCTAGAGCTACACCTACTTCATGATCACGGCTAGTATCCCAGCTGATAGTTGCCGACTGCATGTCACTTATTATTTGTTTTACTTCCTCAGTGATTAAGCCAACCCGAGCAGAGGAAAGCCGTAAATCCGGATTTGGCAAGGAAATGATGTCGTCTTTGGTCATATCAGGCAACAGTATACCTTAAGCTTTAGAGAAGGTCTACGGGGTCAATGTCGTAAGATATACCGGCCGGTAGACTTTTTATTACTTCTAAAAGCTGGTTGCGGTCCTTGGACTTTATGATTAGTTGCCATTCATATTTGCCGTTCATTTTTTCATAAAAGGCTGGAGCCGGCCCTTCAACAAGAATTTTAAAACCTGACTTTAGCAGGCTATCTTTGAGTGTTAAAGCTGATCGTTCAGCACTTACACTACTGGCTCTTTTAATAGTTAGTTTAAGCAGATAACAAAAAGGAGGGAACATAAACTTCTCGCGGTTACTAAGCTCACTGCTATAGAAACCATCGTAATCGTTAGCAACTGCATAGTTAATTATTGGATGATCAGGATGATAAGTTTGGATAAAAGCTTCGCCGCTGACATGTCCTCGGCCAACCCGGCCAAGAACCTGGTTTAATAACTGAAAGGTTCGTTCATCGGCAGTATAGTCAGGTATGTATAAGCTGGTGTCGGCTAATAACACACCAACTAGACTTAGTCTGGGCAAATCCAGGCCTTTAGCGATCAACTGAGTGCCGACCAGGATATCTATCTCTCCGCTTCGGGCAATTTCATAGTTTTGTTCAAAACTTTCACTTTTATTATTGTCTGTATCAAACCGGGCTATTTTAGCTCCTGGAAATAGCTTCGTTACGTCACTGGCGATGGCTTTAGTGCCGGCGGTTTTAAAAGTTATGTTAGGGCTTGAGCAGTCCGGGCAGCTGATAGGCGAGATGGCCTTAAAATTACAGCTGTGACAACGCATTTCATGAGTGTCGCCGTGGTAAGTAAGTGGCAAGCCGCAGTGGGGACAGGTTGCCTGCCAGCCACAATTTTCACACATAACCAGTCTTGCTGTGCCGCGCCTGTTTAAGTACAGAAGCGTTTGGTTGCCTTTAGAAAGGGTTTTACCAATCGCTTCTATAAGCGGCTGGCTGATATATGATGATCGGTTAAATAGGCTATGGTCTTTACGGTCAATAATTGAAATATTAAGGGGTTTAATATCGGTAGTCTGTGCAAGTTTGTTGAGCTTTAATATTGGTTTTTGTTTATGCTCGGCGACATAATACTCGGTAATTAGCGGAGTTGCTGATCCAAGAACCAAGCTTGAACGTGTTAATTTACTCAAACTGCTGGCTACCCGTAAAGTTTGGTATTCAGGAGCGCTGGTTTGTTTGTATGCGCTTTCATGAAACTCGTCAATGACTATCAGGCCTAAATCTTTTAGCGGCGCAAATAGGGCGGACCGCGGACCAATAATTATTAACGGTTCTTTAGAACATAGTGCGCTTAACCAGGCTAGTCTGCGTTCTTTTGGTGTTTGACGCGAATGAAGAATTATCACCCGTTCGCCAAAAACCGCTTTGAAGTTATTGCCAAGTTGTGAGGTTAAGCTGATTTCCGGCGTTAATATTATGGCCGACTTATTATTCTTTACGGCCTCAATGGCCAGTTCTATATAAAGTCTGGTTTTTCCGCTACCGGTGCGGCCATGCAGTAAGTATGTATCGGTATTGGCTAATATTTTTTCAAAGGCGGCCTGCTGTTCGTTATTAAGTTTCGGTAACTTAGTAGTAACGGGCACGGGCAGAGGCGTAATATTGATGGCTTCTTGATCTTTTTCTTTAATTTCGGCGGGTAGTAACTGCTGGGTAACCAGGCCGAGAGGCGAGGGATAATAACTAATCAGCCAATCAAGTAGCTTAATACTGGAAACCGGAAGTAAAGGCAAGTCCAGTACTTTGCTAAGCGGCTTTACCTGAAATCTTGGCTGGGTTGTGATAGCGCTAATAAAGCCAATAACATGAGTTTTTTGTAACTCGACAATAACTATAGCGCCTGGTTTCAGACGTTGATCAGAGACATACGTTAATGGTTCCTTACCATGGTAACGTTGCGACCTAACCCACACGTAGTAGTAGAACATCTAGTATTACTGTATAGGGCTTAAAAAAATTTGCCAAACTTAGCCAGCGCCGTTATACTAGATTTAACGTTGTTCGGATAACAATATAAGAGGAAAATAGATATAACCATGTTAGATGTTTTTATAACTTCCAGGGTACGACGAAAGATCATAGTTATCTATGCTAAGTACCCGGATTTTAAGACTCACGTCAGGGGTCTTGCTAAACTAATCAAAGAAGATGCCGGTAATATACAGCGCGAATTAAAGCGGCTTGAAAAGGTCGGCTTTTTAACCAGCGAACGGCAGGGCAATACCAAAGTCTACTCCACAAATAAGCAGTTCCCAATCTTTAGAGAACTTCAAAGTATAGTGCTTAAATCACAACGGACAACTCAGCCTCACAAAAAAGTTACTGGCTAAAGCAGCAGGTATAATCTCACAGACACTGATATTTGGTTCGTTGAATGTATAGCCGATTAAGGTTACTATGTGAAGCATAGACCCTAAACGGATACTATATAAATGTTAAAAAAAATTTACTTATTTCTGTTAGTTACCGTCACTGGCGTAATAAACTTTCATTTGATAGCATTGGCCGCCACGCCATCTTTATCTAAAGCTTATACTGCAGAGACTGCCATACCCGATGGTAGCATCGTGAGTTTGGTTAAAAATACTAAGAATACCGTAGCCCCGGCAAATTCAACTAATAGCTCGAGCGTCATTGGCGTTGTAGTGGGCAATAACAATTCTTTGCTTTCTATAAATCCTTCGTTAACTACGGTTCAAGTCGCATTTAGTGGTGAGGCCGAGGTGCTGGTTTCTACGGTTAATGGTCCCATCAGCCAAGGGCAGTATGTGGCTGTATCACCTTTTGGTGGTATGGGTATGGCTTCGAGTGTTGGCGACACTGTTATAGGTATTGCCGAAGCTAAGTTTGATGCTAAATCCACAGGGGCTCGAGAACAATCAGTAAAAGATCTTTCCGGCCAAACCCGGACAGTTAGCGTTGAAGAAATCCCGGTTAGTATTGCAATTGGCACAGACAACCGTAGCCTAGAAAATGCTAAGTTAAATTCTCTTCAGCAATTAGCAAAGTCATTAACTGGTCATGTCATATCGACTGGGCGGGTGATTGCCGCTCTTGCGCTAACCGTCTTAGCTTTTGCTACCCTTATAACGTTAACTTACTCAGCTACTTATAGTGGTATCATTTCAATTGGCCGCAATCCGCTTGCAAAGGGAGTAATACTTAGAAGTATGCGGTCTATCGCGATTGGGGTGGTAGCTATAGCAACTGTCACGGGATTATTGGTCTACTTACTACTTCGCTGATCATTACTTGTGGATAAAGTATCACTTAACTAGAGGTTATATCCGTTGACCTCTGTAACAATTTAACTTATCCCTCTCTTAGCATTGTTTGCATTTACAGGGGCGGGAAGTATAATTATTGTTAGGAACGTTAAAATTAAAAAACCAAATAGAGAATAGGCCCCAGCTTTTATAAGGCTGTCCTTAAAAATTACGGTGAACGAAGAGCCTATATTTAAAGCTAATAGCGAAAACGCCGATCCACTCGATGCACCGGTAATGAGTGAATTTGTCTCAGGAGATAGCTCTAGCGTAAACGGAGCTCATTCTATTCGTAATGCAATATTTGGTATTAACCGTCGGGCGCTGCTTATAACCGCTGGAGTAGGTACACTGGTAGCGATCGTTATGATTGGCGCACTTGCACTTTTGCTAACCAAAGGTAACCAGCCAAGCCAGAATAGCAACTCATTAGGCTCTTATGCGGCTACCAATCATCCTTTATCCTCCGCTAACGGGCTAGCTCAATTACCGGTGACTAGTGCCGATACCCTAGCTGTTAACGGTCAGCTACAGGTTAATAAGGGTTTAGTCCTATCACCAACTACTAAACCGACAGAAACTGCTACTGGCGAACTTTATTATGATTCATCGACTAATGAACCATATTTTTATAACGGCTCGACATTTGTGAGTCTAAATCCTACTCATGTGTCGAGTATTGGCGGAGCCACTGGAAGCATTGCACTGGGCACTGGACTAAGCGTTGCTGGAAATCAGCTGTCTGTGAGTAGTAGTTTTCTTCAATCAGTCACCAATGTGGCGCAAGTTAGCCATGTCAGCTCATTCCAAGGGCAAACTGGTAACGTAATTCTAACAGCTGGTAATGGCATATCAATCAACGGAACGACTATTAGTACGACTGCTATTCAAAGTCTACAGCCAGGCAACGGTATCGCTGTTAACGGTAACCAAATTGTTAACACGGGAGTAGTATCACTAACTTCAACTGGCGGAACTATTCAGATTACTCCAACCGGCAATGGTACTTATGATTTAGAAAACGTTAATGGTACATCAGGTGGTGTAGTCGGTATCGTTGCCGGTAATTCTAATATTTCTGTAACAAACAATGGTGCCGGCACTTATACTCTGACAGTTCCTACCGGTGCCGGAGGGGTGTCAAATATCGCCGGAGCGACTGGCGGCATTCTGCTGGGCAGTGGACTATCGATCGCCAGCAACACCTTAAGCAATAGCGGGGTAGTTTCCTTAAACGGCACAGCTAATCAGGTTAATGTTTCATCTTCCACCGGCAACGTTAGTCTATCGCTTCCGCAATCGATAAGCTCAACTTCTTCACCGTCATTCGCTGGCCTAACTCTTAGCAGTCCATTATCGGTAGCCAGCGGTGGTACAGGATTATCTAGCTATACAACTGGCGATCTGCTTTACGCCAGTGGCGCATCAACGTTAGCAAAACTAAGTGATGTAGTTAGCGGCGATTGTTTACTGAGTGGCGGCGTGGCAGCCGCTCCAGTCTGGGGCGCTTGTCCAGTCGGTTCTGGGGGCGTTTCCGGATCAGGCACCAGCGGCCAAGTAGCTGTATTTAATGGCGCTAATAGTATTGCCGGCTCGACGCTATCTGCGGGAACAGGAGTTTCGGTCAGTAACTCCGCCGGTAGTATCTCAATCGGTTTAGCCGCTTCCGGAGTAACGACCGGTACTTATGGCTCAGCTTCCTCAGTAGCAACTTTTCAGGTTAATAGTGAAGGAGAGCTAACTACTGCAACTTCAACTCCAATAGCAATCGACGGTAGTCAAGTGACCACCGGCACCCTCAGTAACTCCCGTCTTAATACTGACGTAGCTACTTACGATAACGCTACCTCTAACTTCACAGGCGCTCTTCAGCACAGTGGTAATACTGTCTGTGATAGTTCTAATAACTGTAGCTATCTAACCGGATCTGCAGCTAATGGTTTATACATAGAACTACAAGGAACAACACCAGGTACTGCCCAAACCGGTAACTTTAATATTTCAGGCACCGGTATAGCTGGAACCTTAAGTGCAACTACTTTAATCGGTAACGGAGCCAGTGTTACTAACGTTAATGCCGTAACCTTACAAGGCGATGCTGCTAGCTACTTTACTAATGCCAGCAATATAACGAGTGGGACTCTTAGCAATGCTAGGCTCAATACTGATGTTGCTACTTACGATAACGTTACCTCTAACTTTACGGGCGCCCTTGAACAAGGAGGTAACAACGTATGTACTATGGCGGGTAACTGTGTCGGCAGTGGTGGATCGGGAGCAATCGGCGGCGGTGGAACAGCCGGGGACATATCCGTGTTTACTGGCAGTGGTTATACGGTTGGTAACTCAAGCTTGTCTCAAGATGGAAGCGGAAACGTAATACTGAGTAAGAACTTAGGTCTCGGTGTAAGTAGTACGCCGAGTAGTTTGCTTAGTATTGGCGGCACAACCGGTGATCTAACTGTAGATGCTAGCGGTAATCTCGTTAGCTCTGCCGGTTTAACCCTAAGTGGGCTCACAAGTGGTACTAACTCGACTTGCTTAACGCTTAACGCGTCTAATCAGGTACAAACTTCTACCTGTGCCACAGGTTCGGGTAGTAGTCCGACTCTTCAGAATGTCTATGCCAATTCCGGCTCTACTCCTGATATAGCTCTTAATTCAACGGGTAAAGGAATAGCTATTCAGGATGCTGCTACCAGTGTTGGCGGTAACCTGTTTGCCGTGACTAATAGTACAGGGGCAACAGTTTACTTCGGTGTTACAACCAGCGGTGCCAGCGTGGCTGGGTCTTTTTCGGCTACCAGTCTAAGCGGCGATGGTACTGCCGTAACTAATGTAAACGCTGTCCAGCTAGGCGGTAATTTACCAGCTTATTACACTAACGCTACTAATATTTCTAGTGGCACCCTCAGCAACTCCCGTCTTAATACTGACGTAGCTACTT
>DAIDIO010000012.1 GCA_027459325.1 Candidatus Saccharimonadota bacterium
AATCTGAGGCTTAGAACAAACATGACAGTTGCATCGGCTACGCTTCCAGCTTCTTTTATACAGTTTAAATTACAGTTTAAGACCGGTACCGACGGGTTGTGTACGACTGGCACCTGGACTGATGTCGGATCAGGACAGGCCTGGCAATATGGAAGCTCATCGGTTGCTGACGGCACTACCTTAAGCTCACTGCTCCTGTCAACTTCTAATGTGGATGGTCAGTATGCTAAATCCGCGCCGACAGCTCTTAACGCCAATACCGCCGCTATTGGGCAAAATATTGAGTATGATTTCGATATTGTCGGGACTTTATCAAGCAGTGTTACACAGTATAGCTTCCGGGTGGTAGAAGCAAATGGAACACTACTGACGGCCTACAATCACTGCCCGACTCTTACTACCGCTCCGGCAACCGCCAACTTGATGCGTAACGGCGAATTCTTTCAAAACGGTGTAGATCAAGGACTATACTGGGCTCAGTAAGGACCTTTAACTTCACCAAATTAGTTATGCCAAAACAGCTATCTATGTTTATGGGCGTACTTATATCGTCGGCGGAAAATATGATAATCCTCTTCTCTTTCACCTAGCCAGAAACTAATCATCATCAACAAAATTATTGTATAGGTTGACCAAGTAACCCAGACCCATGCCTTGATATGTCCGAAGATGCGCCCTAGAAATGAGCTTGAGCTGCTTAGTGTGGCCGGGCAAGAGTTACTGCTGCCATTGGCCGAACAGCTACCGCTCGAAGTACCGCCGAGCGCGAATATATCGCCGGTATTAGCTTTCTTAATTAAAGCCGCCAACTGAATAATACGGCCACTGCCCCTAGAGTCGACAGCTTTAACAATGATTGGATAATAGCCTGGGTTCAGGTATGGATGAGTAATGCTGAAGACCGGGTCAGTTTTAAAAGTGTAGTTGGTTGAAGAGCCATCGCCCCAATTAGCATTAACATAATACGGTGGAAAACCGTCGCTTAAGTCTATGCTCCACGAAAATACACTATTAACAATTTCGGTTTTAAATTGAAAATCACTGGTGAGCAATAGCGGGGTAGCTGCCTCAGCACTGCCTGCGGATGAGCTAGTATGCTGACTGGCAACGCTACTATGACCAGGAGTACTTATGCCTCCATTACCGCCTGTACCGCCGCCCGAAGACGAACTAACAGGCTCGTAAATTGCAGTTACTGTAGGTGTAACAGGGCCGGCCTGATCGGTTATATTGTAATCCTGGGCCTGTAGAATGTTATTACCGTAATAAAGCTGTGCTGCAATTTGAAAGGTATTGCTTGGACTACACCAGGCCACTCCTACAAATAAGCTGTTGTCATAAAGCTTTGTATAGGATGAAGATGGACATGTACCAACCACCTCAATCATATCAGTCTTGAAACTCTGATTATCTGTCGGACTTGTAATGTACGAACCGTCAGTTAATGCCGGTGCCTGAATTTCAGCAGTGACCGTAAAACTATCGGCGACAGCCTTGTAGGTGTAGCCGGCAATGAATACGCCTGCCACTAACATCACCATAATAGTCATAGGGTGCAGAAAAAACCGTTTGTGTACCGCCCTTTTAGACTTGGCAGCTTTAGACGATTTCTTTAGGGGTTTTTGAGGGCGCCTAGTAGTTTTTTTGGCCGGCATTAATTATTTTTATTTTTGTAACCTGCACATATGATACAAAATAATCTGTCAAAGTGTCAACTGAGGTTAAAGATACAGCTACTAGATAAACAATTGATGGTGGGTGATGGGGTAGATGGATGGACCCCTTTTTTACGCAGCATAATAGATTTGTGTGAAGAGCTAGAAGAACTAGGCGTTGTTTACACTAACAACAAGCACTTTATATTGAAAGACTCAGCTATGAATAAGAGCATGCCTAACTTTGGCGATAAAGCTCTAGAGCTTCGTGGATTTCCTTGAGCGTTTTCTTGCCTAGATTTGGGCGCGCCAGCAAGTCCGCATCACTCAAAGAAGTTAATTCTGCGACCGTTCTTACACCTGCCTTTACAAGGCATTGATAGGTCCGGACACCTATGTTTAGCTCTTCGATAATTGTATCCCTGTCACGCCTGTCTACTTGCCCAGTAGATTCTCGGTCAACCCCTAACTGATCAAGAAGGGCACTGCCGACATACTTAGCAAAGTCAGCACCTCCCTCTTCTACGGGCGCTTGTGCTAACTCAACAGTTCTGTCCGTAGAACTAAATCCTGAAGCGGAAGCAATCCATCCACGCTTGGCTATCTCCATAGCCATAACTTCGCTAGAAAGACATCGGGCTATCTCAGCTTGCTCGCTGGCACTTAACGCGCCTACTAAAGTCTCTGCATCCATGCTTATTTCTCCAATTAATTACACATATTTAATCATATTTTGTGTAGTATGTAAATAAGTGGCTTAGTGAGTGTTTGCTGACTGATTTGTTTCGAACTTGCAGAAAGTGAGTAGGAAATCGGAGGAAGTTCGAAACGCTGATTTAAAACCAGTAAATCTCATTGGTTCGAAAAATAGTAAATTGGTGGGTGATGAGGGACTCGAACCCCCGACACCCGCAGTGTAAATGCGGTGCTCTAGCCAACTGAGCTAATCACCCGTTCGTGATATTCTACATCCCCCTATAATAAAAGGCAAGTACGGATATAGAACCCTAGAATCGTTTCGCGTGTTAGAATATACTCATGTCACACGATAGACGATCAATTGCTATAGAGTTAAGGAAGTCCGGTCACTCAATAAAATCAATATCTAAAGAAGTAAGAGCTGCTCAAAGTACTGTCAGTATATGGGTAAGAGATATTAACTTATCCGAACAGCAAATTATGTCATTGAGGGCTAACACCCACAGCCCAGAAACCATAGAAAAGCGTAGACGGTCGAGATTAAAAAGTGAATTGGAAAAAAGAACCTTAATAAAAGATACTGCGAAAAACGATATTACGTTGATCAGTAAAAGAGAGTTATGGCTAATGGGCATTGCCCTATACTGGGCAGAGGGCGGTAAAACAAAGAGCTTTGTCAATTTCTCGAATGGTGACCCTAGAATGATTATTCTGTTTATAAAGTTCTTAACGGAAGTCTGTAACGTAGATAAAGCAAGAATACGCTGCTATATACACATACATGAACACCTGGACACGCTTGTCGCAGAAAAATATTGGCAAAGCGTTACAGAAATACCAGCTGAGCAATTCTATAAAACCTACAATAAACCGAATATCTCGAGTAAAGGTGCGAGGAACAGTTTGCCCTATGGTGTCTGTGATGTATATATATTAGATTTCAAACTAATGCTAAAAATAAAAGGATGGATAGAAGGAATTTACGAATCATCGCTTAAGTTGATATAATTCACCTCAATATGCGCGAGTGCTGTAATTGGTAGCCAGGCTAGCTTGAGGTGCTAGTGTCCGCAAGGACGTGGAGGTTCAAGTCCTCTCTCGCGCACCAATTCTGAATTTTTGATTCTTTTTCCGTACAGTGGTCATTCTTAATCGGTAGATGTAGTGTGATATCATATTTGCTAGAGAATATCTAACAAAGAAGGTAAAATACAATATATGAGCAGTAAGGTAGCTCACTATTTGCAGGAGCATTTAGTTGGTGAAGTCATTGATAGCAGTGATGCTAGACGTTATTTTAGTAGTGATAACAGTATTTTTCAGATAGCACCTTCTTTAATCGTTTATCCCAGAAATGAAAATGATATCCGTAAAACAGCCCGTTTCACCTGGCAACTAGCCGAAAGAGGCCGGCTTATACCACTAACCCCCAGAGGTGCTGGCACCGATGAAACCGGAGCAGCAATAGGCAGTGGAATAATAATTGCCTTTACGGCCCACATGAACCGGATTCTAGAGCTCAATACTAAAACCAAAACAGTTACTGTTGAACCTGGCATAAATTATGGCAAGCTTCAGCAAGTGCTTCATACTCATGGTGCTTTTTTGCCACCCTACCCTCCTGGACTCGATTACAGCACCATAGGCGGGGCAATCGGCAATAATGCTAGCGGTGAGAAATCCTTTAAATACGGTAGCACCAGGGGCTTCATTAAGGCTCTTAGGGTTGTTCTGGCTAACGGAGAGGTAATGGAGACGAAGCGGTTAAGCAAAAGGGAGCTAAGCAAGAAGTTAGGCCTGGCAACTTTCGAGGGAGAAATTTACCGCTCAATTGATACTCTTATTGAAGAAAACCACGCGGTTGTTGATCAGTTCAAGCTAAACACCAGTCTAAATAACGCAGGCTATGGTCTTTACCAGGTCAAACAAAAAGATGGTTCGTTTGATTTATCCCCTCTAATTGCCGGCTCTCAAGGTACTTTAGGAATTGTCAGCGAAGCATCTTTAGATATTGAAGACTACAATCCGGCTTCTTGCCTTTTAATGGCTGAGTTTGATAGTGTTGAGAAGCTTCAGCAAGCGCTATTAGCGCTGAATAATGTAAAAGAATTACCTAGTTCAGTAGAGCTGGTTGACCAATCGGCTTTAGAAGAAATATTTAGATTAAACCCCAATCATCTGAAAAGTTTAATCTCTGCACCTCTGCCCCGCTTTCTGGTGTTTATGGAGTTTGAGAACGTTAAAAAACCACCGAAATCTGCTGTCAAGCTACTGGATACTCTTGCAAAAGGCTACGATATCTCCGCTGACCCGGAAAGGCAAATAAATTTCCATAAAATTCGGGAGGCCGTTAATGTCATAAGCGCCCATAATGAAGGACTACTAAGACCATTGCCGCTATTTGATGGGGCGGTTCCAGTAGATCGAGTTAGAGATTATTTGGACGGATTACATAAACTTATTAAGAACAATAATCTAGGCAGTGCCCTTTGGGGTCATATTGGTGAGGGGAATTTAGTAATAAAGCCCAGGCTTAATCTTGGACAAGTCGGTGATAGACAGAAGATTTTCAGAGTCCTGGACGAATACTATAAGCTGGTCCTGTCTTTAAGCGGTACAATCAGCGCAACTTCCGGCGATGGCCGGCTCAGAACCCCTTATATAGAACGAATGTACAGCCCGGAAGCTTATGCTCTGCTAGTAAAAGTAAAACAAATATTTGATCCCTATGGCACCCTGAACCCGGGAGTTAAGTTCGGGACAACCGTTGAAGACTTAAAAACAATTATTAGATCAGATTATAGTCTTAACCATATCTATGATCATTTGCCAAGATCTTAAAAACATAAAGTATTAAATTTACTTCGAAAAAAATTGGTACGGATGAGAGGACTTGAACCTCCACGAGCCTGAGCTCACTAGCACCTGAAGCTAGCGCGTCTACCATTCCGCCACATCCGCCTACAATATACCTAGACTATACTAGCTGTTTCAGAGGATTATCTCAAGGTTTTATAGTAACCTTAGCCTGATTTATTTCCCAGTTCTGGACGTTATTAAAACGGTCACTAGTAGCCGTCAGTTCCTCTGGCTCCAGATTACCAACCGGACCATTGGTTAAATAAAGCAATCTCGGCTGGTAAAGACCCAGGGCCGGTTCGGCTTGTTGCCAAGCCTGCAGGAAGGGTTGGTACTTTATAATCCTAAGAGCCGGATTTAAACGCGTACGCCCGGCTTGTAATGATTCATCAGCGCTGGCGTTACTAAACTCTGAAAAATTTAGCCTTGTATTTGATCTGATATCGGCTTCCGCGCTATCCCAGTAAACATAGACATCGGGGTCGACACCGATAGATATGGAGCTGAGGATGGCATCGTAATTATGCTGGTTAAGAGCGCTGATAAGGTCAATCGGATCAAGCAGTTCAATATTGAGATCGACACCAGCTGCCTTCCATTGCTGCTTGAGTAACTTTGTGACTAATGTATTTTGCGAGTTATTGGCTGCTGTTAAGGTAAAGCTTAACGGCTGATTATTCTTGTACCTGATACCGTCTTTAATCGTTGTCCAGCCGTCATTAATTAAGGTTTGCTTGGCCTCAGCAAGATTAAACTTTGGTTGTGCGTAATTGGGGTCATAACCGAGCTGGCCCATGAGTAATGGCTCGTTCACTTGCTTGGTAGGAAAATCCAGTTTACTTATTATATCTGGCACATTAGCGGCTTCTACTAACGCCGTCCTGACGTTTTGATCATTTAATACGCCGGTGTTCTCGGTGGTTTTGAAGAAAACCATGGTTGCGGCCCTTAGCAGAAAGTTATGTTTTTGTACGCCCGGCTTATCTTCAACACTACGTGGAGGCTCGGAGTTAGCCACCATAGCCGTAAGGTTGCCGTTATTAAAGGCTGAAACCAGTTGATCAGAGTTGGCATAAACGTCTTCTATAAATTCGTCCAATTTCGGCTGACCACCGTTATACGCCGCAAAAGGTTTTAATGCCACCTGAACTTCTTCGTTGGTAGGATCATTACCATTAATAACCTGAATGGTTTTCCACTCAAACGGACCGGCACCTACCGGGTGAATAGTGTTAAAATCGGCTGCTTTAAGTTCAATGGGCGATAAATTAGACAGGATATGTTTTGGGATAATACCGGTTGTTAGTTCGTAAGGAAAGGATGCCAGAACATCAGGCAACCTAAAAGTAACCGTATTAGGACTGGTTGCCGAAACGCTAATACCCTGCCAGTCACTAAACAGCGGGCTCTGAGCGTCAGGGTTTTCTATTGTATTAAACGTGTATACAACATCAGCACTTGTCAGTGGCTGATTATCTTGCCATTTGAGGTCTGGCTTTAAAGTAACGGTATATATCTTGCCATTACTAGAAACGCTATAACCGCTTGCCAGATCAGGTTGTAAATTGCCATCAGGACCATTTTTAAACAGTCCGGCAAAAATAAGACTGGAGATGGCATTATCTGCTTCAGTCGAGGCATATATCGGGTTAGCATTGGTATACGTTCCCTGACTGCCTTCGATGTAAATACCGCCCGGTACTGTCTGAAGTTTTTGGTAATAGCTGCCAAGATTTATGAACTGTACAAAAACAAATGCAATCAATAGCAGCATGCCGCCTAGCCATGTTATGACAAATCGTCTAACCGGCAACAACCGCTCCAGTCTGTCTAGGACTTGATTATCTATGGTATCTTCAGCTAAAGAGCCGATGTCTTCTACTTGCCGCTGGCTTTTTCTTATCCTTTTGCGCCAGATAAGCTTCAGTCGCTTGGTTCGCATTATGCTGCTTAAGATTACTTAATTATAACGTCTAATATTAGCGACAGGCCAAAGACTAGAGCGGAAATTATCGTTAACTGAAAGATCGTTCTTTCGGTTCCCCGTCTGGTAGTGTTAACTTCACCCGCGCCGCCCAAACCGGCACCTAAGCTTGCTCCACGTGTCTGCACTAAAACCAGAATCGTTATTAAAATAGCTGATCCGAGAGTTATGTAGTTATAGATACTCATTTATTTATATCCCTTCCAGAATAGTAGTTACTAAATAGTTTACCAGACCAATGACAATACCGGCAAAGATTGCCGCCCAAAAGCTAGTAATGTTCAGATGGGGATAGAGACGGCTGGCAATATAGACGGTCGCACCGTTTATAATTATCATGAATAAACCAAGGCTGAATATTACGGCCGGCAGTGACAAAACAATGAGAATAGGTTTTAAAAAAGTGTTAATAATAGCCAGCAGTAAGCCAGCAGCCACTAAGACTCCAAACCGATGTTCATAAGAAATACTCTGCCTTACAATGCTGGCTGCTATCCATAAGCCCAGGCTGCTAACTACCCAGCGCAGGAATAGCTTAAATAAAAACGGTTTGTTTTTAGCCTTAGCCATAACTTAATACTAGTTTAAGCTTATGCTTCTAGGCAAGCGGCTGCTTAAATTACGGTTACCGGTGTCAGTGATTAGAATATCGTCTTCAATACGGACACCAATAGCTTCTTCTCTTATATAGATGCCCGGTTCGACAGTTAAGACCATGCCTGGTTCAAGCGGCCGTGAATAATCACCTACATCATGGACGTTTATGCCTAAGAAATGAGAGGTAGCACTTGGGAAGTATTTTCTAACATTCTCGTAGGAAATTGTTTTAATGAGACCTAACTCACGCAGCTTTTCACCCATATATAACTCTACGGCGTATTCATATTCTTTCATCAGAACTCCGGGCTTTAGAAGATTCATAGCATAAGTTTGGACATCAAGAGTAGCGGCATGCACGGCTTGCTGACGTTTAGTTGGCAGTCCCCGGGTATAAGTTCTGGTTATATCCGCGGCGTAATGCTCGACGCTGGCGCCCATGTCAACCAGAACCATTTCTTTTTGGCTTAAACGGCTATTATTGGCAATGCTATGAAGCGTGCAGGCATTAAGGCCGCCGGCAACAATCGGATCAAATGCGTGTCCCTCGCTACCAGCTCGTCTTATTTGTTTGCTGAGTTCGGCTTCCAGTTCATATTCGTAATTATATTTAATAAGCTTGGAACCCGTCATTGATGATCTTATAGCACTGGAAGTTATAGCGATAGCCGCTTTAATGGCCTCTATTTCTTCAGGCTGCTTCATCACTCTTAGCCTTGACACATGCGGTCCCAGATCCAGTAATTCAACTGAATTATTGTATGCCTTTAAGCGATTAACGAGCCGCGCCCGCGCCGGATTCGGATAAAAGTGGTAATGTTCTTCATAGGTGGGTAAGGCTGGCAGGGTAGCTAGATGCTTAACTTTCTTAATACGGCTTTCCAGTTTTTTAAAGCCTTCTGAGGCAGTATAGATATCTTCTATACCGGAACGCTCCGCTATAGCTTTGGTATCAATTACCCCATCAAAGAATTCCATAACGGCCGTTAGTTCAGGAATGATTAAATAATCCTGATTCTTATCCATAACAAGTACGGCATCAGCTATATCTATGCCGGTGAAATACCAGAAGCTGGCATCCTGACAAAAGGCGTAAGTACTGTCACCGCCTCGCTGCAACATGCCGTTGGCGCTTATAACTATCGGTGCGGTGCCAGTAAACAATTTTCTTAAATTGGCACGGTTGGCGCTAAAGAAGTGGCTTGTAAAAAATGACTCCATATATAACTTCGATTTAAGGATTAAAACAGTATAGCAGATTTATTATGGCCGCTGTTATTCAGTTAGCCAGCAAATATTGCTTAAGCGTCTTGGCTTTTGACGCTCCGACAACTTTAGCTATTTCTCGTTCATTGGCTTCGCTTAAGCCCTTAACCGAACCGAAATTTTTCAGTAGCTGCTTTCTGGTCACCGGTCCAATACCGGGTATCTCATCAAGCAGGCTGGCCGTTTGGCGTTTAATCTTTAGCACTGAATGATAACTTACGGCAAAACGATGAGACTCGTCTCTGATGCGTTGCAATAGTTTAACTAAATTAGTTGAATGGGGCAGATTTACTAAAATAAAGTCTTCAGAATAAGTCGCGTAACCGCCTAGATTGTTTAGTTCGAGCTCATCGAGCTTAACTCCAGATTTATCTATCTCAATAACGATCTGCTCTTCCCTTTTTGCAAGGCCAATGAATGGAATTGAACTTCTGTTCATTTCATCCCTGGCTTTTAGTGCAGCATCCAGCTGGCCTTTACCGCCATCGATCAGCAATAAATCGGGCACTCCCCAGGCTTTGATATTTTTATCGCTTAAGCGGCGCTTTATAGTTTCATTCATGTTATAGAAGTCGTCATTTTTATTTATTTTCGTCTTAAATTTCCGATACTGGGATTTATTACTAACGCCGTTAGTGAAAACTACCATGCTGGCAACCACATCACTGCCCTGCATGTGAGATATGTCGTACCCCTCGATCCGTCTAGGATATTTGTCTAGACTTAACAAGTTAACTAACTCGCTGAGGGCATGATCTTTGGAGATATCCAGAAATTCTTTATCGCTGAATATAACTTGGGCATCCAGGCCCTTTAAGTGAATTAACCGATTTCGAAGCTTAGCGGCCGTTTCAAAATCCTGATTCTTGGCAGCCCGCCGCATTTCCTGCTCCAGTTCACGTACAATCCGGCTTCTTTTGCCTTCAATAACAGCCATCAGTTTCCGGAGATTGGCCCGGTAGTCGTCTAGCGAAGTTCTGCCTTCTTCCAGTCCGGGGTCTAATCCGAGATGGTAATGCAGATTGGCTCGTTTTTGACCGACTGGCTTTTTTGTAGCAAAGGGGAATATTTTCCTAAGATGACGGAGGGCTTGCCTGACGGCTAAGGTGCTGGAGTAGGGTCCATAGTAACGGGCCCCGTCGTCCAAGGGCCGCCTGGTTGTCGTAACGGTTGGATAATCACTGGAATAATCGATCCGGATATAGCTCATCGCTTTATCATCGCGCAGCAGTATGTTGTATCGCGGTTTATAGCGACGGATCATTTCAGCCTCTAAAAATAAGGCTTCCAGCTCGCTATCGACAACCATCCAGTCAATATCATAAATCTCTATTATTAAGGCCTCAGTTTTGGGATCCCGAGTCCTTGATTTCTGAAAATACTGTCTGACGCGATTGCGCAGTACAGCCGCCTTACCAACATATATTATCTGGCCGGTTTTATCTTTGTAGAAGTAAACACCCGGATCCTTAGGCAAGCCATCTAACTTAGTTTTAATAAGCTCATTCATAATATTAACTTGTTAAGTTATTTCTTTATTTAACTGCTGCTTTAATATGCTGCTGGCATAAACTATTTAAGCTATCGGCGCAGTCCTCACACACAAGTATTAAATCGTTGCAGGATTTAATACTGCAGTTCTCATAATTGCTGGTCTTCTGCCGGCAATGAAAACACTTACCGATATCTTTGGCTTTATCCGAAAACTGAGTAGCCATTCGCTCGTCAAAGACATACAGCGAGCCTTCCCATAGCCCCTCATCACCAAATGTTTCGCCGTATTTCACAATGCCACCATCTATTTGATAAACCTCTTCAAAGCCTTCCTCTAGCATTAACATTGATAAAACTTCACAGCGTATGCCACCGGTGCAGTAGGTAACAACCGGTTTTTTCTTGATATCATCATATTTACCTGACTTTAGTTCACTGACAAAATCACGGGTGTGACGGGTGTCAGGTACGACAGCATTTTTAAACTTACCAATAGCCGCCTCGTAGGCGTTGCGTCCGTCAAAAAATACTACATCATCTTTTTGCTCGATCAGTTTATGAACCTGTCTGGGTTTTAAATGCTTGCCGCCGCCGACAATACCATGATCATCGACCTTTATTTTATCCGGTACACCAAATGTTACAATTTCATCCCGCACTTTAACACTTAATTTTGGAAAGTTATCCCGTTTCCCCTCACTCCATTTAAAGGTCATATCCTTAAAAGCTGCTAGGCATTTCGTCTCTTTAACATAGCTCTTTAAGTCATTAACAGAGCCGCCTAAGGTACCGTTAATGCCGTGTTCCGAAATAATTACCCGCCCTTTAAGATTGAGACTGGCGGCCAAGGTCTTTTGCCATAAACGGACGGCTTCCGGATCAGCTACAGGTACAAATTTATAGTAGAGAATAATCTTTTCCATTAGATTAAATTATACCTCAACCATGCTTTAGAAAACTGATAAGAATAATAACGGCTATAAGAAAACTGATGATAGCCAGGAAGATCGCGTTTATACTTCGGGCATGCTGGGAGTATTGTTTATCGTCGTGGGCAACTCGAGCTTTGAGATAGGCGACCTCTTCCTGAGAATTACTAAGTGCGGCTTCAGCGCGTTTTATCATGGCTTCTAGCGACTGCTGGTCAGTAACAGCGCTAGCCGAACTTGTGGGTGAAGCGGTATCGCGCATAGCTGGATCACGCTCAAAATCAATTTGTCTCTCTAGGACTTCATTCTTAAGAGCCTTTTTAAGGTCCCCGCCCCTAACATATTCATTAACCAGCCGCCTGAGGCCTTTTTCGCCGACTAATTGAGTCTCGTAAATCTGCCGTAATGAGGTGCCGTCAATAATAATATCTTCACTGGCTTTTAAGAGCTCCTGGTTGCTCATGCTATCGACAAGCACGGCTTGTTTATTCTTGTCGAGTATTTTATGGTCGGATTTTTCTACTCTAAGCCCAGATGCCGCGGCAATAACCGCCGCCTCCCGTTTGGGTGAACGCTCTGACATGACAAGTTTACCAATATGTATTTCCGGAGCCGCCAGCGGTACCGGCAACTCTTTTTTCGATAGCCGATTGGTGATTTCCCTAGCTTGACGTTTCTGTTCGGCTCTTAAGTCAGTTATTTTACGAGGAGATAGTTCAGCCTGATTTCTGACCAGCTTTCTAATAGTGTATTCCTGGGTGTTTAAATCCTTTTCTATTGCATTAATCCGTCGACTGAGTTTGTTTTTCACAGTTTCCAGTTTCTTCTCAGTCTTAATTCGCCCCCGTCTGTGGCCAATAAAGTAACCGACAATACCACCGGTCATGAAGCCAGACCAGTAATCATGATGGTCGCGTCTAATCGTGTTATAGATGGGATTCGATAAACTGCCAGAGGAAGGCATGTTACCGTTAAAGCGGCTGCTTCGCCACGGATTAGGACTGGGCGGTTGGTTGCCGCCACCGGCAAAACCGGTCGGCGGACGGTTATTACCGTTATTGCCGCTGCTGCCACCACCAGAGCCAGTCGTATTAGGGGCTACTGATTCCTGAGTAGGCTCATTAGACGTGTCTGGCATATGAGAAAGCACTACTTCCCCTTCATCATGAGGATTATTTAAATCGATAACCTGCTCATTGCCAAGAGTTTTTTCAAGCTCGGCCTCCTGGGCCAGCTCGGTTAAATCTATGTCTTCCGCATTAATGCCGTAATCTTCCAATACTTCGCTCAAAGCAACTTCGGGCATAAAGCCTTCATCTACTATCTTGGCATCATAATCATTGAGCGCTTCATTAACTGCCAGCTCGGCCGGGTCCTGGCTGTCAGGTATTCTATTATCGCGGGCTTCGGCTCTGATTAACTGAGCAGCCTCTAATTCTTCCGCTTCGCTTAAACTTTCTAAAGGTAGCTTAGTCTCGGACTTTTCTGCGCTATCAATAGCGTCATTAACTGAGTCATGCGCTTTATCTTTACTTTTGCGGTTATCTTTGTCAAAAACCTCTAGCCGAGACTTAGGTTTAGACTCATTTATCTCATCAGTAATTAGTCTCGATCCTAGCAACCGGGACTTTTTTTTACTGCTAGAGCCTTCTTCTTCATCGTCATCAGGCTTCTCGTTGGTAGCATTTGCTTGAACTGGCTTTTCTAGAGAATTCATAATCTTAAAATATTTGCTTAATGCAACATCATAGTATACGATATATAGTTGATATTAGCAATTTGCTTTAAAGATAAAGTCATTAAAGCAAAATAACTCGGAGGCTGCCAAAAAATGAAGAAATCAGTAACTGCTGCCTTCGCAGCGTGCTAAAACTCTTAGTCCAACAAATATTTAAATACCCATTATTAACCGTAAACCTCTCCAGGAGACAGAGGCTATGAACATTGTCAAACAAACTTTCAGCTATTACTGGCGTCATGTCCGGCGTTTCCCGAAGTACGCGCTGCCGACCGTCCTGATAATGCCCTTTAATATTATTGCGGGTAATTATTTAGCGCCTTTGGTCCTGGCCGCTATTATTAATAAACTTAATAAACACTCATTCAGACCACACCATGTTTGGGCAAGTTTTGGGAATGACCTGATACTCTACTTTGTTATAGCCATAATCGGTGGCAGTCTATTGTGGCGACTTATGGACATGTTTTACTGGCGCCTGGAAGGACATGTCGAACAATCCATTCAGGAAGAAGTCTTTAATCGTTTAATGAGCCAAAGTGCTGATTTTCATGCTAATGAATTCGCTGGCTCATTAGTGTCTTCAACCAATAAATTAAGTAGTTCTTATGTCAGGATCGCCGATACGACGCTATTTCAGGTAGCCCCTCTAATAATCGGCTTAATATTTGTTAGCTTTGTGATGGCCTCGCGGTCGCTTAGCTATACCTTACTCCTGCTCGGCTTTTCTTTAACATATATTTGCCTGTCTTTCTTTGTCACCAAGAACGTACGCAAACGCGGGGCCGAGGTAGCCAGTGCCGAAAGTCAGCAGACGGGGGTTCTGGCCGACTCATTAACTAATGTAATGGCGATTAAGAGCTTTAGCAGAGAAACCGAAGAAAATGCCCGCTTTAAAAAGGCAACCGACCACACATACTCGAGACTAATGGCTATGATGTTTGCTTTTCAAAAGCAACAGCTATACCTTGGCTCACTGACTGGAGTTATGACAACTGCCTCGCTGGTCGTGGCAGTGATTAGCGTCGTGTCATTCGGCGCCAATCTTGCCACTGCCTTTTTGATCTTTAACTATACCAGCAGCATAGCCAGCCAGTTATTCCAGTTCAGTAATAACGCGCTCAGAAACTACAATAGAGCCTTCGGTGATGCCAATGAAATGATTGGCATTTTAGCTAGAACCCCGGAAATCCTTGATCCTGAACTGCCTGAAAAGCCGAAGATCAAGCGCGGTGTTATTGACTTTAATAATGTTACCTTTACGCATTCAGGTAACGACGACGCCATTTTTAATAACCTTAATTTACATATAGAAAAAGGTGAAAAGATCGGTTTAGTAGGCCATTCCGGCTCCGGTAAAACTACCTTGACGCGTCTTTTGCTGCGCTTTTCGGATATTGATGGAGGCACAATCACTATCGACTCCCAGGACATAGCTAAGATAAGCCAAAAGAACTTACGCCGCAGTATTGCTTATGTGCCGCAGGAGCCTTTGCTGTTTCACCGGTCGATTTATGAGAATATTGCTTACGGCGACAATAAGGCGACTACCGCTGAGGTTCACAAAGCGGCGTCCTTGTCGCATGCGGCTGATTTCATAAAAGCCTTGCCGGACGGCTATGACACACTGGTTGGCGAGCGGGGAGTTAAACTCTCTGGTGGCCAACGTCAGAGAATTGCCATCGCTCGGGCGATGCTTAAAAACGCACCGATTTTAGTGCTCGATGAAGCGACTTCCGCCTTGGATTCAGAAAGTGAAGTCTTGATTCAAGACGCACTCTGGACGCTGATGAAGAATAAAACGGCCATTGTTATTGCCCACCGTCTTAGTACCATTCAAAAAATGGATAGAATTATAGTACTGGATAATGGCAAGATAGTGGAGCAAGGTAGCCATCACGAATTGTTAGAAGAAGCCGGCATTTATGCCAAGCTGTGGGCCCATCAATCCGGTGGCTTTATAGAAGAAGATTAAGCTTTTCTATTTATCTTGTTTAGCTGCTTCAACTGAGCTAGGCTTGGGTTCTTTTTGTTCCTTACCGCCCGGCATGCTCTCACCGGCCTGACCGGCATTTTCACCCTCAGAATTACCAGATTCACTTTCTACCTGGCTTTCGCTGCCAGCTTCGGCATCACCTCCGGCCGCATCGTTAGCAGCCGCTATAGCGCTAGGCTCATAGACAGAAACGATGGCGTGCTCAGCCTCGGTAACTATTTCAACTCCGTCCGGTACCATTAGATCGGCTACAGTTAAGTGATCACCAACCTCAACCAGTTTCTCAGCATCATACTCAATAAAGTCCGGCAGGTTAGATGAAGTAGCCTTGACTTCAACGTTCTCGAGCTGTGACAGAACTATCAGGCC
>DAIDIO010000013.1 GCA_027459325.1 Candidatus Saccharimonadota bacterium
TGGCTATATCAAAGGCATCTTTCTCAAGAAGGCGCTGCGCTGCTCTCTGCACTCTATCTGGAGACTCAAGTAAATACGCTCTCTCCATGTCAACACTATCGAAAACTTCGTATAGACGCTTTAGTCCACGAAACGCTGTTTCTGGATCAGCAATTAGCCCCAGCTCGTCATAAATGGTGGCGGTGTCTTCTACATTCTCAATTAGCCAGCTATTTGCCATTCGAAGACTAGTAACATCGTCTGAGTCAAGACTTAAGCTATGATTGAGAAAATGACTATACGCCTCAACACTTGGCTCTGCCATAGCTTGACCACCAACTAATAGGTCATGTATGCCATTAGGCAAATCACGTTCTTCTAAAAAGTTCTGTCCATCTTCTCTTAGGGATTCTGACATGAGGCTAGTCTAAGTCCTTTATTTTAACCCCTAAATTAATATTAACTCAGCAGCCTTTGGACTGTTTTTGGCTAGGGCTTTAAGTGCAATTACATGCCTGGCAGCACCTTCGATGCGAAGATCTACGTACCTTACTTCAGCACCTTCATCATCTGAAAGCTCACGCTTCATTCTCTTTTCTTGGCCTAGGCCACCTATCATTGAAGTAGCCAATGACCCTACAAATTGACCCCGGCGATAGTACTCAGCAAGACTTTCTTCAGTGGTGCCACCTGTCTCGTTTTCTACTGCCCAATCGTGCTCGAAGACACCGGTAATCTCATGTTCGGCTAGTTTATCGCGGGTTTCTTCAATTTCTTCTTCTGAAATACCCGGTTTGGGAAGAGGAGCTATTCCAGGCATTGGAATAACAAAGTTATCTCCATTACCTAATCCAAAATCCATGACTGCACGTGCTAGCCCATTGTCTTTTATAATTGTTGCTTTAGGGATAAGAAGATTATGAGCCCTAGTTCTAAGATAGCCACCAAATTCATCAAAAATTCCAGTTGTTATTATTTGGTGAAAAGCTGAGGCCGTAATGCCGCTTTGGTCTATGCTATACGTACTATCAACTGTATATCCACCTTGCTCATTAGGTGTCATGGTCAGGCCAGCGACCATTGGGTCACCTGGCACCATGTAGGCTCTATAAAACCTGCCCGGACCCATTTGCAGGTAATGGCCAAATGGATCTTCTGTTACAGATAATTCTTTACCTTGCAGACCTAGTCTATATTCGTACTCTCTCCATGCACCTGATTCCTTAAGGGCATGCTCTTGAGAAGTGCTATGAGTATTAAATTCAAGATTATTGTAAAGAGGTATCTCTTTCAAAGCACCGTGTATCTCGCGAGGGTCTGACCCGCTGAATGCAAAAGCTTCTTCTGTAGCCATTATAATTTTTATTGCCTCTCTCTGGCTAACTCAGCATCCATATTCTTCTGCCAAGCTAGTTCAAGATGTACGGCTTCAGAAAAGCTGCCCATAACAGCGTTTAGTCGTGCTGCTTGCTCTGGAAGATAGAGAGGTCTAAGTTTAGCTCCATGTACAGTGTGTTGAATAGCCACAGCCCCAATTGGCAAACCAGACTCATCACGTTCTGTCATGTTCTTATGGAGCTCATAGTAAGAGGCTTCGCGTTTCTTAGTCCTTGGTGCTGTACTTAAAGCTTTAGCGGCAACTGACGCATGAGTCCATGGTGTTTGCCATGTGTCCACTACTAGTCTCTGCTCCTCATCTGGGTCATGTTTTGGTGGAAATTGTAACCTGGCATGCCAAGTATCTGCTCTATAGAGCCCGAATGCTTCTTCACGTGTTAATCGTGCTGGCAAGGTACCATGAATTGAAGCTGATGAAACTGCTGCTGTTTTCATGTCACGCGTGATAGTAAGGCTGTCGATACCGCCTTCCTCTACTTGCCTTTCATAAGCCTCATCCCACTCAGAGCTAAATAAATCTGCTTCAGCTGAAACAGGAACAGATGTTCCGATACTTAACTTACTGTTCTTCTGATAAGGTCTTATACCTACTTCTACTAATTCATCGAAATGACCAGAGAGAGCCAATCGCACTCTACTAACAGCTTCTGACGAGACGGTATGATCACCAATTAAATTTGCAACTTCACCTACGGCCATAATTACTCCTAGATTATTATCACGTTATACCAACATTATTAACAGGGTGCAAGCGTAAGGATTTTAGTTTTATTTCGTTATCCTTGTAATATAACTAAATGATAAAAGCACTGAGTAAGACTTAAAACTGCTCAATTGTAATAAAAGCGTTAGCTAGGCTGATCTGACAGGTCTTTAATCTGTCGAATCCAAGTAATTCCATCTGTCCTAGGTAAAATCATGTCTAATATAAAAGCTACGTCATCATTCACTTGCTCAAATTTCTTAGCACGTTCAATACTAGCTTCGGTATCCTCCTCTCGTAGTTCTCTCGCAATGCGAATACGAGTGACTGAATCAGCTATTATCATTTCTAATCCCCCACTGTAAAACTCCCAGTTTGTAGTCGTTGGCTCTTCGGGTGTCGTCTTGGCTTCTTGTCGCTCACCATACTCTCTGGCTCTTTTAGCAAAGGCGCGGAATTTAGGATCTCTTTGCGCTTCTGCAAACTCCTCAGCATCTATAACAGTGAGATCTTCCCCTTCAGATTCGCTCTTATTAAATAGAAAATAGTTCTGAAACTCTTCCTCTACAATAGCCATAACTCGGCCTGATCGAAGACCTCTTAATGCAATAATCTCGCTTGCCAATTCGATACCTAGTTCAACGTGTTCTTGGTTCAGACCTCCTTCTATAGTAAGGCGTTGCCATTCATCCTTCCTTTGCATGCCTCCTAATATTATCTGGCCTACTTTATTTTCAGTCCCAAGTTTATCAATAAGAGTTTGATGCTCAGCTTCGCTAAGGGGTGGCTTAACGGAATAATATGTGTAAATATCAGACGGAGTTTGTTGACTTCCAATGCCTATAGTTACTTCTTCTTGTACTTTTTCTAAGTTAACAACCTCAACATTATTAGCCATTTTCACTCCTTAGTATCTTAACTTTAAGTTACACTGTTTTAAGGGTTTTGCAAGCACAAGGATTTTAGTTTTCAGCGCCTTAAATAGGTGGCAATGAAACACGTTCTACCTCCTCATAGTCAGACTCTTCCGGATCAATCCATATATCTGCTTCTTTTCTTGTAAGCAGCTCCGCTTGAGTTACATAGAACTTAAACTCGTTATATTTCTCGTAAGTAAGCTTGAACAGGCGTTTCTCAGTACTTTTGTTACCAGCAATAAAGAGTACATCTGGATAGTCTTCTTCTGACTTTTCAACCAGCTCTTCATGTTGCCGTATTCTTCGTCTTAGCTGCCAAGAAGGCGTCCATGCTTCAATAATGTCTACTAAGTAGTCAGGACTGTCAGTGTTTGTATAGAAATATAGATCTGGTAGTGGATTAACGAAGGCTTCTTTAGTTAGTTCATACCTGGTATATATCTGGTAGTCTTTACTCATTCGGCTTTTAAGGGATAGAGCGGTGATAAATACTAGTAGGCGTTGGTCTATGACTTCTTCCGTGGCTGTACGGTTTTTGTATGAAGCACGTAAGTAGGTATGGTCACTGTTTTCTAGAGTCATTAGATACTTTATCCCTGCTTTTGATAAAGTATAACTAGCTGGCTTTCCTCTTAATCTATAACTAGAATCATATCTCTTAGCTATATATCCTTGTCTTTCTAATACATATAATCTTTCGTATATAGTTGATCTATCTTTATTTAAATACTTAGCTAATAAATCTAAGCTTACAAACCTAAACTTATACATTAACTTCAATAACTCTATTTGATTACTATTAAGGCTTTTACGATACTTAGGCTGCTTAACTAACACTTCATTACTCCCCTAGCTTCACTTACTATAGGTTAGCTATATTTATATATAAAGAAAGAAGAGAAAAAATAAAAGAGATAACAGAGGTAAATTAAGGTAAAAAGTGTGTATTTCGATAGTGGGGCTTATTTATCCACAGGAATAGGTCAAATTAGGCTTGCAACCAACACTATTTGGATAGTATACTATCCATATAATGTTAGTAAAGGGTAGTGCTATGACACGACTAACAGAACTAGATCGGCCTAAAGTAGACAGCCCGCTACAGCCTTTATCTAATGCCTTAGAACAAATATTTACTAGTCAGCAGGAAGAAAACCAAACACTAAGAGCTAGGAGAATAATGGGGAACCTAGTAAGTGAAATAGTCGATGAAGAATTAGAGATATTCGTTACAGAGTTCCAGTATCTAATTGATGAATGGTTAGATTGCTTTGAAAAGCAGGTTTTCGGTGGGAAAACACTAAAACAGGTGCTTGGCCAGGAGTAACTAATGACAGACTCAGACTTAAGCTCACCAACTAAGAAACAGGCTGTTATCTATTTGAGAGTATCTACTGAAGAACAAGTAGATAACTATTCATTAGACACTCAAGCGGACATTTGTCGCAAAGAAGCCGAGAAGCGAGGGTTAGAAATACTTGAGACCTTTAGAGAAGAAGGTAGATCGGCTAAGACTATCACTGAGCGCCCTACTCTAATCGAAATGCTTAACTATTGCAGGCAGCACAAAAAGGGCATTGATGCAGTTATTGTCTATAGGCTTGATCGTATCTCTCGTCAAACTGCAGATTATTTGGCTATCCGTAAGAAACTATTTGAGCTAGACATTACTCTTATTTCAGCCACTGAACCGACAGGTGATACTCCTACTGAGAAGTTCATAGAAACTATGCTGGCAGGCTTTGCGCAAATGGATAACGATGTAAGAGGTGAACGCAGTAGGAACGGCATGAAAGCCAGGTTTATGAGTGGTTTGCATAATGGTAGTGTGCCACTTGGCTACTTAAGAGAGAACGGCTATGCAGTTAAAGATCCAGAGACTTTTAGCTCCATTAAGGCGGCTTGGGAACTTATGGGGACTGGTACTAAAAGCTTAAGAGACATGTCTAAAATTTTAAACGATCAAGGTGTCAGAGACACAAGAAAAGGCTACAAAGAAGCGCTTATTAGGCCTCAGACTTTAAGCGGCGTGTTTCGTAACAAGTTTTATGCAGGCAAAGTAGTTTCAAAGAAGTACGGTCTTGAAGTACAAGGTCAGCAAACTCCTATGATTACCGAGGAGTTATTTTACAGGGTGCAAGCTATCTTAGACGGCCGCAATAGAAATGCCGCCCCTGTGCTGGCTCGGCGCAGGTTTGATAATGATGACTTCCCTTTAAAACGCATAGCTTACTGTGGCCGTTGCGGTAAGCCCCTTACCGGAGCATGGAGTAAAGGTAAACGAAAGCGTTACGCCTATTACTTCTGCGTGGAGCGCTGTGGAGCAAAGTCTAATGTACCAGTACAGGATATTATTAGCTCAACTAAGGATCTGCTATCTAAAAGCAGCTTGAGACCAGAAACGATCAGCCTTATTAATGCCTATTTGAGACAAACATACTACCTTAGAATCACTTCTTTACAGCAAAAGCGAGATCAGGCCGATATTGAGCTTAAAAAGCTATACGAGGTTCGTCAGGCCTTAATCGAGAAGAATTTAAGCGGCGTATACTCCGATGACATATTCAAAGAGCAAAATAAGCTAATAGAAGAAAAGGTTAAGGCCGTACAGACAGCTAAAAGTGATACGGTGATAGAAAAGTATAATTTAGAAGCAATATCTAACTTTATACGTGATAAATTTACTAATCTGGCTAAAACCTTCGATGAAGCCCCATTAAAACAAAAAAGAGTCTTAATGTGTTCGATATTCCCTAAAGGTTTGAGGTGGAGCTATCCAGGCTATTCCAACACCCAATATAGTCCATTCTACCTCTGTTTACTTGAGGTTCAGAGCCCTCAAGTCGGGATTGGTGCGGATGAAAGGACTTGAACCTTCACGCCTTGCGGCACTAGCTCCTAAGGCTAGCGTGTCTACCAATTCCACCACATCCGCAGGAAATTTAGGGTAACAGTTCAACATTTTAACTAATTTTACGATAAAAAACTAGCTGTGCGTCGCCATAAACTTTATTCTTTATATTTACCATGCCATGTAATTCAAGTGTTTCCTGGTCTCCTGGCCAAGATAATACCAATATGCCCTTTGGCTTTATATGCTCAACCAGACGAATAAGGCTTGGAACATTTAAATCGTTATAGGGAGGATCAGCCAGCACAATATCAAAAGTCTTGCCTGTATTAGTATTTAACCAACTTTTTAGGTAGGCATTAGACACCTTAACTTTTCTTTCTAATTTAAGTAGTCTGATGTTTTCTTTAGTAACCCTGTAGGCTTTGATGTCAGCTTCGACAGCCGTACAAGTATAGGCGCCTCTACTAATAGCTTCAAAGGATAGAGCTCCGCTACCTGAAAAGGCATCCAAAATATCGAGCCCCTCTATATCGCCTAGCGCATTAAACAGGCCGCCTCTGACCTTGTCACTCATTGGATGGGTTTTCGCTCCTTTTGGAGCATTAAAGTTAAGACCTTTTAGCTGGCCGGCAATAATTCTCATCAGTTTAAGTTAGTGACCGTTCGAAGTTTATTAATCTTACGACTAAGTATGGCATACTTACTGAGCTGCTCCTGCCGCTCAATAAACTGCTGAGCGGCACTTACCGCAGCATTAATAAGCTTCTTATCTGTCAGGTTAGCAATTCGTAGGTCTAGTGCGCCATGCTGATAAGTTCCATAGATCGCACCAGGGCCTCTAAACTCAAGATCCAGTTCGGCCAGTTTAAAGCCGTCGCTATATCTTTCTAAGGCCCGCAGCCGACGCATTGGTGCTTCGCTGTTGTCTAGTAGCATATAAAAGTAGCCTTGATGGGAGCCTCGACCGATCCGCCCTCGAAGCTGGTGAAGTTGAGCTAAGCCAAAGCGCTCCGGGCTCATTACAACCATTATTGAAGCGTTCGGTATGTCTACACCGACCTCTATTACTGTCGTAGCTACCAGGATATCTATTTTGCCCGCAATAAAGCTTTCCATGACTGCCTGCTTCAGGTCGCTCTTCATCTGGCCGTGAAGCAGGTCTACTTTGCGGTGTTTAAAGACTCCGCTGCTAAAAGAATCGAAAACTTCTTTAGATGATTTAACCTGAATTAAATCCGACTGGTTAATAGCCGGGCAGACAATAAATACTTGGCGACCTGAGTCAATTTCCTTATCAATCTTTACGTAAAGATCTTTTACGCCGGAGGAGTAAACGATTTGAGTAATAACGTCGCTTCGTCCCGCCGGTTTTTCATCAAGGCGAGTAATATCCAGTTCGCCGTATAAAGTTAAAGCCAGTGATCTAGGAATCGGAGTAGCACTTAAAGACAGTATATGCGGTGTATGCCCGGCTTTAGCGGCCAGCGTCAGTCTTTGATTGACACCGAACCGGTGCTGTTCATCAACTATTACTAACGCCAGGTTATGCATATCCAGATCCTCTTGGATTAAGGCATGAGTTCCAATAATAAAAGTTGCTTTCCCTTCTCTAATAGCCTTATAAGCGGAGGTTTTTTGCTGCTTAGTTAGGCTACCGACTAGTAACGTCAGTTTGTTTTCAAGACCAAGGGGTTGAAGTAACGCATAAATTGTGACGGCATGCTGCCGGGCGAGGATTTCCGTGGGCGCCATTAAAGCTACCTGCTTATGATCGGCCATCACCATTAGGGCGGCCATTACCGCAACAACTGTCTTGCCCGAACCGACATCTCCTTCGACTAACCGGTTCATGGGTACTGGTTTTTGCATATCCTGGTATATCTTCCAAACGGCGATTCTCTGTGAATCAGTTAATTTAAAAGGTAAGCTTTCGGCAAACTGTCTAGCAAGTTCCTGCTTAAACTCAATAGATAAGGCTGTTTCCGTCTGATTATCCTGCTTATTGAGAAGGCTTGCCAGTGAGAACTCAAACACCTCCTCAAATCCTAAGCGCCGCTTGGCCTCGTCTAGTTCTTCAGTTGATGTCGGCATATGAAGTGCCCGAATAGACTGACTCCGGTTTAATAATTTCTGGTCTTTAATTGTAAAGTCGGGCAGGCTTTCGGGAATAGTGTTCATAACGGGCAAGGTTTGAGCCATTGCCTTTCTAATCTGACTCGAGTCCAAACCTTTAGTCTCTGGATAAACCGCTAAAATTCTGGCCGTGTTTGTTGGCAGGTCGCTGACTACTTCAACTGTTGGGTTAGTGATAGTAAAATGATTATTTTTTAATTCATATTTACCGGACAGAAAATATATTTGTCCACTTTTAAAGTATTTGGCCCTATAAGGCTGGTTAAACCAGACCACCCGCACACTGCCGGAATTGTCACTGGCAATAGCCTCAGTTATATGCAGTCCCCGTCCGCGGGCATAACGCGCAGTAATATTCTTGATATTGACCTTCAGACTGACCGGTCCTGGACGCAGATCCTTGATCTTTACCACGTGAGAATAGTCGTCGTATTTACGAGGGTA
Organism: Candidatus Saccharimonadota bacterium; assembly: GCA_027459325.1. Classification (GTDB taxonomy): domain Bacteria; phylum Patescibacteriota; class Saccharimonadia; order Saccharimonadales; family UBA4665; genus DAIDIO01. The sequence goes on from DAIDIO010000013.1 coordinate 8,429, forward strand.
ATAGTTTATTAGATCGGCCAGGGTTTTAATACCCAGGCCTTCAAACTTTTTGGCCTGAACTTCACCTATGCCGTTTAATATAGATAATCGATCGCTAAGCTTCATCTTAAAAGTCTTTATATGAGAAGTATAGCAATGCCTGGCATGTTTATCTTGCAATATTCTCTGTCTTGTATATCATTAAGTTTTATTAATGAGTAAACGGTTAACCAAATGACTACGATCGAACGTCCGGATGAAGCTGAGCTAAGAGATAGGATTAATGACCTTCGGGCTAATCTAGATCACCTTGTAGAGTTGGGTGGCTATTTTGACTTAAAGACAACTCTCACCCAAAATACCGAGCACCCCAGCGATGGGCCAATGCGAACTGTCATAAACAAAAATTTCCAGTCAAAAAGTCCTTGGTTAGTTTTAGAGGAACCGAATGATAACGTTGCTAAAATTGCATATGTTAATAAGTTTTACTTGGTTAAGCAATATGTAAATTTGTCCGGCTTCTCATCGGCGCAAGCGAAGCCGGCCCGCTATACAGTTGTAACTGCCGAAATCAACGCTATCTCCTCGCAACGTTTGCAAGCAAGGCCTGACCTGGGCGTTAGCAGCTTCGCCTTAAGAAACCTTGAGCTCACTCCAGCACCTTCAGTTGAAGATTTGAGTGGTAATCGACAAGGTCTCGGTGCACTCTTTATCATCCATAGTCTTAGCAAGGAAATTAAAGCCAGAAGACTTGCCAGTCGACTGCGAACCTGTGAGAATCTTGGTCAAAAGTTGCTTGCTGCCGCCCAAGACTACAAACTAAACCCAGCACTCAACGGTATAAAAATTTAGCCTTTTTTAACAAGAAAAAACACACTTGGCCCGAAGTAAAACCTTGACAAAGGTTTTTGCATTAGCCTCTCAACACTTAACATCATCGCCCTGGGAACCAGCTTTTTAAGTCCAGGATTTCTCAAGTTAGATACCGACAGAACCGCCTGTACTTCCAGTCCGTTAGCTTTAAGCTGATTTACTACTGTACGCGGATTATGATTTACAAAAGGTATTTCCTCATCACGACGGTTAGCTTCGGAGCGAATATCGATCGGCTCTTTTGGCAGCTTCTGGCCTTTCGAATAATGTTTTAACCGGTTGAGCATATGGGCATAGTTGGCTACCTCAATAATTGCGTACCCATTCTGTGCCAACACTCGATGTATTTCTTTAAACTCAGGGACAGGATTAGGCAAATGATGCATAACCCGGATCATGGTGACAAGATCAATACTGCCGTCCCTGAATTTTAAATCATCGGCTTGCAATAGCCGGCGTTCGATTCTCGGATGATCCTTCAGATAATCTTTGGCAATATCTAGTTGCTGCTGTGAAGGTTCGGCCAGCGTCACTTGATCAGCATATTCTTCCAAAAGCACACTCAGCCTTCCGTAACCGCCGCCCACATCAACTGCATGCTTAAAACGTTTATTTTTAAGCAACCGCTTGATAGCAATAGCTTCACTCATGTGCTCGTACTGCCGGCCGTCCCAATATTTAAGGTAGTTATGATTTGGGTCGTTGTATTGATCGGCTCGACGTTTTTGGGTGGTACTATTCATTATTTTCCTTATTATTAACGTATTAAAGTTCTACTAGGGCGGAGTCTTTAAAAGCTTTTCCCCGCCTGATTAATAACCGGCCACCGACAAAATCTGAATGGCTTAATGTCTCTGCCTGAGTTTTTTGGTTGTTTATGCTAATCGCATTACCGTTTATCAATTTCCGGGCTTCGGTTTTAGAAGAAGCTAGATTAGTTTCGACTAAGACACTAGCTAACTCGGCGTTTGGGACTGATTTAATGCTTGGTATTTCCTGTCTTAGGCTAGTAATCAGAGACTCTTCGGTGTCGACTGAAAGCTGCTTTTGTCCGGTCAGAATTTCTGTTACTGCTTGAGCCGTTTCGGTTGCTACTTGACCGTGTATTAGCTCAGTAACTGCCGTGGCCAGCATATGTTGGGCATAGCGCGAGCCGGGATTGGCAGTTTGTTGCTGCATAATATCGTCAACTTGGTCTTTATTATATTCAGTAAAGATTTTCAGATATTTTTCAACTGATAGATCAGGCGCGGTAATCCAGAACTGGAAAAACTTAGTGGGACTGGTCTTTTTTGAATCTAACCAGACAGCCCCGCCTTCGCTTTTTCCGAATTTTCTTCCTGTCGAATCGTCAACAACCAGGGGAGCAGAATACACGTGAGTCTGGTTACCGGTTTTTCGTCTGATAAGATCAACTCCGGCGATGCTGTTACCCCATTGATCGGCACCGGCAACTTGCAAAGTAACACCCTTATTCTGGTTTAGCCACAGAAAGTCATAAGCTTGAATTAACACATAACTGAACTCCGCGTAGCTGATGCCGGCTCCATTTTCACTCAGCCTACTTTCAACGAACTCCCGACCTAACATCTGGCGCATCGGTACATGCTTACCAGTATCACGCAGGAATTCCAGGAATCGCATATCCTTGAACCAGTCATAGTTATCGACTATATCAAAATCCAGGCCACGGAAAATAGATTTGTATTGCTCGACTATTGCTTGTTTATTTCGTTCAATCTCTTCCGCGCTAATTAATTGTCGCTCTTCCGTCTTTCCATCAGGGTCGCCTATCAGACCGGTAGCACCGCCCACCAGTAGAACCGGTCTATGGCCGTGCTTAATGAAAGCTTTTACCATCATGGCGGCAGCCAGATTACCAATCTGCATCGAATCAGCACTAGGGTCGACTCCCCAGTAAAAATTGATGGGCTGGCCGTCAAGGACCTTCAAATCCTTATAGGTGGTTTGATTAACAAAGCCACGCCACTGCAGTTCTTCAGATAATGTCATGATCAGTATCTAGTATACATAAAACAGTTGCTAAACCTGAAAAGAGGCTGGAATATTTTAGATTTTTTTGGTCAAAGTTTTGATATACTAGCATTTATGACTGTACAAGTTTTGGGAACACTGAGGAATCGCACCTGAAGATGAGTAAAAACACTGGCAGAAAACGAGGGGGCAATAATACGGTTACCACAAGAAGCGGTAAAGCGCTAAAAGTGAATCGTACGCTGGGTGATCGTAAAAAAGCCCGGAAAGCCGAACGAGACGCAGCTAAAGCTGCTTACCTGGCATCATTGCCAAAAGAAAGATGGAAGCGCTGGCTGTACAGGATGCAGCCAAAACACATAGCCGAATATTGGTTCAGCCGTGACGGTGGCATGATGGTGCTGAAGATTATCGGAGTCAGTGTCGTTGTCGGATTCTTTCTGATGATCGGGCTGTTTGCATACTTTAGAAAGGACCTGCCACAAATTAAAGATCTGTCCGGTAACCTTGGTGGCAGTATTTCATATTATGATAGAACCGGCAAAATTCTCTTATTTACAGACTATAATTCGGTCAAGCGCCAACCAGTATCCGGCAATCAAATCTCTCCTTATATGAAGGATGCAACCGTTGCTATTGAAGACAAGAATTTCTATAAAGAAGGCGCTTTCGATGTTCGAAGTATTTTCCGAGCAGCACTAAACGACCTTACCGGCAGCGGTAGTTTACAAGGAGCCTCAACAATTACTGAACAGCTAGTCAAGCTAGATGAAGGGTGGACGGGCAGGAGATCAATAACCTTGAAGGTAAAAGAGGTCATTCTAGCCGTTGAAATGGATAGACAATATTCTAAAAACGACATATTGACAGGCTATCTAAACGCTGCACCATACGGTGGACTGGATTACGGTGTCCAAGCCGCCGCGCAAGACTATTTCCAAACATCGGCTGCCAACTTAACGTTGCCGCAAGCCGCTATGCTCGCCGCCATTCCTCAGGCACCGAGTTATTACTCACCTTATGCTGGTTCACAGTTTAATTCAGCCGTTACCTCCGGCACGTTCAGTGCCTCCGCTCTGCTAGCCCGCCAACAGTACATTCTAAAACAAATGCAACTCCAAGGATATATAACCAAGGCCCAGGAAAAAGCCGCAATTGCCGTCAATGTTCTAAGTGAAGTACATCCTGAGCAAAGTCTATATCAAAATATTAAAGCTCCTTATTTCGTGCTTGCTGCCAAACAGCAATTAATAAATAAATACGGCGCAAGTACTGTAGCTCATGGCGGCTGGAAAGTAACTACTACTCTTAATATGCAACTGCAAAACGACGCCGAGCAGGACGTGGCTGCTAATGCCTATAACGTCAGTACGGTCGGTGGTGATGAAGAGGCCGTGATAGCCGAAAATGTCAATAACGGACAAGTAGTTGCCCAAGTGGGAGGTGAAAATTTCAATGATCCTAACTATGGGCAAATTGATTTCTCGGCCACCAAGATACAACCTGGTTCAAGCTTGAAACCATTCCTATATGCCGCTCTAATCCAAAATAATACCGATGCCGGCGCCGGATCAGTCTTATATGACTCCCAAGGTCCATTACCAGGTTATCCTTGTACCGACAAGACCAGGCCAACTGCCACCAGCAACGGAGGTAACTGTCTGTGGGACGATAACTTTGTTTATCCTGGACCGGAAACACTCCGCTATGCCTTAGCCGGCTCTAGGAACGTACCGGCCGTTAAAGCCTCATATGAAGTCGTGCCGAATGACACCAGCAATGGCTATACCGCTTCTGTTAATAAATGGATTAGCATGGCTAATGCAGCCATGGGAGTTCCTAAAGCTTATGGCTGTTACGCACCAGGAACCGTACCAGACACCGCCACTAATGCCGACCAAGTACAATGCTATGGTTCAGCCGCCCTGGGTAGCGGTCTAATATCACTAGATCAGGAAGTTAATGGCGATGTTACGCTAGGACGATTAGGCTCAGAAATTCCTCAGACTTACATACTAAACATTACGGATGGTACAGGAAAAACTATCTACCAATGGCAACAGCCAGTCGGAAAGCAAGTTTTTAATCCTGACACCGCCTACATTGTTAATAATATGCTAGATGACCCGAGAGCTTCATACCTATTAGCCCGTCAGAAATTCCAAAACTATAAAGGTTGGGATATAGCCGTAAAAACCGGTACTGAAAACCAGGAATACAACGGCGTTATGACTGCTTGGAGTAGTCAATATGCAGTGATCGGCTTTGCTGGCTACCATACACTTAACAAGCCATTAATCGAGGGTCACTTTGAAGATATAACCGAACCCTTAACCAGAAACTTAATGGAACAAGCCCTCGATGCCCTGAATACCAAACCGATCAACTGGGTACAGCCAAAGGATATAAAGGTCCTCCCTAGCTTCGTGCAGCGTGTAAGCACTGGATTCGGTGCAGAGGTTCCTGGCCCATCTACTGATCTATATCCATCATGGTATATTGGTAAAAACAGCGGAGCTACCTCTGAAACCATCGACAGAGTATCCGGCCTAGTTGCCACCAGCTGTACACCGGCAGCCGCCAGAGAATATGTTGGAGGTGCCAGCAGCGGTTCTGATTCAATTGACATATTCTACCCGACACTGACTACAACCTCAGCTCTGGAAGGCGGTGCTAGAGCTAACGTCAAGGCTGCTACAGATAACGTACACAACTGTAACGATAGTCCACCAACAATTAGCCTTAATGCTCCGAGTTCTTGTAATAACAGCTGTGTCATAACGGCTACAGCCACTCAAGGAACACACCCTCTCTATGACCCCAATTACCCACAATTCCCTGGAACTGTATCCTTTGCGCTCAACGGCAATACAATTAAAAGCTTCTACCTCAGCACCAACACTTCGCCCTGGACTGAATCTTTCACCTATAACCCGTCAACAACCGGCTCCGGAACTTTAACGGCCACCGTGACAGATAGCGTGCTCTATAGCGGGACGGCGTCAACATCTATGAGTTATTCGGCCCCTTTAGTGCAGGCCCCGCCTTCAGTCAGCGGGGACCAGGTAACACTAAATTGGTCAGGGGGAACGGGCGGAGTGACCGCTAACGGTCTGCCAAGCAACAGCACCAACAACAACTGTATTAATGCTAGTGGTAATAGCTGTACCGTCACTGTACCCAAAGGAACCTATACGGTAACCTTAACCGACAGTAATGGTGATACTTCTAACCCCGAATCGGTAACAACTACTGGGCCTTAGGGCTAACCCTTTTCAAGATAATTATTTAATGCCGTGCGAACGTCGCTGACTGATTCCAGTCCACTAATCTGCTTGCCGTAGCTGGGACCAATTACGGTCTTAAAGCCTAGTTTTTTAGCTTCATTGATCCGCTTGTCGGCAAAAGGAACACGTCTTACTTCTCCAGATAAACCGACTTCCCCAAAGATGACAGCATTAG
>DAIDIO010000014.1 GCA_027459325.1 Candidatus Saccharimonadota bacterium
GACTGGTCTTAGCATTTTCAGCAATCTTGTCGAGGATTTTATTGACCTCCGCATCGTTCAGCGTGCGCTGATAGCTGGATAAGCTTATTCGAAAAGTAATATTTTTAGTATCACTGCCTTCTTTCATATAAATGTCCTTTGGTTCAACTCTTGCTAAACTGGCTTCGGGTTTAAGTTCATTAAGGCTTTTGCTAATGTTATCAAACAGGCTTTGGTAGGTAGTGACGACTGAAACTTTAAGACTGATGTCCTGGGTAAGTTCAGGAAACCTTGGAATTGGCGTGTAGGTTTGGCCGCCTTCAGTTATTTTGGCTATAGCTTCGGTGTCAACTTCAAAACCGGCACTGAATCTTGGTAACTTCAGCGCCTGTCTAACACTTGCCCTAAACTCACCTACCAGTCCTAAAAATTCGTTCGTCGATTTGCTGTAAACAAGCGCTGCCCGCTTTGGTTCATAAGGTCGGCCAACCGACATATTCATTACAGAATCGCTAAGTGGCTTATATTCAAGAGGGGACTTAACCAGCTCTTCTAAATACTTCCGGGCGGTGTAATATGGACTACTTAAGTCTTTTAATTTATCGGCTTTAGCAACAACCAGGCCTGTGTATTCATACTCGATTGGTAAACCTTCTTTATCGATTGTATTTACGTCATGAACTCTAGCCAGCTCAAATATAGCAAACTCATCATAGCCGGCTTTAATATTTAAATGGACCTTATCAAGTAAGCTAGGCATTAGACTCAGACGGTAATACTGAAGATCAGGTCTCAGGGCATTACCAACTTCAAAAGCCTGGGCTTTATCCTGGCCAACTTTACTAAGCAGATTGCCATCAACGAAGCTATAACTGAGGATTTCATTAGCACCAAGGCTGCTAAGTCGCTGCCTGATGACGTTCTTAGCATCAATTAGTTTGTCTCGAGGCGCTGGCTGAAGATTCCTTAAAGGTAAGTTAAGAGGCAGATGATCAAAGCCGTACAGTCGGCCTGCTTCTTCAACTATATCTTCGGCTATCTCAATATCCGTCCGCCAGAACGGTGCACTAACTCGAAGCTGCTCGGCGTTAATCTCAACCTTAAACTCTACGTTCTCCAGGACCTGTTTTATCTCCCCAGGAGTAAGGTTGAGTCCTAATCGGCTGTTAATAAAGGAGGCGTCTGTTTCGGCTGCCGGATAAAGCGTTCCCCTTTTTATAACTGCGTCGTCCAGATGGTTATCGTCAAGTAGCTGGCTAGCAAATTTACCGGCATCGAATTTAGTGATATCTTCAGCGATTTTTATAATTACAGCTGGATTCTGCAGCGGGCTTTGACCCTTAGTAAAGCGAGTAGTAGCATCAGAAAATATGCCGTGCTCCATCGAACTGCGCCTGATTGAATACATATCAAAATTAGCGCATTCAAGGATTATGTTCTTGGTCGAGTTATCTACTTCGGTTTCCGATCCCCCCATGATCCCACCTAAGCCAATCGGCTGAAGATCGGTGGCAATTAAAATAGCCTCGGTTCTTGGCTCAATTTCCTTGCCGTTTAGTAATTTCAGTTTTTCTTTATCCTTAGGCTGGCGGATTACAATTGTGGCCCCTTTATCACCACTAAACGACTTGACTTTGTCATAGTCGTAAGCGTGTAGCGGCTGACCAGTCATAAGCATATAAAAGTTAGTTAAATCAACAATATTATTGATTGGCCGAAGGCCAACTTTGGCCAGTTCGACCTGTAACCAAACCGGGCTTGGCTTAACTTCAATGTCCGACATAACAATGGCGCTAAAGCGGGGCACCAAAGCCGGAACTTCATTAATTATGCTGAGCGGCAAGCTACTGACTTCGGGGTCAGGTATTTTTGGCTGAAGACTGTACCAAGCGGGGCTAGTGAACTTAATGCCAGCAATACCGGCAATTTCTCTTGCCACACCCAGAAAGCCGAAACAGTCCGGACGGTGCGTAAACATCTTGTTTTCAATATCTATAATCCAGTCGTTATTTAAGCCAAATGTTTCAGCAAAATCCGCCCCTGGCACATAGTCTCCATCTATCTCTAAAATGCCGTCATGATTATCTCCTAGAGCCAGTTCCTTAGGCGAAGCCAACATGCCATTGCTGATAACGCCCCGGAGTTCTCTGGCACCTAATACAAATGGTTCTTTATCAAAGGTTTCAGGGACTGTTGACCCCGGAGGTAACCAGGCAACCGTTAAGCCAGCTCTAACATTGGGTGCCCCGCAAACCACCTGGACTAATCCTTGACTGTTTCTCTGAGCGTTCTCAGCCTTACCGCCATCATCAATAAGACAGACGTGCAGTCGATCGGCATTAGGGTGCTGTTCGCAGCTTATTACCTTAGAGATAACGATACCCTTATATTTATTGCCAATATCTACGACTTCCTCGACAGCTCCTAACTGGGCACCGATTTTTTGTACTAATTCCTCATTAGAAAGCTTAAGATCGGAACTCAGAGTATGATACCGATTATTAAGACCCCTGACGGTATTCAGGCTAATTTTCATCTATCTGTTCCTCCTGGCAGCTAGCGCAAACTGGAAGAAGTATTTTTCAATATCAGAAGCAGATTCGCCAGTTATAAAAGCCTCAGTAAATATCTCCCTAGCTCTAAGCAGCTCTTTAACCCGATATGGTTTAGTTTTTGACCATAGCTCGGCTGTGTAATCAATTAGATCTAGGCTTCGCCAAAATGCAGTGTCCATAGCCAATTTATTGCCTTTTTGTTTAGCTATTAATGTCCTGCCGACTTCTGAGCCGATATTGCCCATTTGCTCAAATACTGTCATCTTTGCCCATTTTTCTTTATCAAAATGTTTAATCATGAACAACTCCACCGATAATCTTAGTAATAGCGTCTCTTATTGCTTCGTCTAAAACATCTCTTGAAGGATTTTTTTGAGTTGGTCTAATGTTAATCATCGAATCGAATTCAAGGAATTCGGCTGTTCCGTAGCTCGCCGGATAAAGATTTATCCCCCATATGTCTTGCTGTTTCGAACCATGCTCAAGCAGATAGGCCTCACCATCGGCATGCATTTCCATATCTATTAGAACTATCCTTTTAACAATATCCACATCCGCTTTTACTAATCCACCGTACATCTTCTCTGACAGAGCTTTTAGTTCATCTAAGCTTACTGAAGTTACTTCTTTCATTAAAACTGCCTCAGGAAATCTAATCTACCGGATTCAAAATAGCGAACATCCTCTATGCCATATCTCATCATGACAAGCCTATCGATACCGCTACCCCATGCAAAACCGCTATAAACTTTAGGGTCGATGCCGGCCTGAGAAAGGACATTTGGGTGTATCATGCCGCAACCGAGCAACTCAATCCAGCCGCTATAACTACAAACATTACAGCCACTTTTATCGCAGAAAGGGCAAGATAAAGCGAATTCAAAACTCGGTTCAGTGAATGGAAAATAGAACGGCTGGGTTTTTACATCAAGTTCTTTGCCGTAATATTCCTGAAGGAATGTTTTAAGGGTGGCGATAAGATTACCAACGGTAACATTTTTACCGACGTAAACACCTTCCAGTTGATAAAAAGTATGCTCATGCCTAGCGTCTAAGTCCTCGTTCCTGAATACCCTGCCGGGGATTACCACGGCTATAGGCTGTCCTCTCTCGAGATTACCTTTAAGTTCAGTGAGAACTCGGTTCTGCATAGTTGAAGTATGGGCCGGCGCAATGAAATTATTGCCTTTCTTGTCCTTCTGAACGGTAGTAAAGGTGTCATAGTCATCTCTGGCCGGGTGACCGGCTGGAAAGTTAAGGCTGGAAAACATATGGAATTCATCATCAATTTCCCTTGATTCAACTGCCCTAAAGCCCATCCGATAAAAGATATCCAGTATGCTATTTAATTCGCGCATCAACGGATGAATGCTGCCCTCGCTGGCATAAAGTGTTTTTGGTAGGCCGACATCGGAAGGGTTTATATCAAAGGGAGCGGTAATATCTAAAGAATCAACTTCTTCGTTTTCCACCAAGCTGGTAACCATATCAGTCAGTTCTTGGCGAAGCGAGTTTATTTCCTTACCATATGCTGCCCGCTGCTCAGCCGGCATAACTTTAAGTTCATCGAATAAGGCACGCAGTTCCACCGAACGCAAAACCGAAGCCCCATCTTTGGTTTCATTTAATCTGTTTTTCAGTAACTCAGCAGTTCGCTTGACGTCCGGATTTTGATAATTCATCTTAGACAATAGTATAGCAGTCAACAGGGTACTATTCGAGGCTGACCTAATGTTTTGCACAGACAGTGTTGTATAAAGAACCTGATAATTAAAAACTGCTGCGGAGTACACTTAAATTATTAGGGGTTTAATTTAACAAAAACGGAGATGTTATGGTTGTAGGTGATTTTATTGAAGAATCTTTCAGTATCGGTACCGTACATGAAACAAAAGCACTGCAAATCCCTAACCTGCTTACCCTAGTTGAAGATCAATACGCCGTATTCAAGCAAAGACGCGATTCACTGTGTAAGCATATTGGCAAAATTGTAAGCGCCACAAAAAACCAGGTTATATTTAGGCCATTGGGCGACAATAGACTGCTTATTGCATGGGCCGATGAAATGAATGCCGGCGAAAAGTTTATATGGGTCGAAACGCCAACCAGCCAAACCGATTCATTATTAGTTCCAGTAGCTACCCTACGGCAAGTGGAATATGCCGCTCAGCAGGAAATAGATTTAATGGACGTACTGAAGTATGCCGGCACCGGGATACTACACGAAGAAACTGACGAAATTATTTAATGGCCAACTTCTCTTTTGATATTATTTCCGATTACGATAAAGCTGAAATCAATAATGTTTTTGATCAGGTTAAACGGGAAATAACCGCCCGTTATGACTTTAAAGGCACACCGGCCGCCCTTGAATGGGGCGATCCAGATAAAACCAGCCTTAAAATAATCGGTAACAGTGAGATGCAAATTGACGCCATTATTGACATAGTCCGTAAAAAACTGGCTACCCGAAACCAAGGCCAAAAACTTCTTGATGCATCAGGCGAAATCCAGGAATCCAATATGAAGAGCAGCAAGCTGGTACCATTTAAAAAGGGGCTTAATCAGGAAAAAGCTAAGCAAATAACCAAACTGATTCAAAGTAGCTTCCCTAAAGTTAAAACCCAGATCCAAGGCGAAGAAATTAGGGTAAGTAGTTCTTCTAAGGATGAACTGCAGGCGGTTATGTCACTACTTAGGCAACAGGATTTTGATTATCCTTTAATATTCACAAACTTCCGATAGATGAACCGCTTATATAATTTACTAGATATCTTAAATATTTAGGTTATTCCTCTGTGGCTACTGGCTTGTCTAAGAGTAAGGGTTCTATAGACGGCGTGCTGCCGGCTATCTTAATAACGTCTTTGTCTATCTTCTTTAACTCTTTATGGGCGGTATTGTAGTGATTGACTGTCGTACCTAGTGAATTGCCGAGTTTTTGCATGAAGGTGTCATATGCTCCTAAGTGTTTCCCAAGATCACCGACTCTAGCTTGAATCTCCTTGGCCTGCTCTTCTATCTGCAAACTTCTAAGGCCCTGGAGTACGGTTTGCAGATATGCCATTAAGGTAGTTGGACTGGTTATAATAACGTGTTTATCACGAAAGGCGTATTCCAGTAGATTTCGCGAAGAGGTGCTGGTGATCCCTACCCGGTTAGCCAGCAGATCATAATAGATGGCTTCACTGGGGATAAACATAAAGGCGTAATCAAGGGTGTTTTCATTTGGCCTTATGTATTTTGCTGTTTCATCAATACGTCTTTTGAGATCTTCCTTGAAGGCCTTGGTTAATAGTATTTTTTCGGCCTTATCCTTGGCATCATTAAGTCGGTTATAGTTTTCTAAGCTGAACTTTGAATCAATCGGCAGCAGCCGGTTCTTATCCAGATGAATTACTGCGTCAACTATTTCTCCGTCTTTAAACTTATACTGCAAACTAAACTGATCAGGAGCCATAACATTTTCTAGGACAGAGGCCAGATAATACTCACCTAAGACTCCTCTTTGCTTCGGATTAGACAGCACATTCTGTAAAACTTTTAGTTCATCAGTGATACTTAAGACCTGCTTATTAGATTCTTTTAGTTCGGTTAAGTTTTTAGTTACTTCGGCAATAATTTTACTGCTCTCACTAAACTGGTTTGCCATTTGCGTATTGGATACCGCTAACTGGTCAGTAAGCTGTTTTTGCAGGCCGTCTTTAAGTTCATGAACGCTTTTTGTAAGTTCACTGACATCGGCCTTTAACATCAAGCTGCTTTGGTCTTCGTTAGTCTTCAGCGGTCTTTTAAGAAATAAGGAAGCTAGTAAGAGCACCCCCAGGATAATAACAGCAATAGTCATAAGCTTATTTTAACAGTTTAATTCTGAATTGTGACTGTCGTTCCAACGTTGACCCAGTTATATATCCATTTAGCGCTGGCTAGCGGCAGCTCCACGCAGCCATTAGAGGCATTGGCAGTATTTATATCGACATGACCAAAGGCTGAAGGACTACGCCAAGTGGCATCATGGAAGCCATAAGCACCATACTGGTTATACAGAAAAGGCATCCAGTAGTTAACAAAATCGTTCCAGCTGCCGTTTTCATCACTACCGGTGAGTGTCCTATTAGTGGCCATGGCATAAATATGATAGGTTCCTGGTGGTGTTAAGGTGTCGGCATGTTGTTCGTCACCGGTTACAACAGCCGAATCAAAGACTTGTGTCGTGCCGTTGCAGACCCATAGATGCTGTTTGCTAATACTGACAAATATCTGTTTACTGAGCTGGTTAGTGGTACAAATTGATGGCGCAGCAGCTACCGCCGGGGCCTGATTGACTACTTTAGGACTGCTGGCTTGAGTGGTGGCATTTTTAGGACTTGGTGGTAATGAAGAAGTTTTTGCCGATACGGAAGGATAAATAACAAAGGCGGCTGCAATCAGAATAAGAGCCAAAAGAACACCCTTAAAATGGCTCTTTTTCTTAGGAGCCTTGGCTTTAGCTTGGGGTTTCTTATTTACTCCTGTTGCATAGTAGGAGTAACGAAGTCCGCCGGGCCGAACTGTTTTACCTTGGATGGTTGAACTCATGAATTACAAATAGACATCAAAAAAGCGTCTTCCTTATTTAGCCTGGCAATTATAACGCCAGTTCCCTAATTTTGGCTGTATTTATTTTTATTTTACCTCACATTTAATTATATCACCTTGTAAGGCTTGTGGATCCAAAAAGACCCGGGTACGAAACCCGGGTCGTTTGGAAGCCTCACACTTCCTTTTTAAGCTTATGACAATAACCTTATAAATATCAATGTGACTTCTATCACATTTATAAAGTTGACCCCTATTTAAAAGTGTTGATACAATTAACATGGTAATGCTTCAACTGGCTTCTTTATTCCACGGTGGGCATAAATCTTTTGTACTCTACGTTGCGGAAGTGGTGCTATTAGTCTTGGCTTCAGCTATTTGCTCGGGGCTGAATATTGCTGTCATGTCCCTAGATCCGGAGGATCTCAGGCGTAAATCAGTATTAGGTAATGTTCAGGCTAAGCGGATTTTGCCTCTTCGAAACCGCACTCATCTGCTGCTGGCCAGCATACTTCTTACAAATGTGGCTGCCGTTTCAGCTACTTCACTAGTACTTAACCAAAAGTTAAACGGTTGGATCGCCGGAATTCTAGCTACTTTACTAATAGTTATCTTTGGCGAGGTAATTCCGCAAGCTCTTTTTTCAAAGAATGCCCTTTACTGGTCGAGCCGGTTTGCTCCGTTATTAAAAGTTATGATTGTTTTAACCTATCCCGTCAGTAAACCATTGGAACTACTGCTTAACCGGCTGTTCCCTCGGCAAAAAGCTAAACTGCAATCCCGTCATGAACTAGGTCTCATTATGACCGAACACCTTAGTAGTGAATCATCGGAGCTGGACGATAACGAGATAGAAATAGTCAGAGGCGCTTTAACACTTAGCGAAAAGCGGGTCAGGGATATTATGACACCGATTCGTCAAACCTACTGGTTAACTCCCGATACCCGACTAGATGACGCTAAAATTGATGAGATTAAAGAAAGAGGCTTTAGCCGTATACCCATCTTTGATAAAGACTTAACCAAATGTTACGGGGTTTTACTTATGAAAGATCTAGTCGATATGGATTTTGATGAAAATAGCTTTACGGTCGAGGACATTGTTCTCTATCCGGCCCAGTTAGTTGGCAGTATGACCGCCCTTGATACACAGTTCCGTAAATTCATAAGCGCAGGCAGTCATTTAACGCCAATCGAACGCGACGACCGAATTATTGGTATTGTCACCATTGAGGACTTAATTGAGGAAATTTTCGGCCAGGAAATAGAAGATGAAACGGATAGATCGAGACGTTTAATTGCTAAATAACTTTTTCGACTTTTCCAGATTGTAGAAAACGTCTGGCTTTGGATATGGCGTCATTAACTTCACGCTTAGTAGCTACCGCAGCATCAACTCTGGTTAACGGTCTCAATAAGGGGTTAGTAGGCTTTTGAGTCTGGATTAAACGAGGCAGCATAACCTGCTGCTTTAGGGGCAACATAATGGCATTTATAATTTTTGCCCGATACAATAGAATACCTTTGGCCAGTGTCAGTTCATTAACCTCGAGATTATAAATGCCGTCAGGAGTAAATTCTGCGCTTAGGGCAACTCCGCCAAGTTCTTGGCAGCTCATTTTTATTCGTGAACTTTCAGATCTGCCATGTTTATAAAAAATATCGGTCAGTACTTCATGAAAATTATTAGCATCACTACGCTCGGCTAGAGGTTCAGTTTGGCGCATTTCACCGTCTATATAGTTACGCTCCATAGCCATGGCTTGAAGTACTTCGCGTTGCTGACTGGTTATGATTGGTGGTTGAGTTAATTCAAAATTTGAAGGCATTTTTAATTCCTTTTGACAGTGAATTATCTCACAGCTTTATCTATTTGTCGACCCCTTAGCGTAGTATTTGGCTAACCAATTTTCTTTCAGCTCAAAGAAACTGCCTTCTTCTATGCTAATCCTGATGTCATCGACTAACTTAATAATAAAGTGCTCGTTATGAATTGACATTAAGGTATTCGCCAGCAGCTCATGGGCGTGCAGCAGATGGTGTAAATAGGCGCTGGTGTAATTGCGGCAGGTATAGCATTGGCAGTCGGGAATTAAAGGACTAAAGTCATCCCGATACCGACTAGCAACGATGTTCTTGCGTCCTGAACAGGTATAGGCCGAGCCGTTCCGGCCAACCCTGGTTGGGGAGACACAATCAAAGGTATCTATTCCATTTTCAATAGCCTGAAAAATATCATCTGGTTCGCTAATACCAAGCAAATGTTTTGGTTTGTTTTCAGGTAACTCCTGGTTAACCCAGCTAACTATTTCGCCTAAGCGGGCTTTTTCAATAGCCCCGCCAATACCGAAACCGTCAAAGTCACGGGATGCCAGAAAGCGGGCACATTGTCTTCGCAGATCTTCATATTGTGCACCCTGCACCACTCCAAACAACGCTTGATAGTCTCTTTTTGGGTGCAGGGACCGTAAACGATTAAGCTCAGCAAGGCAACGATCAGCCCAGGCGTGAGTTCGCTTTAATGACTCAACCTGATAATCATATGGGTCAACCAGACTGGTAAGTTCATCAAAGGCAAAGATAATATCGGCACCAATGGCATGCTGGATCTGCATAGATAGCTCGGCTGTAAAACGATGCCTACTCCCGTCTAGATGCGAATAGAACGTTACTCCTTCATTATCAACAAATGCTCGGCGCTCCTGTTTAGAAGAACTCGACACTTCTTCGGCTTCTCCGCCAACCATGTCTATTACTTTCTTATAGCCACTGCCTAGAGACAGCACTTGAAAGCCACCGGAATCGGTAAAGGTCGGACCGCTCCAGTTCATGAATTTAGAGAGACCGCCGCCCTTCTCAATTAACTTATGCCCGGGTTGTAGATATAAATGGTAGGCATTGGCAAGTACCGCCTGAGCGTTAACCTCTTTAACCTGTTCAGGCGTCATAGCTTTGACCGTCGCCTTGGTACCGACCACAATAAACGCCGGCGTTTCTATCTTGCCATGAGGAGTTGTTATGATGCCTGTCCGGGCGCTGGTGCCTTTTAGTTTAGCCTGAATCTGAAATTTAAAGTCGCTCATCTAACGAATTAGTATAACTTCTGTCTTATATTTAATCTAAAGTAATACATGTCAGGATATGGAGTACGCTGTAAGTTGATTAACAGCTCTTGGTTCTGTCTAGGTTTATTATTTATAAATAGATATATCATAATTAAGAGGGAGAAATTTTTTGGCTATAGTTACTGAGACATACACTTTAAATACTGGGGCAAAGATTCATAAAATTGGTTTTGGTACCTGGCAAATTCCAAACGGCGAAGCTCATGATCCGGTAAGGATTGCTCTGAACGTGGGTTATAGGCATATCGATACGGCCCGGGTCTACGGCAATGAAGCCAATGTCGGCAAGGCAATAAAAGAAAGTCGGATTGCCCGGGAAGACATTTTTCTAACTACTAAGCTGCCTGCCGATGTTAAGGATGCCAGCAAAGTTGAGGAAACTTTCGAGAAATCCATTTCAACTCTCGGCGTTGACTATGTAGATCTATATTTGATACACGCTCCATGGCCTTGGCAGGAAAGAGGCGCCGATTATACCAAAGAGAACATCGAAGTCTGGCAGGAAATGGAGAAGATCTATGAAAGTGGGCGAGCTAAAGCGATAGGTGTTTCAAACTTCGATGTCGATGACCTTAAAGCCATTCTCAGTCATGGCAAAATTGTGCCAGCCGCTAATCAAATACGCTGGTTTATAGGGTCTACCCAGCCGGAGGTAACCAAGTTTTCCAAAGAAAATGGCATCCTCGTCGAAGCTTACTCCCCACTTGCTACCGGCAGAATACTGGACCACCCTGACATTAAGCAGATTGCTGACAAATATCATAAAACTGTAGCTCAAATATCTATCAGATATTGCTTGCAGCATGATACGTTACCGTTGCCGAAATCAACCCATGAAGAATACATTATCCAGAATGCCGATGTAGATTTTGAAATAAACGAGGAAGATATGGCTAGGCTCGATTTGCTAGAATCTGATTAATGGCAAATTCATCCTATATACTTGAGCTATGGACAACCGACCGCTTGCCGAGAGAATGCGACCTCAGTCACTAGCGAATGTTGTCGGTCAAGAGCACTTAATTGG
Source organism: Candidatus Saccharimonadota bacterium (assembly GCA_027459325.1). GTDB lineage: Bacteria > Patescibacteriota > Saccharimonadia > Saccharimonadales > UBA4665 > DAIDIO01. The sequence goes on from DAIDIO010000014.1 coordinate 11,265, forward strand.
CAAGTCGAAAATTATTCGGGAAATCATTGAAACTAAACAACCGACCAGTCTGATCCTATGGGGACCGCCCGGCTCCGGAAAAACAACTTTAGCGAGAATTATTGCCAAAGAAACGGAAGCGGAATTCATAGAACTTAGTGCGGTAACTTCTGGCAAAGCAGACGTAGTAAAGGTTATTGAACACGCTAAAGGCAACAACCGACTAGGCATGAAAACCGTCCTGTTTGTTGATGAAATTCACAGATTTAATAAGGCCCAGCAAGATGCCTTTCTGCCTCACGTTGAAGACGGTACTATTGTGCTGATCGGTGCAACTACCGAAAATCCTAGTTTTGAAGTTATTAATCCTCTGCTATCACGGTCACGCGTGGTTGTTCTAGAGCCTTTAACCAAAGACGAAGTAATAGCGATTATTAAAAGAGCCGCCAAGGCCATGAAATTAAGCGGTAAGAAATTACCAGACTCCAGCATTGACCTTCTAGCAGAGCTATCCGGAGGCGATGCTAGAGTTGCGCTTAGTAATCTAGAGCTAGCCAGCCAATTAGCCGGTACTAAGGTTATTAGCCCGCAGATTATAGAAACGGCCGCCCAAACTAGAGTTCCGGGTTATGACAAAAAGGGCGAAAACCACTATAACATTATAAGCGCTTTTATTAAGTCTCTCCGTGGCAGTCAACCTACCGCCGCCCTATATTACCTAGCTAGGATGTTGCAAGCCGGTGAAGACCCCAAGTTTATTGCTAGGCGGATGGTTATATTTGCCAGTGAAGACATTGGCATGGCTGCCCCGGCTGCTCTCAACCTGGCGGTATCTGCATTTCTGGCGGTTGAGCGAATTGGCCTGCCTGAAGCCCAGTACAATTTGTATCACTGTGCTGTAGTGCTAGCTAAAGCACAAAAGTCACGGGAAGTAACAGAAGCTATGAACAAAGCTATGAGCTTGGCCAGAGAATATCCTGACCTGCCGGTGCCACTGCATCTGCGTAATGCACCTACTAAACTAATGAAAGATCTTGGCTATAATAAAGACTATAAATGGCGGGCTAACTTTAAGCCAAATAATGGCTTTATGCCTGATGAGCTAAGCGATATAGAGTTCTTTGATTGAGTTATTAGCCTAATTGTAGGTTTAGCTAACAACGGCCTCCCAGGGAAGATAGTCTTTGCCGAAATGGCCATAGGCACTCGTTTTACTATAAATTGGCCTATGGAGATCGAGAGTCTCACATATACCTTTTACAGATGTATCAATTAACTTGTCTTTATATTCATATAGAGCTTTAATGCTAACCGTTTCTGTTCCAAAAGTTTCAATCGTTTGCATGAGAGGCCGGGGCTGCCCGATAACATAGGCCAGCCCTACTTCGCATTTGCTTGCCAGACCGGCAGCAACTATGTTTTTTGCAATATATCTTGCTGCGTAAGCGCCTGAGCGATCGACTTTAGAAGGATCTTTGCCACTAAATGCACCGCCCCCAACCCTAGCATACCCACCGTAAGTATCGACGACTATTTTTCGGCCCGTGAGCCCTGCGTCAGATTCCGGACCAGGAATGTGCCATAATCCTGTCCCGTTGATAATAATGTTCTCTGGGCTTGGCAGATCAAGCTTGTAGTTCTGCAATACTGGCTTAGCGATATTAGCGATTGCTTCATCTCTAACCTCCTGTGCGGTTGTTCCTTCATCATGAGCAAGCGCCAGGACAAGCTTCTCTATTCCAACCGGCCGATCGCCATCGTACTTGATTGTCACTTGAGCTTTACCGTCGGGCCTTAACCAAGTAAGTTCATTATTCTCTCTTGCCTCATCAATTCTTTTGGCGAGTGCGTGAGCAATTGTAATTGGTAGCGGTAACAATTCGGGTGTTTCATTTACGGCAAAGCCAAACATCATGCCCTGATCACCGGCACCATCTTGATCAACACCCATTGCTATTTCTGGTGATTGCTGATGAATATCGTTGCTGAACTCAGACTCAATACTGAATCCCCATTTTGGCTCGGTGTAGCCAAGTCTTTTAACTGTACTCTTGGCTATATCTTCAAAATTGAGTCTGGCCTTAGTTTTAATTTCTCCAAATAAAGCAATACGATTTGCACCGGCAACCGTTTCAATGCCAGTTCTGCTATACGGGTCATCTTTTATAGCAGCATCTAGAATGGCATCACTTATTGCGTCGCATATTTTATCTGGATGACCAGCACATACTGACTCACTGGTAAAGTAATGAATGTTTTGTGGCATAAAAATATCCTTTCTGTAGCGGGAAAGGATATTGCATAGTAACTATATCTTCCCCCGCATTTAGACTGGGGCTAGATGGAGCACCTTGGGTAAACCCTGGTTGCTGGCAGATCAACGAGCTAGATCTCTCCCTGCACTCTTTATATTTTCCAAATTGTTAATCTACCTAGTTTAACACGCCCCTAGCACTAGGATGCAAGTTTAGGTATAATTAGCCTCTGTTAATTTTGTTAACACTTTGGGGATTGGCCAAGCGGTAAGGCACTGGGTTCTGGTCCCAGGATCGGGGGTTCGAATCCCTCATCCCCAGCCATAGGTAATTAAACTTATTTAACACCTCAGAATCAGTTTGGATTTTTGCTTCAATTTTTATTTTTTTGTACATTTTATTAACATTATCTCTGTTATTCATAGTTCGAACCCCTTATCCTCTTTTTGAAAATTGATATTTTGTCTAGCTTATGCTATTATCTTAAGTGGAATTGCCCC
>DAIDIO010000015.1 GCA_027459325.1 Candidatus Saccharimonadota bacterium
TTCGTTTCTAAATTTACCGCTGGCTGTTCATTTTGCCGGTAAAGATCCAGACATCAGCCAAGTCCTTGACTCATCTCTCCTACTGGGTGGCATTACTCCACCGCTGGTAATGCTGACGTCAAACTTTACGGGATTCGGTCTTAAGTATGCCCATAAGAGTAGGCGGGTTTTAGAAAAAACCGCATTACCGAAAGCGCTTAAATCGGTCAGTGATAAAAATAATATAAATAAAAAACTTTTTTCCGAAGAAGATAGTTTTAAAAAGAAAACCTTACAATTTGCACCCAGAGCCTTAGGCAAAGGTTTGTCTTCATTTTATGTCGTTTCGCCAAAGGTTTATTCGGCTGTTTTTGAGGGAACCTCTAATAAGGAACTTCTTAAACTTAATACTAAACTAAGCGTATGGTCTTCACTTGGTGCTTTTTCTGTTGCTGCCGCTACCACCGGCTCTATTGCTTTATTCCATAAAAGCTTTCCGGAAGCTGCCTCAGCAATTGCCGATGTATTCGGTAATCCCTTCAGCTTTATAGGTTTGCAATTTGCATTAGCCGCTAAACAGTGGATTAAACCGAAATCCCTTGTGGCTAAAGACTCTAAAATTAGTTTTGCAAAAAATTACCTCAAAAGCCGCCTAGCCCACAGCTAAACTTAAAAAGTCGAACATGAACCGGTAGTATATTTCTGTAAAATATTTGACACCGCTAATGCTAAGGGCATAGACTTTAAAATATGATTCATGTGGCAGACAAAGTAGTATCACGCGTCAAAAGGGCATTTTCCAGGGGTCTGCTGTTTTTCGTTCACAATAACTAACTTTTTACCCGCACAATTACTTTTCCTTTTGGATGACCAGACTTAAGGTATTCAAGCGCCTCTGCGGCTTGATCTAAATTAAATACCTTATCTATATTAAGGGTTAATGCATGATCGTTAACAAGTTTAGTAATGGCTTCCAAGCGCTCACTAGATGCTTGAGTCGACTGATGAAGCGAGGTAATGTCATATTTTGCATCGAGTTCATGGTTGGGTCCGGCGGACATTGAAACTATTTTTCCGCCGGGCCTGAGCACGAGATATGACTTTTCAAATGTTTCACCACCAACCGTATCGAAAACGCTATCGTAATTCTTAACAAGTTTAGTAAAGTCTTCGGTTGCATAGTCTATCGTTTTGTCAGCCCCAAGTTTCTCGGCAAATTCTTTATCTCGAGCACTAAGTGTAGTGGCTACATACGCTCCTGCGAATTTCGCCAATTGTATTGCAAGACTGCCAATTCCACCACCTCCGCCGTGGATTAAGATCTTTTGACCGCTGGCTAGCTGTAAGTGATCATGCAAAGCTTGATAAGCACTACAGGCAGCCAATGGCAGGCCAGCAGCAGTGTCGTAATCTACTTCTGGGATCATGGCTAGCTGAGAAATACTGACTACCGTATATTCGGCCAAAGAGCCTTGTTTTGTAGCATTAGCCAGTCCATAAACTTTATCGCCGATGCTGAATTCACTTACTCCGTCACCTAGAGCACTGATAGTGCCGGATACATCACCCCCAAGTACCAGCGGAAAGTTTATATGAATATTCTCCTTCATTATGCCCTCTCGTAGCTTATAGTCAAACGGGTTAAGGCTGGCTGAACAAACCTCGACCTGTACTTCATTGGCCGCTGGCTCCGGCCGATCAACGTTTCCAATTTTAACCGCATCTTCGCCACCATATTTTTCTAGTAATGCTGCCTTCATAGACTGTATCTCCCTTTCGAATCCCTTTGTTTGCTAATTATATCCAAGCCTATAGATTACTGATAGTAATAATTGCTATACTTAAGGCTAAGCTTAATCACAAATGAAAAGATTTATCCGGTTTTTTAGAAACTATGCCCTGTTTAGCCTGGCTCTAGTCGGTGGTGTAGCAGCGGTCGCTTTAGAAATACTTAAATTCCATACGATCGCTCACATAGTTCTTGCTGTTTTAGCAATCGGTGAAGTTATGCCATTACTCTGGGATATGTGGCAAGAAATACGTTCGGGTGCTTATGGAATAGACATATTAGCAGCAACGGCCATTATTGCCTCTGTGGTATTAGGGCAGTATTGGGCCGCCTTGGTAGTGGTATTAATGATTACCGGCGGACAGTCGCTTGAGGACTATGCCGGCAAAAGAGCCCAGAGCGAGCTAGATGTTCTGCTTGCCCGCGTTCCTTCAACCGCTAGCGTCATTAGGAAAAACAAAATCATCAAAGTAAAGGTTGATGATATAAAGGTGGGCGAGCGGTTCATTGTTAAGGCCGGTGAGGTAGTCCCAGTTGACGCTGTAATTACCGAAGGGCAAGCCAATTTTGACGAATCGTCTATAACCGGGGAAAGCCTGCCAGTTTCTAAAACAGTTAGCACTCAGATAGTTAGTGGCTCCATAAGTATCGATGGTGCCATAACCGCAAAAGCCACCGCCACAGCCGCCGACAGTCAGTACCAGCAAATCATAAAACTGGTTAAAAGCGCCTCTACATCGCAGGCACCTTTCGTCAGATTAGCCGATCGATACAGTATTCCATTTACAATGATCGCTTACGCCATTGCTGGCGGCGTCTGGATATTATCCGGTCATGCCATAAGATTTCTGGAGGTTATTATCGTAGCCACCCCCTGCCCGTTACTGCTGGCTACGCCAATCGCTTTAATAAGCGGCATGGCCCGCTCCAGCCGTTATGGAATCATCGTGAAAAGCGGTACTGCCTTAGAAAAACTAGCTACCGCTAAAACAATTGCCTTCGATAAAACCGGTACGCTCACTAAAGGCGAGATCGATGTTGTCTCGGTTGAAACGCTTGGTGATATGTCGACTGATCGACTTCTAAAATTAGCTGCTAGTGTCGAACAAAACTCTAATCATGTACTTGCAAAGGCTATAGTCAGCTCAGCTAAGTCCCAATCAATTAAAATCGAAAAAGCTAAGCACGTAGAAGAGATTGCCGGATTAGGCATTAAGGCTAGTATAAAAAGTGATGATATATGGGTAGGCGGGCATGCCCTTCTAGATAATGAGGTTAGCGTGCCAGCGAATTATAAAAAGGCAATAGCAAATACGACAGCCTATATAATCATTAACGGCAATTTGGAAGGTGTAATTCATTTCGCCGATACAGTCAGACCGGAAGCCAAACAAACGCTAGCCCATTTGCATAAATTGGGACTAAAAGAAATTTCCATGATTACTGGCGACCATCAACCGGCCGCTGAAGCTATAGCCCGACAACTTGGCATAGATAAGATATACGCCGATCAGCTACCTGCCGACAAACTCCATACCCTTGCCAAACTACGACCCAAACCAATCGTATTCGTCGGTGATGGCGTCAACGACGCACCGGTTTTGACCTCTGCCGACGTCGGTATTGCACTAGGAGCCCAAGGCTCAACCGCCGCCAGTGAATCAGCTGATATGGTCATTATGCTTGACGACTTAAGCCGGGTCGGTGTTGCCGTAGAAATTGCCAAGCGAACCTTTAAGATCGCAGACCAGAGCATACTTATTGGCTTAGGACTGAGTTTTATTCTGATGGCTGTTTTTGCAACTGGTAAGCTGTCTCCGATAGTAGGCGCCGGCCTTCAAGAAGTAGTTGATGTTATCTCTATATTTAATGCTCTTAGAGCTCATGCCATAAAACCAAAGCTAGCTAATCAAAAGTAACACGACAAGCGGTACAAACAGATTATCCAGACCTTTAACGCCAAGATTCTCGAGCAATGTAGCTATAAGACTGGTTAATCCCAGGTAAGACAATAAATGACCGATGTGACCTAGCCCGTGAAAAATAATCAGAATTAATATTGACGTTAAAAAGAATATCAAACTGCCAACAAGACTTTTCTGACTACCAAACACTTTATAACTATTGCCTCGGCCAAATTTAAGCCCGGCTAGTGCGGCCAAACCGTCGGCAAGCGCCATTTGCAGCATGCTAGCCGCAAATAGCCATTTGTTGGTAGTTACAAAGGCTAAAATAGCAATACTTAATACAGCTAATAGTTCACCCCAGCTGGCCCGGTCAACTTCATGTATGGCCTTAAAAATATTAAACCTTAAAGACACAGACATAACTACAATAGAAGCTATGCTGAGAACTCTAATCTGCGTAAAGGTTAAATAGAATGGCCAAAAAGCTGCATAGGTGCCGATGGCCATATGGATGGATTTGCGACTTAGCTCAGTCTGACGCTTTTTAGAGCGCCACCATACTTCGTTAATACAAAGGCCCAGGAATATAATAACCAACGTGATAAATACAGCCATATCCCCTATTTTAACCTAGTAGGACTAATAAAAGATTACTGTGTTATGCCGCTCTGAAATCCTGGCCCACCTTGTTGAATGCCTGAGCATAGTCCTGAACTAATACCATAGCCACCACAACAGCCATAAGCGGAGTTGCAGGTATTAGGATTTAACGGTTTTCTTAGTTGCAAACCAAGAAAGATGGCTAAAACCAAAACGATTATAAAAAATATTATTAAATGGAAAAATATTCTCATAGCACGCCGGAAGCTGCCGGCATATAGGATAGGTAAACCAATGGAAAAGACTATAAAGCTAAGTAGCCCGATGGCAATTAAAGCAATATAGAGAGCAATACCGAATGCAGGTGTCGGATTATTGTTTGTAGAATAGGCATTGCTTAGTTTCGTTGCTTCTGAGTACCCAAACGCGCCTCCAGCTACTACTAGAACGGTCAATACGCCACATATCCAGGCGAAAATCATGGGCCGCACTTTACGCTCCCTGATTTGCTGCTTAAACGCTGCTACTAATTCATAAAATGGTATGGCTCTCACGTTTATGTTGACTGTTTTTCGCGTTGAGGCACTGACTAGCCTTTTTTGATTTTCAGCCTGCATATCGTTAACTTTATTATCTGATGACTGATCATACGCGCTGCTATCCTGATCGTTACCGCTAGTATTGGCTTGCCCCATAATTAGCTGCTCCTTTATTTTCTTACGATTATTAATATACCAATAAATTACCAATGCTATAAAAACTAAGGCTAGAACGGAAAGCGAGACAGTACGGGGCCAATTTAAAAGAAAAGTGCTGCCAGCAAAACGCCCTGTTATTGTCAGAGTCTTCTGCGGCAATAAAAATAAGGCTTGCTTTGTTATGCCACCATTGTCACCTATGCTGTTTACGTAACTATTAATATCGGCATTGACTGCACTGCCTGGTGGCACGACGCTACCTGCTTGGAGGTTTGAACTTAATTCATTAGGACTGATAACCGGGGTAGCGTTAGTACTCTTGCCACTATTAGCCAAAACATAATTTCCTTCAACGGATATCCCTACATTTACATCATTGACAGGCCCAGCCGTCTTAAGTGTCTGCAAAGAATAGTAATGCATTCCAAGGCTTTTATGTGATACGCCCGATTCGCTATAAAGCATAACGATGGTTGTAGACTGATCCTCATTAACGCTCTGAGGTAAGCTCAAAGTAAATGCATTGACTGATTTTGTAACAGCTATGCTTTTATAAAATTCGTAACTGCTAGGAAAATAATAGGCAAGCGGCGTGGATGAATTAAGTGGATGTTCGGCTAGCCCTGGGTAGCACTCAGGAATGTTAGTGCTGGTAGAAAAGTGTATTTCAGGGTTAGATTCAATGCTGACATTGGCGGCTTTGCTGGTTCTGATGATCGGCAGTTCACTGCAAATAACCTCCTGATAAGCGGTAACATTCTGGAGCTGGCCGTTAACTATACTGTACTTAAGTGAACTAGAACCCGTATTAGATAAATTTATACGAGCATTGACTACCGCATCGCCGTCACTAAGTAGTACCACGTCGTATGCTTGTCTCTGACCAAACAAGTTAGCCGAAGAGCTGCTACAAGATGCTGAGCTATAGCAATAAGCTGCAGCAGCCCGTCCGAGTGTGATAAAGGACAGAAGCATAGTTATAACACTGAGCGTAAACAGTACCCTCTTTGCCTGTCTTAGCATAGTTTACTGTCCTGTTGTTATATAAACTACCTAAACTATAGCATAAGCGGTAATTATAGTAGATATAGGCTACTACTGGTCCTGGACAGAGTTTTCTTCAATGGTCGGGGTGACTGGATTTGAACCGGCGACCTCAGCGTCCCGAACGCTGCGCGCTACCAGGCTGCGCCACACCCCGATATGTTTAGTGACTAGCGAATACCATTTTTACAATCGTAAAATAAGAATGTCAATTTATGCACATGGTCGGCAGACTAATACTGCTGACGAACCTATATTACTACAGATGTATGAAGCCTTACTAAACCACCAGAGCTTCAAAGAAAGTTTAGACAGCCTCAACTACTTAGTAGAAACCCTAAGTCCACATAGCCGTACACCTGAAAAACAGTTTCTGATATGATAAGACTATGCAAAATGATGACCCAAATAATGACAGTTCAGGTAATAACAACAGCCCAATTAACAATGCTGATGAACCTGAAAAGCCAGAAACGCCCTATACAGCACCAGACGGACGTGAGCATATACTAGACTTTGATGATGAGAAAATTAACATCAAATCACCCCAGTCAGACAATACTAAAAAGTAATTTGTAGTATTAACCAATAAAGTGTAGAACCTAGGTAGGTATAGGTAAGTTATCTAAGGTTTTTTAAGACCTATAACTATCCAGTAGTTGTACGAGTTGACTGGATTGCCGTACTTGTTAGCACCCTGTGTTCCTGGTGCAAATAACAGGTAAAGGAACAGTAGTAAGTTTACGAACGGTACGAATATCAGCAAAGTTAGCAAGCCCGACTGATTAACGTCATGGAGTCGCCTAACGTAGGCAGATATATAGACTGGTATTAGCAGGACTACACTTACGATACCCACTAACAGCGAAATTATGTTCACGATAGCAGATAGTGCGTTGGGACTTGCGTTACCACTATTACTGCTTGCTAGAGCAAAGTGTACTACGAGCTGTAATAGAGCTACGAGAACAAGGGGAGCCAGAGCGTAGATTAGACTGAGCAAGTATGCCAAGCGACCCATTCTTCTTTGGAACATTCCTAGCGGAGCCTCTGTAATAGGTTGCTGTTGAGGTACTTGTTGATAGTTAGGTTGTGGGTATTGTGGCTGAGTAGCTTGTGGTGGCTGATTATCCATTGCGGAACTTTCTTTATTTGTTGTGATTTTATGTTATTAGCATAGATACTATTCTCACCTTTTACAAGCATTTTTTATGAGGTTGGCTGGACTATTCTTACACTATGTTAACTAGTATAATAAATATAGAGGTAAAAACGGTGGCTATAACACAAAAAACTAAGCAGCAATTCATTGAACTTCGTGCTGAGGGCATGAGCTATGACAAAATTGCCAAAAAATTAAAGGTATCCAAGACCACCTTAATTGCTTGGTCTAGGGAATGTGAAGTAGATATAGCCAACCTACAAACCATTGCCCTAGAAGCCCTACAGGAACGTTACAAGGTTGGGCAGCAACATAGGCTGGAACTATGGTCAGAACAGCTTGAAATGGTTAGAAAAGAGCTAAAAACCAGAGGCTTGGGCGATATACCAACCCCAAAACTAATTGAACTCCTGGATACACTAAGTGAAAAACTGAAAAACGAGACAACGCAGGTACGGTTTAAGTCAGAGCCATACATTAAAGATGAGCTGGTAGACTTTTCTAAGATGAAAACCAGCGATTATTGGAACGGCTAGTACCAAAGTTAGCCCAAAACTGCACCACTTCAGCACTTTAACAATTTGACCATTTACACCTTACAACTACGGTAAAACGTGGGTATTTATGGGGTGAATTAGCTATAATTCTAGGCATGGCTGATGAAGCAAGCGAAGATAGAACCAAGAAGACCCGCAAAAAACGTAAGGTCGTGAAGCTACCAGTCAAGCAACGGCTGGCGATTGAAAAATCGGTTGAGCAACGGGTGCTGGATAACCCAGACGTTTTTAAGCTACCCATTAGCCACCGTACTATTGATGAGCTAACCAGCTACTTCATAAAGCAAAAAGAGGGCGTTACCAAGATACTGCCGAAAGAAAAACGCCGTTACGTTATTTACCTGCGGAAGTCTACTGACAGCGAAGACAAGCAAGTACGTTCCCTACCCGACCAGCGTATAGAGTGCTTGGAACTAGCAGAAAGGTTGGGAGTTGAAGTTCGGGAGTCAGACATTATTGAGGAGTCGGAGTCCGCTAAGTTATCTGGCAAGCGGAATTTATTTAACGATATGATGTTGGGTTTTGAAACTGGCAAGTATCACGGGCTTATCGCTTGGTCGCCAGATAGATTATCACGGAACATGAAAGAAGCAGGAGCAATTATAGAGCTAATTGACCTTGAGAAAATCCAAGACCTGCAATTCAAAACCTACCAATTTGAAAATAACCCCAACGGTAAAATGCTACTCGGCATATTATTCGCTACCTCTAAGCAGTATTCAGACAAGCTGTCGGTTGATGTAAGCCGAGGGACAAGCGGTAACATCAAAGAGGGCAAGTACAACGGTGTCATTAAAAAGGGCTACTACGTTGATAAGAACACTTGGCACTTTATACCAGACGGCTACAACTGGCACTTGCTCAGAGAAGCGGTGGATATGCGACTTTACAAAGGTAAGACCAACGAGGAGATAGCTGACTTCCTTAATGTCTCACTTTTAAGTGAGCATGTACACACTGATGATGACTACCACCTAGTTAAGATGACCAAAAGCAAGGTCGGCAAACTATTTGAAGACCCGTTCTATTTTGGGCTGTACCGACACGGCGAAACCATAGCTGACCTAGTTGATGTATATGATTTCTTGCCACTTGTTACGCCAGACGAGTACATATTACTGAACCGTGAAGCAGCTAGCGACTTTGGCAAGGAATATGCTGGCAAAGGCACAGCCTCTGCAAGGTTGGACTACGGGCTACTTAGGGGCAAGGTTATCTGTGACTACTGCGATAGCTCAATGCAGTGGCAGCACCAAGAAATTAAACGTGGCAAAAACAAAGGTAAATGGCTAATTAGCTGGTACTGCCGTAACCGCCAGAACTGTATCAGGCACAATAGCAAACTTGCTGTTGAGGAGTTTGGTAAACCTCTTAAAAAGAGTATTCGGGGCAAATTGGTAGTTGAGCCAGTGAAAGAAATGCTCAAGCAATGCACCAAAAAAAGCGAGGAAGCCTACAAGTATTATATTGATAAATTAGAAGTTAAAGTTGCTCAGGACAAAGCCGTTGCCAAACGTAAATTAAGTGAAGCAAAAGCAAGCCTGACCCTAAATAACAAACAATACGCCAATTATCAGGACTTCCAAAGTGAGTTCCCCAAAGAATACGCCAAGCACCATAGCGGTAAATTGGAGTATCACCAGAACCTTATAAACGTAGCTCAGGCTAACATTAAGGTGGCTAATGCAGAGCTGGATAAATTAAAGACAGCCTTGCCGACTCGCCAAGAGTTTTACGAACTTACCCGTTCATATCTGAAAACTATCAATAGTACAAAGGATTTATTGGAACTAGACGCAGTCTTGAATGAAGTAGTGTTGAACCTACGAGCTGGTGATGACGCTGTATCTGTTATTAAGCTCAATAAACCCTATGATATGCTTGTTGATTTAAGCAAAATATCACTTGGTCGGGGTGAGAGGACTTGAACCTCCGACCTCCGCGTCCCAAACGCGGCGCGCTAACCAACTGCGCCACACCCCGAAGCATCAGTAGATTATACAGAATATTGTTCTCTAATACTACTCTTCCGCATTAGATAAAAAGTAGTGTTACCGAAATAGTACCGGTTAGATATTAATAGTGTTACCGTAATTCTCACTATGAA
>DAIDIO010000016.1 GCA_027459325.1 Candidatus Saccharimonadota bacterium
GGCAGTTAAAGGCGCTAGGCTTTAACTATATGGGTTGGGGCAGGTCTGAAATATCTGAATTACCACACATCATCCTGCCCGACGAAGAAATTTATGAATGCGTCAACGGCATTTACGTAGGAGGGTTTGCGCTGTTAGTTGCAACTAATGTGAGAGTACTGTTAGTAGATAAAAAACCACTTAGTTTTTTGACAGTTGAGGATATGCGCTATGACATGATTAGTGAAATGGACTATAGCCACCGTCTGTTCGGTGCCGATATTAGCATTAGTTCAGGTGATAAAACGTTGCACTTTAAGAGTTATAACAAACCAAGACTTAGGAAGCTGATAGGCCACGTACAACACTGCATAGCCGATAATAAGAGTAAATTAAATAAGCACCAGGATAATCAGGTATCTCACCTTGAACAAATAAATAAGCAGTTGCAGGCTTATCTGATTGCTCAGCACCAGTACCAGATGGAACTTCAAGAATCTCTCAAGAAAAATAAGGATAAAGAGCCTGAGCTTCCAGCTTTACCGAAGCCGAGTAACGAACTTGCAGATTACTTATATGCCCAGAGCTTACTTCAGGCCTTTAATGAGGAGCAAAAGACTAACGTAGAGAACCCGACCGCCTTTAAGGTTAATGAACCGAGCATAGAACATGTCCACGAGCCGGAACAAGAGCATATAGACACGGATCTTTATAGTGAAGGCGTTAAAGAAGTCTTTGGCGGCGGCCTAAAACACCATAACCCTTTAAAAAGCGGACCAGTTATGAGTAGCGGAGTGTCCTTTAATATTAATCCCAGTAGGATTGCATTCTCAAAACTACCAACGGCTCTACGGCAGAAGCGCTACGCTAATAAAAAGAGTAAATTTATTAATTTAGAAGCCGGTAGCGAGTATAGTCTTTAGACGTTGAATCTAAACAGTACTACGTCACCGTCCTGCATCTTATAGTCTTTGCCCTCAGTTCTTACTTTGCCGCTAGCCTTAGCTTGGGTCATTGAACCGGCTTCTATAAGGTCATTGTAATCGACAATTTCGGCGGAAATAAAGCCTCTCTCAAAATCTTTATGAATTACGCCGGCAGCTTCAGGTGCAGTAGCGTTTTTAGGTATGGTCCAGGCTCTAACTTCTTTCTCGCCGGCCGTTAGAAAACTCTGAAGGCCTAGTTGGTCGTAGGCTGCATGAATTAATTGAACTAAGCCTGACTCATTCTGACCGTAACTGTTTAGTAGCTCCTCGGCATCAACTTGATCAAGATCTTTCAATTCGCTCTCCAGTTTAGCCGATACAAATAGCGCTCTAGCCGGGGCAACCAGGGCAGACAACTGATCTTTTCTTACTTGGTCATCAAGACCATGCTCGTCTAGATTAAATAAATAAATCACTGGTTTAGCGGTTAATAGTTGAAGGTCAGCTATGGTGCTAAAGTCGATGTCGGTATGGCTCCACAGCGGCTCACCGTTATCCAGTATCTCGTATACTTTTTTATAGGTGTCAGCCAGCGGCCTGAGCTTAGGATAGGCTCTAGCTTCTTTATCAAAGCGAGTTAATCGTTTATTAATCGATTGCAGATCAGCTAGAACTAATTCTGTATTAATAACATCTATATCGCGTTTAGGTTCAGCATTAATTTCAACATGCGTAACATTCGGATCATTAAAAGCCCGGACAACCTGAACAATAACCGACACGTTTCTAATATGACTCAAAAACTGATTACCCAGGCCTTCGCCCTTGCTGGCCCCGGCAACCAGACCGGCAATATCCACAAAAGTTACTGAAGCGGGGATGATTTTTTCGGTATTGTAGAGCTCAGCTAATTTATTCAGTCGGTAATCTGGTACGGGCACTACGCCGGTGTTAGGTTCTATAGTTGCGAAAGGGTAGTTAGCGGCAAGAACACTACTCCCCGTCAGAGCGTTAAAAAGTGTTGATTTGCCGACATTTGGCAAACCGACAATTCCACATGAGACTGATGAAGACATATAAAGAATCTTAACAAAGATGAATAAGATTACAAAGATATGTTAAACTAAAGTAATCGTTTAACACTTGACAGACGTTAAACATTTTTAATATACTAAAGCCATGAAAGCTGATGTTGTAACACTATCTAGTAAATATCAAGTAGTTATTCCAAAGTCTGCCCGTAAAAAACTGGGGTTATTAAAGGCTAATGGACAACGCTTTAAAGTAGAACGTGTATCTGATAATGAGATTGTTTTTCGTAAAGATAAGAGCTTAGATGATTTTCTTGGTCAGTATGGCCATGCTTTTTCTGCTAATAGTGCAGTTAAGTTGCGAGAACAACGCGATAAAGATTGGGATTAGATATGTTAATTGCTTTAGACAGCAATGTATTTATAGCTGCTCTTTCTCCTAAAGAAGAGCATAGTGTTAATGCACAGGGCTTAATGCGTAATATAGCAGGCGGGCAATATAAGGCGGTAGCGTCGTCTCTTGTATATGGTGAAGTTTTGAGCGTTAGTGGTATGCTTATAAATCTTGACGAGTTTGTGGCAAGTATAGGTAGTCTAAAAACCGTTGCAGCAGATGATGATGTTTGTTTTGAGGCTGGTAAGCTGAGAATCAAATACAATTTCAGGTTGAAGTTGCCAGATGCAATCCACATGGTCACTGCAATCAATAATAAAGCAGATATATTTGTTACTAATGACTCTAAACTTGCGAGTATATCCAAAGATTTAATTCCTACTAAACTATTGTCGGATTTTTAGCTTGGCTATAAACTTTGGCGAATAGCCTCTAGTGCGTTTATCATCTGGTTCAGGCAAGGTAAACGTTAGCTCAAAAGGTTGGTTTATCTATGCTCATAACTAATACTTGAACATGTGTGCTGGGTTTTTCAAGTAAAAAGTAAAAATTAAATTATTGTTAATTATCAAGAAACTGATTAGATGTAAAACTTCAATTAAGGGTAACCTAATATCATGGTGGCAAGCGAGTTTATTATTTTTATTGTATTGGTTTCTTTTGTTGCTTCAGGGTTAAGAACTTATCAAACAGGCGGCAGGCTGCATAAAGATCGGTCAAGCTTAAGCCCTTCTCAACAGCAGGCTCTTCACGCCTTACTCTTTGGCAACCAGCACGTCTTCAT
The DNA here is from genome assembly GCA_027459325.1 of Candidatus Saccharimonadota bacterium. Lineage (GTDB taxonomy): Bacteria > Patescibacteriota > Saccharimonadia > Saccharimonadales > UBA4665 > DAIDIO01. The sequence continues at coordinate 3,115 of DAIDIO010000016.1, forward strand.
TACAGGTAAAGCCGGCTGCGGTAAATCAACACTACTGCGGCGATATGTTAGCCAAGCAAAAGGCAAGATAGTAGTAACAGCGCCTACAGGAATTGCGGCAATAAATATTAACGGTCAAACTATTCATTCGTTGTTTGAATTAGGTCCGGGCTTCAGTCCTGATAACAAAACACTGAGCAGGCGCTCCAAGGATTTGATTGCAAGCATTGATACCTTAGTTATTGATGAAGTCTCGATGGTTAGCGCCGATGTTGTAGACGCAATAGACAGAAGACTAAAAACCGCGCGGGCAAGCACTACGCCGTTTGGAGGGGTCAGGCTTGTGCTATTTGGTGATCTCTATCAGCTACCGCCAGTCATAAATGATTCAAAAGTTAGAAAATATTTATTCGATCAATACGGCGGTGTTTATTTCTTCAACGCTAAAGCATGGAAAAACACAGTACTAATAGTTTATGAATTAAGCAGGATATACCGTCAAACTGACGAAGTATTTAAGAAAATTTTAAATGGAATAAGAGAAGGTAAGATAGCTCAAGACTCACTAGATTTGCTTAATAAAAGAGTAGTTAGCAAGGAACGCATTCCAGAGGGGGTAATTGTTCTTAGTTCTACCAATAATTTGGTTAAAGAGATCAATAGCACTAGGCTTAATCAGCTGAAGGGCCAACAACGTGAATATTCGCCAAAAATTACTTGGATAAGCAGGCAAAGGATCATGCCTAAAAGCAGCTTAAGTTTAAAAGTCGGAGCCAAAGTAATGTTCACTAAAAACGATCCGAAAGGCAAGTACGTCAACGGAAGTGTTGGTACCGTAAAGAAGCTTAACAGCAGAACGGTTAAAGTAAGAGTAGGCAAGCGGACCATAAGAGTGAAGAGGGTAGTGTGTTCCAAAACCGAATATTATTTAGATAAAAATTCTCGTTTGGTTCTCTCCAAACAGGTCAATCCTTACCTGCAGTTTCCGCTTAAACTAGCATGGGCGATAACAATACATAAATCGCAGGGCCAAACATACGATAATTGCGTAGTTGATTTAAAACGCGGTGCATTTGCTCACGGACAAGCTTATGTGGCCTTAAGTAGATGTAGGAGTATAGAAGGGCTAAGCTTGCTATCACCAATAATGACATCGGACATTAGTGTAGACCCTAGAATTAAGAAATTTATGAAAAGAGCAATTATTCTTTAAACATTAAATTCAGCAATTTTTTCCAGTAACCTATTAAAGGTAGCTAACTCTTTATCAGTTAAATTATAGAAGCTGGATTCCTTATCATCTATCAGCAGCTTAATAAATTGTCTTCTAAGCTTTTCACCGTCGCTAGTTAACTTGATCGTTTTTATACGTCTATCGCTAAAATCAGGGAAGCGGGTGGCCAGTCCCCGAGATTCCAGTCCGTCAACAATCCCGGTAATATTGGAGGCGTCACAGTTAAAAAGCTTTGTAAAACTATTCATGGGTCGAGGAGTTTTAAGTAAGAAAACCATAATTGCCTGCATGCCAGTCACGTTAAATTCACCAGCTAATTTTATTAGGCGGTGTTTGGCCTGCATCATTATCCCGACGAGGAGTTCATGGCTGCGAGCTGCACTTTCACGATCTTTAATACTTGACATTCTCAACAATTGACCTTTACAATGATTCAGTAATCATATTCTAAAGAGAATAAAAAAAATTATCAAGGACTTAAAGTAGAAGGGATAATGCTTTGGCCCAGAAGAGTAAAGACAACAGCAAGGAAGTCAGTCATTGGTTAATCTTAATTTTGCTAGCATTAGCTCAATTTATGGTGGTGCTGGACATCTCGATCGTAAATGTGGCCCTGCCTCACATGCAACGAGCATTCCATTTATCTCTGAGTAACCTGCAGTGGATTGTTACGGCCTATGCCTTAACATTTGGCGGATTATTGCTACTCGGCGGCCGTACTGCAGATTTATTCGGTAGACGAAGAGTCTTCCTTACCGGCGTAAGCCTGTTTACTCTAGCATCTTTAGGTACGGGACTAGCCCAAAGCGGCGTAATGCTAATAATCTTCAGGGCACTACAAGGTATGTCTGCGGCATTTATGTCGCCAGCGGCTCTATCTATAGTTCTAGTGACCTACAAAGAAGGACACGAGCGAAATGTAGCCTTAAGTGTCTGGGGTGCAGTGGGTGCCGGAGGGGCAGCAGCAGGAGTATTGTTCGGTGGAATAATTACACAGTTACTATCATGGCGCTGGAATTTCTTCATTAACGTACCAGTTGGTCTTTTTGTTATTTTCTCGTCGCTCCGAGTACTTGGGCATCATAAAACTCACGTCGGGCATAGTAACTTAGACCTCCCCGGTGCTATATCCGTGACATCCGGCCTTATGGTTCTGGTTTTTGCCCTGACAAAAGCTCCGTCTTACGGCTGGTTAAACGATAAAACCCTGATCTTCTTTGGTATCTCCTTAGCGCTTTTAACCTTCTTCATTATTAACGAACGAAGAGCTAAGTATCCGCTAATGCCGCTACGGATATTTAAAATCCGTAATTTGTCTGGCGCTAATGCTGCTATGACTCTACTGGCAGCCGGTATGGTTTCGGTTTTCTTTTTTACCACCCTGTATGTTCAGAACACATTAGGTTTTTCACCGATTCAAACCGGACTTAGTTTCCTAGTGATACCTTTAACAATCGCAGTAGTCGCCACAAACGTTCCAAAAATTATACAAAAAATAGGCTACAAGCCAATACTTATGGTAGCCCCATTAATTGTTGCTACAGGATTATTCTATCTGTCCCATATACCAGTGCATGGTCATTACTGGGTTAACCTAGCCCCAGGTTTATTCCTGATGGGTCTTGGTATGGGAGCGACTTTTGTAAGCATCACCATTGCCGCGACAAGCGGTGTGGCCCATCATGATTCAGGACTAGCCTCAGGACTGCTTAACACCACCCAGCAAATTGGTGGATCAATCGGTCTTGCAGCGCTGACAGCCGTAGCTGCCTCCGGCGCCAGTAGCTTTATACATAGCTTGCACCATGCACCAAGCAAATATAACCTCGCTCAGGCGACAGTAAATGGATACCGCCATGGCTACCTAATTGCCTCATGTTTCGGTGTGGCAGCCGCAATCCTAGCCAGCATTGTTATAAAAGCCCAGAAAGCAAAAACAGACCCGAGTCATCCAGATAAAGTTGTATTAGCACATTAGATCCCTCTCGGAAGGAAAACTAACACAAGCAATTTTAGTAATCACTAAAAAGTAGTATAGTCACTTTTAGACTAATCTTTAGGAGAAAAGAAAGTGGCTGAACAACAAGAATTTCAAAACGTAGAGAACACTGAAGCAAATAATAAGATA
>DAIDIO010000017.1 GCA_027459325.1 Candidatus Saccharimonadota bacterium
CCATTGGGCCGTTAAAGCTTAGCTCAGTACCTAGTTCTAGACCGATTAGGCCTTTTTTAAAACTACTGCTGTCCTCGGTAATTTTAGTAGTTATCGAGATTAAACTGTCAGTTGGCGGTGATGAGATTGTAAACCAGCGCCGAATGCTACGGTCATCAGGATTGTCGTGAGGTAGAGTAACTTCAATATATTGGCCCGCGGTAAATTTAAGCGGTGATTCCGGTTCGAAATAAAAAGAAAATATGTTGTCAGCTTCCGGCTCGAAGTGATCTAGTGTCATTTTCATATAAGCAATAGTTTAGCAGATAAGATGGCCCTAGCTGTCTTTTTTGGGTTACAATAAGAGTTAAGCTAATAATACTTAATTAAAGGAGATATAACTGTTATGCCGGATTTTAATAAAGTCTTGACACCTGGTGATTATCAAAATGGAACCGTCAATACGGTTGTTGAAATATCTGAGGGAAGTTCACTGAAAATTGAATGGGACAGAGAGCGTGCGGCTTTTATGCTTGACCGGGTAGAACCGAGTATTTACGCTAAACCTTGTAATTACGGATTCATACCCCAAACTCTAGACGAAGACGGTGATGAGCTAGATACCTTAATTGTTTGCCATGAACCGTTACCTACCGGTATATGGTTGGAAGCTAAAATAGTTGGCATGCTTAATTTTATTGACGACGGCGAGGCTGACTACAAAATAGTGGTTGTGCCGGCCGATGATCGTAATACCGGCGACAGTATAAAGACGCTCGATGACCTAGGAGTACGCTGGAAAGATAAAATAAGAGAACATTTCACCCACTATAAAGATCTTAAGAAGCCGGGTACTACTGAAGTGGTTGGCTGGGGCGATGTTGAAGAAGCTAAAAAGATAGTCAAAGAGTCTATTGATCGATATAACAATCAGTGAAAAAGATCATACCGAGCACCAGCATATTAATACCGGATAACGCCACGTGTGTCTTTGAAGGCGTTCTTTATTCGACTTATCACTGGCCTCAGTCTTTATTTGACGGCAGCACTACTACCTTTGAAATGCTTAAAAGACGCGATACGGTTGTAATGATCGGTATTGACGGCGAACAGTTAATAATAATCGAAGAAGACCAACCACACAGTGGCAAACGAGTGACCTTTCCAGCCGGCAGCGCAGAGCAAACTGACAATTCGGCAATTGATGCCGCTAAGCGGGAAATGCTGGAAGAAACCGGCTATAACTTTAGTGAATGGAAGCTAGTTAAGGTAAAGCAGCCGGCTAACGATATCGAATGGTTCGTTCACATTTGGTTAGCCAGCAGTCCAATAAGTATAAATGAGCAGCAGACAGATGCCGGTGAGCGAATAACGGTCAAAAAGATGAGTTTCAGTGAAGTTAAAAACTTAGTTATGAATGACAACGGTGTGCTAGGCGAAAACCGGGATATCTTTGAAAGTCTTGAAACGCTTGCTGATCTAGTAAATTTGCCTGGGTTTAGTGGCCTAGCAGTTGACCGTTAAGTCCGGCTTAGTTAACTATATTGACTGTCGTACCGACACTAGCCCAGTTATACAGCCACTGAGCGGTTGCTAGCGGCAGCTCAACGCAGCCGTTGCTGGCGTTAGCTGAATTAGGGTCTATGTTGCCAAAGGCCGACGGATCCCGCCAGGTGGCATCGTGAAAGCCGTAGGCGCCGTAGCGGTTATACAGAAACGGCATCCAGTAATTGACGAAGTCATTCCAGGTGCCATTTTCATCACTGCCAGTCAAGGTTTTATTGGTTTCTTTGGCGTATATATGATAAGTGCCGATGGGGGTCAGTGTATCTAAGTGCTGAAGGTCTCCGGTTACTACGGCCGAGTCGTAAGCCGTAGTCGATCCGTTGCAGGCCCACAGGTGCCTGGAGCTGATCGAGACAATGATTAACTGGCTAAGGCTATTAGTTGAGCAGCTGACGTTGGCGGCAGCTAGCAGGCTGGCTTTTAAGGGAGTTTCTTTGGCTAAGGCAGACTCGATTGAGCTAACCAGGGCGGGCAGGTTACTGACGCTGATGCCGTTGGCTATGCCAAGGTTTTTGAGATAGCTATAGATCTTGGCATAACTAAGCGTATAGCTATTAGCGCTGGCTACGTACCAATTAGTGATTGTGTTTGGGCTCGGCGTAGTGGTCTGACCGTTATAGCTAAGTGTAATAGCTGTTTTTGTTTGGCTTGTTAAACTATTAAGTTCTGATACTAAACTGGCATTGGTTATATTTGGAGCTACCGGTTCAGTCGGTAACTTAAAATTTGGTTTATTGTTCCTAACGCCAGCTATAATTGCTTCGGCCGCCGCCTTAATGTTCAGGGCCATGCCATTATTGGCACTAGTCAGCATAAACTGATTATTAACTATGCTGATTTTAGCCCCTACTGGCGCAACATTTGAGCTACTTGCTAAGCTAGCCATTTGCGAATTAAGAATAGTCTTATTGATATTCAGAACAACTACTGCGTTATGGGTGCTAAAGAGGTTAATAATAGGTAACCAACTATGCTTCTTAAGTAAGCCTATAGTCGATTGCTTATTCTCGCTCACACCTAAAGCGCTGGGGCTCATAGTGTAGCTTTTTACACCAGCAGTCATGGTGAGTTTAGCCGGGAAAAATTCAGGGCTGCTAATTAGATTATTCAGTTTAGAAATCGGCAGGCTGCCGACTGATTGAGAATTCAGCCGGGTATTCGGGTACGTTTTAGCAGCATAGACGGTCAGTACGTCTAAATTTATCATAATAAATACTGCCATTACAGCGATTAGTATAAGGCTAAGTTTTTTAAGCGAAGGCATCCGTTTTCTGACGGAAACTTTAGCCCGCGAGCGTTTTTTCATTAACCCCTATTTTAACAGATGGCTTGAGATGGTTATGCTTACTGTGATAATCTGAGGCATAGAAACGGAGTTTATTAAAACTAAAATTCAAACCAAATAGGCCGGAGGGCTAATTTTAGTGGATCAGACAGACAGGGCAGAGCGGATGAGGCGTTTGGAAGAAGCGCATAGTGCCGCCGTTAAAACACAAGCCCAGTATTTAAGCGTAAGCAAGCCGCCAAAGCTGGACCACCCTTATCATGTGTTTAGGGTTAAGCTTATCTGGAAGCTGCTATTAGGGAGAGACGCGCAAGGGGTCAAACTAGGGTTAAATTATAGAAAGTTGGCTTTAATAGCTACGCCATTACTAATCTTACTAATCATATTCAGCGTTTATACGAGCCTAATAAGTAAAAATATTAGTTACAGTTTCTCAAGTGAGTTAAACTGTGCCGCCAGCCCGCTAATTTTCCCTGGTCTTTTCACACGATCAACTAGCAAGTATTTTAAATTGACCCGGACTAGTACTCGTATTTTAGGAATGGACGTTTATTCTGGTCGGATATGTGCAAGCCCGCTGTTCAGCCCCAAAAATAACTCCAAATACGTCAACCAGGAAGCTTTGGATATTTTTGGATTAAAGCTGTCAAAAAATATTATTATCAAAACGAATTCTTATGTTCTGGCCGATGCCGCTAAACTGGGGCAAGCCGCAATACCGATCCAGAAGCCGTTGGTTATAGAACTGGCTAGCGCCGATCATACATTTTCCTACGGCCTTAGTGCCAATAATCTAACCGCTCCATGCATAAAATCCTCCGCCCAGTTGAACTGCAATCTGTCTCCTCTTAAGCTAAGTTACGGAGTTTCATACCGGGTATCACTCATGCGTTTTTTTAAAGGACGAACGAGCGGCACGGTATTAACCAGGAGCATTCAAACGATAACCGCTACCGCTATAAGCGCCACTTCTATCGGCAACGGCACGACAGTCTTTAGTAAGCCGCAGTCGGTAGTAATTGCCACTACTAAAAATCTCGAATCAGTTGGAATTGTCAGCCTTACTTACGTAGTTGCTGGCAAACCGATTAGCGTGCCGGTTAAAACTAGCTTCAAAGCCAATCAAATTTCGGTAACCTGGACCGAAGAATTAGCCAGGCAAACCAACTTTGATCTTCACCTTACCAACGTCAACGCAGTAGACAATTCAACGCTCGAACAGCCTTACGACCTAACTTTCACGACGTCTGGCGGCCCTACGGTAGTTAGTTCAAACATACCGTCATTCGGTCTTAATTCCGGACAAGTGTTAAGCTTGTCATTTAACCAACCGCTCGACCCCAACCAAAATATTACTAGTCTGGCCAGCCTTATTGTAAATGGCCAGGCAGAAGCGGCCACTATTAATCTCATTAGCGCTAATCAGTTGAGTATAATTCCAAGCGCCGCATATCCTGTGTGTGCCAGCGTCAAGGTGGTGGTGTCGGCTAACGTGCTTAGCAATTACGATATATCCGGCAGTCCGGCCTGGAGCTATACCACCAGATCTCACTGCTATATAACTTATTCAATCGGTACGTCAGTCCAGGGCCGGCCTATCACAGCCTATCAGTTCGGCTCTAATCCAGCTTCCAATATGGTCTTATTTATTGGCGCAATGCATGGCGCTGAGCAGAACGCCGGTAATCTTCTTAAACAATGGATACCTAATATAGACGCCAATCCTGGCAAAATACCTTCAGGACGTACAATTGTCGTTATACCAATTATAAATCCGGATGGTTATGCTGCCGATAATCGGCTAAATGCTCAAGGCATTGATTTAAACAGAAATTTCCCGGCTACCGGTTGGACCGAGCAAGTAACCGAACCATTCTCTGGCGGTAATATTACGAACGCCGGCGGACCGTATCCTTTGTCAGCTCCCGAATCGCAAGCTCTGGCAACTTATTACGAAACATATAAACCGAGGCTGACTTTGACTTTCCACTCACGGGGCGGAATAGTTGAAGCCAATGATGCCGGAGATTCTATTCCTCTGGGCGCAGAGTATGCCAGGCTAGCATATTATCAGGCCATTCCTACCTATCAGATAGGAAACTTCTTTGACTATTCCACAACTGGTGCTTTTGAAGACTGGGCTAATGACCGGTTTAACCTACCCGTCTTAGTGGTCGAACTGGAAAGCGCAACTAACGATGAGTACACTAGGAACTTACCGGCTTTATGGGCAATGGTACGGGTATAGCAATAACAAATACTTGCATTTTGATGATGCTTATCTTTAAAATTAGATAATACAATTCACGTTTAAACAGTAAGGATAACAATGAAAACTAGGGTGGGAATTAATGGCTTTGGCCGAATCGGACGTAATGCATTTAAAATTGCCTTCGAACGGGACGATTTAGAAGTTGTGGCAATCAATGACCTGACCGATACGATGACACTGGCGTATCTGCTTAAGCATGATAGTAATTACGGCACATATGCCAAGGAAGTCGGCCATGACGATAGCGGCATTATTGTGGACGGTCAACACATTAAGGTTTTGGCTGAAAAAGATCCAACGGCGTTGCCATGGGGAGACCTGAAGGTAGATGTAGTTATTGAATCAACTGGGTTCTTTGTAGAGCCTGACAAAGCCAGGGCGCATATTACGGCCGGTGCAAAAAGGGTCGTTATTAGCGCTCCTGCTAAAGGCGAAAGTGCTGATAGCGCACCAACTATTGTGCTGGGAGTCAACGAAGATAAGCTGCAGGAAAATAGTGACGTTGTCAGTAACGCTTCCTGTACTACTAATTGCATAACCCCGGTAACCAGTGTAATTGAAAAACACTTCGGTATCGAAAAGCTATTCATGACTACCATTCATAGCTACACCGCCAGCCAGCACTTACAAGATGGTCCCGGTAAAAACCTGCGTGAAGACCGGGCCGGTGCCCAGAACATTGTGCCTACTACTACCGGAGCCTCCATTGCTGCTGCTAAGGCCTTTCCGGCTTTGCAAGGTATATTCGGGGCGTTTGAAGTTCGGGTACCAACGCCAGTTGTGTCACTGGCTGACTTCGTCATAGTTACAAAAAGAGACGTTACGTCGGAAGAAGTTAATGACGCCTTTAAAGCCGCCGCGGCCGATCCTTACTATCAGGGAATTCTGGCAGTAACCGAAGAAGAACTGGTGAGCACCGACTTTATAGGGAACAGTCATTCAGCAACGATTGACTTAAAAACTACGGCTGTTGTTGGCGGCAACCTACTGAAAGTTGCAGCTTGGTACGATAACGAGTGGGGATACTCCAACCGGCTAGTCGAAGTTACAGCCGACGTTGGCAAT
>DAIDIO010000018.1:0-1759 GCA_027459325.1 Candidatus Saccharimonadota bacterium
AGGAAACTCGAGGACGAGCTTGAACAACTTAAAAATAATGCAAATACAGATGAAGAGCGCTTCTTAAGATATGCCTTTAACTTCGTAGAAGAAGTCAGCGATAAATTTCTTAGCGAGACCACATCTCTAGAAAATAGGTTGAGGTGTAAACAAATCCTGTTTCCGGCTGGATTTCATGTAGACGAAAATAATAATGTTTACACCCCCAAAAAGAGCATACTTATCACCTTATTGCCTATTAAAAAGGACACCGAAGTGTCCGAAAATTCCCATTTGGTGCGAGTGAAGAGACTCTAACTCTCGACCTCTTCCTTGGCAAGGAAGCGCTCTAAACAACTGAGCTACACTCGCGTAAACTAACTTGAAAATTGTAGCAAAAACGCTGTTAAATGCAAAATGCACATGATTTTACATGTGCATTTATTGCAAGTTTGTCTAATATTGTTATGGTTTATTAGAAAGCATTCCGTGATTTAGTACATCGTGTTCTACCCAACTTACGCAGTTTCCTTTATTTTTAAAGCTTTTTCCGTCGCTAGAGCTTAAATTTTGCCAGCCATCATTCTTACATTCATTTTTATTGGTAGGCACGACATACGGTTCGAAGTTGTAAGTAGTACCGTTAAAATCAACCAGATCAGCCTCCACATTGTAACTGGGGTTATAAGTGCCAATGTTTACCCCAAAGCGAAACACTACAGCGTGAGGGCAGCTGTTCTGAAGTTCTGACAACGTGTAGAATGGCGCGCCTCCAGATCCGTCAGTAACTGAACAAGAGGCCTGATTATAAGTCTGAGTAGACCACATGCGTCCGGTTGCAACGTTCCAGTTTTGCCAGGTTCCTGACGCAACCGAATCGTTTTCATACGGCTCATAAACAAAAGTTGTGAAACCTATACAGGGATCTGGCAGCGAAAGATTTATGCCCCCAAGACAAACTGGAAGCTGGTAGGACGCATCAGCAATCCCGGACGTGGAATTATTTTTTGTCCAATAACTGAGTTCAGAGACATTTGACAGAGGTAAGTCTGCCGCATGCATGTACTGTGCTTTTGCTGACGTTTTTGAATCCGTAACGAGACTAAGCGCACCATAGTGAGGCATGCCAGGGGCTGAATTATCTGGGATAATATTAACCGTACCGCCAGATTGAGTGTCGTTCGTGGTCCAACCTTGAGGGTTGGATGGAGTAACTAAAATCTGTGAAATTTGCTTAGCGCTGCTTTTTACAGTTGTCCATGTGCCGTTGCGGGTTCCATTATAGTTATCCGACCAATTTCCACTTATCGTGCCGGTGGAATCAATTGTTCCAGTCATTTCCATATGTGTGCCTAAAGCACCCGCAGTATAGTTGACCCCAATTGTAACTGTATTTCCGGAGACAGAACCAGTGCCCTTCCAAGCATCTAGATAAGTCGATGATCCGGCAGGATATCCTCCGCTAATTGTAAAATTGCCTGAATTATCTTGTCCCGAAATTGTTGCATCGTGCAGATAGAAAGAACCATTTAGCTCGAAATTAAATGTATACGCACCATTCAAATTCCAACTTACAGAATCAGCATTAGCGGAATTTACAGCTAATAATGCCAGTCCGCTGCCTCCGCTTATAGATAAACTAATAGCCATTAGCGCTAATCCTGCTCGTGTCTTGAGTTTTTGAACACCTTTACTAAGAGTGGACTTCTTATAATGTAACTGCATAGTTCCTCCTTACTACTGCTACCAGCATACACCTAAAGTTCCATGATTAATAAAT
>DAIDIO010000018.1:1769-2896 GCA_027459325.1 Candidatus Saccharimonadota bacterium
ACTTCTTATAATGTAACTGCATAGTTCCTCCTTACTACTGCTACCAGCATACACCTAAAGTTCCATGATTAATAAATACTACAGTTGTAAGGAGGGCTTGACAGAATATTAATGTGATACGGTAACTACTGGTGGCGCCTCCCAGACTCGAACTGGGGACACAAGGCTCTTCAGGCCTCTGCTCTACCAACTGAGCTAAAGCGCCAATTTTATCGGTATCAAATGGTGGAGCATATCGGATTTGAACCGATGACCTCCTCGATGCCATCGAGGCGCGCTAGCCAACTGCGCCAATGCCCCTTAAATAACTCTGCTGATCAATATAATAGCAGAGTTTAAGGTATTTTCTTAGTCTTTTTGAAGTGTTTGTATTTCGTGCGCGCCCACCCGTTTAAGAGAAGACGTTTGGTTAGTTGTTTATTAATATTTTTGTTTTTTGACTAACGTCGCCTTCTCTTTTAGGCGCACGATATACTTCTAAACATAAACATTTATAGCTTTTATGTCAATATCTGTAAAAGTTCTGATTCGCTTATCTGCTTGGTGCCGAACTTTGCTGCCTTAGTGAGCTTACTAGCGCCGACGTTTTTACCCACAACCAGGTAATCGGTATCCTTGCCGACCGAGCTTTGAAAGGTCCCACCTAAGCCTCTTATTTTATCGGCTGCCTCGTCACGGCTCATTGTTTCTAGAGTTCCGGTCACCACAAAACTAATGCCGCTGAGCTTGCCGCCAGTTTGTTTTACTGGTGCCGGCATTACGCCGTTAGCTTTGAATTTAGCCAGTAAGGCCTGGTTGGCTTTTTCGCTGAACCATTCCACGACTGCTTCTGCTACTATTTCACCAACTCCTTCGACTCTTGATAGTTCATCAATCGTTGCTTGAGCTAAAGCATCCAGGGATTTAAACTTATTGGCTAGATCAATTGCCGTTTGTACGCCAATATGCCTTATACCAAGGGCGTAAATAAACCGGCTTAAGTCCGGCTGTTTTTTTGCGTGGATTGCTTGAACTAATTTGTTCGCAGATACTTCAGCAAATCTATCCAGTTTAAGTATGTCTTGGACAGCCAGCTTATATAAGTCGGCTGGATCGTTTACCAGTTCTGCTTCAAGCAGAGCAATAAC
>DAIDIO010000018.1:3226-5477 GCA_027459325.1 Candidatus Saccharimonadota bacterium
AATGGCTACCGGCTCTAGCATAGCGACCGGAGTAGCAGCGCCAGTTCGTCCGATTGACACAAAGATATCCTTAACTTTTGTGGTTGCCTGTTCGGCGGCGTACTTAAAGGCGATGGCTGCCCTAGGCGCCTTACCAACCACACCGAGATTTCTAAACTGTTCCCGGTCATTAACCTTTATAACTAATCCGTCCGTATTAAACGGTAATTCGCTACGTTTATTTTCCCACTCATTGACGTAGGCCATTATTTGCTGGACGGCGTGGAAGGTTCGGGCGTCGGTATTAACTAAAAAGCCCAAGCCCTGGAGCGCTTTATAGGCAAAGTCGTTTGTCGGTACTTCATTCGCCTCATCTCTTATTAGATCATAGGCCCGGAAATGTAGAGGCCTGGAGCTAACCAGTCTCGGATCAAGCTGTCTGATCGTACCAGCGGCCGTGTTTCTGGGATTGGCAAAGAGCGGTTTGCCGTCTTTTTTCCTCTGATGATTAAGCCTTTCAAAGTCGGCTTTATACATAACTATCTCGCCGCGCACTTCAGTACGGCCGCTTAAAAATGCTTCATAGCCTTTGTCTGGCCTAAGAGTTAAAGGTACCGATTCAATAGTCCTAACATTCGCCGTGACATCTTCACCAACTAAGCCGTCCCCTCTGGTTATGGCTGTCTTGAACTGACCGTCCTCATAAACGATGGCGCAGGCTAGTCCATCCATCTTAATATCCGCAAAATATTCAATTTTCTCAGCTTCCGGTAACAGTTTTTTAATTCTGGTTTGCCAGGCCTCAACTTCAGCCTCGCTAAATACGTCATTAAGACTTAGCATCCGACTGCTGTGAGCTACCTGACTAAAACCGGGACTGACGCTGCCGGCTACTCGCTGGGTGGGCGAATCTGGAGTAATAAGATCAGGATACTGCTGCTCTAGCTCTGCCAACTCATGCTTCAAGCTATCTGCCGCCTCTTCACTCATGATGGATTCATTAAGCACATGATAATGGTAGCGATAGTCGTCTATGAGCTGCTTGAGTTTATCTATTCTTCCTTCTGCGGCCTGTCTATTCATTGAGTAGCTCCCTGTAAATAGTATAGACGTAGGCATGTACAAAGAGCAGTGCCAGCATAGTTAAGATAAAGAAGACCCACTGGGATAAAACCGTGATCAAAAGAATTATCGGGAGCATAACTACAGCCGCTGCAATAAGCAATACGAATGGCAGGAACAGCAGTTTACGAAACAGACTCAGGCGGTGAAAACGCACAAGTTGCTTAGCTGATCTTAGGGCTTTTAGAGGCGTCATGTCCGGCAGCGTAACTATGTATAAGGCGAACAGCGATGAACTGACCAAACGTATAGACCAGGCGGCCAGCACTAAAAAGATAAGTAAAAAGACAATGTTCTGCAGAATGCCTATGGCGATACCATTAGTAACAACCGCGGAATACAGAGCAGCGCCAATAACCAGCGGTAATAACTGAATAGTAACCAGCAGCAGCACCAGAATAAACGGTATTAACGGATACATGCCTTTATAATAAGCATCCCTGATTCTGATCTTATTATTACTCTTAACTTGTCTTAGTGCCCAGATTATGGCTAATGAAGCAATGATAACAAGAGGTAGCTGGTAAGCGCCAGCCGTAGAGGAACCGCCGTTACCGGCTGAACCAACCAGAACCGCAAAAATACTGAGCGAGCTGGTAACGGCACCGACAGAGCCTTTCTGCAATTGGCTCTTTAAACTATTGATCTCACTATTATTGGAAAATCCTTGAACTAACACTAGGTTAAGCAGGCCATGGATCAGGGCTATACCAAAAAACAACTTACGGTCGTTCCAGACTAAAAGTACGGCAGCTTTAGTTATATGAAAGGCATTAGGCAGCTTCCGAAAATTCTTAGGTGGCGACTGTTTAGTAAAGCGCTTCTTTTTTAGGGGCATGTGTCTATAGCCGATTGTGCCGCTGAAGGTTGCCGCAGGTTTTTTAGTTGCCGTTTTTTTAGTTTTCCGGCTGGCGGCGTGCTTGTTATTGCCTTGCCGATTTTTAGGCATGACCTTCCATGTCGCGTAGTCTTTTAATTCGGTCATCAATTGGCGGGTGGGTACTGAAGAGATTGGCCAGGCTATGATTTTTTAAGGGGTTAACAAAGAACAGATGGGCGGTAGCCGTACTTTGAACCTTGGCAACACTACCAGATTGTTTAATTTTTTCCAGGGCACTGGCTAAACCTTCCGGATAGCGGGTAGTTAGGG
>DAIDIO010000019.1 GCA_027459325.1 Candidatus Saccharimonadota bacterium
AGAGCTTGGATACCACTATTAGTAAAGCTCATGCTTAAATCGTCCGTTTTGGTAACACTTACTTAATATCTAACGCGTAACTTATGGTTTTATCTTTGGAAAGCTTGTTTTTTTATCAACAGTAGCGTATTAAAGGTAATATGGCTAATAAATAAGGAGACAGCAAAATGTGGCAAGTGTATGTGTTCGGGTTTCTAACAGGTTTACTAGGTGCAAACGGTGTTCCTCACTTTATTAAAGGTGAACTGGGGAGTAAATATATGACTCCGTTTGGTAAAAATTCTTCACCATTAGTGAATTTAGTATGGGGATGGTTTAATTTTGTAGTTGCCGGTGTGCTGTTTTACTACAGCCATTACCACGCTCATCTACTCAGGGCTTTCGCTTGTGTTGCAGTTGGCGCACTGGCCGGTGGACTTATACTAGTTCAAGCTAATCAAATGGCGGCAAAAAAGTAGCTACACCAAGCTTTCATCGGTTCTAATGTAGTGACAGGTGTACCCATGAGGATGTTTCTTCAGGTAATCCTGGTGGTATTCTTCGGCAGTATAAAACTTAGAAAACTTTTCTAGGCTTGTAACGACTGGGTTGTTGTACAAACCAGATCTATTAACTTTGTCGATCATTAATTTTGCTTCACTTAGTTCTCCTTCGCTAGTGTAAAAAATAACCGAGCGATATGACGAGCCAATGTCGTTACCTTGTTTATTTAAGGTTGTCGGATCATGAATTCGGAAAAAGAAGTCGAGAATTTTAGCAAAAGTTGTCTGATCGGTATCGTAAGTAACCGCTAAGCTTTCGGCATGACCAGGATGAAATTCAAATGTCGGATTGTTGTTTGATCCGCCGCAGTATCCAACCTCGGTATCTAATACACCCGGTTGGTCTCTGAATAGATCTTCAAGCCCCCAAAAGCATCCCCCACCTAAATACGCAATTTTAGCCATAGCTTAATAATACTTCATCGGCAAGATGAATAAGCTCAGCTTTTTGGGCAGGAGTCGAAGAGAATGTGTAAGGAAGATGTTCTTTTTCCTGGCAACCGGGGTTTTGAGTCGATAGACCACCCGTGGAGATTTCAGTATTCTTAACGATTGCTGCATCCTGGACTCGAGGCGGTGCCTGATTAGGGTAGCCTCTAAGACCCAGAGCTCTCCAGGTGCTGTACATAATTTGATATGCACCGTAGAAGCTATTACCGGTATTTATTCCGTAATTTCCTCCGGACTCACAGTTTCTAAGAATCTCTAATTCCGCTTCAACTTGTGGTGAGAAGCGAATGTCGTAAGGAGAGGTTGCGTTATGACTAGGCCCATTATGCGGCACACGATGTATGGGTTTATATTTCTGCTCGGCCTTTAATATTAAAGAGACTTTACCGTCAAGCAATCTCAATTGTTTTGCGTGATCAATGAATAATTCATTACGCTTAGCGGTTTTTTGGTTTATATGATTTATTGGACCAGACTCAGCGACACTTGCAAGCGCTAAAGACCCTGCTCCCACAGCAAGTGCTGTACTCACTTTAAATACAGCATTGCCCTTTTCAGGATATAAAGGCATAGCTCCTCCTTGAAGAAGAGTATTAAATAATAAATAAGGCGATCGCTTACATGTTATTTAGTGTTTGCTAATCCGATTATGTGGGGTGCAATTGCCTTGCACGCGTTCAATCAAATGAGTAAGCACTAATGTACGATACGCACTATTTATTTTACTTGATTTTTCCTCTTATGCAAAAAGTAATTGGCATTTAACGTATAATCACAGCAATGAATATTTTAATTATTGGCCATGTTTGCATTGATGAGAATACTAGTGAAAAAGTCAGCTATAAGAATTGGGGATCACCACTTATGTATATGGCTAAGTACCTACAGACTCAGCCGGACACTGAGGTAACCTTATTAGCTCCATACGGCGAAGACTTTCTGGGTTATTTAAGAGGCATACATATGGCAAATAAGCCAATGCCTACTCCCACCCTTCTATATAGGAACGAATCGACTGGAGCCGGTCGCATGCAATCAACAGAAAATAGTCAGCTAGCGGGACCGGTTGAGATTACTAATCAGTTGGCCGGTGTCTTATCCGCAGCCGATATTTTAATACTGGCGCCGTTACTCCAAAATTACAAATATAGCTACGTAAAAAATCTCTTTGAATATTTATCCCGGGACTGCGTAACCGTACTATCACCCCAAGGCTATTTAAGGAAGGTTGATAGCGATGGGCAAATTAGTTACCAGAAGTTTAGTGATGCCCATAAAATTGTGCCGTTGTTTGATATGGTTGTTGCTTCCAATGAGGATATGCCGGATGCTGCTAATGAGCTAACTGCATGGTCACAACTGGCTAAGACAACAAACATTATTATGACTGAAGGCGAAAAAGGGGCGAGCATCATAAAAAACGGTAAATTAACCCAAGTGACGACCAACGCTGTTCCGAGTAACCAAATAATTGATTCGGTTGGTTGCGGCGACATCTTTACTGCCGCCACTGCGTATAACTATTTTCAAACCAGGGATTTATTATCTGCGGTCAGATCAGGCAATGAGGCGGCCGGCAAGCGGTTACGCCATAAGATATCTTGAACTTATAAGCATAGTAATTAAGAGTAGGTTAGTATATATTTTGATATGTAATGCACCCACCTAGACTCGCCGCATTTGACCCAGAACTTATCAATTCGGTGTTTATTAGCCGAAAGCGCAAGTGACTATTTGAGTTAAAGACAAATTGAGCTTCCCTAAAAGCTTGCTGTAAATGCTTCATGAAAAGCGATTATATTGCGAGGTCTATAAAGTCACTCTAAAAGCTCTAACAGTATTCGAAATACTTCCCAAGCCTAGACAACACTTATCAGGTAAAACTTTCTTAGTACCCTAACGATGACGTTAATACGCCATAAATCTGATAATATTATCCTGAATTATGAATGATCTTAATAATGAAACCATAAAAGGTTACGATCAAACAGTAGCAAAATACATTGATACTTCTCCACAAAAGGTAGAGGGTCAACTTAAGGCTTGGATTGATAAAAACCTAAACCTATTGAATAAATCTGCTAGAATTCTCGAAATAGGAAGTGGCTCGGGTAAGGACGCAGATTACATTGAATCCTTAGGCTACAAAATGGAGCTAACTGATGCTAGCCAAGGTTTTGTAGACCACCTGAGAAAAAGTGGTAAATCTGCTCGGCTACTTAATGCTATATCAGAT
>DAIDIO010000001.1 GCA_027459325.1 Candidatus Saccharimonadota bacterium
ACATGTTATTTAAAGTTTATCATTATCGTTTTAAGCTTGGACTATTTCTTTTTAAGATAATAAAATCGCTCGACGTTACCTTTAGCGCCAGCTACCTCAGAATCGGCCTTATTAACGATTACATATTGCTTAACTACATAATCCTCAAAATCTTTTAGTATTTGCCTTCTGATCTTATCGTTTTTAATGACACCCTTATGTTTTAAGTTATTTAACCCGGCTTCAAATTGCGGTTTAACCATAGCTATAACCTCGGTATTTCGAGAAGCTATAGTATGAAGATGAGGTAAAATCTCTCGAATAGAAATGAATGATACATCTATGATAATCAGATCAGGGGATTGTATTGGATAGAAATCCTTAATGTCGGTTTTCTCAAACAATTCTATCTTTTGATTACCCTTTAATGAGGGATGCAGCTGATCAGTTCCCTTTTCTACGGCATAAACTTTTTTAGCATTGTGTTTTAATGCATAGTCAGTAAAACCGCCAGTACTGCTACCTACATCGAGTATTATCTTGTTACTGAAAGAAAGTTTAAAGATGTTAGCGACTGAATCAAGTTTTAAGGCGGCCCGGCTAACATATTGCTCTTTTGCGTTTAATTCAATCCTAGCTGACTCAGCAATCAGTTCACCTGGCTTAGTAACCACTTTGGAGTTTACTTCTACTCTACCCAGCCGTATATAGCTTTCGGCCTGTGACCGGCTTCGGACAAGCCCATTACTTACCAGCAAAATATCTAAGCGCTGCTTAGCCATATAGTTTTAGTTCTTGACGCGTTCCCGGTAGTTGCCAGTGTCGGTATCGACAGATATGAGGTCACCCGACTTAATAAAAGCCGGAACTTTAATTTTCAAACCTGTTTCCAGTTCGGCTTCTTTGGTTATTGCCGTTGAAGTATCACCCTTCACGGCATCTTCGGTATAAGTAACTTTTAAGGCTACATTTTTTGGTAGTTCTACATTTATTGGTCGGTTATTAAATAGCTGAATCTGCACTTTACTACCTTCTAAAAGATAGCCGGCCTGATCTTCCAGCAGGCTGACCGGCACTTCGAATTGCTCAAAGCTGTCATCGTTCATAAAGAAGAAATTGCTTGAATCGTTATACAGATATTGAACATCTATATTAGTAACGTCGGCACTGTCGACTTGTTCATTTCCCTTGAAGGTTTTTTCCAGTACCTTACCGTCAATTAAACTTTTGATACGGACGTTGACAATCGAACCGCCTCGTCCCATAACTTTCTGTTTATAGTCCACCACTCTATAAGGCTCATCGTTATAGGTAAACAATGTACCCTTCTTTAGATCAGTGATGCTAAGTGCCATAAAGTTGTTTAATTGCCTATTTAGTTATTCGCAACAAAAGGCAATAATCCAATATGCCTTGCCCTCTTAATTGCCGTAGCCAAACGACGTTGTTCGCTTTCGTTTAAACCGGTTTTCTTTCGGGTTTCTATCTGACCATAGCTATTAACATAACGCTGAAGCGTTTTGAAGTCTTTATAGTCGAAGTATGCTACGTCTGTTCGGTTTTTAAATATCTTTGCCATAATTTATCTCCTTAAAATGGGATGTCGTCGAGATTGATTGGTTCATCACCAATGTCTTCAATGACCACGTCCTTTTCCTTAACTTTCTTAGTTGCCTTAGCTTTAGCCTTCGGTTCATCGTTAGTTGCAGCCGAAGCTTCCTCACTAGTGCTCGATTGATCGTCGCCGCCCCGGCTATCCAGGAATGTCACATCAGCGGCCAACACTTCGACTTTACTTCGTTTTTGACCGTCCTGTTCCCACGACCTAGATTGTAAACGGCCCTGGACTAAGCATCTTCTTCCTTTACTGAGATACTGTGCTACACGCTCGGCCAGCGGGCCCCAGCAAACAATATCGATGTAATCGGTCGCTTCCTGCCACTCACCGTTACTATCGCGGTAACTTCGGTTTAAAGCCAGGCTGAAGCTAGTTACATTTTGCCCGTTAGGCGTTTGCCTGAGTTCAGGATCGCGGGTTAGATTACCCATCAGTGTTACTTGGTTGAGACTACGTGCCATGATTTACTCCTTCTTATAAGATCTATGTCTTTTTTAGACTCGCGCTTTGTCTTTAAAACGTCAAGACTAATAATGTTCATTTAATTTAAATTTAAGCTTTACTCGTTATCTTCTTCTTTGTCTTCGTCATCGGCCACTTCACCGCGCTTAGCGGCTTGTTCGGCTTTCTTTTGCTTAAGCGCATCGGCCTTGGCCTTGGCCTTTAGGTCTGGCTTTGTTATTAAAAAGCGTATGACCTCGCTGGTAATATTAAGTGTGCTCTCAACCTTTGCCACATTAAGCGGATCAAGATCTACTGTATAAAAAACATAAACCGAATGTTCGTTGCCTTTAATGCTGTAGGCTAATTTGCGCTTGCCCCAGTTATCTGCAGCGACCACCTTGCCGCCGTTGTCGGTAACTATCTTAGTTACCCTCTCCTCAGCCTTGGATAAATCGACCTCAAGGTCTGGATGGTAGAGTACGGCTATTTCGTATTGATTCAACGAGTTTCTCCTTCCGTTGGTTAAAGCCCATAGACACTTTATGGTTATGAGCTGAAGTAATACTTAGCTCTATTATAGCTTATCTACCCCTGTAAGGTCAACGGCTAGAAGTCATTAGGTTCTTCAGCGGCAGCATAGACTTCTTCTTGGGCAGACGGTGCTCCACCATAGACATCATTTATTGAGTTGACTAAAACTTCTCTGGGCCGAGAACCATCAGCGGCGCCAACTATACCCTGCTCTTCCATAGTTTCAATTAATCTGGCCGCCCTGCCGTAGCCTATCCTTAATCTTCGCTGTAGTAAGCTGGTGCTGGCTTTATGATTATCTATGACTACTTGAATTGCGTCTTTCAGCATATCGTCGTCAACATCCTGGCCCCCATAATCGGCCACAATACCGCCTTTACCGTTTAGCTGTACCGGTTGAGAAACTACCTCGTCATCATATTGTGGTGGCCGTTGCATGCGTATGAAGTCAATAACCTTGTTGGTTTCATCGCCATCAATAAAGGCGCCTTGGACCCGACGGGGTTTTGGCGAGTCAGCCATGGTCATAAGCATATCTCCCTGGCCTAGGAGCTTCTCTGAGCCTACCTGATCAATGATTGTACGGCTATCGACCTGTGAAGTTGTCTTAAAGGCAATACGGGCCGGTATGTTAGCTTTAATGAGCCCGGTTATAACGTCTACTGATGGCCTTTGGGTGGCTAGGACTAAGTGAATACCGACGGCTCTAGCTTTCTGGGCAATCCGGACAATTAGGGCTTCCACATCCCGTGCTGCCATCATCATCAGATCCGCCAACTCATCAATGACAATCACGATATATGGCATGCCTTCTTCTTTTTTAAGGCTATTGTACTCAGCAATATCTCGCTTGCTGACTTCAGCCAGCGCCTTATATCGTCTTTCCATTTCGGCAACCGCCCATTTAAGGGCGCTAATGCACTTTTCTGGTTCAGTAATAACCGGAGTAAGTAAATGCGGTATTTCATCATAAGGTTTAAGTTCCACCTGTTTTGGATCCACCAGGATAAGCTTTAAATCTGACGGTGAGTTCTTATACAGTAAGCTGGTTAAAATGGTGTTGATCATAACAGATTTACCGGAACCGGTCTGTCCAGCTACCAGCAAGTGTGGCATCCGCCCTAAATCAGTAACTACCGGATGGCCCGCTATATCCTTTCCAATAACTAACGATAAGTTGCTTTTAGTATCCTGCCAAGCCTGAGACGTTAGTATAGAACTTACTCTAACAGTTGCAGCTTTAACATTAGGAACTTCGATACCTACAGCCCGTTTACCAGGTATTGGCGCTTCAATACGGATCGAGTGAGCAGCTAGATCAAGCGCCAGATTGTTCTCAAGAGCGGTAATCTTGGTTAGTTTTACGCCAGTCGGCGGTTTCATGGTGTACTGGGTAACCCGAGGGCCAATATTAGCCCCTTCCATCTCGACATCAATATTAAAGTTAGAAAACGTATCATGAATCAGACGGGCGTTAGTATTAACATCACCGGCGTCTGCCTTGTCTTGCTTTTGATTTAGTAAATCAATGCTAGGAAATTGCCAATTAACATCTGAGGTTGTAGTCAGCGCTTCATGGTTTTCCGTGCCTGATAATTTTTGAGCGGTATTTTTAAGACTAGATAACGGCTTTGGTTGTGGCTCCGGACTGACACCATGGTGAACAACCGGCACGCCCTCGTTAAGCTGGAAATTTTCGCCGGCTTTAGCTTTAAGAGCAGCCAGTTCAGATTCTTCCTCTTCTTCACTTCGTTTAAATATTCCAGCGAATTTGACTAAAACGGTAGGCGGAATACTGAAAGCATAAAATACCGCCAGTAGCGTCAGCACTAGTAAGAATATGGAAGCTGGTAATTTATCGAAGGCCGATAAAACCAGGCCGCCTACTACACTACCTACATGTCCGCCATGCTTATTGGTTATCCAGTTACCATAACGGTTTTTCTGAGCCAGCATCGTGTAAAAAAAGCTGCTTGCCAGAATAAAGACCAATAACATACCGGCGGCTTTAGCTTTAGATACGCTATGCTCTTCATTCTTAAATATATAAATGCCAATATAAATTAAAGCAACTGGCGTAATAAAAGCCGCCAGGCCGAACAGAAAATACAGTACGTTATACGTACTGGTTGGAGCCACTCCACCAGCATGGAAACCGCCCAATAAGACAATTAAACCGAGCAGTACAGCAATAACACCACTTGCCAGCATTAAAAATGGTGACTTCTGGGCTGTTTCAATCGGCTTTTTGCTTCTTGTAGTTTTTTTCTTTTTTGGCATAGAACTATTCTTATTTTATCAATGTTCAGGATAAGATGCTAATGTATAAATTAATTGTAGCACCTTTTACTACAAAAGTCAATCTGCTTAAGCTTTACCGTTTAGAAAGTTGCTAGAATATCCTATGTACCCCTTAGTAGCTCTTATGTTATTTGCTCGATGTATCCCCACCCCTGGAGTAACCGACGTTAGCCATCTGATCTTCATTTACAAGTAATCCATTTTTATCTAAATGTGCTTGCGTTACAGGGATGTTCTGGTCTGCATGCGGCTCTCTTATGATAGCCATATCTGCCACTACATCAGCTGGTCTTTTTTGATCAAAATCAGGGCTATGAACCTGGGTGTAGGCTAAGTAATCGTGACCCCTGGCCTTAAAGACAATAGGCCTTCCTTGAGCAAAACCCTTTGCCCCCGGAAGTTTATCGTGTACTGCAACTTCTACACTACCACCTTGTTCAAGTTTTTCCACTAAACCTGTCAGCACGGCTTTGGGCAGTTTTCCCCGAGATTTAGCACTGGCTTCAGTTTGTGTACTCCGCCTGAATGCAAAAGCTTTAGCTGGCGCCAGTCCACTTACCGCAATGGCAAGCGCTGATGCTGCTATGGGAAGGACTTTATCCCTGGTCAACTTATTTTTGCTTTTCATTTTTAATCCTTTTTATTTTTAAATACTTAAATAAATACTAGCATATTTTTGCTAATCAGTCAATATAATAGTATTTTCTTTTGTTGTATTTGAAGCTATCGCTAATCTACGCGGGGATCTTGGGCGAGTAGCCTGGTTCTCATTTCCTGAAAACGCTTCTGTTGCTCAGCGGCTATTTGTTCCGCTGTTTTACTTTCTACTTTTTCTGGGCCCTGTTGCTTCTTGTCATTATTATTCTGTTTGCTTCCACCGCCACCACTAATAACATTAACAACCGGAATAACTATCGGGCTCCGACCGGTCTGCTCAAATAGATAATGCGTTACATGATCCTTAAGCTCGGCTTTAAACCGATCCAGATCTACCCGCTTAAATCTTTGAGAAACCGCCCTTTTAAGTTCAGTTCTGAGGCCATTCATTATTTCCTCATTGTCTCTCATATAGATAAAGCCACGGCTAATTATGTCCGGGCTGGTCAGCAGATTGCCGGTCTTTTTATCTATAGTCAGGACTACGGCTACTAGACCTTCCTCACTAAGTAGAACCCTGTCCTTAACAACTACGTTATTAACGATTGAACCAGTCTGGTCTACTAACACAGTGCCGCTCGGTACTTCCCCGATTATCTCCATCTTGTCTTTAGTCAGGGCTATTATCTGGCCGTTCTCGGCATTAAGCATATTAGCTCTCGGGATACCCTGTTCAATCGCTAAGTCCATATGGTACTTCTTAGAGGTGAAATCACCGTAAATAGGAACAAAAAATTTAGGTTTAGTGTAGTTAATCATATCGGCATATTCATCTCGGGAGGCGTGACCTGATACGTGCAATGGCCCAATGCCATCTAGCTCATGAGTAGAGTGTCTAAACACGTGAACACCTTTTTTAAGAAGATCGTCGACCATTACTCTAATATCTGAGTCATTGCCAGAATAAGGGATAGGTGTACTGGAAAGAACTACCGTATCCTGCTCTTTTAATTTAATATGTTTATGCTCACCATTACTCATTCGCTGAAGGGCTGAGCTGGGCTCGCCTTGTGAACCTGTGCAGATAACTACTAATTGTTCGTCTTTAAGTGCATTGGAGGAAGCTATAGGCACAAATGTACCTTTCGGAATCTTTACAAAACCGTGCCTGACGGCCATTTCCAGTGTGCTAACCATACTGCGTCCGTCCATAGCAACTTTTTTATTATTATGTACAGCAGCATTAACTATCATTTGGACACGGTTCATATTGGTTGAGAACAAACCAATAAAGATTCGTCCGGGAGCATTTTTCATTATATCAATGAAACTTTGCTCAATCGTTGATTCGCTAGGCGTA
The DNA here is from genome assembly GCA_027459325.1 of Candidatus Saccharimonadota bacterium. Taxonomy (GTDB): domain Bacteria; phylum Patescibacteriota; class Saccharimonadia; order Saccharimonadales; family UBA4665; genus DAIDIO01. The sequence continues at coordinate 6,831 of DAIDIO010000001.1, forward strand.
CGTCCTTCCCGTTCGGTAGTTGTGCTTTCGCTTAACAGCGCCAGCACGCCTTCGTTGCCCAGTTCCTGAAGTCTTTCAACATCGCTTCTTTCATGATCGAGAGGATTAGGGTCTAATCGGAAGTCTCCGGTATTAATTAACCTGCCTATTGGCGTGTCCAGAACAATGCAAGTACTCCCCGGAATAGAGTGAGTAATTCTAACAAGTTCAACAAAAAACTGGCCAACTTTAAGTCGTTCATGAGTATTTTCATTCATAGTTACTGTTCGTAGCTCGAAACCTTCCGGCATAGGCAGCCCAAAGTTCTCAAAAATTTCCTCTACTCGGCCAATGCTGAATTTACTGCCGTAGATTGGTGCCGGATACTTAGGAACGATATGCGGCAAACCCCCTATATGGTCTAGGTGACCATGGGTAATTATGTAGGCTTTTAGTTTGTTTTTAATCTGCTCCAAGTAAGCTGTATCGGCGATAGCATAATTAATGCCCGGCAGATCGACGCCGAGATCGTTCCCGCAGTCCATAATAACTGCGTCATCCATGTACTCTACGAGTATCATGTTCTTCGAGCCACCGCCGTCCATACCACCAAGTGCTATGACTTTAAGTCTGGGGCTATCGTCAATGAAGTTAGCTCTCATTGGTTTTGATTCAGCCGCCATGTACTGATTAGCTATCCGCTGAGCGTCGGCTTGCGAGCGTTTTTGGGCCCTGACAGCCTGCCCCCTGGAAGTACTCAGAGTTGAGCTTAAAACTTTACTTTGATTTTGTTTATTAAAGGATCTGGATTGCCCTCCTTTATTGGGCTGGTTATTGGATTTATTTCTATCCATATTATTTTTTCTCCTTTCGAAAATATATTTCTAAAAAGTTAATTAATTTTCTCTAAAATTGCCGGTATTTTGGCAAAATCTTGTAATAAGATTTGCCTTTTACCACCGTTATATAAAGCGGCGGCTGGATGGAATAACGGCAGTAAAGCCCGGTTCCTATATGTCATTAGCTGTCCATGACAGTCACCAATCTGAAGTTCCGGCAAGAAGCAATTCAGGCTGTGGCGACCTAATGTCACAATAAGCTTGGGTTGAATTACCTCTAGCTGACTCTCAAGGTATGGTAGAAAGGCCTGTTTCTCGGCGGGCAATGGATCTCTATTGTTTGGCGGACGGTATTTAACGATGTTGGTAATATATATATCGCTGCGGTTAAGATCTATTGAAGACAACATTTCGTCTAAAAATCTTCCGGCTGCTCCGACAAACGGCTTGCCGGTTAAATCCTCATGTTTGCCTGGCGCTTCACCTATGAAAACTATTTCGGCATCTTCATTACCTTCTCCAAAAACTAACTGCGTAGCACCGGCTTTTAGTTCTGTAGTAACATTATCCTGTTCTATAGCCCGGGCAATATCGCGAAGTTGTTCAAGTTTAGTGCTTAATTCGATCATAAGTGAACCTTTTAATTAACTTAAGTAGATTTTTAATAACTCCCACAAGTAGAATCAATGAGATCAGGTATAGGAGAACGCTTCCGTTATTGATTGCCCATAGAACAAAAACGTAGAATAAGCCAAACTCTATGAGGCCAGAGACTAGCAAGCCTAAGCTAGTCTCATGCCATCTATTAATTTGTTCAACTGTCTTCATGGTTATTTGTAGGGTCTTTTACTTCTTATCTAGTTCCCGTTTAGCGGCTTTCATGCTTAGTTGTAATCGGCCTCTATCATCTATCGCTACTAGCTTAACTGTGACTTTGTCGCCTTCTTTAACTACGTCACTGGGTTTATTAACCCGTTCTTCACTCATTTCGCTGACATGGACCAGTCCGTCCTTACCTGGCAGAATTTGTACAAAGGCACCGAAGTCCATAACACTGACTACTGGTGCGTCTTTATATATCCGGCCAACTTCCGGCTCCTCAACAATGCTTTGTATCCATTGCTTGGCTGCGGCAATACTGGCTAGATCGGCACTAGCAATTTGCACCGTACCGTCGTCTTTAATATCTATGTCAGTACCGGTTTCGCCAGTAATCTTTTGTATGGTCTCCCCGCCCTTACCAATAATTTCTCTGATTTTATCTGGGTTAATCTGGATGCTTTCTACTCTTGGCGCATAAGGACTTAGCTCTTTCCTAGGTTCGCTGATGGTGTCAAGCATGTGCTTGAGTATTACTGCCCGTCCTGCCTTACCTTCGACTAGTGCCTGCTTAAGTATGCTAACTGGTAAACCATGTACCTTCATGTCCATTTGGAGTGCCGTAATGCCCTTTTCCGTACCAGCCACCTTAAAGTCCATGTCACCAGCAAAGTCTTCAGCATCAGCAATGTCGGTTAATATTATTGGGCGGTCGCCGTCCATAATGAGACCCATTGCTACGCCACTAACCGGGGCTTTTAGCGGTACACCGGCGTCAAGCAGAGCTAGACAGCTGGAACAAGTGGCCGCCATACTGGTTGAGCCGTTTTGGCTCATTATTTCGGTCACACTGCGGATAACATATGGGAAGTCGGCTTCGGTCGGTATTACTGGCAGTAAAGCTCTTTCGGCCAAATAAGAGTGGCCTATTTCACGCCTGCCTGGTGAACCAAGACGACGCACTTCACCGACAGTATATCCGGGGGCGTTATAGTGATGTAAATAGCGTTTTTCACCGGTTCGCTCCATCGTATCAAGCAATTGGGCATAGCTCATTGGAGCCAGAGTTACGATGTTTAATGCCTGGGTCAGCCCTCTTGTAAACAGGCTTGATCCGTGGGCCCTTGGTAAAAAGCCTATTTCCGAGCTCAGCGGACGGACTTCATTGAGCTTACGTCCATCTGGCCGTACGCCATCCTCAACAATGCCCTTGCGAACGTCCTTATGGACGGCCATGGTAATAGCATCGTCGTATTCTCTAGCAACAGTGGCGAAATCCTCGCCTAGCTTTTCTTCAAAATGAGCTTTAGTCTCGTCTTTTAAGTTCTGTATCAGCAGGTTTCTTTCGGGGTATGGCAGCCTTAGATCCTCGCCTAATCTGCCTTCCAACCAAGCGTCAACTTCTTTTTGGATTGCTTCATCCGGCAACGATAACTTAAATTCCTGCTTAGTAACACCGACTTTTTCGGCTAGCTGGGTTTGCAGTGCGATGGCCGGCTGCATGGTAGCTTGGGCAAATTCTATAGCTTCTGCAATTTGATCTTCAGAAACTTCGTTGGCGCCGGCTTCTACCATCATAATTGCATCTTTGGTACCTGCAACTACTAGGTCAAGGCCTCCCTTGTCTAGCTGTTCGGTTGTCAGGAAGGATGCCAATTTGCCGTTTTCGTCATAGCCGACCCGCAGCCCTGCAACCGGCCCGTCAAACGGTGCGCCAGTCAGCATAAATGCTGCGCTCATGGCAATCATAGCTATCATGTCGGGACGGAAACTAGGATCCATACTAAGCACAGTGGCTACGCCCTGAACTTCATGGCGGTAACCTTTCGGCCATAGTGGCCTTATAGGGCGATCAATTAATCTGCCAATAAGAATGGCTTCATCGGAAGGACGGCCTTCTCTTTTAATAAAACGACTGCCGCTGATTTTACCAGCTGCGTAGAAACGCTCTTCGTAATCGATGCTTAGCGGGAAGTAGTCGAAACCTTCGACGCTATTATTGCTAACCATAGCAGTACCAAGTACCACTGTGTCGCCGTATTTAACCAGAACACTGGCGCTGGTCCGGAAACCGACGCGGTTGACTTCCAGCGTGAGTTTGCGGCCACAAAAGTCACCCTCTACGCTAATAATTGATTTTCCACTTGGGTTTATTGTTTGTCCCATATAATTTTTGATCCTTTCTTAACAAGGAAGCACCGTAAACAGAGTTCAAATATACATAGCCTTGCGTTTGGTCTTGTGCTTGAATAATTAAAATTAAGCGCTTTGTATATCTGCTGCTCTATTTAAGGAGCTATTGTCTAGAGATTTAATGTGCACAAGCTGAGTGATTTTTAACTAAGTATAAAAATCACCTGTCTGGGCACAGTTTAGCGGCGAATACCTAATTTTTGGATTAAGTCTAAGTATGCTTGACTATCTTTTTCGGCAATATATCGTAGCAGACGTCGGCGTTGGCCAACCATTTGCAGTAGGCCTCGTCTGGCTGCATAGTCATGCTTATGAACTTTTAGATGCTCAGTTAACTCTTTAATACGCTCGGTTAGTATTGCTACTTGAGCGTGGGAACCACCGGTATCCTTATCGTGTAGCTGGGCGCTTTTAATAGCCTTAGCCTTCTTTTCTAGTTGTATCATGTATGTTCATTCTATCAGATAGGCGCCTCTTTATCAAGGGCCTGCTTGAAAAAAAATTATTCAGTTCCCTTCTCGTATGGCTTAATAAATTGCTCAACGTTTAGTAAAGAAAGTTCTTTAACCTTCTGGGCGCTTCCTACATCAAAGCTGCCGATAGTGTTTCGTCTAAGAGTTTTTACATAAGCGCCGGTTTTAAGTCGCTCGCCAATGTCTTCGCCAAGGCTTCTTATATAAGTGCCGCTGGAAACATTGGCTTTTAAAGTAACAACCGGGTATTTGTAGCTGATCAGGCTTAGCGAATGGATAGTTATGTCTCTTGGTTCCAGGGGCGCATGCTCACCGCGTCTGGCCAGCTTATACGAACGAACGCCGTTTATTTTAATGGCCGAGAAAACCGGTGGTAATTGTTTAATAGTCCCGGTTAACTCCATCAAAGCCCCTTCTAGTTCAGTCTCAGTAGGCTCATAAGACGAGATTTCTTTAAGTCTGCCGGTTGGGTCACCGGTCGTGCTAGACATTCCTAAAACTATTTCGAAGGTGTAGGTTTTATCCAGTTTAGAAAATTCGCTTGCCCTACGGGTATAATCTTTGCCAATTAATAGAATTAAAAGTCCCGTTGCAAAAGGATCAAGAGTGCCGCAGTGACCGACCTTTATAGCCTTAGGTTTAACATGCTCAATATCCGCCATCATCCGGCGAACATAATTAACAGCGTCAAAACTCGTCCATTGCTCAGGTTTGTCTACCAGGAGTAAGCCCTGTTTCACTAGCTGAGAGTCGGATTAAACGGCGGTGGCACGGGTGGTGGAGTCTGTTCCTCATGATGTAAATCCGGTCCTAGTGGTTGAGCATTCAGCGATGGACTCGGAGGTGGCAATGAATTATCTGGGCCGCTAGTCAGTGCTTGGTCTACCGCTGCCCTGGCAGCATCAGCACTAGTATTTTGAAGATGGGTGCTATGAACTGACTCCTCCAGCTCAGTAAGCGTGTTAGATCCGTTAATATTCCTTATGGTGCCCTCTTCATCAATATGAATTTGCGGCGTTATGTCTTCAGTAGGGGCTTTTTGCGGGGACTTCTCTTCTTCAGGCTGCTTGGGAGTGACTGGCTCAGGGATAGGCTGCGGGGCCACAGGCTCAGGTATGGGTGGCGGGGGAACCGGTTGGGGTTGCGGTAATGGCTCAGTAATAGGTGTAACCGGTTCATTTATCACAGGGGTAGCTGAGACGTTCCAATCGGCTGGCGGTGGCATAAGTTGAGGCGCTGAGCTACCGGGGGCTGAATTAGATAAAACATCCAGCGGCTTAAAGGGAGCGCGGGATGAGGTATCGTTCTTGTGATCAAGCAAGGCCGGCATATCGGTTTTAGGCATACTTAGCGGATCGGTAGTTGGTTCCATGTCGTTCTGATAAGAATTAGCCGTCAAAGTACCCCCTAGCATAGGCGGTTCAGTTACAAGTTTAGAGCCAGAACTCAGGCCAGCCTGGGGTTCCGGTTCCGGTTCCGGTTTTAATTCCGGCTTACTCTCCTCAATCGGCTCTGCAGGAGCGGGTAACTCAATACTCTCTTCAGGGTTAGACTGTTCTGGCAGCTCTACTTCGTGAGCTATTTCTAAAGTGCCCGGTTCCGGTGGTTTTTCGGTCGGAGTAGGCTCACTGCTGGGTTGTTCATCTTTTTTAATACGCTTTATGGGGGATGGATGATGGCCTTCCTCCAGCTTATTAGCAACTAATTGCTGGTTTGCTCCGGCCGCCATAAGTAGGGCGCTGATACTCATTGTTTTGGAGGTTGTTTTGTCATTACTGAATCGTTCGGTGGTGGCAACTATTCCTGTCAGTAAGGCTGTAGAAATTTGTTCATCTAAAGATTCTGGGTTAATTATTTGCACGAGTTCGGTTATAAGTTCACTAAGGCTGCTGGCAGCTGGGTCGTTCCAGTTAATCGAGCCGAGACTACTAGTCGACCCAACGTTAATACTGGCAACCGTCGCATCATGCAAAATCCGGCCATGTGCAGTAATTGCTTCATCTAAATCGGTTTGCTCAACTACACCGAGAGCCACGACCACATCTACATTAAAGTCGCCCTGGCTAAACTCCAAGTCATCTTGGCCGATTGAGCTCTTATACGGAGTAATAAATATTCTGACCACGTTATCTTCAACCTTGTAACGCAACTTGTCGGCTTTGCTCTTATCGAGGGCTATAATAAAATCTCTAAGGCTATCTGTATTTTTCTGTATTGTCGTTTCCGGTTTTAAAAACTCCAGTGTAGAAGGTATTTGTCCGGAGAATACCGCAGCACAATGCTTGCCTTCTTTATTCAAGAACAGGCTTAGTCCTAACAGCGCCGATAACTGATCAACCGAAGGGTTACGACTAACAGTCACAAGTACGTTGTTGGCCGACTTGAGTCGTTCAGCTAAGTTTGTTTTGGCTTCATCCATAGGATTATTTTAGCGCTTTATGCATATAAATTTTGTATGATTTTTATTTTTGATTCCTATCTAAAAAGTACCATAAATGCTTTTGCTTTACAAGCATCGGTCTCTTCTGTTATAGTCACTTTCTGAATACTATTTAAAGCATAAGCTTTCAAACTAAGGAAAATCTCGATGCCAATCATTAAATCAGCAAAAAAAAGAGTACGCGTCAGCAGTAAAGCCGCCGTACGTAACCATAAAACCAAGCGGAGTCTGCGTTCTGCTCTAAAGGGTTTCAAAAAAACTACCAGTTCTAAGTCCCTCAGTCACGTCCAATCAGAAGTAGATAAAGCTACTAAAAAAGGTGTAGTTCACAAGAATAAAGCAGCCAGACTTAAAAGCCGGGCTGCCAAACAAGCTAAAGCAAGCGGTGTTAAGTCTACCAAAAAAGCTGCTCCTAAGAAATCACCCGCTAAGAAAACTGCGGCTAAGACCACCAAAAAGCCAGCTGCCAAGAAAAAGAAATAGATTATATAGCCAGTAAATAGTGAATGAGTGCGTCGTCTAAGTCTATACTTTTAGTCTTGCTCATAATATCAAGCTTCAGCAGGTTACTAATCAGGTTATTTATTTCCCCCAAACTAAGTTCTTCAGCCAGTCTTTGACTTTTTTTCACTACAAAAGGACTGATACTGGCTTCGTGGGCAATTTCATCCGCCGACTTTTTACCGGCGGTTTTAACCAGCACCAGTACGTGCAACTGCCAGCTAAGCATGGCAATTATTTGCTGCGGCTCTACTTTCATCTGTCGCTGCTCTTCATATAACCTTAGCAGGGCGTTGGTTTGAGCATTAAAAGCCGCTTCTAATAAATCGAAGATGCTGCTACTGGGGTTTTTATCGGTCAGTAAATCTACCGATTGTTTGGTTATTGCTTTATCGTACAAGACTAACTTACTTAGTTCATTATTCAGTCTTTCTTGATTAGTACCAATGCGCTCTACCAGGTAGCGAGCCGTGCCGGGCGTAATTGTCCCCGACAGTTTTTTTGTCTGATCTCCTACCCACCGGACTACTTGAAAAGCGTCGAGTGACTGAAACTCCTTAAAGTCAGTCTTATTTTTCAAGAATTTATACAGGCTTGATCTTTTATCGAGTCGTTCTTCGACAATTACTACTTCAGTTGTATCCGGTACTTGAATTATGAATTGTTCTATTTGTTCGGATACGGATTGATTACCTGAAACCTGACGTAGAACTACCAGCTTAGTTGATGTTAGAAACGGTAAGCTGGTCAGAGCATCCTTGACGGCCGACTCGCTGGCTTCACTAGCGTCAATCTGTTCTACGGCCAAATCACCGTGGTTTTTAATAAAGCCTTGGATAATTCTGCGTAGCTCAAACTGCACGCCAAAACTGTTTTCTCCCGATAGTGTCAGTATCATCTTTCCTATTGTAGCAACCAACTGGCGTGCTATGCTAACAAGGGTCATGACGACTAAAGTAATTATTGTATCTAATCGGTTACCGGTGAGTGTAAGAAAAGAAAAGGGAAATTTAATCTTTTCTTCTAGTGTAGGTGGGTTGGCTACCGGCTTATCCTCATATATAGCTGGCAAGAAGGCAAATCTCTGGGTTGGCTGGCCCGGCATTCCTAGTGACGAATTAACTTCGCAGGATAAGCAGTTTATTACTGATCGGTTTGCCCTTGAGGGTCTGGTGCCGGTTTGGTTAAGTTCAAAACAAATTGAAGACTTCTATAACGGATATAGCAATTCACTGCTCTGGCCGTTATTCCACAGTTTATCCTTTAAAGCATCCAAAAGTAACCAGACTGACGTCTGGTGGCGGGCCTACAAATCAGTTAACCGCCGTTATAAGGATGCCGTTGTTAATGTCATCAGTAAATCTTCACAGGTTTGGGTGCACGATTACCAGTTAATGCTACTGCCCCAGCTTATAAGGGCCGAACAACCAGCTGCCCATATCGGCTTTTTTTTACATATCCCCTTCCCTGAGCCGGAGCAACTCAGGCTGATTCAGCATTCCGAGGACATTCTAAATGGTGTACTGGGAGCCGATTTAATAGGTTTCCATACGCTCGGTTATGCCAATAACTTCCTTCAGGGAATTGAAGCCTTTGGCTTAGGAGAAACCAGCGGTAGTCAGATTCTGACAAATGACCGTACTGTTAGAGTGGCCAATTTCCCGATGGGCATAGATTATGCCAAATACAATAGTTCTGCTCAGTTGGAGGAGGTAAGACGGGTCGCTAAAGTATACAGCCAAAAATATAGGCGTAAGAAAATAATAGCAAGCGTTGACCGGCTTGACCCGACTAAAGGTTTAGCTGAAAGACTCAAGGCTTATGATAGTTACTTAAAGCAGAACCCCAAATCCCACGGCAAGGTTGTTTTTGTAATGGTGGCGGCACCATCACGGACCGACATTGCTGACTATAAGGATCTTGGTAAAAAACTAAGTCAGTTAGTAAAAGATACTAACAAGCGATACGGCAGCCCTAAATGGACGCCAGTTGAATACATCAACAAGCCCGTTCCGTTTGAACATGTTACTGCCCTCTTTCAAATAGCTGACGTTGCCTTTATTACCCCGCTTAAAGACGGCATGAATTTAGCCGCCAAGGAATTCATAGCCAGTAACCGAAAAAATGGCGTTTTAATACTTAGCTCCAGCGCTGGAGCGGCCGAAGAGCTGCAGGACGCCATTATTGTTGATCCGAAAGACCAGCAGGAATTAACCGATGCTATAAAAGAGGCTCTGCATATGAGGAAGCGTGAACTAAAACGGCGCCTTAAAAACATGCGGGACTATCTTTCTACGCACACTGTACAAGACTGGGCCCAAACCTTCATCGACACCCTAAACCAGCCGGTGCCGGGCACGCCACATTTAACCTTTACGCTCAATGAACGATTAACCAAGAAATTAACCAAACAGTACTATACTTCTTCCAAGAGATTACTGCTACTAGACTACGACGGTAGCTTGTCGCCATATACAACCAACTTTTCGGATGCTAAGCCGTCGAAGGACTTAATAAATCTATTGCGTAAGCTAGCTGCTCAACCAATGAATGACATAGTACTAATCAGCGGTCGACGCTCCAGCGAATTGGACAAATGGTTTGGTAAGCTGAACATTAATCTAATATCCGAGCACGGGGCCGCCTATAAAGACCGCGGTAATACGACATGGCATTCAGACGCTAAAAGCAGTGCTGACTGGCAAAAAATATTGCTTCCCACGCTTGAAAAATATGCCCGTTTAACGCCAGGCGCGATGGTCGAAATTAAGCCTCACAGTTTAGTCTGGCATTACCGTCAGGCTTCGGTATACCATGCCCAAAAATATGGTGTCATTTTAAAGCGAGCGCTCAAGCCGGTGCTTAAACGCTATAACCTTGAGATTATCCAAGGTAATAAGATCTTAGAAATAAAAAACCCCAATTTAACTAAGGGAAAAGCCATTAAACATTGGCTTAAAGATCCGCATGACTTTATTATGGCAATCGGCGATGACACAACTGACGAAGATATATTCAAGGAATTACCAGAAACTGCATTTTCTATAAAAGTCGGTAAGGGTTTGTCGGCTGCTCAGTACCGTCTGCCAACCACAAAGCATGTTATCCGGTTGTTAAACAGCCTAGTCTGACGGCTTCTTCTGGCAATGAGGACAAATATGAGTTCCTCTGCCGGCAACTCTTATTTTCTGTATATCGTGTCCGCAGCGCGGGCAAGGTTCATTCTCACGCCTGAATACTTTAGCAAACTCTAAATAACTTCCCTTTTTGCCTTCATGATTAACGTAATTCTTATCTGTTGAACCACCTTTATCTAGAGATAGTTTTAAGACAAATACAATTTCATCGTAGAGTTTATGTATTTGCCGGGCAGTAAGGGATATGACTAGTGTTTCAGGATGTAATTTTGCTCCCCACAAGGATTCGTCGGCATAAATATTACCGATACCGGCAAGAACTGTTTGATCAAGTAAAGCTGCCTTGATCTTTAATTTTTTCCTTTTCTCTAGTTGACGCCGTAAAACCTGCCAAGTAAAACTTGGTTCAAGCGGCTCCGGACCAACTGTTTTGAAAAAATCTATATTAGATATTTCAATTTTAGGCATTAGCCTCATCCAGCCAAATTTACGTTGATCGTTAAAAAATAATCTGGAATTATCGGAAAACTGTAATACTACCCTAGTCGATTTATCCGGCAGCTGGCCTATCAAGGAATCATTAGGATGTCCGGCACCGAAGTTGGCTGCTACGCTTCTATAGACAAGTTGACCTGTCATTTTAAGATGAATGATTAAAGAGTATTCATTATCCAGATCAATAATTAAAACTTTTGCTCGTCTGCGAACCTGTTGAATTTTCGCACCAAGCAAGAAGGCACTAACTTGCTGCTCGTCATTGGGAAACGACTTGGTCCAATCAAAAGATACCTTACTTATCTCTTTGCCAACGATAAGTTGGTCTAGTCCACGTCTAATGGTCTCTACTTCGGGTAGTTCTGGCATATCTTAGTCTTATTATACAAAGTATAATGTTTAGTCTATGGATTCACTCTTCAACATATTAAGCGCTAAAGAATTCAGCGAACCGGATGATGCTGTTAGGCTAAAGAACTACATCGAGCAGAAATACGGCATCAATGTGGGTGTGCAAATTAGAGAAAAGGATATTGTTTTAATTGTAAAAAGTTCCAGCGCTGCTAACAGCTTAAGACTCAACGGTCCGACTATTAAGCGGGCTCTTGGTCTAAGCAAAAAACTCAGCTTTAGGATTAATGGCTAATAATATAATTCAGGTCGGCCTTAAGCGTATCCAGGTCCTGATAGGTAATACCTTTCATACCGACTTCTTCTGCAGCTCTTACAAAACTTTCATGGTCATCTATAAATACACATTCTCTAGCTGCTACGCCAAGTCTTTTTGCTGTTAATTCATAAATGTCGGAATTCGGCTTAATTAAACCAACTTCGGCCGAACAAACCACCTCATCAAAGCAGCGCTCTAAATTAGCTTCCCCTACTTTCTGACTAAGAACGCCTTTATTCGAATTACTCAGCAAGGCTGTTTTATAATCTCGCCTGAGTTCAGAGATGTAATCCAGAAGATCGTTGTCAGCCAGCTCCGCCCGCTTGCGGGCTGCTTGCCATTCTGAGTCAGACAAACCTAGTTGCTTTGCCATGGACCGGTTGAAATCTTTCTCACTGATAAGCCCTAGATTAGCGCTTCTTAACATATCATCAAGAAATTGTTTGTCTTGTTTTGGATCGCCGCCGGCAACTGTAAAAGTATAATTAAAGCCCCTGCCGACAATAACTCCGAAACAATCGAAAATAATCGCCTTGATCATATCTCTATTGTCGCATAAAAACTGTTTTAGAAGTTTATGTCAGAAGTTAGCGAGTCGTAATTAGGAACTTGCCTTTGAAACAACCTGACGGTCAGACTGGCAACGCCTTGGTATGTTGAATCTCCGCAAGAAGTTGAATACCAATGAATAAGCGTCTGATTGTTACTAACAAAGTTATATATATAACGGTCACCTAGCGGGCAGATACCGTTTGGACTGGCTAACGCAGGATTAGTATTGCCCTTTAAAAAACCAGCAAAGTACAGAGATCTTAGAAAGACATCGTAGCCATTCTGGTTATTAGTGAATGTTTGCTGTTTAACTACTGTGTAGTTATAAGTTGACAGCTCCTGGTAAACAACCTGGGACTGACTAACATCTATTCTGACGGCTTGGTGAGTGGAATTAGCTCCTTCTGGTGCATCAATAATAAGACTGGCTACTGCATTAGTGGAACTGTAGTCGATAAACTGTTTTCCACCGATACTCTTTTTACCACCTCCAGGTAAGAGCAGGATTATTACAATAATAACCAGCCCTATAACTGCCAATAGCCACAAGAAGTATCTCATGTAGTAACTCATACAGAACATATATTATCATTTTTGTCCATTTTTGGCAAGATTTACCTATCTTTTACTCGAAATTAAAGGAGAAGAATGTCTTGGTGTTATGAATACCTTATTTTTCTTTTATTCTGCTTCTCAAATACTACTAACCAGTGGGATAATAGTTAACATGCATTTAACCCACGAAACAAGTAGGGCAACTCTTATTCAATTAATGATAATTGGCCTCATGAATATTATTAATACAATTGCGTCCATTGTCAGTCATTGCACGCACTCCAACGGTCAGTGTGCCATTAATATGTTAACCTCAACGGTGCTATATATCGGGATAATAGTATCCTTGATAATAATTGCAGCCTTTGGATATCTAGCGCAAAGCAAAAGAACCAAAAATAGTGTCCGTATATTGATCGTGGCCGAGCTGATTGTTTTCTTTATTTCTGCCGTAAACATTAAATTCGGCATGGCATCACATGTCGGGGGGTTAAGTCTGTTTACTAATTTCTTTGCTTTGGTTTTATCGGTATGGGTTATAACACTGGCCTTCCGTCTTAAGCGGGCTGGTGGCGGACGAGTAGTCAATCGGCGCAGGCGTCACACCGAAGAAAAAGTACCACCCTTATAATTCACCCCAGTTGTTGCCAATTGTTACGTCTACGTCAAGTCTTACTGGTAGCTTATAAATGTTTTCCATTTCAGATTTGAGGATGTCAGCCACAGCGCTTGCTACTTGCTGCTTACATTCAACCAGAATTGAGTCATGTATTTGAAGTAGCATCCTGGTCTCTGGATACTTCTCTGATAACAGTTTATCTATTCTAATCATTGCCATCTTCATCAGGTCGGCTTCGGTGCCCTGAATCGGTAAATTAATTGCTGCCCGCTCAGCCGCACTTCTAACCACAAAATTGGAAGAATGGATATCCGGCGTAGGTCTACGTCTACCAAACAGAGTTTCCACAAAACCGTTATCTCTAGCATCCTGTTTTACTTGCTCAATGTAATCAAAAATCGGTTTTCTTAGAGCCTTATATTTACTTATAAAGTCGCTGGCTTGTTCCATTGTCATGCCTGTAGCAACCGATAGGCCATGCGGGCTCATGCCATAGAGAATACCGAAGTTAATCACTTTGGCGTAGCGACGCATTTGCTTAGTTACGTCTTCCTGTTCACGGCCAAATACCTGGGCAGCGGTGGTGGCATGAATATCTGCTCCGCGGTTGAACATATCGATTAGCTCATGATCTTCAGCGAGAATTGCCGCCAGTCGTAATTCGAACTGTGAATAATCAGCGCTAATTAGTTTATGCCCTTTACCGGCTATAAATGCCGTTCTTATCCGTTTGCCTAAATCAGTCCGGATTGGTATGTTCTGTAAATTAGGGTCGGTACTGCTTAACCGGCCGGTTTGAGCGATAGTCATATTAAATGTCGTATGTAATCTTGAGTGTTCATCTACCTGTTTTGGTAAGGTATCAACATACGTATTCTTAAGCTTGGCGACTTCCCGGTACTGCGTGATCATATCAATGATCGGATGACTGCCCCGCAGTTTATCCAGCTCTTTAGCCGCCGTACTGTAGCCGTTTTTACCCTTTTTAATGCCGAATGTCGGTAGCTGTAATTTAGTGAACAAAATCTCCGATAATTGACTCGGCGAATCTATATTAAATTCCTGATCGGCATAACCGTAAATTTGTTGGCTAAAATCGGATATTAAATCATTTATTTCATCGGCAAAATCTTCCAGATATTTAGTGTTAAGCTCGATCCCGATAAACTCCATACGGGCCAAAACCGGGATTATTGGCCACTCGATATCTCTTGCTAACGACTCAACTTTGCCAAGTTTTTTTATTGCCAGGTGCTGGACCTCATATATCGCTTTGATTAACGATATTATTTCCGGTTCGGCCGCCAGTACGGCGTCCGGATCGAGTTGGTCAAAACCGCTACCATCATAACCCAGACATTTGCTCGCTAACTCGCTAAGCGTTTTTTCCCTACCAAGCGGGTCAATTAAAAAGGCTCCTATCTGAATATCGTGCAGAACGTCGGGCAGTTTTAGGCCTAAGCCTAAAAAGAGCTTTAACGTGGCCTTAACGTCATAACCTATTAAGTCAACATCATTCAATAAGCGATCTAGCTGACTAGCTGTATCTTTCTGATTCAAAACTGTTTTATCTAGGCAATAAACTGTGTTTGTGTCGTCGCTCAATGCCAGTACGCAAGGTTTTTGACCATGCGCTCCTTCACAGTAGCTATGAACGAAAACAATTTTAGAGCTTAGTTTAATATCTCTAAGTTGCTGTGATTTGGTTATAAAGATAGCTTTATGCTTTTTAGTGATAGTCTGGCCGTTTTCACTTCTATGATTCTCTATAGCCGACTGCATCGTTTCGGGAAGACTTCTAAGCAAGCTTTTAAATTCTAATCTCTCCAATAAATTAACTACTTGATCTGGCTTTATCTTGCTGCCGTCGACAGCCTTTAGATCAAGTTCAAGTGGCGCGTCTACCCAAATCCTGGCCAGCTCCTTACTTAAATATGCCGAGTCCTTGCCGCTGACCAGTTTTTTCCGGAGAGAATCTTTTATTAAATCTATATTTTCATAAATTCCGTCGAGCGTGCCATAGTTTTTAAGTAGTTCGACAGCGCCTTTCTCACCTATGCCAGGAACTCCCGGAATATTGTCTGAAGAATCGCCACGAATCGATTTAAAGTCTAAAAACTGATTAACCTTCAGGTTATATTTAGCTTCAAAACTCTTGGGCGAGTAAAGTTCAATATTAGACAAACCGGTTTTAAGAGCATAAACCTGGATATTATCGCTAATCATTTGCAGCATGTCTAAATCAGATGTAATAAGCATTGTCTGAAGTCCGAGAGTTTCCGCCTGAACAGCAAGCGTTCCCATAATGTCATCGGCCTCATAATCGTCCAGTTCATAAAGCGGCCAGCCGAAGGCATCCAGCAGCTCGTGAAGTAACGGTATTTGTTCGTAAAAGTCAGGTGGTGCTGGTTTACGACCAGCCTTATATTCGGGATAAAGCTCTAAACGGCGGCGGATATTGGTCTTGGGCTTATCCCATGCCACCGCCACATAGTCTGGTTTTAAGCGTTTCATTACCTCCAGCGCCATCGTGGCAAAGCCGAATACCCCACCAGTCGGCTTACCATCTTTTGTGCTCAAATAAGGCAAAGCATAATAGCCTCTATAAAAGACGCTTTTGCCGTCTATAATTGCAAACCGTTTTTTGTCACTCACTAGGTGTAATTATACTCTTAACAACTGCAGTCTGTCTTGGTGCTAAATTATCCGTCTAGACCCATTACCATATATAATGCTTATGCATGCCTTCAGAAATTAAACACCTAAATTACTACCGCTTAAGCCCTGACGACGTACTTTCTCAACTGACGACAACTAAAAAGGGCTTATCTAGCGAGCGCGCTTCAGAACGGTTAAGCCGGCTGGGGCCTAACGCGCTAGTACGTGTCAAGCGAGAACCTATAGTTCTAACATTTGCTCGGCAGTTTAAAGATTTGCTGGTAATAATGCTTCTTGTCAGTGCGGGCTTAAGTATTTATCTTAAAGACGCCAAAACTGCCATAATATTGCTACTTATTGCCCTGATGAACGCTTTTGTCGGGTTCTTTCAGGAATACAAGGCTGAAAGCCTCCTCAAAAGCTTAGAGAAGCTACTGGTGCCTAAAGCCAAGGTTATGCGCGATGGCAAACTGGAGGAACTGGATTCAGAAAAGCTGGTAATCGGCGACATTATCTATGTTGAAGAGGGCGATAGCGTACCGGCCGACCTCAGAATAATTGAGGAGCAAGAGCTATCAACTAACGACTTTGCTTTAACGGGTGAAAGTAACCCTAGCCGGAAATTCGTTCATGCAATTTCAGCCGATGTACCCCTAGCTAATCGTCATAACCTGTTATTTATGGGTACAACCGTAGCTACCGGCAGTGGTACAGCAGTAGTTATAGGAACCGGCATGCATAGTGAACTCGGCCGTATTGCTAGCTTATCTGAAGATACGAAGTCTGAGGCCTCACCGCTGCAAAAGGAAATGCACCACTTAGCCACCAGACTGGCGACAGGGACTATTATTTTAGCCGCTCTTCTGACTTTAATAGCACTGCGGTCGCATTTAGGCCTGCATGCGGCAATCTTATTCGGCATCGGAATTGGTGCCGCTATGATACCTAACGGATTAGTCGCTGAAGTTAACATAACCCTAGCTCAGTCAGCCGCTAAATTAACCAAGGCTAAAGCTCTGGTAAAAAAACTTTCAGCTGTTGAAACGCTTGGTGCAACCAATTTTATTCTAACGGATAAAACCGGCACTCTTACCAAAAACCAAATGACCGTTACGGAACTACTTATTGGCAGAACCCAATATAAAGTAACTGGTACCGGCTATGAAACTAACGGTGATATTGTTGATGCGAATGGTAAATCTTTGCAACCTGACGCTATCAAGAAACTTGATCTGTTCTTTAAGACTGGGGTGCTGTCTTCCAATGCTAAAGTCAATCCGCCAGACAGCGAACATGCTACTTGGTACGTCGTAGGCGACCCTACCGAAGGCGCTTTAATTACTCTTGCCCGGAAAGCCGGACTCGACCCTGAAATAATTACTTCAGCGTCTCCCGAACTGAAAGAATTTCAGTTTGATTCAGCCCGAAAGCTACTTAGCTCTGTTAGAAAACAGGATGATAAGGTGGTAGTTTTTACTAAAGGTGCGCCAGAAAGTTTATTGCGGAAGTCCCAACAAATTTGGGACCATGGGCTTGTCCGTAAACTCACCGAACGCGACCGGACCTACATTCTTAACTATAACGAGACCGAAGCGATGTCTGCCAAGCGCAATTTAGCTTATGGCTACCGAATTCTGCCCAAGTCTGCCATACATAAAACCTTTAATATGGACGAGGTTGAGCAGGACTTCATTTTCTTAGGTGTAGTCTCAATGATCGATCCACTACGCGAAGCCGTTCCAGCCGCTATGGAATCAGCCGAAATGGCCCATGTTAAAGTCTCGATTGTGACTGGCGATTATCCAACTACCGCTAAAGCTATTGCCTTGCAGGCCAAACTGTCATCAGATATAACCATCATCCTTGGTGAAGAGCTTAGTAAATTAGCCGATATCCAGATATTACAGCTAGTGGAAAAAGGAGGTGCCGTTTTTTCTAGAGTGGCCCCCGAGGATAAACTCCGCATAGTGGAGATCGTGAAGCGTTCCGGTCACGTCGTCGCCGTAACCGGGGACGGTATTAATGACGCCCCAGCCCTCAAGCGGGCTGATATCGGAGTTGCTATGGGGCGCACCGGTACAGACGTAGCTAAAGATGCTGCTGACATAATCCTGCTGGATGATAGTTTCGACACTTTAGTCGGGGCTATTAAGCAAGGCCGGCTGACTTACCAGAACATCAAGAAAGCCGCCCGCTGCGCCCTAACAGACAACGCTGGCGAGTTATTTACTGTGCTAATCGGCCTGGCCGCCCTGTCCTTGTTCAAAGTTGCTCCAGCCATTACAGCCATCCAAATACTGGCAATCGATGTGGTGGCGCAAATTCTACCTATTACCGCCTTAGGTTGGGATGATGATCAACATAACTTAATGCACGATAAACCCAGGAACTTAAAAGACCACATTATTACCAAACTCTCGGTGGTTGGCTTTGTAAGTTATGGCTTTATGGCTTCCGCTCTTGCCTACCTTAATTACTTGCTGTTCTTTAACCGGCACCACTTAAGTGCTGCGCATTTAGGTAATTACTCAGCGCAACCAATTTATCATCAGGCTACTACGCTAACCTACTTAACTCTAGTTCTATGTCTCTATGTCTACTTGTTATTTGAGCGAAGCGACCGGCGCGAAAAATTCTTCAGCCCTTATCTTTGGAGTAACAAAAAACTGTTGATGGCTTTCGGTGCTTCATTCTTTTTAATCGCCAACATTATCTATAACCCGGTTATTCAACCATATTTTAGCTCAGGTAGCTTAAGTTTAATTGATTGGGTGTGTGCTCTCTCGGCTGCATTAATATACCTGGTTATCAGGCTGCTGCAGCGCAACTTACCGCCGCTAAAGACCTAACTTTTCAGATAAATAGCTCGAAAAGTCGTCAATATTATCGAAGTTATTTAAGAGAATCATGTCAGACTTATCTTTCACGCCCTGCATGCTTAAGGTTGCTTCATCGCCCTCATGAATCATTTCAGCCTGCTCTTCAGCAAGAAATTGCTCAAATGTCTTATTATCTTCTTCGGCTCTGCCACGGAGGTCTTTATTGGCTTGGATACGCTCATAGCGTTTCCGTGGATCAGCATCAAGCCAGATAACCATTCCTTTGAACTCATGAATCCTATCAGCCTCACCGGGGTTACGAAGCGATGCCGTAGCTAGTCCGCTATAGCTCTCTTCTCTCGATTCAAATTCAGCAATTGCCTTATCCATTAGTACTCCCAGCCCCAGTTCACGTCGCCATTCGGCACTAATGGCTCGTAAGTTCTGTCGTTCAACTGACAAACCTCGTCTTTTTGCTTCATCGCGCAGTAGTTCTGTCACCGAAAGAAACAAGAAGTTATACTTTTGGGCTAAAATATGGCCAGCGCTATCCTTGCCCGAGCCATTTGTTCCAGAAATACCAATAATCTTTATTTTGCTGCTCATTGGCTTCTACTTAATATAGTCGTGGAGTTTTTTAGCATCACGGTGCTTACGAAGCTTAGCCAGAGCCTTAGCCTCAATTTGTCTTATTCTTTCCCTGGTTACCGAAAATTCCTGGCCGACTTCTTCTAACGTATGGCTTTTACCGTCCTCCAGCCCGAAGCGGAGTTTTAGGATTTTCTGTTCACGGTCGGTAAGTGCACCAAGCATATCTTTAACCTGTTCTTTCAGCAACTGGCCGGTTGCCGATTCTTCAGGAGAAACGGTATCTTCGTCTTCAATAAAATCGGCTAGTACAGAATCTTCTTCATCATCACGAATTGATGCATCTAGAGATGAAATATCCTGTTTAATTTTCATGATGTGTTCTACTTTGTCGACATCAATTTCCATTTCCTTGGCAATTTCTTCATTGGTCGGTTCGCGGTTGAGCTCCTGAGTCAGCCGTCTTTGAGTACGCAATAATTTATTGATAGTTTCGACCATGTGTACAGGTATGCGGATAGTTCTGGCCTGATCGGCAATCGCCCTGGTTATTGCCTGGCGGATCCACCAAGTTGCATAAGTACTAAATTTAAAGCCTTTATCCGGGTCGAATTTCTCAACCGCGCGCAGCAGTCCTGTGTTGCCTTCCTGGATAAGATCAAGCAGATCCAAACCTCTACCCACGTAGCGCTTAGCAATTGATACAACAAGTCGCATATTGGCTTCAGCCATTTGATCTTTAGCGTCTTTATCGCCAGCGACAACCCTTTTTGCTAGTGCCAATTCCTCTTCTGAACTAAGTAACGGAATTTTACCGATTTCCCGTAAATACAATCTGACCGAATCATCAGCTACGTCATCGTCCAAATATACACTTGGGGTTTCCTCAAGCTCTTCTTCTTCGTCTTCCCATTCATCGGTAAAGTTCTCCGGGTTTGGCTCGCTGGTGGTTATTTCAATGCTCGAATCAGCCAGTTCGGTATAAAGCAGGTCCAGAATTTCAGCATTTTCTACTGTTTCCGGTATGGCGGCAAAAATTTCTCTTTGATCAATATGACCGTCACGTTTTGCCTGCTCAACTAAAGTTTCTTTAGCTTTTTCTAAACTCTGGGATTCTCCAGCCGCTGGCGTATCATTAGCTTTTTTCTTAGCCATGATTCACTCCTTTCACTTGTCTTAATAAATCGTTCAATTGTTTATCTTTTTCTTGCAGCGCCCTCAGACCTTGCTGACTAGCACCACTGTTTAAGCTGATTTTTAATTTGTCTTTTTCGGTTTTTACAAATTTAGTGACCAATTCGGCTTCTAAACGTTCTGTCTCTTCGTGGAGATCATTTAAATCTAAGCCTTGGTATAACTCATCGTAGAGCAATGACTCTATTTTACCATAATCTTCCAGTTTTTGCAGCTCGCTGCCATCTTTAAAATCATAATCCGGGTTGGCCTTTAAGTACTCAAATAACTCCCGCCCGTCAGCAGTTGGTAGCATCGAAGAGTTAATTACGTGATCAAGAAACTCCCGTAAGGTTTTTCGGCTTAGTAAAAGGCTAAGAAATTTATCCTGAGTTTTAACGTGTTCTACCGTAGCCATATCTAACTTAGCCGGCTCTGTTTTAATACGTTTCTTAGGCGATGTGGATTCAATTTCTTCGCCAGATAACTTTCGTGTTAAGGCGCTTTTATCGACATTAATGAGCTCAGCAATTTTAGTGATGTAGTGGTCCTGTTCAACTGGATCGCTCAGTCTCGCCAGGGTGGGTAGTATGACGTCACTAAAATCCCGCTTGCCCTTGCCCGAAGCTAGATCCAGCAAGGCGGAGTAGCGCTCAATTAGCCAATCAATCGCATAAACATTTTGGTTTACTGCCGCCTGCCAGAGTTTTGGATCACGCCGGATCAGCTCATCAGGATCTTTTCCTGCAGGAATATTAATAATACTTATGGACACTTTGGCTTTAGAAGCTAGGGGTATTGCCCGCTCGGTTGCCGCAATGCCAGCTCTGTCACTATCAAAACTAAGCCGGACATCGTTAGTTAGCCGTCCCAGAATCTTAAGTTGCATTTCCGTTAAAGCTGTCCCCGCCGTAGCAATCGCCGACTTTACGCCAGCCTGATGAGAAGCTATTACATCTAAATTACCTTCAACTAGGACTGCATAATTATTCTTTCGAATACTTTCTTTAGCCTTATCCAGTCCATAAACGTGTCGACTCTTATCGTATAGAACTGTCGACGGTGTATTGATATATTTCGGAGCATTGTCGTTAGCTTCAAGCAGCCGGGCGGTAAAGCCGATAACCTTACCGTAAGTATCCTCTAGCGGCACCATTAACCGGCCTCTGAACATATCCTGGATACCGCCCCGGTAACCAGTAGAAGTCAGGCCGGCAAGTTTCATATCCTGCTCGCTGAAACCGAGCTTCTTAAGATAACTAATTAGTGCCGAGCCGTTATTTGGCGAATAACCTAGACGCCATAAAAGAGCGGTATCTTTGCTAAACTTCCGCTTATTTAAAACGTAATCCAGGGCAACCTTATTCTTAGAAAACTGAACCTGATAAAACTTAGCGCTGGCCTCTAACGCCGCGTACAGCTTATCTTTGTTTGGGCCCTTACTTTTGCCGGAAGAACTACGGTAACTTGCGAGATCAATACCTGCCTTATTAGCAAGCAGTTCCAGTGCGCCCTTAAAGTCGACACCTTCTACTTCCATAACAAAGTCGAACATGCTGCCACCCTTACCGCTGCTGAAGTCTTTCCAGATTTGTTTTTCCGGACTGACAATGAAACTCGGTGTGCGCTCATTAGTAAAAGGACTTATTGCTTTATAGCTTCTGCCGGCCCGCTTTAAACTGACATACTCACCAATGACATCTTCAATACTCAGTCGGCTTTTAACCTCATCAACGGCGTCCATAATCTACATTGTACCCTAGACAGCTTTCACCCTATATTGCTAAACCTTATCTTTGGTTCTAGTTATGGGCTTATGCTTTAATATTAAGGATATGCCGCCTAATTTTGAACCTAATTTTACGCCAACCCCGCCTCAGCCGGTCAACCAGCCAAACACCCCTCCACCAGTGCCAAGTCCCCTGCGCCGCGACCATTCTATTCCAGTTGGCGAACAACACACCGTCGACATTAACAACTTACCTAAAAATGCCGGCAACAATTTATTCCAGTCTGAAGCTCCAATTGCTACACCGCCTGCGAATTACGATTTTATTCTCAACCCGGCGCCGCAGAAACAACCACTTAAGCTCGGACTGCCGGGATCATGGCGGTCAAAACTGGGTATCGGCATTATTGCTCTTGTTGCTTTAATAATATTAATAAGTATCATTGGTAGCTTAACCAAAGGCTCGTCAAACTTACCTTACATGGAGAGTGTAGTGGAGGATCAGCAGGAACTTATTCATGTACTGACTAATGCCTATAGTGTCCCTGATATATCCAGTAATAATAAAACTTTTGTGGCTACTGCGGTCGTTACGCTAGGTAGCAACACTTCGGTCTTGCAGTCATACTTAAAAAATATTGGCTCGCCGATGCCGGCAAAGTATTTAAAGCTTAAGATCAATAAAACTGTTGACCAGGAAATGAGCAGCGCCGAAACAGCCGGCAACTTTAACCAGAGCTTTGCCCAAATCGCTTCCGGACAACTAAACACTTATTTGTCGGATTTATTAACAGACTTAAATAAAACCGCTGGACGACGTGGCCGTTCGCTCTTAATCAGCCAAATCAACCAGGCAAAGTTATTACAAGTCAGTCTGGCTAACGGCAGCTGAATTTACAATTAGATAGCTATGGCGAATCAGATCTTCAATTTCTGCTTCTGACAGTTGGCCGGTGAGAACGATGGTATTCCACTCATTTTGGTTTAAGTGATCGCCAGGCATAACTTCATCATATTTTTCCCTGAGTAACTTAGCTAGTTCAGGTTCACAGCGCAAACTCAGCCTGATGGGCAGTTTAGGCTCTAAAATAGCTACCATCTGGTCGTGCCAAGAATAGACTAGCTTATCTTTACCGAAAGGCTGACTCGTAGTAACCTCGGGGAAATCTAAGATAAAATTGTTAATCTTATCTGACAACATCTATCTACTTCTAAACCACTCCAGATAATATTGTATCTCTGCAATACTGGCCTGGATGTCATCAAAGGCCCGATGCACTTCTTTTTTATCAAAAACAACACCGTATTTTCCTTGCATCAAAACTTTCCAGGCGCTCACATCAAGCATACGGTAATGAAGTTTTAAATCTAAATTAGGCCAGTAAGCCCTAATAAATCCCCGGTCGTTATGGATACTATTACCCGACAGAATGGCCGGTTCTTCTTTAAAGTGCTCTTCAAGTAATATGATCAACTCAGCTTCAACCTGCGTAGAATCCTTGCCCTGATCCAATTTAGCTAAAAAGTCATCCCGGTTGCCTGGATAATCCGCCCACCAGACATTCTTGGCCATCCGGTCAATTACCTTATCTTTGGGCTGGCGGATAATAGCCTCGTAACTGGCCAGGGTTTTAAATTCAAAATCAGTTATTTCTGCAGCAACTTCCAGGATAAGGTCTTCCTTAGGATCAAGTCCGGTCATTTCCAGATCAACCCATAACAGCTTGCTGGGTACCAAATTTTTGTCAATCATTAGCAAATATTATACGATACTTGCTTTATTAGCTACAGCTTTAGCTGCGAACTGATTTCAAGGCATCAGCATATTTGACGACCGTTGCGGCCAAGCCGCTGAGTTGGGCTTGAGGCCCGTAAGGACTGTCTTGGAGTTCTGCTTTAAGCATTCCTTCGTCATTTATAGCTTCGCCGACGGCATTAGTGAAAAACAAAGCATTAGGTAAGCTAACTAGTCCAACTCCCGGCAAAACCATTCTAAGATTTGCAACCGCCTGGGCACCTCCGGAAGATCCGTGGGCAACAATAGCGGCAGGTTTATCTGCAACTTCATTTCCCAGGCTATCGATAGCGTTCTTTAGAGCTCCGGGGATTGAGCGGTTATACTCAGGCGTAACGATCACAAAACCGTCAAAGCTAGCCATCTTATCTAACCACTTCTTAACCTCTGGAGCCGGCTGACGGTTCGGGTTATATCTTGGCGATATTGGTTCATTAAAAAGCGGCATTGGGTAATCTTTTAAATCTACCAGTTCGCTTTCTGCCACTTTAGATACTTCTGCAAATACCCACTTTGCTAGTTTTTCCGATACCCGGCCTTCTCTTATGCTGCCGACTATTACACCTATTTTTGCCATTATTTTTTTCTCCTTATCTATGCTATACTTTATATAGTTACATTAACTAGTATAGCTATAATGCTATACAAAGTAAAGCATTTATGAATACTTCTACTACAATTGAGCCGAACGTTGGTTGCATAGCAGCCACAATGGAGATTATTGGCAATAAGTGGACGGCTTTAATACTAAGAGACCTGTTCAGCGGCCCCAAAAGGTTCTGTGAGCTGGAAAAATCTGTTGGCAGTATCAACCCCCGGACTCTTTCTCAACGCTTAGATGATCTTGAAGCCCACGGTATCATAACTAAGAAAAGCTGGGCCAACCAACCGCATAAGAGCGAATACTCCCTGACTAAGAAAGGCGCCGATTTGCTGCCCACCCTCAAGCAAATGGCTGTTTGGGGAACAAAATATGCCTGATCGTCAGATAAGCTTAGTAAAATTATTCACATCTTTTGCACATTTTTCCCACCAGAAATCTATTTCAGGCTTGTGAGTATTATGCCAGGGCGCATACAATTGTAATTACCACCAAGTGAGGTGGCTACTACCCCTCAAAAGGTAGTAAGTAGTGCTAGATCGAATCTTTAGGGATGAGGTCAGTGCTACGAAGAAAGGAGCCTCTTTCATTAGGGGCTTTTTTCTTTTTATAGTTATTTATCTTTAAAGTCGAGCGAAGCTGAATTTATACAGAATCTCATGCCTGTTGGTTGGTCGGGAGCATCGTTAAAAACGTGACCCAAGTGACTGCTACAGTTAGCGCAGCATATCTCTACTCTTCTCATCCCGAAACTGCGGTCCTCGTTTAACCTTACTGCTTCGGTGTTAGCCGGCTCATAGAAACTGGGCCAGCCACTGCCACTATCAAACTTGGTTTCGCTCTTAAAGACAGTTTGGCCGCAGGCCGCACAGGTATAATCCCCGGTTTTATGATTATGCAGTAGAGTACCGCTGCCCGGCGCTTCGGTGCCCTTTTCCCTTAAAACATGGTAACGGTCAGGACTCAGCCTTTTCTTCCATTCGTCATCACTCAAATTCATGGTCACATAAATATTTTAACAAAGACCGGGACGCTAAGGATTTTTAAGGTAGCTGATTTAGCCCAGCATAGCCTTTAACTTTTCAACTAAACCAACTGGTGTTGGATCTATGCCGTTAAGCAATGCTACATACAGGCTGGCGTAATCGCAGAAATTGGAAGTCCAAATAATTTGCTTAAGCAAAGTGTCTCCCTCAGGATTTATAACCTCTGGGTCCGGGCGCATACCGGATAGCAGCTGAGCGCTGATTTCAAAACGTTTAGAAATTCTATCGTGCTCAAGATTTGATCTTATTTCGACAACCGCATATGGCTTCTCTACCGGATGAGAGGTCCAGCCCATGAATTCATTATGGTTAAATTCAGGGTACTGATTTACCCATGCTATATTTTTGGCATTTTCATTCATGCAAATCTTAAATTTATTGGCGGCAGGAAATAATTTCGGCCCTGAATAAACTACAACTGATTTACCAACCAGTTCTAAGGCTAACTGCTTAGCTGGATTAGTGTCGGTAGGAATAACCGCTTGCCAGGCGGAAACCTGCTCTTTTAGCCACTGCCCAGCGGTGGCCATTTCTTGTGTACTACCGTCTTTAACAAGACCGAGTGGTTCCAACAGCTGAACATAGGCCGCCAAGAAGTAAAAGGAGCACATTCTCGGCTGAATACCTCCCGGTATATGAAACAGGGGGTAGTTTTTTTGTTTAGCGATCTCCAGTAATTTTCCACCGGCCGCAACAACGGCAATCTGGGCATTCTTAGACTCGGCTTCTGCTAGTGCGCTAAGTGTTTCCTCGGTGTTGCCGGAGTATGATGATGAAATGAATAAGGTATTCTCATTCACATAGTTAGGCAAATTATAGTTTCTGACTATTTCCAGTGGAACGTTAGGTCCGGGCCATGACTGTAAAAACACAGCCGGAAAAGCCGAGCCGCCCATTCCGGCAATAACAATATTGTGTATATCTTTAAAGTCGGTGTTTACCTGATAATTATGCTGCAACTGACTCCACTGCTTTTCTGCTACACCTAATGCATCTTCTTTATCCCGCTCATGAATCATTTTCAAGTCATCAAGCATATTTTGGTTGCCTCCTCTTCCCTATAGTTTTTTAAAAACAACTAATATATAGTATAACCTAAGAGTAAGCACTAGTATTTTACAGGGGGTGGAATATGTTTGGGCACCAAGACCAAGCGAATACTGATGGAAGTAACGGCAGCGGCAATGACCAGCAGCAAGCAACAGATGATATAGATATGAATATTCAGGATCTTAATGATATGGACAACGACTCATTTAACGCTCCTCCAGCTCACGATCCCAATCAGTCAAATCAGTTTCATAATCCAATGAGCCAGTCGTCTAATGATCCTCAATCGGTTACTTTAACTGATCAGGATGGGGATCAACCGGTCGATTTAGTAGATCTAAAAACCAAGGCTCTTGATGAACTATATCCGATTATTCACAAGCTGGATTTGTCGGCAGAAGATAATTTCAAGACCTTAATGATGATGATTCAAGCTACCGACAATAAAGATTTAATTGGCCAAGCATACGAAGCAGCTGAAAAAATTGAAGATGAAGGCGTGCGAGCCAAAGCTTTACTCGATATTGTGAACGAGATTAACTACTTTACTAATCACCCAGCGATTGATCAGTAGTATCAAGCCGGCCTTTTTCTAAGATTGCCATAAAATCTCCTAAATTTGTTGGAGTTTCGATAGCGGTAGGCTTAACTTTAAGCACTCTGCTGAAAATAGGATCAGCCGGCAACTCAATTCTCTCTGTCTTAATATATAGCCGCCGATTACCGTTTAAGGTCAGCGAATCACAGTACTCGACCGGCCTAGAACCATTAGCCAGAGGTTCTCTGAAAAACCTGCGAAGTCTTAAGCCGCGGCTTTGCGTGGCTGCGACAGTTTTCCCAGATTTGTAGGAGATCATGGTATCGGCGGTAATCTCAAATATTGCATCACGGTCGCTTAGCTGAGCCGCCCGGCTATTATAAAAGGTAGCGTCGGGTTGCTCTTGCTGTTCATCAGCCAAAAGAAAATTAAATAATACCGATGGAAAATACTTGTTGTAGAAGCGCTCAAGTTCTCTCTTCCTTCTATGGTCCGGTAGCTCGGGAAACTCATGAGCTTTAACGGGGCTTAGAATATCACTGATGGCCTGACGAGCGGCCTGTGTTTCTTCATGGGATATTTCTATATCAAGTAAACCCGTAACTAGCCGCCGGCCTAAGCTAGCAATATAGTCGGTTTTTGCTTCTGACAGTCCACTAACGCGCTTTCCGTCCTTATGAACGGTAGCCTTTGGCTCTTGTTTATTTGAATATTCAATTGCCATGAATGACATTAAATCAGTGTCAGTATCCGACCAGAAAAAAACATTAGCAGTCTCAGATTGATCGTGCTCCTGTATAGCTAAGCTTTTAACAGTTTGAGCTCCAATGTATAGGTGGTCAAAAACAGAACTCCAGGTAGCGCGTACGACCTCTGATGCTTGAGGAGAATATACAATACCATCAATTCCTTGTATTAGGAATCTGCGCTCATTCTTAGTAATCTCAACCGGTATAACTTCAGTGGACATAACAATATTATGTCACATTTTGAATGAATAAGCTACATCATTCCCATGCCGCTCATGTCAGGCGCACCGCCTGCTGATTTCGGCTCTGGCACATCTACGACTAACGCTCCCATAGTCATGCTGGTACCGGCGATCGATACGGCATTTTGAATGGCTTCTTTGGTAACTCTTGTTGGATCAACTACGCCATTGGCTTTCAGATCAACAAGCTTATCCGGGCTATTAACGTTCACTCCCTGCCCGGCTTTAGCACTCTTGACCAGTGGCAGAAAAGCGTCGGCGTTTATACCAGAGTTAGCCAGTAGTATTCTAAATGGTTGTTCTAACGCTTTAACCAGCAATTGTTTGCCGGCAGCAACCGAATCGTCATCATCGGCAACTGAAATTGCCCCGGCTAGATTAATTAAAGTAACACCACCGCCTGGCACGATTCCCTCGTCCAATGCCGCTTTAACAGCATGAACAGCGTCATCAACTCTATACTTCTTCTCTTCAATTTCAGTTTCAGTGGCTCCGCCGACCTTAATTACCGCTACCTTGCCAGACAGCGCAGCCCGTCGCTTTTCCAGATTTTCTTTATCATATTCACTGGTAGCCTGCTCTATCTGTGCATTAATTTGCTTAATTCGGGCGTCAACCTCTAACTTGTTACCGCCGCCTTCAATAATCGTGGTTTCATCCTTATTGGTAATGACTTTACGAGCTGAACCCACAACATCTAAGTCAACTTCTTCAAAAGTCATACCCCGATCTTCACTGATAACTTGAGCGCCAGTCAGTACGGCTATGTCGTTTAGGATGTCCTTTCGTCGGTCACCGAAGGCCGGAGCCTTAATGGCAACTGTGTTAAATACACCCTTTAAACGGTTAAGGATCAGTGTGTGTAAGGCATCTCCCTCCACGTCTTCAGCAATCAGTACCAAGTCTTTTTTGCCGGCTTGAGCTAACTTCTCAAGAATTGGCAAAAATTCCTGAACACTGGAAATTTTCTTATCGGTTATAACAATTGCTGGCTTATCGTAAATAGCTTCCATGCGGGCGGCATCGGTAACCATGTAAGGACTCACGAATCCGCGGTCAAAGGTAAAGCCCTCTACCACTTCACTTTCCAAGTTTAACCCCTGCCCTTCTTCAACTGTTACTACTCCGTCTTTACCAACTTTGTCTATAACTTCAGCTATAAGGTTACCTATCTGTTGATCACCCGCAGAAATAGTTGCAACTTCAGCGACCCGGGATTTTTTACCTTGAATATCTTCGGTGAACGTGCCTAGCCCGGCAATTGCGTCGCTGGCGGCCAGCTCAAGACCTTTACGAAGTAATATTGGGTTATGTCCGGCAGCTATTAACTTATTAGCTTCGCTTAAGATGTGGTAGGTAAGCACAGTTACCGTAGTTGTACCGTCACCGGCCACATCGTTCATTTTGGAAGCTGCTTGCTTAATAAGCTCAGCGCCCACCTTATAACCCAGGGTCTCATCGTCGTCATCGGCTAGTTCAACACCTTTAGCGACCGTCACTCCATCATGAGTAACTGTAGGTGCTCCAAAACTTTTACTGATTACGACGTTTCGTCCCTTTGGGCCCATCGTCGTCTTTACGGCGTTATATAAAATCTCAGCGCCAGCTAATATTCTCTTCCTTGCATCGTCATCATAAAATACTTTCTTTGCCATAGTGAATCAATCTACCTTTCTACCTTATTTAACGGTTGCTAGTACGTCTTCTTCTTTAACTAAAATGTACTCCACTGAATCAACTTTAACTTCTGTGGTTGAATAGCTTTTGTAGACGATACGGTCGCCTACTTTAAGCTCTTTGACGTCTTTTCCAACGGCTAAAACCTTAGCTGTTTTTGGCTTCTCCTGAGCTTTTTCAGGTATATATAGACCGCTAGCTGTTTTCTGTTCGGCTTCTTCGCTTCCGGCTACGATATAGTCGCCCATAGGCTGCAAAGGTGTGCTCATTTGTATCCTCCATTTTTAAAATCGTTAGCAGATGTTATCTCGCAAATTAACACCTGTTTCTAGCACTCAATATACCCGAGTGCTAATTAATGGTCAAGCCCTCTTTTATTTTTGTTTTAGCTTCTTTAAAGCATTTTTGACTTCAGCAATTTCATCCCAAGGGTTTTCGCCGTTAGCTCTTTCAATAGTTTTCTCATGACCCTTGCCTAAAAACATAACCATGTCACCGGGGCGGGCTCGTTGTAATGCAAAACTAATTGCACTAGGCCGGTCCAAAATTAAAAACAGATCCTTTTCCCTGACTTTGCCGGCCTTTTCAGCCCCCTTGGCAATTTCGTCTAAAATCTGATTGCCATCAACATCTCGATCATCCTCTTCAGTAAGAACTACTTCATCAGCATAAGCACCAGCCAACTCTCCTTGAACCGGACGCTTAGCCTCGTCACGCCGTCCAGCCGAACCGAAAACAACTATTAATTTTCCTTTGACTACCGGTTTGATGTCTTTAAACAGCTTCTCAAAACTATCCGGGGTATGAGCGAAATCCACAATCACATCAAACTTCTGCCCTTCGTCAATATGATTCATCCTGCCTTCTACGCCGGTTAGAGCCGCAATGCCCTTTTCAATTTGGTCTTTGTTTAGCCCCAATGTATGCCCAACACCGATAGCCGCCAGCGAATTAAAGACATTAAAGCTGCCCGGCAAATTACACTTAATCTGATATGTTTGATCGTCAATCTTGGCGGTAAAGC
The DNA here is from genome assembly GCA_027459325.1 of Candidatus Saccharimonadota bacterium. Classification (GTDB taxonomy): domain Bacteria; phylum Patescibacteriota; class Saccharimonadia; order Saccharimonadales; family UBA4665; genus DAIDIO01. The sequence goes on from DAIDIO010000001.1 coordinate 37,792, forward strand.
TGGATCCAGTTGGTGTCATTTTCAAGCGCGACGCCCGGAGATCACCCTTCTCTACCCCGTATAACAGCGGGTTCTTGACGTCACTGGCAAATAGCTGGGCGCTGGGATCTTCAGCGTTAATAATGCCCACCTTCAAACCTTGCCTGTTTCGGTTAGCCAGCTTAAACATTCGCCGCTTGGCATCTCGGTAACGCTCAAAGGTTTTATGGTAATCCAAATGCTCATGAGTAACGTTTGTCATAACGGCAACCGAATAGCGCACCCCGAAAACGCGGTGCTGGGCTAATGCCTGTGAGGTTGTTTCAAGAACCAGCCAGTCGACTTTTTGCTGTTTCATATATTTCAGTCTGGTCATGAGTTCAGGAACCGGCACATTGGTATAATGCTGGATCTGTGACTGAATATTATCCCCCGCTCCCCATGCTACGGTTGTCATGATACCGGTGTGATAACCCGCTTCCTGAAGCATCCGGTGAATCATAAAAGTCGTGGTGGTTTTACCATTGGTTCCAGTTACCCCAATAACCTTAATTCCCCGCCCCGGAAAACCGCTTTTCAGATTATAGGCAACCGCCTCTAATAAATGGCCATAAGGCTCTATAAAACTGAACAGACCACTTGGAACTAACTTTTTGACGATTCTTCTTGGGTTCATATGATTTGTACTCCAGTATACTAGTATTGATTATGAAAATCTTAGGTATTGAGTCTAGTTGTGATGAAACGGCTGCAGCAGTTGTCGAAAACGGCAGTAAACTACTCAGTAACGTGGTCGCCTCCAGCATGAATATCCATGCAAAATACGGAGGTGTGGTACCCGAAGTGGCAGCCAGAAGTCACATAGAAGTTATTATACCGCTAGTTAAAGAGGCCCTCAGTAACGCAAATTGCAGCTGGTATGACATTGATGCAATAGCTGTAACTTACGGGGCCGGTTTATCCGGTAGCCTACTGATTGGCGTGCTAGCTGCCAGAACACTGGCAATTGCCCTTAACAAGCCACTTCAGAGGATTAACCATGTAGAAGCTCATGTTTATGCTAACTTCTTAACGGAGTCGGTTGTTCCGGGCCTATCTATGCCGGCTACAGCACCCGACTTTCCGATGCTGGCCATTATTGTGTCAGGCGGACATAGCCAGTTAGCCTTGTTTAAAGGCCATGGTAATTACACCCTGCTAGGCCAAACCCAGGATGATGCTATAGGTGAAGCTTTCGATAAAGTGGCAAAAATACTTGGCCTGCCCTACCCTGGCGGCCCGTCTATTGAAAGGATAGCCGCAACCGGTAATGAGCATGCCTATAACTTCCCTAAAGCAAAGATGAGTGGTTATGATTTTTCTTTTAGTGGGCCAAAAACAGCCGTTTTAAGGGCTGCTCAAGCCGCAGCCGGAGAAAGTTTCGACTTCCCTTCTATATTCCTGCCTGAACGCCTGAAAATGGCTCAGAAGGCAGATATTGCCGCCAGTTTCCAACGTTCGGCTTTCGAAACAATCATAGATAAAGCAAAACAGGCATATTTGGAATATAAGCCGGTTAGCGTAGTGCTCGCCGGCGGCGTAGCCTCTAGCGGCAAGCTCAGAGAGATGTTGTCCAGCGCTATGTCAATCAGCCTTGCCTATCCGGATCCAAAGCTATGTACCGATAACGCTGCTATGGTCGCTAGTCTGGGCTATTACAAATTAAAATTATCGGAAAATACTACTGACCCCTTTACGCTAGATGTAGCGCCCTCGTTAAGCATGTAGCGCTAAGCGTTTTATATCTGTTTATACTCTTTCATATGAACCGGCAGCGTCAATGCTCTTTCGGTTTAATTACAGAGGTGATATATTAAATAAAAGCTTATGAAACTACCTAAGGCCTACGAGCCAAAACTTTATGAGGCGGATATTTATGCTCTTTGGGAAAAGAGCGGTGCCTTTCAGCCGACTAACGATAAGGTCGGCTATTCAATTGTCATGCCGCCGCCTAACGCTAATGGCAATCTCCATATCGGGCATGAATTAACCTCGGCCCTAGAGGATATTGCCGCCCGGTACCACCGGGCAAAAGGTGAATCGGTTCTGCTGGTGCCGGGTGCTGATCATGCCGGCTTTGAAACCCAATCAGTTTTTGAAAAACAACTGGTTAAAGAAGGGAAGAGTCGTTTCGATTTCAGCCGGGAAGAGCTGTACTCAAAAATCTGGGATTTTGTAGCGTTAAACAGGGATAACTTTGAATCTCAACTGCGAAAAATGGGTGTCAGCTGCGACTGGCAGCATTTCACTTTTACGCTGGATAAAAAGATAGTTGATAGAGCTTACTCAACATTTAAGAAAATGTGGGACGAGGGTCTAATATACAGAGGTGAACGCTTGGTAAATTACTGTACTTTCCACCAAACCGGTTTTGCCGATATTGAAGTCGTCTATAAGGAGGCAAAAACACCCTTATACTATCTGAAGTACGGGCCATTTGAGCTTGCGACTACCAGACCGGAGACAAAATTTGGTGATACGGCTGTGGCTGTGCATCCTGACGATAAACGCTACCGAAAATATGTCGGTAGGGTACTAGAAATTGAAGGAGTCAATGGACCATTTAGTGTTCAAGTTATAGCCGATGAAATGGTTGATCCTAATTTCGGTACCGGAGTGGTTAAGATAACCCCGGCTCACTCCTTCGATGACTGGGAGGCAGGCAAGCGCCATAACCTAGAAGTTAAGCGGGTTATTAATCATGACGGAACCCTCAATCATCAAGCCGGACGATTTGAAGGAATGACTGTCATGGAAGCCCGAAAAGCTGTCGTGGAAGCCTTAAAAGAAAAGGGGTTACTTGTTAAAGTTGATGAAAACTATACCAACCGGGTAGGGCACTGCTATAAGTGCGACACTATAATTGAACCGATGCTGATGGAGCAATGGTTTATAGAGATGGAAAGTCTGGCTAAACCAGCAATTAAAGTGCTTAAGGAAGGGAAAATTACCTTTTATCCAGAATCTAAAAAAGACCAGCTGATAGCCTACTTGCAGGGCCTAAAAGATTGGAATATTAGCCGCCAGATAGCCTGGGGTATACCGATACCGGCTTTTCAAAATGTTGACGACCCCGATGACTGGATTTACGACGAAAGAGTTGGTGAAGAAATACTCACAATCAACGGCAAAACCTACCGCCGAGATCCAGATGTTTTCGACACTTGGTTTAGCAGTAGCAGCTGGCCATATGCTACCTTAAATTTTGGCGAAAAAGATAGCTCTGACTTTAATAAATTCTACCCGTTAAGCCTAATGGAAACCGGTGGAGAGATCTTATATCCGTGGGTAAGTCGTATGCTTATGCTAGGTTTGTACATTACAGGCGAAATACCTTTTGAGGCCGTTTATATCCATGGCTATGTAATGGCCGAAGACGGTAGCAAAATGAGTAAGTCAGTCGGCAATGTAGTTGACCCGCTACCAGTTATTGAGAAATATGGTTCAGACGCCCTCCGCATGGGAATAATCTGGGGACGATCAGCGGCTGTAAACCGGGGCTATGATGAGAGAAGGGTAGAAGAAGCAAGAAATTTCTGTAATAAGCTTTGGAATATAGCTAGGTATATTGAAGATAAGAGCAATAAAAATTCTATTAGGGGTGAGGTTCAAGCTGTAACAGGGGTAGATAATTGGATACTTAGCAAGTTAAGTAATGTAAAAGTTAACTTGTTAACTAACCTGGATAACTACAATTTCAGCGAAGCTTTTGAAGCTATATATCATTTCGTTTGGGATGACCTAGCAGACTGGTATATAGAAGCCAGTAAAAGCGAGCCTAATCAGTTGCTGCTGGAATACTTGCTGGAATCAACGCTTGTTTTGGCTCATCCGTTCGCGCCATTTGTTACCGAAACTATTTGGCAAACAATTAACGAAGACTCTTCTGATTTGCTTGCGCTTAAACAGTTTAATGGAATATTGCCATATGACAAAAATAAAGCCCAAGAATTTAATGAAATACAAACACTAGTTAGCGAAATAAGGTATATTCAAAAAGCACTAAAGGTTTCAAAGACTGCTTTTTTTTACGAAGACTCGATAATTTTAGAAACTAATGCCGATTTAATTAAAAAACTGGCCAATTTAGGAAGTGTTAAAAAGGGAAGTGGCAATTTAAAAATAACCAACCCTAAATTCATCTGTTCTCTAGATATTAGTTCAGAAATTGCAGATAATTACGCCAGTGAACTGGAGCTAAAGCTAACTAAACAACAGGCATACATAAATCAGTTAGAAGCAAGATTAAACAATAAGTCGTACATACAGAACGCACCAGCAGATTTAGTTAAACAAACTAAAGAACAGCTTAGGGAAGCCAAAGCCAACCTAATTTCAATTCAAATTGAATTAGAAAAATATTCTGTTTAAATTTTCTTTCGACTATAGGACTACGAAGAGGGTTCCAGGGCCTGTCTGGCCCTCTCCACTGAATCGGCCGGATGAGAATCATCAAACCACATAACGTGCCAGCCTAAACGTTCAGCTGCCATCAAATTAATACGGTCGTCGTCAATTAGAAGTATTGACTCCGGACTAACGCCGGCTTGCTTTACGGCTTCTTTATAGATATTAAGTTCAGGTTTTATGGCCCCAACAGCAGAAGAGTCAATTACCGCATCATATTTGAGATCAGGGAGCTGCCCGTTACGGCGCATTGAACTAAGTAAGCCTGGCATTATGTTGGTCATTAGCCCAATCTTATATTGCTTGGATGTCCAGACAAGAAGCTCCTGCATCTCTTTAATAGGCTCAACATTTTCAATGTAATAATCCTGCCAGCGGAGTTTATCCATGCCTAGGCGTTCAGCCAGTTTAGCGTTAAAGTCATCGAGACTTATCTCACCCTTACAAACCTGATCGTTATAGTGCCAAAAGGCCGACTCAACCGCCTCTAAATGTGCGCCTGATATCAGGGCTAGTTTATCAAAGGCCCGTTGATAGAAGTACACAAGGCAGCCGTTAACATCGAAGTACACAAAGCTTACGCCAGTTTTTGTCTGTTTTAGATCCCGGTTAGTCCCTGACTGGTTGTGGCCAATTAAATCGTCTAGGCTAAGCTCTAGCGCACTGGCAATCGATTGAATAGTAAAAATTGAAGGTGACTTTATAGCCCCTCTTTCAATTTTGGTTAGTGTCGAAAAGCTAAGGTTTGCCTTATGGCATAGTTGCTGCTGGGTTAACCCGGCAGCTAAACGTGCCTCTTGCAGACGCTTGCCCAACCCCCTCTCGTCCATAGCCATATGATATCAGCTATAATTACAATTTCCTAGTACTAAATGGCTATTTAATATGTAGTGTAAACGCTAGGATTGTGTAGAAAACCAAGGTGGTAAAAATAAATATGCTGGCTAGGGTAATCACTATATTTTTGCCGTTGCTGTAACCTACCCGGCGGCCCAGAGTATTGTAGGCAAGGGCAGTGGCGCCAGCGCCAAAAAATATAGAATACAGAAAGTCCATTACTGTTATTCTACATTAAAAGGCAATTCTATTTGCCATTTCCTGCAATTTTGCATGATCAGGCTCAGCAGTTAAGTCTTGTGGTTGATTAAATTCATCAACAGTAGAGAAGGGGATCAGGTGAACATGCACGTGTGGTACGTCAACGCCTACTATCCTAACACCAACAAACGGGGAGCCAAGAACATCTTTAAGCCTTTTACCAACACGCTTAACTGCTTCCATAAGAGCAATATAGTCTTTATCATCTAAATCCTGCCAGGCAGCGATCTGCTTTTTAGGTACTACCAGTGTGTGTCCCGGTTGTACCGGATGAATATCCAGGAAGGCTAGATTTAATTCATCTTCGAATACCTTATGAGATGGTATCTCACCTCTAATAATTTTTGTAAAAATACTTTCGGCCATAGCTTCCAGTATAACTAATAGGGCTATAATTACATCTATGCGTTTAATTAAAGGATTTTTATCTGTTTTGCTTGGGTTAGCTTTAATTATTGGGCTAATTGGCTTAGCTCTAAGTTTTAGCCTACATTCAGCATTTTCTAGTCCTACCCACCTTGAGACCTGGGTTAAATCCAGTAATTTTTATTCGGATGTCATCAATAATACGACTAACGATGTTGGCGTTAGCTTAGAGAGCTCATCTATTGATACAGCCACACTCTCTCTGATTAGGGGTGACCTAATCCAGGCTTTTCCAGTGCAACAATTTACAGCAGATACAAATAAAGTTATTGATGCTAACTATTTGTGGCTGGAAGGGAAGAGTTCCATACCAAACTTTAATATTAACTTAAGCCAGACCAAGTTTGATCTGGCAAACAGACTCGGTAACTACACACAAAGCCGTTATCTGGCACTACCGAAATGCACTTTAGCTGAAATTGCCAAACTCAATAGCACCAACCCTCTTGCACTAACCTGCCAAATTCCTTCTATCAGTCCTAGCTTAGTTAAATCAGAAATAATTACTCTCGTCGAACAAAGTAAAGTTGTGGTCAAGGGTAATATAATCGATGCGGCATCTTTTAAAACTTCAGGCCAACCATATTACAAACAATTTAATGGCCCACAAATATATAGCCGACTCAAAATAGCTCCCGTTGCCTTTGCCCTAATGGCCTTAATAACCCTTGTCTTCCTGTTGTTACTTAATTACCGAAAGAAATCTTTGTTTTTTATTACATTAAGCCTTTGTTTTGCTATATCTGGGCTCGTTCTAATAGTTGTTTCTAGCTTGAGTAGTGTCCTCAACAATAAATTAGATTCTCTCATTAATCTGCATACAAACATTTCAGCTTATAAGGTTTCACTCGATAATTTAATTCATCTTGTATTATCTTATATCAGCAGTCTGACCATCTGGTTCAGCCCGGCTTATATCCTAATCGCGATGCTTTTGCTAGGTATTTACTTTCGCACACGGTCAATGCCAGCTGCAAAGCCAGCTGTCGCGACAAAGACTGTAGAGCCAGCAGTTCCCGGAGTAGTTAAGCAACCGGAAAACCCAACGTCAGTCCAAGCAAAAAGACCCAGAAGACTCATTCAGTAACTCTTTTACTTCATTCTTAAATTTTCTTGGCGGAGAGAGTGGGATTCGAACCCACGGTACGGTTACCCGTACAGCAGTTTTCGAGACTGCCCCGTTACGACCACTTCGGTACCTCTCCACACGACAATTATATATTTTATTTTTGAAATATCAGACTACTAGACGATAAGAAGTATAGTATGCTAAGATGACCTCTGTTTTATTAGGGACAATATAAGCGCGTGTAGCTCAGCTGGATAGAGCGTTGGCTTGCGGAGCCAAAGGTCGTAGGTTCGAATCCTGCCACGCGTACCAAGCAGAAATCTGACTTAATTTAACAGTGGTAAATTTAGACTCTATTTTTGCTTATTAAAACGTAGCATTTTCACTAACACCTTAAATAGGTTCGAATCCTGTCAGTGTCATCTGTTAATTAGACCTAAAAAGTAGTTGACTTTAAATAGTTATGTATATACAATAATAGATACTATGAACACATCTACTGCTACTGTAATTAAGACGGGGAACTCGTATGCCTTACGTGTGCCTAAGGCATATGCTGAACGGAATAACCTACGCCCTGGCGCCAAGGTGATTCTTCCTGACCCGCAATCAGCGGGAGGAACACTTGCCGACCTTAACACTATAATCAAAGCTTCTCGCAATAAAAATAAAGTAACCGCCTGGGATAAGATAGTTAACCCTTCGGAATGGCAGCGAACCGAGCGTGATAACTGGTCATGAAACAGGCAGTTATTGACACTAACGTTCTTATCTATTGGTATAAGGCTGGCTTTATTCCGTCTAATATGGACTTATCTACTATAGTTCCCGTGTACTCAATAGTTACTAAGATTGAAGCTCTCGGGTTTCAATACATCACCAATAGTGAAGTTAAGGCCATAAACGCCATGCTGGCTAGCGGAGAATTGGTTAGCATCAGCGATAGTATAGCCGACCAGACCATAAGCTTGCGTCAGAACTATAAAATCAAAACGCCTGACGCTATTATTGCCGCTACCGCTCTGGTCAATAATGCCGAGCTATGGACTGCTAATACCGCTGACTTCTCCAATATTAAAGGTCTAAAATTATTTAACCCCTTGGCAGCTAGCAATTAATTAAATAGGTTAGAACTTCGTTCACTACGGTGTACCAAGCAGAAATATTACTCACTTTACAGAGGTGATGCAAGTTTATGTTTTTGTTTGTTAAAATTTCGCAATTTTGCTAACACCTTACTATCACGACCACGTATTTGTACAGTACGAGCTACGAAATAAAGCCATTGAGTTATTAGAAAGCCTCAAGAACGGTTAAGGCTGCAGCTCGGTTCGTTATGACATAAAGCACATGCAGAAGTTGCTAATGTACGTATAATTTGCTAAAATATACGTATGAAAACTAAACTTACCCTTAGTATAGATGAAGATTTAGCAAAGTTTGCCCACAAACAGGCTAGAGCTAATAGGAGTTCTGTTTCGGGTATGTTCTCTGAATATCTGCGACAGTATAAAATTCAATCAGACAAAGCAAATAATCCAAGTATTGCCAGTATGGTTGGGTCTCTTAAGCATTACTCAATTGATGATTCAAAAAAAGCTATAATGGCCATTTATGCAGAGAAGTATTCTCGTTGATTTAAACGTTATACTAGACGTGCTTTTAGAACGACCAGGCTATAAGGCTTCGCAAGCAATTTTAGAAAAGCATTCTAATGGATGCACGGTGTATATTAGTGGGCATATAGTGACAACTTTCGCCTACCTACTAGAACATGCTAAAGTGCCTAAAGAAGAAATAAGACGTAATATTAGCTGGTTGCTAAGTAAATTTACTGTTGTTGCTACATCCGATAATATTTTAAACAATGCGCTGAAAAGCAGTATAAGTGATTACGAAGATGCCGTTATTGAGCAAGCTGCTCTGGCTTGCAAAGCATCAGCTATAGTCACTCGTAACATCAAAGACTTCGCTCAAAGTGCTGTGCCTGCATTAACGCCTGAAAACTTTTTATAATTTAGCCTGCAAGCAGCGGCAATATGCCTAGGTACTGCTTTGCTAGTTGGCTGTACTCAAATAGATCGTAGACAATCCGTCTCGTAGAATAGTTGTTGTAAACACTAACTAAAATACGAGGAGGGTAAGACGTATCATGTCTAACCGTATTGGATCATCTACGATCTACAGATCAATACTACCAAATAACCGGGCTTTGAATAGGCTTAATAATGTACAGTTAAGTAGGGATGCTAGATTCAGACTAACAGTTATTGAGCATTATCTATTTAAAACCAAGAATGTCAGCTTAACCTGCAGACACTTTGCCATAACTCGGAGCTACTTCTACAAATGGTACAAAAGGTACAATCCCGGGTACCTTAAGTCCTTAGAAAGTATGAGCACTAGGCCTAAGCAAGTGCGTTCTGTTACCTATGATCTAGACTTCGTTAGACTAATTCGCAAGCTTAGAACAGACTATCCGAGCTATTCATCTAAGAAGCTAGCCGTGGTAGTGAATAGAGATTACGGATACGACTACTCCTACGGCACCATAGGCAGGATAATCCAGAAGTTTAAACTTTACTTCTCTAAAGCCATTAGGCTACGTAAACGCCATGCCACAGCTAAAAGATTAGTTAGAATACGTAAGCCATACAACCTCAGGGCAGTAAAGCCACACAGCCTAATTGAGTTCGACATGAAGCATATATGGATGCCCGGAGCAGGCACCCGCTATGCCTTTGTAGCCGTAGATGTAGTAACTAAACAGGCTGTTATTCATGCCGGGGGAACGCCTTCATCCGCCCAAGCTAAATTAGCCCTGGAAAAGGTTATATCCGCCTTTGGATCGGACATAGCTATCCTTAACGACAATGGCTCGGAGAACTTAGGTAAAGCCCAAGAGTTCTTAAAAGACCAAGACATAACTCAGTACTTCGCTAGACCAAGAACACCAAAGGATAAACCTCACGTGGAGAACCTAATTGGTAAGTTACAGCTAGAGTGCTTAGACGAAGATAGGTCAGCTAAAACTGTACCAGAACTACAGACCCAGATTAACCATTGGTTAAACGACTACCATTTCTTTAGACCCCACCAAGCCTTAAAGTATCTGACTCCACAAGAATTCTGTGATACATTAAACATAACTATTCCACGGGCATAAAAGTGTCCACGATGTATTGAGTAACTGCAATATATTTGAGGAACTGAGGTAATTATGTTAGGATTTATTGATATTTTATAGCGAACAGACGACTTCTAGGAAGGAAACGCAGCTAACTGAATTATTGTCTCAGTACCACGAAGGACTGAGGCGTATATCTAATGAACATAGAAGAGGTGGATTTTATTGTTCAGTCTCATGAAGAATGTGCTCAGCGTATTACTGGAGAACCGGAACCTAGCGCAAAACAAGTTGAGGATTTAGTTAAAAGACCTCCTGGTTTAGTAGATCATCAAAACAATAGAGCGAGTATTCAATTAGCAAATGCGGTGTCTACTGCAGCAAAAGAGTTTCCAAAAATTCTTTCACCTGAATATCAGGCATATTTAACGGCAGCAAGAAACAAAGCTAGCAATACATCGACATTATTTATTCAAGTAATCGGGTTATAGCTAAGCGCATTAGCTGCATCGGTAATGTCTTCACCGGCAAGAAGTATAAAATTCTGCGACATCCAAAGACTGATTGCGCTACCGGCTGGAAATAAATTTACCTCATTAAATACGTTTTTAAAGGAAGCTTCCAGGTTTTTAAGGGTTTCTGCTCTTAGCCCATGATAGGCGGCTATAATATTCATCGCCACAACCCCATTCGGATGTAATCTTTCTCTTATTTCCGCTGGTAGATCGGGCTGATTAAAATCTTTAGGTATATCTACACTATTAAATACGTCTATTAGTATTACGTCATAAGTTTTTGTTGAACGCCTAAGCAACTGACGTCCGTCTCCTATATACGCCCTTACTTTTTCGGTTTGCCGAAAACCAAAGTATTTCTCACTGATTGGTATAAGTCCGCCATCAAGTTCGAATACATCTATGTCGGTCGTAGGCAAAAGCTTACTGATTGCCATCGGAAGAGTGAATGCACCACCCCCGATAACCAGACAGCTTTTTGGTTTCATTTGCCCAACAATCTCCATAAACCGTTGGTTGTAATCAAATAACATCTCTGGATTATCATCGAATGGTAGTCCCGACTGAGCCGCCATTTGATTGTCGGTATAAAGAATGCGCGCCGGCCGGTTATTATAGCGGCTATCAACAACCGTATATTTTTCAAACTCAGTAGATCCTTCATACAAATTCTGATTGAGTAGAAAATCAGGAATTTGATCAGGCATTATACTTTCTCAAGCCTGCTTAGGTCAGAACTGCCTTTGTAAATTAAACTAAAGCCAAAGGCGCAGACAAATAAAAGAACATAAACCAGCAGCAAGGGAAGACTAAACTTAGCAAGGTTAAAATTCGTGAGTATTAATACCTGTGCACTAAATATACATATATACACAATTAAGACACCCTTGTATAAATTCGTCAGTAGGGCCTTATAAATAGAACCCTTAACGTGCAATGAAAAATGCGCTATTTCCAGACAGGCATATAGACCCATGGCCCAGACAAATATCTGGGGTAGTACGTATAAATATAATAAAGTGTTAACAGAAGAAACAAATCTAGGTATGGAATAACTGGTTAATGTACCGGTATTAGAATTCGCAAAATACCAGACAAACAAACCCATAACCGCTAGGAAGGCAAGGAAAGTACCAATAAGCTCTATTTTAGATATCTTCTCAGTTATTAAGTCGTCAAGCCGTCTAGCAGCCAGCACTAAAAGCACGGCCGAAAGAAAAACCACCAAAAGCGGTATATAGTTTTCCAAGGTAACTGCTGTATTAAGGTCAGGTGTATTTTTGAATAAAACAGTAACGCTGAAAGAGCTAGACATTAAAACGATATAAGCCGACATCAGAATTAACGAGTCGGCTAAGAACGCCATAGCCTTACCGTCTTTGCTTCTTTTAATACTGTTTGAGTATAGTTTTAACTTTAGTGAACTTATAAAAGCAATTGCCCAGATTAAAATCTCAGGTAAGGCAATCGATATACTGATCAGTAGAATGATTGATCGGCTATGACCGCCAGGGTTAAGGATAAGCGCGTCTCTATAAAGTAGATATACGTAACCAATACTCAGAAAAGTTAGTAATAGATAAACCGGCCTTATAAGAGAGTGTCTTGGTTGGTTCTTAATAGCTGTACGCATAGCTTTAACCGCTTGTTTATCTACACCCTAACTATAACACCTGGGTAAAGGGTATAAAGATAAAATATCTCAATGGTTGTGTGATTATTAACAGTTCTTTATAAGCTAGTTGGCCTAGAATTAACTAAGTTAGGGGAGGAGACAACTATGAATAAACAATTAGTATCTAGATTACGCGCATCCAGTGAACCACGTGAATGGTGGCGCACATATTTAAAGTAAGTCTAACTTACTTAGGACGGAGCCACAGCTTTCTGGACCGGACAAGTGCTATTTCTATAGCATAGTAGATAACTTGTGATTGAAGATATAACCAGAACAGCAGACCTAGGGTCAATGCAAAGTACGAATAAAGGGCATTAAGATGTTTCAGTTCGTGGGCAATTATATAGCCACCGAGTAGCTGTATTATTATTAAACCAACGGCTGCAAAAGCGGCTCCAACCCTTGTTTCTCTATGTGGAACGTGTATAGGCAGACTAAAATCCAGCAACAACCTAAATAGCCAGAATAGTATAAAAAAGTTTATACAGACCGATAAAACTCTAAAGTCCAAGCCTTTGCCAGCTGTACTGGCCAGGCTAGCTATTACCGAGGCGGTCAATAGCCCGACACCGCCAGTAACCACCAGCAGGATGCTCTTAACGAAGTTCTTGGGGAATTTGTCCCTTTGGCGCAAAGGTACATCCCAGATGTCCTGTACACCCCTACTGAAGGCGTTGGCAACACCCCTTGTACCATATACCAAGAAAACTATGCCTACTATCAGGGCTATCCCGGATGCATGTAAGGAATGGACGCCCCGAGACAACTGATTGCCCAGGACTGGAAAATAATCAGTCAGGCCCTTAATAATCGTCGCCTTGGTGTGGCTATCGTTGCCGAGTATTGAATTAACGACTGTAGTGAGTAGCAGAAGAAGAGGGAAGAGCGATAAGAAACTATAATAAGTCAGCAGTGATGCATGCCAGCCAACCCCATCCTCGTTATATTTATCTATTACCGAAACAAAGAAAGCTAGCGGTGGATTCTTGGCTTCTAGGCTATTCTTCAATTTAATTAGTTTTTGTAATTGTTGCATTGAACCCTATTCTAATACACTTTTTGTTAAAAAGCTTACAGCTTATGGTAAGGTCAACATTTAATAATAAGGGTTACTATAAAACTAAACAACAATAAAGGAGATCGCATTATGTCTAGCGAAGAAGCAGAAGCTCTAATGGAAGACTTGGAGCAAAAGTGGAGAGCTAAGCAAAAGCGTGATTTTATCGGCAGAATGGAAAGAAAACTCAGTCATAAAGAAAGAATGTACCGCTGACCTTGTTTGTTGGTAGTTATAACCGCCCCCGTAGTTTTAGGGGCGGTTTTTTAAAATCTAATCCTCTGCAAAAAATTTTCTATAATATCCGACTTGTGCTGTTCCATGGGTAATCGTTCGGATAAAAACTCGACTATTCTGTCTTCATTTTGCCCTCTATAGCAAAGCCCAAGTGGTGGTCCAAACCGTTTATGAGGGAAAAGCGTTATATTAAGATACTCTCCCTCGGTGACGGCCGTAAACGCTCTGATTTCCTCATAGACAACTTGTTTATTACCAATTGAAATGCCATCTAGCCCTAAACCAAAATTAATCAGCTTTGGTTTTCTCAGGCCATAAAAACCTAAAATCATAACGGCAATTGCTACTGTCAGGGCCGATACCAGATCTCTTGATGTTACAAAATAGATGAGTACGCCCAATATAATGGCGGCCGCTACCGTCATGCCGTACCATTCTGAATTTTTCTCATGTGACACAAACTCGGGACCATTCCAGCTGATTCCATCTTCATTATCCTGTAGCAGGTCCGCGGTAGGCTTCGGGGGAAATGCAGGCCTACCAATTTGGCTTAGTTGTGGCATTTCTTGAATAGGTGTTGGCTGCTCAGGCGTTACTACCGGCGGGGGTGATGCACTTGGGCTGGCCTGATTGCCAGAGTCCGGAGATACTACTGCGCCAGGAGTAGGCATAGAAGTTTGTTCTGAATTGTTATCCTCCTGCATAAGCGTTATTTTACCGCAAATTATTGCTTAGTTGAAATGACAAAAGCATAGAAGCACTTAAGTAAGATGGCGTAACTTCTTGAGAAGTTGTAACTTTTAGTTATAATGTTACAGGCAAAGTGAGACAAATAATTATACGGGTCTCACTTTTTTGAAGGTTTAACTTCAGTAAGGAGAGGTACCCAAGTGGCTGAAGGGGTCGGTTTGCTAAATCGATAGGGGGGAGCAATTCTCCGCGGGGGTTCGAATCCCCCCCTCTCCGCCAATTTTCCTGAATATCTAGGAGAGATGACCGAGTGGTTGAAGGTAGCAGTCTTGAAAACTGCCGTACCAGCAATGGTACCGTGGGTTCGAATCCCACTCTCTCCGCCAAGCACCTTTTCTTTACCGTTACCCTTGACCGTTTACAGTAATACCGGAAACAGCAGATAGAAATTAAGTAGACTCGAGCACACTATTAAGACCTTCAGCCCTCTAGAGATATGGGTGTGGTTTCTCCTATAAATTATAAGAAATACGATAAATAGCTCCGGCAAAAAGTCCAGCGAATATCTGTAGCCATACTGGACAAGACCAATGCCGAAATAGCTTAACACCAGGGCAGCACTGGCCGCAGCCGCTATTAACAAGTTCCTTATCTGCGCATCAAAGGCTTTAAGTTTCTGAGTGAACAGATACAGAAAATAAGGTGAGGTGACAAAGATACTGAGGCCGTAAATATTGGCCTTGATATACGGAAACTTCAGCGTCCAAGTTTTACTACTGGCAAAGACCATGTCCGGGGCAGCCAGTAAAAATGCGTATAGATTTGACGGCACATGCACTAACGCAAACAGTCCTTGTGACTCCGAAGCTGTCGACATAGGAAATAGTAGCTGCTGGGCGTAACCTCCCTGAAAGGGACTATTAAATCTTAGGTAGTTATATAGCCCTATTAGTAAAAGGCCGATAAACACCGGTAGGCCTAACTGAAGCCAGATATTATTTTTAAAAAGTTGCTTACGTCGCCAGGCTTCCAGAACAAAAAATAGCAGTATGGGTGTGGCTGTCGCCCGAGTTAACAAGATAAATGCACAAATTAACCCTATCAGCCACCACCTCTTTGAGTCTCTTGTTAAGTACTCATATAGCGCCCAGAACAATAGAAATACCGTCACGACTTGGGCAAAATACCAACTAGCGTCTGCCGAAGTAACTCCTATAAATACACTGGATAGGCAAAATGCAAAGGCCATTATCAAGCTATCTTCCGTGGTGTATTTAAAGTGAATTGCTATTTTATAAACAAACCACATAACGCCGAGTACCAGTAACCACTGTAAATAACCCTGATAAAAAAAGGCGTTAAAAAGGCTAAACAGCGCCACAAAAGGCATAAGTAGAATTGACGGGAATACCCCCTCGCTCCAAAATACCTTGCCGTGATAGAATACCGGATCCTGCCCGGCACCACCAATTGGATGGAGAAAACTTAAGCTGCCATGCAAAAATGCCTGGGCTAGCAGGGTAAACTGCTGGCTCTGCGGTAAAACAATACTGGTTATTAATATGAAAATCAGTATTAGACTGAGAATGAGAAACAAAAATAACTTCCTGTATGAGGTTATGGCCGGAGGGGATGAATTTAGTCTAACCATTAATTACAGATTACAGCATAATTATAGTTTCGGTGTTGTTTTTAATGTGTTGTAAATAAGTGCCTGGCACATTGCGCTCTGTTTGTTTACTAAGCTATACTGTTATCAACACAAAAACGCAAGTTTTTATCTATGAACCCTTACGTAAAAAGGGTAAACGGATCTAACTCGAAGAACAATTATAGAAATCAATTTTGGAGGGTAACAAAAATGGCGCGAAGAAATCGTGATGACGATTTACTATTAGAAGAAGATGAGCTGACCGCTGCCTTCTTAGGTGACGACACATCAGCAGGACCTGAACAACCAATGCAGCAAGCCGCTGCACCAAGCGTAGAAGACGATTGGGACGAAGAGGACAATGTTGTTCCTGGACAACTGGCGGTAGATGTTTATGAAACAAGAGAGAAATTAGTTGTTAAGGCTAGAACTGCCGGTGTCAACAAAAGCGATTTAGATGTAAGTATTTCAGATAATCAATTAACTATTAGAGGCACTCTTAGCTCTGGTAGTGAAGAAGATGTAGAAAACTACTTCTTACAAGAATGCTATTGGGGCGAATTCTCTCGCAGCATTGCCCTGCCTGTAGCGGTTAAAGAAGAAGAGATTGAAGCCGTACTAAAAGACGGTGTATTAACAATCACCTTTGCTAAAGCTCAACAGGATTCTATTAAGAAGATTCAGGTTCTCTAAAAAGTTAATCTTAGACACTAAAAAACCGGCTAATAAAAATGAGCCGGTTTTTTTAATAACCTAACTAAGTCTAAGAAGAGACTGCGCTGGTTGACTGATTAAGTACGAAGTGTACTATAGCCTGAGCCAAAGCTACGATTATTAGACCAATGATAGCGTAAATAAGGGTGTTTTTAGCACCGCCAACTTTATCACTCGCACCACCTGAGGTAACGTATCGGAAACCGCCGATGATTATCATGATAACAGCAACGATTCCAACAATTATAGACAGGATGTTAATAACTTTTCTAGCTATAGCAGTCAAGGTTGAGCCGGCTGCTGTACCGTTACCGGTACAAGATCCGCCTGTTGCTCCCATAATGCCGCTACAGAGCCCGGATTTTATATTAGAGCCTGCGGTATTAGATAAACTTTCAGCGCTTACTGTTCCGACTAGTGCGGGAGCTAGTCCCGGGGAAGCAATAATCATACCGGTTATGCCTACCATAATAAATTTTCTAATTTTTTGTAACATTTCTTTTACCTTTCTTATTGATTTAATTAACTTATACCATAAAGATTCATCTGTTTTCAAGATTTCTTGGGTACTGACTCGACTGAAGTATTAATAACAAAATGAATTATTGCCTGCGCCAGGGCAACCACAATTAGACCAATAAGCGCATAGATTAGTGCGGTCTTAGCGGCGGCTACTTTTTGACTATCTCCACCCGAAGTGACAAACCTCAGACCACTAATTATTATCATGACTACGGTGACGATTCCAACTATATAGGTCAGAATGTTAATAATTGTTGAAATCAGATTATTGACAGTAGTGGAACTTGAAGAACCACAGGTTTCACCTGAGTTAAGTCCCTTTAGTGTTGCGCAAGCCGCTTTGCTTCCCGAGCTAGCAAAATAACTTGGCGTGAAGCTAAGGGCGCTCGCTGAAACTGGGGCTAGCAATAGACTCATAGTCAAGAACAGGCTGGTTATTATTTTGTTTATTTTTCTGGTTGCTACGTTGATTTTCATAACATATTCCTATTACTAGTTAACTTTATTTAGAACAAATACTACTATTGCCTGTGACAAAATTAAAATTGCTACGCCTATCATGGCGTTTATCAGGGTGCCCTTTGCTGATGTGACCTTTTGGCTGTCACCCCCTGATGAAGCAAATTTTATACCGCTCACAACGATCAAGATTACCGCAGCTATTCCAGCTACCCAAGAAATAACCCGTATTACAACTTTTATTATATTTATGACCGGATTAGTCGTTGCTCCTGACTTAACATCAGGACAAATAGAGTTTGGTTGATTTTTCAAAGTTGTATTACATATCGGAACAATGCCATCGGCACCGACCACTCCATTTATTTGTATGGGTAAAAGCAGGCTGAGGCCTAAAAATAAACTAAATAATAGTTTTTTCATTATGTACTACCGTTCAGATTATTAAGCACTAATGCAACTAAAGCCTCGGCTGTTATGGATATCAAAAGCCCGACAACAGCATAAATTACAGTTTCTTTTCCTCTACTAGCTTTTTGTGGATCACCGTCTGAAAGTATATATCTTAAGGCGCCTATGGCTATAAACAGGATTGAGATGGCGGCAATTATACCTATTACAATGTTTAGTATGCTAGAAAGTTTTGGCGTTGTTGCACCAACCTTTGGTAAATGATCCGGGTATCCAAGGACAGCTGCAGTTTTTGTAAACTTTAAAAGATTTTCCATTTATAAACTCGTTGCCATAAAACCTACTAATAATGATGCGGAGACTGAAATAAGTAAACCTACAAGCGCGTTTATTATTGTGCTACGCGCCTTTGCGGTTTGCTCTGGTGATCCCTGGCTGGTGGTATAGCTGACGCCACCGATTATTACAAACACAACAGCTGCCAAAGTGGCTACCCGAAGAAGTATCTCGATAATAGCGGCGACTATAAGCCAGATGTCGGATATGCTTGTTAGCGCCGGAGAGCAAGCCCCTTTTATAGATGTCTTTGGCAAGAACTCATACCAGGTCGGGAGAATAGTAAATATCGAGGGGCCTGGACAGCCTTGCGTTGAAGAAAAGAATTGTAGTAACCACATTACTTAAGTACCGCCCCTGGAACTACATAATTAAGTATGGCGTAGGCAAAAAAGAATAGCAGTAGCGCCGTTACATTACCTTGAACTCTTTTCATGGCTTTTGCTGTTGCCTGAGGATCCCCTCTTGACGATGTAAATTGAATACCCGCAACAATTAAAGACGCTATGATGACCAATCCGACACCATCGGATAACCATTTAATGATCGCAAAAAGCAGGTCCATAATTGGGTTGCCTTTGCCTATACAACCCAAATCAATACTAACCTGCACTGGATGATACGGAGCTCCCCCACAAGCCTGTGCAGCATAAACCCTGCCGGGCCCGAGGGCAAGAAAACTAAAGAACATAACAAAAATTGAAGTTATAAATCTATATGTGACTAGTTTTAATTTATATGTTTTAAAAGACATCTGCAAAAACAACTATACTATCTGAATGGGGTAGATACAAGATAATTCTAATCACTAAAATGATAGGCTAAAACCTTTTTACTTTATTAAGCTTTGATCACTCGTTTATAAAATAGTTTTAATCTTTAATGCCAGAGATCATACAGCAAACATTGTGTTATATTATAGAAGTTATGGCTATTGAGACAAAAAGATGAAAAGACTCAGTTCTAGGCGCTTTATTAGAAAAGTTATCCCATTTTTTGGTGTCTCAATAATCTTACTTAACATAACCGCGGGCTTAAACCTAACTCAAAAAGTGCTTCCTTCTTTAGCCTCAGCCGCAGGCTGCAACAGTATTAGCGCTCCAGGGCCAGGAATAAGATTAAGTATATGTTTGGTTGACCCTTCAGGAAATTTACTTAGTGACCCCTCTAACTATAACGTAACAGTAACTCAAACATACGCCCCTGGTCATACAGCAACCTACACAACTACCTACTATCAGGGCACATATGTAACCCAGCCGATGACACACGGACTGGGCACACAGAGTCAAACCTGTACAGGTCCAAGCGCTGAACTTTATCAACTGGAAATCTATGCAAAAAAGAATGGTGATACATACAAGAACGCATACAATGCCTGTAATGATCAGTCTCGGAGTACAACTTATTTAGCAAACGTAACAGTGACCCCTGGTAAACAACCTCAGTATGGTTCGATTTCAGGATGTATAACATATACGGCTCAAGATGGGACGACACAGAAGTTTAATGGTTCAAGCAATATAACAAACCCTGCGTCCGCTACTTTAGTTGGGCCTAATGGCTCGGCAACATCAACCCCCGTAACCATAAACTCCGATGGTTGTTTAACGGTAAATAATTTACCCGTCGGACAGTACACTCTACGTGCACAATACTCGCCCGACGGTGCTAACGGTCAACTTTTAACAGAAAATTATCAGGATGTTTTTACAGTAACCGCCGGCAAAACCACACAAATTGGAGGACAGGCATCCACTAAAGAGAGTAGCCCCATCACGACCGGGCAAACAAACAATCAAACAAGTTCATCAGACCCGACGCCGTCGTGCGCCAGCGGCTTTTCGCTATCTTGGCTTTTTTGTAGTGTTATTTCTGGTGCAGCGAAATTTGTTCAAAACGCTTACTTAAACATCATTAATCCGATCTTGGACCAACCTCAATCAAGCGTAATACTTGATACAAGCAAACCTTACTATTCTGTTTGGGCAAATTTTCGTATATTCGGCGATGTATTCCTTATTATTGCATTGCTAGTGGTAGTCTTTGGCGAATCAATAGGTGGTGGGTTAATCGATGCATATAGTGCAAAGAAGATATTGCCTAGGCTATTAACCGCAGCCGTGCTTATTAACCTCTCTATATATTTGATTGCTATAGCCCTAGACGTAACAAGTGTTTTTGGGCATGGCATCTACAGCTTACTGGTCTGGCCGTTTGATAAAAGTTTACACGGCTTTACTCTTCACCTATCTTTAACCGGCAATTTACTTACCGCATTAGCTGCCGGAGCGGGGGCTATCTGGGTATCGGTTGCCGGTGGAGGTTTTCTCCATTTTCTTTTTGTAACAGTGCTAGGTGGAGCTGTACTTATTCTTTTCGCAACTATGACAACCTTAATTTTACGAATAGCACTCATCTTGGGGCTGCTGTTTGTAGCGCCAGTAGCCTTTGCTCTATATTGTTTACCCAACACTGAGAAATATTTTAGAAAATGGTGGGATTTATTATCGCGGGCACTGTTAGTTTATCCTCTGGTTGGAGCTATTTTTGCATTAGCAAATATCACATCTTGGACTCTGGGTAATCTACCGCTTACTGGTCTTGCTAAAGGGTTTGGTGATGTTTTTGCTCTTATAGGTCTTTTTGTGCCCCTTATACTTGTACCTTTTGTGTTTAAGCTAGCTGGAGGGGCTATTGGCACACTTCATGATGGGATCGGGGGGAGAATGCACCAAGGTGGAATGCGAGGAATATCTGCAATTCGCAATCAACGACGTCAGTCTATTCATCAACAGCGCATGAGTGGTGAAATGTCTAAGGGTAGATTCGGAGATGCGTATCGAAGGGTACATACCGGCTTAACTGTTCCTCATAGTGGTGCTTTTACATCAAACGCGCAATACAGATCTACCAAAGAAAGACTTCTTGCGGCGCAGCGAGATGAACTTCTAAAGAGACCGGGTGTCAATGAAGCACTTATGGATGATAATGTTCGTGGGGTTCTTGCTGTAGGAGAAGACAAAGCAAGAGACTTTTTGGTACAAAAGAACGTAAAGACAAAAGAGGAGCAAGATGTTGTCATAGCTGCTGCAAGATCGGTAGGTTTTTCTCCAACAGCCAGGCTTGCTGCACTACAGGGCGAATCAACACACGGTAAGGGACGAAACATGGCCGCAATTTCTACAGTATACGGTAGTCCTGGTGATGCAAACAAAGGGTTAGATTCACTCATTAAAGATATTCAGACAACAAATGGTCTTGACGATACAGGCGTTCGAAGGCTGAAAGACCAAACAGAATACAACTTCCGTACCAATGGCGGGCGAGGTGATCTTGGACAAGACTCGGTATCTGATTTTGTTGATAAAAAATTCGATGGACAAACCATATCTACTATTACGGATGCCGGTATGGCTGTGGTGGGTAATGAATGGAAACAAAGAATCACCAGTACCGATCCTGTTAAGAGACAGCAGGTTGCCGCACAACTACTTGCTACCACTGAAACTATGAGCAGAATGCTAGAACCCACAAGGGTAGAGTTTGTTAAACAAATGAAGTCAATGGGAGTAGACTTCGAATCAAGCGAACCCGTTGATGTGCAACTTGCTAAGATGGCTTCAGGTCCTTCTGTTGCTACGTCTTACAATGCTACTATTGGTGCGGTTAGACAAGCACAAAGCGGAGTTCGTGCCGCTCAACAAGCCATTGACACCGCTGTAGCTGAGCACGGTACCGGAAGTCCCGAAGCTCAGGCACAGGTTGCCGCACTTTCTGCCGCACAGGCAAGCTTAGCCGCAGCGCAAAAAGCACATGCGCCATACGAAGAGATTATTGGCCGGGCAACCAGAGAAATACGCGGCACTTCCAGTACTTACAGCCAAAGCGTACCTATGGCTGAAAGGACAGTATAGTTTTTCGTAATAACCAAAACCGTATTCAGATTTTGATATAATTTTACTAAGACATGGCAACATACAAAGTTATCCAGGACATTGAGGCTGAGGATCATATACTAGGTCCTTTAACCCTTCGGCAGTTTATATTTGCATTAATTGCCGTATTCTTTTTTTACTTATCGTTTATATTTTATGCTAAAGGTGTAATCTTCTTAGACGTCATATCGTTACCGCCAGCTCTTTTCTTTGGATTTTTTGCAGTTCCGTTCGGCAGAGATCAACCCACTGAAGTTTGGGCATTAGCTAAAATACGTTACTTTTTAAAACCACGGAAACGAATTTGGGATCAGAGCGGCATAAAAGAGCTGGTAACGATTACTGTTCCTAAACGAATTGAACATCAACTTACCGATGGGTTAACCCAGTATGAAGTCCAGAGCCGGTTAAAAGCCTTAGCCAGTACCCTAGACACCAGAGGCTGGTCGGTTAAGAATAGTTTGATTCCACAGATCATAACACCTAGTGCAAATGGCGATTCCGATAGATTAATCGCGGTTAACCCGTTTGTTGGGGGAAATGATGTTGGCGCAGATGAAACAGACGTGATGGACGAAGAAAACAGTCAGGTTGCTCAGCAATTTGCTCATATGATAGACGAGTCAGCCAGGGTACGACATCAGCAACTAGTCTCACAAATGTCAGCGACAACAACCCTACCCGCACAGCCATCGCTAGACAATAACCAGTGGTTTATGCCTAGTGAACCCATAAGTTCCAATGATTCTAGTGGTTTTGCTCCTCAGCCGGTTTATGCTCCTGACGTAGAGGCTGGTCAGGAAACCTCTGAAGAGTCGGCTATAGTTTCTAAAATAAAAGAAACTCAACAAGCCCAAAAACTAGAATCAAACAATTTAAGAACGTTGCAGCCAATTAGCAAACAACCCCGACAACCAATGGTTACACACGTGCCGTCCCAGCCACCTACGCCAATGACACAACCCGCAGATCCTGCTATACTATCTTTAGCAAACAGTGACGATTTGTCTATTCAAGCAATTGCCCATGAAGCCAAACGGACCAAGGGCGATGCAACAGACAAGGATGAGGTCGTCATTTCGCTGCATTAATCAAGCAGAAGTAAACTCTAAGGGTGGTATTGGCCTAGATGAATCCTCAAACAAACAACGTTAGACCTGGTTCGACTATTGCCCCGCCGCATACAGTTGTACCTGTTCCCCCCGTTCCAACCAATGCTAATGGTGTAAAAGCACCAATTAGCAATCCGAATAGCACCCAGAACACACTGCAAATAGCGGAAATTCGCGATGGTCTTGTCATAATGAACGACGGCTCCTTCAGGTCAGTTGTTATGGTAAACAGTATTAACTTTGACTTAATGAGCGGACAAGAACAGGAAGCGGTGGAATATAGCTATCAAGGGTTTTTAAATTCTTTATATTTTCCAATTCAAATCTTCGAAAGATCACAAAAAATAGACCTCCAACCTTATATAAATAAACTGGATAAGATTAGGGCTGAGCATGACAATATGCTACTGGCAATGCTGATGGAAGACTATATAGAATACATGTTCAACCTAAGCCAGCAAACAAATATTATGGATAAAAAGTTTTATGTAGTTATTCCTTATTTTCCGGTTATCGATTCAGCCAACAAAGCCGTTGAGCAAAGTAAAAACTTCCTGACGGGATTTGTGAGTCTTTTCAATAAAACCGAACAGCACGTCACGATTAATGAGGCGGAGCTGGAGAATGCTAAGACGGAACTCCGCAACAGAGTTCAGGCGGTACTTAGTGGTCTTTTACAATGTGGTATCAAGGGATTACCACTAGATACACAGGAACTTATTGAGCTTTACTACGATACATATAACCCCGATACTGCCACCCGCCAACAACTTAAGAATTTTGATAACTTAACGGCCGACGTGATTACAAAGGGTACAGGCATGGCACCCCAGGCTCATTTGCAAAGGGAGCTACAGTAGCATGTTGGGGTTAGGAAATAAGTCTAACAACTCAACGTCAAATGATCCAGTGGCTATAGCTCAGGCTCAGAGGGCTAGGGAAGAAGTAGAAGTTCAGTCCGCCTTTCAAAAAGGAATAACCGCCCTTAGAGACTTCATCGCACCAAGCTCATTAGAATTCAGTAGCACTCATTTTCAAATTGGCACTCGGTATGCGAGAACTTACTATGTCTACGGTTATCCAAGACAGGTCTATACGGGTTGGCTAAGTGGCATGGTCAACCTGGATGAGGTCATGGACATGAGCATTTACATATATCCTGTTGAAAGTCAGGTGGTTCTAGAAAACCTCCGTAAGAAAGTAACTCAGCTAGAAGCGGGTATACAAATTGATAGCGAAAAAGGTCGAGTCCGGGATCCTGGCAAACAGGCGGCTATTCTTGATGCAGAAGAGATGCGGGACAAATTACAGGTGGGCGAAGAGCGCTTCTTTAGATTTGGGCTTTATTTCACTATTTACGGAAGCAGCATGGAAGAGTTGGAGTTTATAAGCCATAAGGTTGAGTCAATGCTTGGTCAGCAACTAGTTTACAGCAAGCCAGCCACTTCTCAGCAGGAACAAGGATTTAACAGCACGGTTCCTCAGCTAGTGGATCAGTTGCAAATAAGGCGCAATGTCAGTACCGGAGCCCTTAGCACTAGTTTTCCTTTCACTAGCGCTGATCTCACCCAAGATAACGGCATCCTATACGGTATCAATATGCACAATTCTGGTTTAGTAATATTCGACCGTTTTTCTTTGGAAAACAGCAACTCAGTAGTATTTGCAAAATCAGGCGCTGGTAAAAGCTTCTTGGTTAAGCTTGAAGCTTTAAGAAGTATGATGTTTGGCACAGAGATATTTATTATTGACCCGGAAAATGAATACCAAAAAATGTGTGATGCGGCCGGTGGAGCATATGTCAGATTAAGCCTTAACTCTAATACCAGGATTAATCCTTTTGATTTACCCCGGGTAGTTGATAGCGAAGAAGCCGATAACGCGCTTAGGTCTAACTTAATAACCCTTCATGGGTTGTTAAGACTGATGATGGGTGGAGCTCAGGCTCAAATACAGGGCGGAAACCAATACGTCATGCCGGCGCTAGCGCCCTCTGAGGAAGCCGATCTCGATGCGGCCTTGATTAATACCTATGCCAAGGCTGGAATCACTAATGATCCGCTAACTCACACTGCTGAACCGCCAACAATAACCGACCTTTACGATACCTTGCTACATATGGGAGGTACAGGGCCTCAGTTAGCTCAAAGGTTAAGAAAGTACACTTCGGGAACTTTTGCTGGCATATTCAGTCAACCAAGTAATATAGACATTAACAATCCTTTAGTTGTATTTAATGTTCGTGACCTTGAAGACGAACTCAGGCCCGTTGCTATGTATATTGTCTTAAACTATATATGGAATAAGACTAAAACGGATCAGAAGAGACGATTACTGATTGTTGACGAGGCTTGGCAATTAATGAAGTATGAGGACTCGGCAAACTTCCTATTTTCTCTCGCTAAACGGGCGAGAAAATATAATTTGGGCATAACAACCATATCTCAAGATGTCGAAGACTTCATGGGAAGCAGAATGGGTAGGGCAATTGTAGCAAACGCCTCAATGCAGTTCCTTTTAAAGCAGTCGACTTCAGCGGTCGATGTCCTCTCAGATGTATTTAAATTGACCAATGAGGAGAAGAAAAGGCTTAGTCAGTTTCCGGTTGGTCAAGGATTATTTTTTGCCGGTCAAAATCATGTCCATATACAGATAATTGCCAGCCCCACCGAAACCAGCCTAATTACCACTAACCACCTAGAGACGGAAGACTCCCCTATAGCGGCCGGTAGCTTCAATCAACCGCAAGGAACTATTGATCTAGGCAACCGCCTATCTCCAGGTAACGCCGGCTTAGTTTAAGATGTCCACAGTAAACACTTTTAGTCTATAATGTAGGTAGCAAATCTGATGGCTAAACAAAAAATGAATCCAAGTAATGGAGTATATGATCCAGACGACCACGTTCCAGTAGATAAACCCCAGTTATCTAAGCTTGAGAACACTAACCATAAACCGCCCCAGGAAGAAAATGAAGGTCTCTATAACCCGGGGGGTGGTAAAGAAGATGATAAGACAGCTAGTAACAAGGATCTAAATGATGCTGAGGGCTCCAGCGATAAAGTAGGAAAAGGGTTCTCTGCCGTTCCTAGCATAGCGGGCACTGCCGGGATAGGTGGAGTGCTAAGTAGTATTATAAAAAACCCGAAAAACAGAAAGCGGGCTCTGTTTGGCGGTGGCGGTATAGCGGGTATATTAACTCTTGTAATAATATCCTTTTTTATGCTGATCCCGCTAAAAATAGAGTCTATTGTTACTAACTTACAAAATAGATTTTTCGCAACAGCTACGAACGCCGTTCAAAAAGAAACAGATACAATGATAGAAAACTATTTTAAGGGTCCTTTAGCCGATGCAATGAGACTAAAGCATACTACTTGCTCCAAAGAAGGAACGGTGGTTATAAGCAGAAATTGCACTCTGAATTTTACCGGTCAAAGCACTAATAATCCGGTTATAAATTTATACCGAACCTATTCGCAAAACAAACTTGAAACAGAGCTAGCCGATAAATATGGTATTGAACTTAAGTATGATACCAGCGGCAAAGGTACGTACTATTTAAAAGCGCCGGGCATTAACGGAGAAGCTAAGGTCGGCGATGGAGTAAACGGCATAGATAGTGAGTTTGATGCCGTCGACAAAGGCACTGTCAGGCAAGCTTTCAGAGATGCTGAAAAGAATTTAACCGGGTGGGATAAAGTAATGTTCCGATTTAAGGTTGGTAAATTACTTGAACAGAAATACGGGATCAAGCGATGTATCGTATATTGCGGCCAAAGAGACGCTTTAAGCAATAGTGATCAGAATAAAAAGTATGCGGCCAAATTGTTCCTAATAGAAAGGGTTATTGCTCCCCATAACGCCGCTCTAGCGGCAATCATGGGTTGCATACTTAATACCAGCTCAACCGCCTGCCAAAGTCCTGCGCCTACAACTTGTGCTGACGGAAGTGATTGCAATGAACTAGCCGGGGAGCCAATGACCGGAGCAGACGCGGATGTAGAAAAAGCCGTTGGGGAAGCAACTGCCGATCTCGGATCCGAGACCGCAAAACAACTGTTAACTACTATAGGGGAAATAAAAGACGCGGGAGGTGCAAGCAACTGGGCTCTACAAAAATTGATCTCCCAGATTATAGGCCAGGATTTTGCAGATAAAACGATCCCTGTTATTGGCCAATTACAAATGATCAATCAAATAGCTGGATTTGTAGCTCTTATAGGGAAGGCTCCAGCTGTCATCAAAGATTATTCATACCTTGCAAATGCATCGGCAGCGGTGAGTTTGTATATGATGTACCGAACCTATGCCGATGAGATACATACCGGTCATGTTGACCCTACTGAGGTGGGTTCATTTAATAATTCTCTTGGTCCAGGAAGTCAATGCGATCCTAAACTGGAAGGCAGTTGCGGAGCACAAGCCGGCGGAACTGCTGACGCAACTAACACGCCCCTATATAATTACCTGATTAACGGCCAAACCGGCTCATCGTCGACATCCGCTTCTTCTACCTCATTTTTATCCAATATTTTTCCATCAGCTTACGCAGATTCGGGGCAGGCTTCAAGCACTTCTAATACGTATACTTGTCACGGCGGGGGCGGCGTACCGAGCGGGTCTCTGGTCTGCCCAGAAGAAAAACTAGGCCAAAGCAACAAAGCCGTAACAACCGTCAGCAATGCTTTTAACAATACCGGCTTAGTTGGTCCAGCTGAAGCGTTTCATACTGTCTGGAGTAATCCGCTTAATCCCTTTAATTGGGTGTCTAACTTGGCGGGGTTTTTTGGCAGTGGAGTAATATCGTTTGCTGAAAGTTTTGGGCCATTAAAAGGTATTATTAACGAAGTAAAAAACTTAGCGGGTAATTTTATAGAGTTCTTAACTCATCAATTGATACCATCTGCTATTACTCCGGATATGAGCGGTGGTAGAACGTTCGATATGATGGCGGCCGGGGCTGACGTAGCCGGAAATGACTATGCCCACACCGGAATCGGTGGACACTTGCTTAGCAACCAAACAGTAGCTGGCATTGTTGCCGAACAAGATAACCAGGAAAAACAACAATTATCGCAGCAAGGGATTTTTGCAAGATTATTTAGTACTAACAATACCTATTCGCTAATATCGAAGGTCGCACTTGATATGCCCTTCAATATTCAGTCGGCTGGTAGTTCATTAGCTAGCCTTATCTCCGATCCGTTTACTGGACTATTTTCGAGTTTTTCATCATTATTTTCCGGGCATGCAAATGCAGCAGTAGCTCCAGTGCCTGATCCATTTGGTGTCAATCAGTATGGTTATAGTCAAGAAGATTTAAATAGTATCGGCGACCCATCAGTGTACTGGGATAAATATTGTTCAAATAATCCCTCGCAGGCTTATCAGAGTGATCAGTACGCCTCAAATCCTAACACAAATTGGAATGATCAAGCCGCAAATTATCCTGGCACTAACGGTAGTTCAGACCCTAGCGGTAGACCTATCAATATCAACGATAACCCCTGTTTACTAATTGAAGCTACAGTTGGCAGCGCTGGCGGTATGTTTAATACCAGCCTACTAACCCAGGACGAACAGACGGATCTTAGTAGTGGATCTAGCGCCAGTACTTCATCAAATACCCCGGGCAGTTGTAGCGGCGGGGGGAAATATGCGGCACTAGTCGGGCCAGGCTCAACTTATGCAGACACCGATCAAGGTATAGACTTCATTCCTACAAGTAACGGAACGGCCTACAATATTTGCGCACCCGCCTCTGGAACTATCACCCAAGCCGACCAAACAGGGCATCAATTCCAAAGAACACCCGGTCAGGCAGAGGTTATAGAAAAACTCGACCAAACCCCTAATGCTCCTAACAGTAGTCGGTACATCTATTATGCCGAGCTTGTTAATATAAACAGCCAATTGCATGTGGGATCACATGTTAATGCTGGTGACTTAATTGGTACTAATTCCCAAAGTCCTGGCATTGAAGCGGGGTGGGGTCTAAATTCTACGATAGGCTTCCTCTGTCCTATTGGAAACCCCGTCGGACAACCGACTGCTTGTGGTAATAGTTTCAATAGTTGGGTGCAAAGTGTTTCATCCGGGGCTACACCATGAAAAACAACCTTGGTTTAACAAGGTGGTTTGTTAATTTGTTTGTGCTTACTTTAAGTATATTTACTTTGCTAGGCTTTAACTACGCCTACCTATATGCCGATAGTATGTCTGCTAGCGACCAGCAGGCATTATTTGAATACCCGAACTGGGTAGCTAATAATAGTGTCAATCAATGTGGTTCTGTTTCCGGCACGGGCGGTACGGTAACATCTACTAGCCCAGGTATACCGTCTTTAACCGGCAGCACTCCTGCTGAGCAGGCTTTTAATTACTATGTGTCGCAAGGACTGTCGGCGATGGCCGCCGCAGGATTAGTGGGTAACTTTATGCAAGAATCGGCCGGCAATACTGAAAATTTAGACCCTACGGCAACCAATAGTAATGGGGCTCATGGTATTGGTCAGTGGATGGGCGGACGACTAGCAAATCTTGTTAGCTTTGCGTCGTCCAAATCTACGCCCGAGGACAATCTGGCAACTCAGCTTGCTTTTTCATGGCAAGAATTAACAGGCTCCTATTCCTCCTCAGTACTATCTCCTTTGAAAAACGCATCTTCAGCATCTCAGGCCGCTGATATAGTTAACACCAACTATGAGGCTTCTGGTGTTCCTTCTACTCAAAGAGAGGCAAATGCAATAATTATATTCAATAAATACGGCGCGGGGAGTGGTGGAGTGGCGGGTAGTGTAGGTGGGGTGACTGGCTGTGCTGCAGCTACTTCGACAACCACTTCAAGTAATATAAGCGCCTATGAAAACCCTTTAAGGGCAATAATGGCTAATCATACTATCTTTGCTAGAAGAATTGATCAAGGCGTAGATTATGGTGGGCAGGGGCCCATCTACGCTCTAGGCGACGGTACTGTTGATCAGGCATATCCGTATAATAGCAACTCCGGATGGCCAGGCATTAATGGCGCATCCAGTGCTGGTGGATATGTAAGCTACACCTTGACAGACGGTCCAGCTGCCGGAAAAATAGTTTATTTTGCTGAAAATTGCCAGCCAACAGTAACAGTTAACCAACAAGTAACTCCTAATACTGTTATATGTCAGATGCAGGGAGAGACGGCCTCTTGGATTGAAACCGGCTGGGCAGCATCCGCCAGTGGTACCGCAACAATGGCGGGCAATTGTTGGGATACTGTTTCTTCAGCCTTCGGTGTAAATTTCTCTCAACTACTCCAAAAACTTGGAGCACCACCCGGAATAACTCAAGAACCAAATCCCCCCTGTCAATTGCCGACAGGTTGGCCAACCTGGCAATAACTAATGAACTATAAGGAGTAGACATGCTTAGCGAACACCGGCGTCAACTATCACAAATAGCCGTATTAGTCATCGTGGTAATAATCTTAATAATAGTCGGTAACTACATTTATGAGTATTTGACAACCGGCGTTATTACTGTCTCATCAAGCAACTCGACAAATGTAGTTAAAATTGAACAAATTGCTAGTAGCAACACAAAGAACCCGATCAGTAAACTCGCTAATGGTAAACTGACTATAAGGCTTAAGCCTGGAAAGTATGAAATATTTGCATACAGCCATAACGACTTATACGGCGCCAGTAAACTAGTAACTTTAAAGTCTCGACAGAATCTTAAATTCACATTAAACCCGCCTACTACTAGCTTTCCTGAACCGGTTTATGGCGGATCTGTTGACGGGCTTTATGCCGATAATAATCATTTGTTTTTTGTTCCATTATCGCCTTCCCCTATAAAATCTACTGTTAATACCGGTTATTTATTGCAGTCTAGTCAGGGCACTGTGTCTCAACCTTTTTCTAATGTGGCATTTACAAACATTAAATGGATAAATAGTAATACTGGTATAGGCGAAGATGTATATAATAACCTTTACCTTATAAATGGCGGTGGCTTAAGCCAAATCAATTTACCTTTTAATGCTTCTAGTAGTCAGCTCAGTGCCGATATGGAAAGTAGTGGAACCATTTATGTAAGCGACGGTCAAAACATATACAAAGGGGGTCTTTCGGGCAATTTCAGTAAAATATATTCTTCCTCGGGTGGCGTAATAAGCCAGCTGGCCAGCAATGGGTCTGGTGTTGCTGCTATTATTCATGGCGGTGAAAGTGATGTTCCTGGATCAAACCAGAGTAGTGGTGGTGACGCGCTTGTTTATGTAACAAAGGCTGGAAAAGTAATTTCTAAACAAGCGCAAAATATGACCAACGCCACATGGACCAATGACGGCAAATATTTGTTAACGGAAAGCGGTACAACCGCCTATATTTACGATAGCAGTTTGCGCCTTAGTAAAACTATAACAATTAATGGGGCCGGCAATTATACATGGCTTGATGATAATACTGTTATATATAGTGTTGGTGAGAAAATCTGGGCGTTTAAGCTAAACTCAGGTCAGTCCACTATTATTACCAGCTTGGCTTTAAAACAAAATATTGAAAATATTTATTTAAGTAACGACGGCGCTTATCTATACTTTACGGAAAATAATAGTCAAGGCACTCAGTTATTCAGAGTCGGCTTGAAGGGTCAACCAACCAATCAAAGCTTATCTTCTTTAAGCGTGTTTCTGCCGACCACAGTTAGTTTATGTAGCATGAACTATATCAACTTTAACGAACCAACTATTCTTTTAACTTATCCTCTTGCTGTAAGTCTACAAACCTGTACGTCAGTTGCTCAAACCGAATTACAAACCTTTAATATAAATCCCTCGACCTTTCAATATGTCTCCATACCTTAAAAAACCTAAGGTTAGGTTTGGATTAACTTTAATGATTTCCTATTAATCATTTTGTTATCTATATCTGTAGAGGTTATAAATATTTGGTTTTTAGATAGACTACTTGTTAATAGATTGCGCCTACTCGTATCTAGTTCACTATAGACGTCATCAAGTAGTACAATCGGGTTTTGCTGTCTTAGGTCTTGTATTACGCTTATCTCAACAATCTTCAGGGCTAGTAGAATAGTACGTGTTTCTCCTCGGGAAGCGGTGGTCTGAGATTTATGCTTATCGAGTAGTATTTCAAAGTCTTCCCTATGTGGTCCGAGTGACGTGAACCCCCTTTGCTTGTCGGTCTCTATATTGGCTTCAAGGCCGTTTAACATCCTGGTTTCATAAATTTCAGGTGGCCAATGGTTTAAATATTTTATTTCTGTTTTTGTATTATCTCCAGATAAATCCCTATAGGTTTCTTCAAGTATTAAGTTAAACTTGCTTATTAAATCAAGCCTTTTAACTATTATTTGGCCGCCTAGTTGACTGAGTCTAACGTCCCATGGAAACATGTGTTTTTGATCCAAACGGGGTTGTTTTAAATAGTTATTTCTTTGGGCTAGCGTTCTTTGATATTGTCTCCTGATACTACTGTATCCCGGGCTAACTTGTTCAATAATATCATCGAGGTATTCCCGCCGTTTATCCGGGCCGCCGGAAAGTAGTTGTAAATGGTTTGGCTCAAATAGAACAACCGGTAGCGTCTTTTCGGACGGCAGCCGCTTATATTCCTTACCGTTAATATTAAAGCTCTTATGGGGCTCTAATTTCACGCTACGTTGAGTATTATCTGCAAGGGTTGCAGTGATTTTCGACCAGTCTTTTTTAAACTGAATAAGTTCGGAGTCTTTAGCCCTGTAAGACTTACCCTTACAGATCATTAGTACTGCTTCAAGCAGGTTGGTTTTTCCGCTGGCGTTAGGCCCGACTATAATATTTACGTTAGGGCTGAAAGTGTATTTGGCGTCTGTATATGACCTAAAGTTCTGAAGATGTATATCGGCAAGCATGCCTATAATTTTACCTTAGCTTTTTAGGGGCATGACTATGTGTTTGTAGTCGGCGTTATTGGGATCAGTTAGTAGTGTTGGTTCAAGTTTCCCATTAAAACCAAATTCGACCTCATCACCTGTTAGTGCGTTAAGGGCATCAAGTAAATAGCGGGAGTTAAGAGTGATACTGCCGGTGCCTTTAATTTTAGCTTCAGCTGAGGCTGTATTCTCACCTAATTGAGAAGCTACTGATTTAATACTCAGGGTCTGATTTGACTCATCAACAACTATGGTTACACTGCCGGCACTTTCTCTGGCAAATAAACTGGAAACTTTAGTAACACTAACGAGGTCAGCCTTCTTTAGTCTGGCACTGACTGCGAAACTGCTGGGAATTAG
Source organism: Candidatus Saccharimonadota bacterium (assembly GCA_027459325.1). Taxonomy (GTDB): domain Bacteria; phylum Patescibacteriota; class Saccharimonadia; order Saccharimonadales; family UBA4665; genus DAIDIO01. The sequence goes on from DAIDIO010000001.1 coordinate 71,535, forward strand.
TTTTTCGTACTCAGGATATTTACCGTCGACCTGCCTTGTTACTAGCTCAATATCGCTAAGCTTAAACAAAACCTGCTGGCCGTCGTGGGTTATTTGTATTTCCTCATCATCATCACCGATAACTCTCAGTAAGTCCTGAAGGGCGCTGGCTGGAACAAGCATTTCTACATCTTCTTTAACCTTACCTAATTGTTTCTCGGCTAACCTGTAGCTGTCTGTGGCAGCCATGGCTAAATTCTTATCGGTTGTTTTCAGTAAAACACCTGTTAAAACCGGTCTGGTTTCATCACTAGATGCGGCAAACACTACCTGCTGCATAGCTTTTTTAAAAGCTACAGCATTAACACTCCAGGATTTTCCGGCTTTAATAGCTGGCATAACCGGGAAGTCATCAGCCATCACGCCGTTTACAACTGAGTTGTATTTATTGGTACTAACATGTAGCTTATTACCGTCAAGTTCCAGGTTGATGATTTCTTCGGGCAGACTGCTGACGAATTCCTGCATAAGCCTAGCTGGCACGGTTATAGAACCTTCTTCAGCAATCTTCGCACCAATGTAGTGGGTGATAGCGATATCCAGGTTAGTCGCCGACAAACTTAACCTGTTCTTAGATGTCCTGATTAATACATTAGCAAGTATTGGTAGAGTTCCTCTACTGTTAGCAATTCTTGCAACAGACGATAAGGCTCGGTTTAGGTTTTCCTGGGTTACTTGAAGCTTCATTATTTAGTGGCCTTTCTATAACTAACAATAAAAGTATTTAATAAAATAGTTATTGTTGTTGGTGTTTATAAAAAATGTGTAAAAGCCACCCTGGAACAGATTAATTTTAACCCAAAAGGCTGTGTAAAAGGCCTGTGCAATGCTGGGTACAATACTGGTAAAAACCAACCTGTTTATACACGACACTATTCTACAACACGTTGGCTGTGTGTAAAAAATCTTACACTGCACACAGGATACTGCTATCTCGTCCACAACCTTTCCCCAAGCTTTACGCATACAATTGCTCTTTGATTTCGGTGATAGCAGAACGAAGTCCAGCATCAATTTGTGATTCTTGAGCTATTTTTCGAACGGAATGCATAGCGGTGGTATGGTCTTTGCGGCCTAACTCATGCGCTATTTTTGGGTAACTTAAGCGTAGTTCTTCGTGAAGTATATACATGGCTACCTGACGAGGCACGACAATGTCTTTATCTCTTTTAGGACCAACCAAATCTTCTAGCGGTACCTGGAAATGCTTAGCGGTCCGCTCAATAATTTGTTTGGCGCTTAAGTGTTTGGGACGACCCTTATTGACATTTAGCAGGCTGGCAGCAATGGCGACGGTTGGAGTTATGCTTCTAACGTCACACCAAGCAAGAAGCTGGTTTAAGGCGCCCTCAAGCTCTCTAACGTTAGATGTAACCAAACTGGCTAGATATTCAACTACTTCTGGTTCCAATTCAACCTGGTTGGCTTCGGCCTTGGTCTGGATAATGGCACACCTGGTTTCAAAGTCAGGAGCCTGCATATCTATACTCATGCCGCCGGCAAAGCGGGATTTCAATCTGTTTTCGAGCATAGCTATGTCTTTTGGCGGCTTATCTGAACTTATAATGATTTGCTTGTTGGCTTGATGAAGAGTGTTAAAGGTGTGGAAGAATTCTTCCTGAATCTTATCTTTGCCAGCTAGGAACTGCACATCATCAACAATAAGAACGTCAGCCGATCGGTAGTGATTAGCGAAAGTTGCGGTAGTCCGGGCACGAAGGGCTATAACAAACTCTCGGACAAATTGTTCGGTAGCGATATAGAGAACTTTGGCATCCGGGTTACGGGCTTGCAAACCGTTACCGACAGCTTGAATAAGGTGGGTTTTGCCAATCCCTACACCACCGTAAAGATATAGCGGATTATATTTAAGACCGGGCTGGGCAGCCACAGCCTGACAGGCGGCAAAGGCCAGTTCGTTGCCATCACCGACCACAAAATTATCGAAGGTATATCGCTCGTTAAGAGTTGGCCGGCCGGAGGTTGTTTGGGTGGTTATCCGTGGTTCAGGTCGTTCTTCTTCCTGGTCATCGGTTTCGCTGAATTCTTCTTCAGGCGCCTTCTGCATTTTTGAAGGAATCATCTTATAGACAACTTCTTTTACCTCTATACCCTGTTTTTTAAGGGTTGATAGGACCAGATCATTGAACTTTTTCTCAATAGTTTCTTTAACGAAGACGTTTGTAACACCAATGATTACTTGACCGTCTTCAGCTTTTAGTAAGGCAGTATTTTTAAAATAAGTTAAATACGCCGGTCTTGTTACAGATATCTCTAGCTCGCCTAGTACTGCTTGCCAGACATCGTCTTGCACCACTTTGTTACCTCTTCTTTGTAATAGACTACTATAACTAAAATAGCAGAAGTTTTCCACATATTAATATAGGCTTGTGTAAGTTTTTTAACTTTATTTTTAGCACCAGCCCCAAAAGAGTGGAATTGTACACAGCTAGGGTCCACCCCAGTTATATTTGTGGATAATAGCCACCCCATAGTGGATAAAACAGCCAGATGCGAGGTAAATTATTGTTAAATCTACTCTGTTTTTTACCAGTTCATTAAAAATTCATTAATTAAATAGCTAAACTTTTGACCACTAATTACCTCCTCTTGTAAAACCAAACCAGAGGAGGGATTTAATGAAAACAATAACAAAGAGTCTTAGTACAGGTATTCTGTTGCCGCTATTTTTTTATGGACAAGCGTTTGCTGCAACTGCCGGCATAGCGCAGGTTCAAAGCTTTTTACAAAACGTTATTACCACTATAGCCGGATTGGCCGGCTTAATTGCAACCGGCTTTTTTGTAGTTGGAGGACTTCGCTATATTACTAGCTCAGGCAACCCGCAGCATCTGGAAAGGGCCAAAAGAACCATCTTCTTCTCCGCAGCCGGGCTGGCTATTACGATTGCCGCTTTTGTTCTCAGTAACATTGTGTCCGGTCTAGCAACTAACGCCTTTGGAGCCTAAAAGGACCACTCAATGACTCTATCGCTTTTAGCCAACTCAACTTCATCGGCAATGGCTTCATATGTCAGCCCGATAGTCACGAGTATGAGCATACTTGCCGGTCTGGTTTGTGTGACATTGCTAGTAAACGCCGGCCTTCACTACACAACCAGCACAGGCAATCCGGAAAAGTTAGCACACGCCAAAAAGATCATAAAAGACGCGCTTATTGGTCTAATAATCGTTATAGGCGCAGCAACCTTTACGGCTATTCTTACCCATGCTTACGGCAGCCCGACCGCACATATTAGTGAGCATTTACCGAGTTTCGGTAGCGTAAAACCTACTTCTGCCTCCTTTAGCCTCGTAGACGTCATCATTAAAGCTATTACCGGTGTGCTTAATTATTTAATACAGTCTATTGGTAAACCAATTATTAATGCACTTAGCTACTTCACTAAAGGCACTCCCTTAATGGTCAGCAGTCCTGGAGTTTTTAAAATGTGGCTTGGTGTTTTAGGTATATCTGACGCGTTGTTTGTCCTGGTGCTGGCTATGGTTGGTTTTCATGTAATGAGCGCCAGCAGCTTAGGCCTAGACGAAATAAGTCTTAGGCATCTGACGCCACGCATTGGACTAACATTTGTATTAATTAACAGTTCGATCTTCGCGGTTGATGCGGTCATAGGGTTATCTAATGCCATGATCAGCGCACTTTATGCTGGCTTCGGTAGTCTTAACGTTTGGAGTGTTCTCAGTGCAATCGCAGATCAGTCGGGGATTATGAGCCTTGCGGCCTTATTAATTATGATGGTTTTTATAGTTATCGCCTTTATTTTGCTCGTGTATTACGTCGGCCGGTTAGTCACCCTATATTTAGGGGCGGTGCTAGCGCCGCTGGTGATATTACTATGGCTACTGCCAAGCTTTACGGATTTTGCGACGTCGGCTATTAAGAGTTATATCACAACCGTATTTGTTTTATTTATACACGTAATAATCCTGCTGCTGGCCGGATCAATACTGTCATCGCTGATTGCTGGCTCCACCAACCCCGACCCAATTATGTCGCTGGTAGTTGGTATTTCTACACTTGTAGCACTTCTTAAAACCCAGGGTGTCATGACCCAGTATAACTATGCCAGTATTGGGCCTAAGTCCCTCAAACGGTTGAGCAGCCAACTAATGAACAGCATCAGTCATGCGGCAAGGGCCTAAAAGCAGTGAAAACTGTAAGCATACCAGCCCAAATAACCAGCGTGGAGGACCGGATTGTCGGCGGCCTGACACTAGCGCAACTCGGCTTAATTGCGGCGCCCGTATTTATCGACTTCGCTATTTATGTGGCGCTTCCTAGGCCCATGAAATTAAATATCTATAAAATCTGTTTAATTTTTCTAATCTCATCATTTCTTCTAATCCTAGCTTTACGCCTTAAAGGCAAGCTGGTGCTTTTTTGGCTTTTAACTCTTATTTCTTTTCGTGTGCGGCCTAAACTTTTTGTTTACGACAAGAATACACTTGCCTACAGAACAGCCCTTACATCAGAAAGTCGGGGCGAGAGTGCTACCTCAACCCTACAAGAAGCTAAGGGACCGGAACCTGTTAAGCAGGATAAGTATTACCAACCGAAATCCAGTCACAAGATTAGTTTTATAGAAGAAAGGAAGGGTAAACTCCATGTTTACGTTGGTGAAACCATCTAGCCATCTGTCTTCAAGGGAGCAAATTGGCCTTAAGGGCGTCAGAAATGACATTCTCTTGCTGCCCAATAACAAATACCGGCTAGTTTTAGAAGTCAGCTCAGTCAATTTTGAACTTAAAAGTGAAGCCGAACAAGACCATATAATTGAAAACTACCAGAATTTCTTAAATGCTCTGCCTTGTTCGCTGCAAATACTGTTTAGAACCCGGGCGATGGATTTAGATAACTACTTGGCTTCTTTTGAAGACAGAGCCCTGAGAGCAGCATCTAAAATACAGTCTGAAAATCTAAGTAATTACTGTAAATTTGTTAAAACTCTGGTGTCTGACAACAAGATTCTTAGCCGTAGTTTTTATATAGTTGTGCCAATAGATACCGACGATAGCACGGATATTGAATCAATCAGTAATCAACTCAAGCTACTGGAAGACATCATTAAAAAGGGCCTGGAAAGACTAGGCATGCAAACCCGGCGGCTGTCGGGTCTGGAAATTCTAGATCTTTTTTACAGCTTCTATAATCCGGAAAAATCCAAGAGCCAATCTATAACCAATCAGGTACTCAGCCTAATTAATGGAGCGTACGTTTAATGTTGGGCCTAAATAGATCGCCAGCCAAAGTTCGTTTAATTGAGCACGGCGAGCAGGACAGCATAGACCTTATTTCCTACGAAGCCTTACGAGAAGATTCGTCTTACATTGAACTCGATGGAAAACTTGTTAGGTCACTATTCATTTCCGGCTACCCCTATACCGCCTCATCCGGCTGGCTAAATAGTTTGATTAACTTTAATAATAATATTGATGTCAGCTATCACCTGGATATAGTTGACGCAAATTTATCGTTACCGAAACTCAACCGAAAGATAACCGAATTTGAATCAACCAAACGATCGATGGTACGCAGTGGTCAATTGGTTGGCCCGGAGGTGACTGACCCTCTGGACTCGGCCATAAGCCTTCGTAATAAGATTATGCGCGGCCAGGAAAAACTCTTTCAAGTTTCAATTTACATGCTGGTGAGCGGTAATACTATTGAGGAGCTGGATAAGGTAACAAAATTACTAGAGACTACGCTCGCGGCCCGCATGTTTTACACTAAAGTCGCTCGCTACCAACAGCTCGATTCCATGCAATCGGTATTACCTAGAGCCGAGGATTTGTTATCGCAAAAACGTAACCTCGACAGTAGTTCGGCGGCTTTAACATTTCCATTTATGTCGTCTGAGCTGGTTCAGGAAAACGGCATTTTATACGGCGTTAATAAATCCAATAACTCTTTAGTAATCCTAGACCGCTTCAGCTTAAATAATGCAAACAGTATTGTCTTTGCTGAATCCGGCAGCGGTAAAAGTTATGCCACTAAAGTCGAGATACTCAGGCAACTTTTGAGCGGCACCAAAGTTATAGTTATAGACCCGGAAAGGGAATACAAACTGTTATGTAAGTCGGTCAAAGGTAGCTATATTAAGTTGTCGGCCAAGTCGGCACAGAAGATTAACCCATTTGATCTAGCTACCACCGAACGCACGCGCAGGGATTTAGCTGAACATACCCAGGATTTAATTGAACTACTGTCATTAATGTGTGAGGGCGTGTCTCCCAGAGAAAAAGCTGGCCTAGACAAAGCAATACTAAGCATTTATAAGAAACATCCTAAAACCGCCCCGCTACTGGAAAATCTTTATGAAGAATTGCACCACTTAGGCCAACTAAAGCTCTGTGAACGGCTGGAAAAATATATTAGTGGTAGCTTAGCTGAAGTATTTAACGCACCCACCAACATCAAGTTAAGCAACGATTTAGTGGTTTTTGATATTAAGGATATGCCAGACAGTTTGCGGCAAATTATGATGATGATAATCTCGAACTTTGTATCTAACCAGGTAAAACTTAAACCCCAGAAAAGGTTACTGGTAATCGATGAAGCCTGGACGCTGCTTGAACATGAACAAAGCGCCAGGTTTATTACCGGACTGGTTAGGCGGGCCCGCAAGTATTATCTTGGCGTATCAATAATATCCCAAGCCGCCAACGATTTTCTCTCTAATGATTATGGACGCGCCATTGCCTCTCAAAGTAGTCTCCGGATACTAATGCGACAGGACAGTACGACTATTAGTAATATAGTGTCCCAGTTTGGCTTAAGTGAATATGAAAGGAACTATTTACTGATCAGCGGAAAAGGGGAAGCTTTATTGATTGCCGATCAAAACCATGTAGCCGTAAAAGTAATTGCTTCTACTCAGGAACATCCGCTAATAACCACCAACCCGGCAGAAATATATTTATGAATCCAATATTTCTTATTGTTAGCCTTCGAGGGTTAAGGAAAGAAATTCTTTTTACTGCTTTATTTTTGGTATTTATGCTTAGCGCGCCGGTTGTTAGCGTATTTGCTCTCACTCACGTCAGTAACAGCGCCCAGGCCGGGCAGGTATATAACGCCTCAAGTTATCCGGGCGATTACTATGCTTGGGGTAACTGCACTTGGTGGGTTTCAATCAGGCGGAGCCAGATCAACGAACCAATACCTAATACTTGGGGTAATGCTGCAACCTGGGCCTACTATGCGGCACAGCAAGGTTATTTAGTTGATCACACCCCATCGTACGGCTCTATAATGCAGATACCCAATGTCGATAACGGTCTTGGGCATGTAGCGTTTGTAGAAAGTGTAGACCCGGACGGCACCTGGCATATATCGGAAATGAATGTCCTCGGCCTTGATGCGGTCGATTATAAGGCAATGCCACCGTCAGCGGCGGCTGACTATAACTTTATACACCAGAAGGCATTACCATAAGACATGTACTTAAGTTGACAATGTAAGTACAGGTAAGTACAATTATGAATATGACTAAAGCCATCGTAACCAAAACCGGCAATTCCTATGCCCTTAGAGTGCCTAAAAAATATATTACCGATAATGAACTAAAACTGGGGGACGTTGTAGACATTGAGAATCCCCTGCAAAAACAGCGACAAGCCCTGGATGCGCTTCTAGAATACGGTAAAAAGCGCGGGCCTCTAAGCGACAGTGAAGAGCTAGTTACTTGGCAGCGGAAAGAACGATCTGATTGGGGCGGGCGCCTAAAGAAACAAAGAGCATGATATTACTAGATACGAACATAGTGTTATATTTGCCCGGGCACTTACTTAGTGAAAGCGACCTGGCTAAACTTAGAGAATCTACCCTAGATACCTGTAATATTATAATTGCCGAAGTGCTGGGCTACGCTTCGGTGAGTTCTGAAGACGAAACCTATTTTAAAGAGTTGTTTAAGCATATGAAAAACTATGTTTTTGACAAAATAGTTACCGATAAGGTTATAGAACTTAGAAAATCCGTAAACTTAAAACTACCGGATGCAATTATAGCTGCAACAGCAATGGTTAATGATTTGACGCTCTGGACCCACAATTCAAAGGATTTTAAAAATATTGATGGTATAAAACTTTACGATCCATTAAAACAAACACCGTAAAACCTAGCCCTTCCCTTTACTTTGTATTCCTTAACAGATATAGTACTAGAGAATATTTATATTAATTTCTAATATTTCAAGGACTAATCAATGCCTAAGCAAACTCACCAACCAAAGAAAAGATCACGAGCCCGCGAACACGGCTTTTTAAAGCGAATGTCTACAAAAGGCGGCCGCAGAGTACTAAAAGCCCGAAGATTAAAAGGTCGAGCTAAGCTTTCCGCTTAAAACCTCTAAATATATAAGAAGGGCCACTATGCTGGATCGCAAGCATCGTTTTCACGGTTACAGCAGCCTTAAAAAAGTCTACCCAAAAACTACTAGCGTCAGAGGTAGTTTTATAAGCCTTCGGTACTTAAGAACTAACAGACCTTACCGCGTAGCCGTAGTTGTTGGTAAAAAAGTCCATAAATCTGCCGTAAAAAGAAACCGGATTAGACGGAGAGTATATGAAGCTATAAGGCTATCCAATCAACTGCCGGAGTCAACCGACCTCATCTTTAATGTTTATAGCGATCAGGTTATAGATCTAGACTTTGCTAAACTTCGGGAACAAATTGATGAACTACTTGCTAAAGTAGCATAAACATTCACGCTACCCACCTCTTTTACATGATATAGTATTAACAATATATGTTTACTGCCATAATTGTTAAACCAATCTTCAATTTATTGGTGCTAATTTATGCCCTGCTTCCAGGACATAACTTTGGCCTGGCTTTAATTATCTTTACAATAATTATTCGTTTACTACTTTGGCCGCTGGTGAGAAAGCAACTTCACCAGGCTAAGGCCATGAGTAAACTCCAGCCGGAAATTAAGCGGATTAAGAAAGAAGCCAAGAAGGACCGAGCTAAAGAGTCACAGATGCTGATGGAGCTTTATAAGGAGCGCGGCATTAATCCGCTGTCGACCTTCCCAATCCTTATTATTCAGCTAATTATTCTTTTTGGTCTCTACAGTGGCCTTCGAAAGGTCATAAGTAACCCGAACGCCATTGTCACTTTTGCTTATCCTGTACTGCAGCATCTTTCATGGCTAAAAAGTTTGTCTCACAACATTCACCTATTTGACGACACTTTATTTGGCATAGTTAACTTAAACCGCTCGGCTTTAAGTCATGGAATCTACTGGCCGGCCATGCTAATTGTTGCCGGCAGCGCCGTCGCTCAATTCTTCCAAAGTAAACAGCTGATGCCACAAGTTCAAGACCAACGGTCGCTAAAGCAGATTCTTCGTGAAGCAGGCAAGGGTAAGGAGGCTGATCAGGCTGAAGTTAATGCAGCCGTCGGCCAAAGCACCCGTTACTTCCTGCCGGTCATGATCTTTCTGTTTACTGTTAATATTGCGTCAGCCCTTAGCCTATATTGGTTAACCGGCGGCGTGGTTGCCTACATCCAACAAAGATATATCCTGAACAAGGATGAAGCTGAAATGGAAGCCATCGCCGATAAACCCTCCAAAGATGTCGATAAGATCCCTGAAGCCGAAGTAGTTAAAAGCAAACCAAAAACCTCTTCCTCCAACTCTAAAAAAGCTAAGCGGAGGAAAAAGAAATGAACGATTCAATGGAAGAAGCAATTGTTTACGCCAAGAAATACATAGAGGACTTACTGTCCTTTTTTGGTTTAAATACCGACGTTTATGCCACCAGTGACGAAGAGGTTATCCAGCTAAGCGTTCCTAGCACCCATCTTAATGGGTTTTTAATAGGCCAGCACGGCGAAAACATGAGAAGCCTACAGTACCTAACCAGTACTGCCCTTAAAAATAATAACTTTGCTCACACCAGAGTAAACGTCGACATAGCTGATTATAAGAAGCAGAGAGCCGACCGCTTAAAAGAAAGAGCAGAAGAATGGGTTAAACAGGTAAGGGATACTAAAACCCCAATGGATCTAAAACCCATGAATGCCGCCGATAGACGCATCATCCACCAACTAGCAGCAGAATACGGTGTATCCAGTGAATCCGAAGGTGAAGGTCGGGAACGCCACATAGTTCTCCGAGCTGAAGATTAATTAAGGGCTCTCTTATATACTTCTAAAGTTTGCTTTGCCGTAGTCTCCCAGGAGTATTCCTGTGCGCGCTTTTTACCCTCAGTTATTAACCTGTTTCTAATATTCTTATCTCTTAATAATTCGTCTATAGACTCTGCAATGTCATTAACATTTTTAGGGTCAAAGTACTTAGCGGCTTTACCGTATATTTCCGGTAAGCAGGTGGCATTACTGCTAGCAACTGGTGCGCCGTGAACCATAGCCTCAAGTCCTGGCAAACCAAAACCCTCACTAAGTGAAGGGAAGACGTAAGCCTGGCAGTTCTCATACATCCATTTGAGTTGTCCATCACTAATAAAGTCAGTAAACACTACGCCACCAATTCCTTTATCTTTAACCTTTTGTTCAATCTGCAAGTAGTTAAAATCCTTCTTCCCGGCCAGCGCTAACTTCAGCTTTGGGTGTTTTTTCTTTAGCTCAGCGTAAGCCTCAATAAGCCGCCATAGATTCTTGTGAGGTGTAGGACGACCGACGTACATTAAGAACTCACTGCCTCCTAGTTCTAAAACCGGCTCGCTAGTCTCAGCTATATAGTCAGCGGCTTCATAAGTCACCACTATCTTGGACGCATCTATGTGTGTATAGTCCAGCAAATCTTCCTTTACGAAAATAGAGGGGGTTAAAACAAACTTAGACTTATGAGCAGCCTTTTTAATTACATAAGCGTAAACCTGCTGCTTAATTTTAAAAACAATAGGGTTTTTAGCGGGGTTAACAAATCTAAGAGTTGTTAAGTCATGAATAGTTGTTACTACCGGTCCTTTATACATAATTGGCTGCTGAACAATAGAGAAGTGAACTAGATCGGGGTGTAAATCTTCAATCTGCTTTTTTAGTTTCGTTTGTTCTGCAAAAGTAAACTCCTTAACTGAGCAGGCAATTTTAGTAAAGTTAGGGTTACCAGGACTCCAGCCCTCGATATCCTCAGGCTTTAATAAAACTTTATATTTATTCCTATGATCGATCTCCTGAAGATTGAAAAGCAACCGCTCAACATAGCGCCCGGTACTGGTTCTAAGCTCCCTAGCATCGATAACTATATTACTCATGTTTGCCTCTCAAAGCCCACCACTTGGACCGTAGTAGCCTTAAGCTATGAGCGTTAGGAGGGAGATCATGAACTATGTTGGCCCAAATATATTCGTCAGGAACTACCCGGGTAGTCTGGATACGCCTTCGCTCCCCCACAGCCTTAGGAAGTAGAAGTATAGCCATAGCCACCCCTTTGAAAACAGGAACAAATTGAAGTCTGCTAACTGAGCGCAGGATAAACATTAAATAAGCCAACTTGAATCTAATAGCTACCTTAAAAAAGTATTTACTAGGCACGTTCTTGCTTAACAGCAAGGGTAAATTCTTAAGTGTTTGGTATGTCGTGAATCCTTTCACCTTACTACTTGTTGCACCAATTTGATGGTGAACTATAGCAGTTGGTACATACTTAACTTTCCAGCCGGCCAGCTGAGCTCTAAAGCTTAAGTCAACATCCTCATAGTAAGCGAAGAAATCCTCATCAAACAATCCTATCTGCTTTAGCATACCTACTCTAAACAAACTGGCACCACCGCTAGCGGCAAATATATTTGTCTTGTGATCATACTTATTAATATCTTCCTCACCCCTGCCCCTAGGATATGGCAAACCCCAAACTGTGTAATAATCGCCGGTGCTATCTAGTTTGTCGCCCTCTTCATTAAGGATCTTTGAAGTAGCTATCCCAACGTCGACATTTCTATCCAAGCAATTGATAAGTTCTTCTAGCCAAGACCGATCAGCAACCGCATCGTTATTAAAGGCCGCTACATAGTCATAGTTGTTTTCTATAGCAAATTTAAATCCAGGATTTACCCCACCGGCATAACCTTTATTTACATCATGCTGAATAAGTTCTAAATATTTATACTTTCTGATTATTGAAAGGGAATTATCTGAAGAACCGTTATCTACAACTATTAGTAAAGGTTTAACCGATTGAGAAGTTAAAGAATCGAGGCACTTGGTTAAACTGTTTGCACCATTCCAATTAGGTATAACAACCGCTACTTTAGACATCGACGAAACCAATCATTTACTCTATAATAACCCATTAAGAATGAATCGAATAAAAACTGTTTTTTCAAAGCAGAACCATGCACTTCTGGGTGAGCTTGTCCGGACTGATTTCAAATTAAGATACCAAGGTTCAATACTTGGCTACGCATGGTCTTTATTAAGACCACTATTTATTTTCGCTATACTTTATGTTGTTTTTGTTAAATTCTTAAAACTAGGCAATGGAATTCCGCACTACCCAGTCTATCTATTGTTCGGCATTGTAGTGTGGAATTTCTTTGCTGAAATGACGGTTCAGAGTCTTGGTTCAATTGTGGGCAGAGGTGATTTAATCCGAAAAGTAAAAATACCTAGGTGGATTATTGTGATAAGCACGAGTATTTCTGCCCTCATAAACTTGATGCTAAACATGATTGTAATAGCCATCTTCATGATTTTTGGACATGTTGCAGTGTCGTTAAGCATAATTTACCTACCGTTAATAATCATCGAGGTATATTTATTGGCCTTAGGAATAGCACTTTTCTTGTCCGCAGCGTTTGTTAAATATAGAGATATAAATTATATCTGGGAAGTTGTATTGCAAGCGGGATTTTACGCAACCCCAATAATTTACCCACTCTCACGCATAACGAGCATTACTTTACAAAAGATTATTTTACTCAACCCAATGGCGCAAGCTCTACAAGACGCAAGGTATAGTCTGATTACTCACGCCACCATAACACCCCAGAAAATTTTTAAAGGAGGCCCGTACGATTACATCCCGTATTTAGTTGTAGGCATAATACTAATTGTCGGTACGGTATATTTTAACAGCCAGGCTAAATCATTTGCGGAGAATATTTAAAAATGAAAGAAAAAGCAGTGATTTATGTTGGTAATGTAAGCAAAGCATTTAAGTTGCCTCATGAAAAACAAGGCTCATTAAAAAGTGTTATTGTAAACTTTTGGCGGCACAAAAAAGGATACGAAATTCAGGACGTACTCAAAGATGTGTCTTTTGAAGTCAAAGAAGGAGAATTTTTAGGCATTGTTGGACGTAATGGAAGCGGCAAGAGCACCCTACTAAAAATATTATCAGGTATATATAGTCCAACCTCCGGCGATGTGAGAATAGAGGGAAGGCTGACGCCCTTTATCGAACTAGGAGTAGGGTTCAGTCCCGAGCTTACCGGTAGAGAGAATATTTATCTCAACGGATCTCTTCTAGGGTTTACACGTAAACAAATGCAAAATATGTATGATGATATTGTTGAATTTGCAGAACTGGAGCGTTTTATGGATCAAAAATTAAAAAATTATTCATCAGGCATGCAGGTGCGTTTGGCTTTTTCAATAGCAATTCGAGCACAAAGCGACATCCTTGTACTAGATGAAGTTCTTGCGGTGGGTGATGAGGCATTTCAGAGAAAATGTTACGACTATTTTTATAGTTTGAAACGGAATAACAAAACGGTAATTATAGTTACGCATGATATGGCGGCAGTGGAAAACTTTTGCACGAGAGCAATTTTGATTGAAGGCGGCAAAATTTTAAAAGCCGGGGATCCTAGAAATGTGGCACAATCTTACAAAGAACTTTTCTTGCCACCAGAACAAGAGCAACCAGAAGAAGTTTTTGAAGAACCCCCCGTACTTGAAACACCAAAGCGCTGGGGAACTAAAAAAATAATATTCAAAAAGGTAAAAGTAACTAAGAACCAAAAGAACATAACAATCCATCTGCAGATGGACACCAAAGAGCAAGTAAAAAGCCAAACCACCCTTGCATATACAGTAAAAAGCGCCGATGGAAGCAGCCTATTTGGCGATAGTTTTGAGATAGGTAACGATATATCAGATGGGACTGAAATAGATGCCGCCATCACTTTTTCTAACATATTAAGCAAAGGAGAGTACTATATTGATATTAGTGTTAGGGATGTCCTGTCAGGTATTTATTATGATTTCTGGTCTGACTGCACAAGCTTCGATGTTATCCACGCACCTGAAAACGCATTACATATATTAACCAATAGCAAAATTACAATTGAAACGCAGGCAATACCTGCTACTAGTAAATGAAAAGTCCAAAACCCGAACTGGTTGTTGTGTGTAAAACCTACAATAAAGACTTTAAGTCGTTTTGCCATTTCTATGAAAGTTTTAATAAACATAATGCAGATAAACTGAAGCTTTACGTTAGTGTTCCTAAAGTTGATTTCGAATTATTCTCCGACTTTGTAAAAGGCGACGTTATCGTAATTACAGATGAGAGTTACGCAAATAAATATCTCGCTAGTGATAACAAGGCATTAATCGGATTAAGCGTTGGTTATATTAATCAAGAGATATGTAAACTTAGCTTTTGGGAAAATGACATAGCCCATAACTACTTATTTGTGGATTCTGACAGCTATTTTATAAGAGATTTTTTCTTCGACGACTTTATGGCCGATAAACAAACCCCTTACTCCGTGTTAGTTATGGACAAAGATTTAAAAACAGAGTTGGATTATAGAGAATTTAGCAAGTATAGAGATTCACAAATACGAAAAATTTTTGAACTTGTTGAACTAAAAGATAATAGATTTTTAACTTGTCACGGCATGACAGTGTTGAGCGAAAAGGTATTAAAAGACTTCAAGGAAAGATTCATGCACACTAACAAGTTTGCCTACAAGGACCTTATCGAGATGGCGCCCTACGAATATACATGGTACAATGCCTGGTTGCAAAAAAGTAATGTCATAAATATTCTTCCAGTTGAGCCGTTTTTTAAAACCTTTCACACAAGAAAAGAGTATTCAATAGCAAGGAGTATGTTAATTAAAGAGGACGTACTTGCCGAGCAGTACTTAGGCATTGTTTTGAACTCAAACTGGAAGACTAAAACTGCAATATATGAGTATGAGAATCCGAAACTACAACACAGAGTAATTAATCTACTCCTGGAGAAAATCGGATGATATATAAAAGAATAGATAATCCTTTTAAAAGATTGCCCGAATCAAGAAAGCAGGCTATTCCCCAAAGATTAGGTTATAATATGACGCCAGCGTCATCGGGTGATTCTATGAGTACTTTTATTGAATGGATTAATAAGTACTCAACACTTAGGCCTCAGAATGTGTTTGAAATTGGTGCAAATATGGCGCAAGATGCTGAAGCTTTACAAAGAGGGTTTGGGATTAAAAATAAGAATGTTTGGGTATTCGAACCCCACCCTGATTTATTTAATTATATTAAATCGCACTATTCATACAACACTTTTCAGGAGGCAGTTTTAGACCGGAATACTGATGTTGTTATAAACGCGATAGATCTTAAGAAAAACACTAACAGTGGTATATCTTCAATAAGAAAGCATTTAAATGTGCCCGAGAGTAACTTCAAAAAAATTAAAGTCAAAGGCGTCAGAATGGATAAGTTCGTTCAGGAACATAAAATAAAAAGCATAGATTTTTTGAAGCTTGACGTTGAAGGAGCGAATTACGAAGTGCTTGTAGGGTTTGGCAAGGAATTACATAAGGTTAAATCACTTCACGTAGAATCTGAGCATGTACAAAGCTGGCAAAACGAGAAACTATGGGAAGATATTAGGCCGATTCTTGAAAAACACTTCGAACTAGTTTTTTTTCAAAGGTACTATACTCAATCCGATTCGTTTTGGGTAAGGCGAGAGTATCTGAAGGGAGAGCCAAACACTAAATGAAAAACAACAATAGTCAATCCAGTCAACCAGTGGTTTTGCTTGTTGAGCCTAATCCTTATCACGGAGAAATTTTACCTGGATTTACTTACTTATTTCAAAAACTAGGATACAAAGTACATATTTTAATGAGAAAAGAACTAGCAAGGCTAGATCCATTTGCAATATATCCTGCAGACAAGGTACCAATAATCCACGCTGGAACAGCACAATGGATGAAGGAATTTCTTTATAAGCTACCAAGTGAAACATACGAAATTATTTTTTATACAACTAATGTATTTTGGGAAAAGGATAAAAATAATACAAGTTATCTGCGATATCTAAAATTCATGCCAAGATCTAAACACGGCAGCTTATATATGGAGCATAATTTATGGTCAATCAAGCAAGACGATAGTGAGCAACTTTATAGTTTAGGTAGAGTTTTTACCTTGCTTGAACACTCATACAATGAGGGAAGAACTAAGATGATTAACCCCCACTATTTTGGAAAGACGTTTGAGCCACCCATTAAAATCGATGACGTGACCACGATACTTTTAGTCGGCTCTTCAAGTTATACGCCTTACTCCTTAGATCTCTTGTTCAACTCATTAAGAGATTTAAAAAAGTTAAATATACACATTAAAGTTTTAATAACCGCTACAGATATTACAATCCCTAAGGATTTAAATGGTCAACTAATAGTGAAGGGTCACCTAGGTTTTAAAGATTATTATCAGATAGTACAAGCAAGCAAATATCTACTAACAATATTTGACCTTGATTCAAAAAATATAGAACAAATAAAATATCGCGAAGGAACATCAAGTGGTACTGTTCAATTGAGCCTGGGTTTTAAAAAGCCCGTAATAATGAATGAAAAATTTGCTAAAACATATGGCTTTAACAATAAAAATGCAATAACATATCAGGGAGCTGGGCTAACTGAATGTCTAATTGAAGCAGTAAAAATTAATAAAAAAAGCTATAACGATAAGATAGATAATTTGTCTAAAATGGCAAATAATATTGAAAAAACTTCACTTAAAAACTTATCTGAAGCCATTGCTCATCTAAAAAAATCGAACGATATCGATTTGCTAAACATTCTTGACACCAACTCAGTAGAAGTTCTAACAACTTATGAAAGATATAATGCTTTAAGGGCCGAGA
The DNA here is from genome assembly GCA_027459325.1 of Candidatus Saccharimonadota bacterium. Taxonomy (GTDB): domain Bacteria; phylum Patescibacteriota; class Saccharimonadia; order Saccharimonadales; family UBA4665; genus DAIDIO01. The sequence goes on from DAIDIO010000001.1 coordinate 88,678, forward strand.
ATAAACAGCTTGAAAAAGAGTTGATTCTACGAAGAGCACAAGTGCTAGATCTTGATTGCAAAAATTCTCAAATAGCTACGGACTTAGCAGGATTAAGAAGTCAACTTAGAGTTTATAAGCAATCGAAAACCCAAAATTTATCGAATATTTTATCTAATAATAACGGAGTTAAAAGTTATCTAAGCTTAGCGCCTAAATCTCTATTGATCAAGCAAGCAAACGCCAGACAACACAGCGAATTCCTTAAACAAGTAAGCGAGATAAAAAATTCAGGATTTTTCGATAAAGAATTTTATTTATCTAATAACCCGGACGTTGAACATAGTGGAATGGATGCAGTAGAGCACTACGTAAGACACGGTTCTGAAGAGGGAAGGCAACCCAGTCTGGACTTCGACCAAGATTATTACCTCTCTCGCTATCTAGACGTTAGGTATAGTCAAATGAATCCACTGCTCCACTATATTAGGTTTGGAAAATCTGAAGGGAGGACTGCAAGATTAGATATACATACTGATTTATATGAAACAAGACCTTCAATTGTTTTTCAGTTAGATAGTTTTGATAAAGGCGGACTCGAAGAGGTGGTCTTTATGCTAGCTGCAAATCCTACTATCAACCTTAAATATAAAGTATATATATTTGTAACAGGTAGTAATCAAGGATACTTAGCTGAGAAGGCCGAACAAAAAGGTCTAAAAGTAATTGGATTAGAGCATAATAACTACTATCTCGAGTTCTTAATAAAAAAGTTAAATGTTAAGTTGTGTAACTTGCATTACTCGATTTTCGGCATAGGTACATACAAAAAACATAACACTAAGCTCGTTTATACAATTCACAATAACTACATATGGGCTAACAAAGATTTTGTTAATGAAAGGTTGTTACCCTACGGTGTAATAGATAAATTTATCCCAGTTTCTAAACAGGTAGGAGATTTCTTTTCTAAAAAATTCTATATTCCGAAGAAAAAATTGCACGTAATTACAAACGGTATTGATGTAAGTACTGAGCTTGTAAAACCCCAACACAGAGCGACCTATGGATTCAAGGCCTCAGACTACCTATTTATCAATGTTGCTTCGTTTACTCCTGCTAAATTTCATGTAGACACCGTTGTTGCGTTCGCTAAGGTCGTTCAACAGCACCCTCAAGCGAGATTAATTTTAGTCGGCAATATTTTAGACGGTGCATACTTTAACGCGATTAACGAAATTATAGATAAGTACAATATTAAAAAATATATTACCATTATTGACTATATACCTAAAGAAGAATTACTTGGTCTGCTCGAAATGGCTGATTGCTTCATCCTTGCTTCGCTTACAGAAGGCTTTAGTATAGCCAGCATTGAAGCTCTATATCATAATCTACCATTAATACTAACTGACGTAGGTGGCGCAAGGCATCTTATAGATAAAAATGACGTAGGTATTATAGTAAAGAATGCCTATGATGATATTAACTCTCTTACGACTGATTTAGTTAACTCCCGCTTTTTAGATGATAGTCACTTAAATAACCTAAATGATCTTGCCCACGCTATGTCGGAGATGCTTAGAAATAAGGATTTGTGGGCTAAAAAAGCCAAAATAGGGAAGAATAAAGTAAAGAAGCGCTTCCTTACAGAACAAGTCATAGATAAATATATACGAGAATTTGATAAATGCATTTACGAAAGGCAAGATTTTGGAAGCGAGCTTACGAAAATAGCCAAAAAAATTAACATCGCCTTTTTTGCACCATTTCCTTCGCCAGAGCGAATAACTGAAGGCTGGATGAGCCGCATCAGGACCATAGACTCAATAATCGGTAACACTGGGAAAATATATATAAATGTTTCACAGGATGATAAAGACCCAGAAATAAAAAAATATTCGCAAAACAGCTGGGAGGTAAATGTTGGAATTAACTCAACTTACTATAAACAGTCAGTCGATATAATTATCGAGAAAGTAAACATTGCATACGCTCACACATTGCATTTAGCCGAATTTGCAATTCCTTGGCTAGGCAGCAATAAGATTATTGTAGATTTTCATGGCATAACCCCGGAGGAGGAAGTTATGATGGGTAGGCCTTACTTAGCGAGTAAATATGAAGAAATTGAAAAAAAAGTTCTTTCGGATGCACGAGTTTGTGTTATGGTTTCATACTCTATGCGCGATCATTATAAAAACAAATATGACATAAAAACAAACAAAACCATCATCTTGCCCATAGTGGAGAGCATCAATGTTTACCGGAAAGTGTTCAATCACATACCTAACACGAAGTACCAAACTGTATATAGCGGTGGTACGCAGGAATGGCAAAATGTTCATGATATGTTAAGTCTTGCGAAAACAACCTCCAAAACCGTAAGAACTAGTTTTCTTTCACACGATTGGGAATATTTATCTAAGCTAGGAAAAGAACATAATTTACCCAATGAAACAGTATATGAATTTTGTAATAAAAAGGATTTATTTTCAGAGTATAAAAAGTATGATTTCGGGTTTGTAATAAGAGATGATACTCCTGTTAATAGAGTAGCATGCCCAACTAAACTTTATGAATATATGACCGCTGGGATTATACCAATCGTTAGACTCCAAGAGTTGGGTGATTTTAAGAGATTCGGATATAAATATATAACCGAGGATGATTATCAAAATGCAAGATTACCAGATAATGATAAAATGCAGAGAATGATAAATGATAATTATGAAGTGGTCGATAAAATGAAAAAAACATTCAACCAAGGAAGTGCAGACTTAATGAAGGAGGCTAGATGTTAAAGGTCTTGTTTATATTTGGCACGCGACCAGAAGCTATTAAAATGGCACCCTTGATCAAGGAACTTAAAAAGAGGACAGATAAATTTGAGACTAGGGTGTGTGTAACGGCCCAGCATAGAGAAATGCTTGACCAAGTGTTGAGTTTCTTCTCGATCACACCAGATTACGACCTAGATATCATGTCAGCTGACCAGACACTATTTAGGCTAACGGCAAATATATTAACTAAACTTGAAAAGCCAATTGATGATTTTCAACCCGATATTATATTAGTTCAAGGGGATACCACCACTGCATTTATAGGCGCACTTGCCGCATATTATAAGCATATCGACGTAGCGCACATAGAAGCGGGACTTAGAAGCGGCGATATTTATTCTCCATTTCCAGAAGAAGCCAACAGGGCATTGATCTCTAAGTTAGCTAAATATAACTTTACCCCAACACAAAGGGCCTCTAGCGCATTGTTAAATGAAGGAGTCAACAAAAGATATATTTTTCAGGTAGGTAATACAGTAATTGACGCTTTACTTTTAGGTCTCAAAATCATCAAAAATACAGATGATACTAAATATTCTGAAAATTTAAACTTTCTGGATAGTTCCAAGAAAACAATTCTCGTCACAGGTCATAGACGAGAAAGTTTTGGAAGAGGCTTTGAGAACATGTGTAATGCTATTAAAAACCTCGCCTTCAATAACCCAGATATAGATTTAGTATATCCAGTTCACTTAAACCCAAATGTACAAGAGCCGGTTAAAAGGATTCTTCGAAACTTATCAAATGTCCACCTTATCAAGCCACTGGATTACCCAGAGCTTATATGGCTAATGGAAAAATCTTATTTTGTAATTACTGACTCCGGCGGAATACAAGAGGAGGCGCCAAGTCTTGGTAAGCCAGTTTTAGTTATGAGAGAAGTAACAGAGAGGCAAGAAGGAATAGAGGCTGGTACGGCAAAATTGGTAGGAGTTGATGAAAAGACTATTTATACAGAGGCTCAAAAATTGTTAGATAACAGGGGGTACTATAATAAGATGGCTAACTCAATAAACCCATACGGTGACGGCACCGCTTCTGTACAAATTGCAAAAATTTTAGAGAAAACTTAAATGATACTGTTTATCGCTCCTAATCCGCATAAAATAGAAGAGCGTGAAGGCTTTTTGCAAAGAGTTCGGGCTATTGATAGCCTTTTCCCAAGCGAGGAGAAGATATACTTCGATGATTTACATGAAGAAATCGACCAGGCCAAAGCTGTGATGGAAGCTCGAGTCATCTACGTGCACAGCATTTATAATGCAAATAAAATATTAAAAATTTATTCTAGATTTTCAGAGAAGATAATTACGGACTTGCACGGCGTAGTTCCGGAAGAAGAAGAGTATGCAAATAATATGGAAATGGTTTCCATTATGAAAGTAACCGAAGAAGAGGTATTCAAGGTAGGAAGAAACTTTGTCGCGGTTACCAATTCTATGGTCAGGCACTTCGACAAAAAGTATCCAACGAATGAACGAATCTGGATAGTTCTTCCAATATTTGAAAATATAGCCATCTCAAAAGGAGTACAAACTAAAAATACCGGTAAGCGAGTGGTTATTTATGCCGGCGGAACACAGCCTTGGCAAAATATATCTGATATGAAAGAGGCAATAAAACAAAAAGAAGCAAAATATAATTTTGTTATTTTAACGCATAACAAAAAAGAGTTCTCTGACCTAAGCGGTCAGCAGAACATCACTGTTAAGACAGTGCCATCGGCTGACATAGCCAATTATTACAAAGAGGCGAGTCTGGGGTTTGTTTTACGAAAAAAAAACTTGGTTAATCGTGTGGCCTGTCCCACAAAACTTGTAGAGTATTTAGCTTACGGAGTCTTACCGATAGTTAGTTTCGAGAGCATAGGAGATTTTAATGAAATGGGCTACAGCTTCATAAGATTAGATGATTTTATAAAACAGGATCTTTCCGAGTCAGACATTAACAAAGGCGTTGAAAATAACTTTAGGGTTTACGAAACTCTAATAATGCAAGTAGAAGCCGCACGCGAGAAACTTATAGACTTAGTAAACTCAATTAAACAAACCCAGAGCAACCACACGCTTGAATTAATAGCATTAGAAATTCAGTATCAAAGGGATATTAACCAAATTCTTAGATATGAATATCAAATTGAACAATATAAGGCAAAGATTAACGAATATGCAAAATCCGTTGAGTATTACAAAGAAATTGCCGAAAACAAACACTCAAAAATAACAATTTTCAAAAAAGGTTTATTAAAAAGATAGATTAATTTAATAATTAATCTCGGCTAAATGTATTACAATATAAGGAAGTGAAGAAACTACAAAAACATGTGGTGAAGTACGGGGTTTATGGTACAAGAAAATTTCTTGCAAAATACCCGCGGGTAAAAAATGCAGTTAAAAGAATTGCACATACTCAGCTGGGTATACCTACAATAAGCGATCAAATATATGCGAAATGGGTCCAAAATAGCTTCCCTGATTTTATTGAAATAGCAAAACTCCGTCAACAATTACCTAAACTAAAGCTTCAACCATTAATTTCAATTGTTGTGCCCACCTACAATACTAATATAGTGTTCTTAAGAGACTGTATTGACTCTGTTTTAGGGCAAGTTTATGAAAATTGGGAACTATGCATAGTTGATGACTGCTCAACTGACAATAGAGTCAGAAAAGTAATTGAAGAATACGCCAAAAACGATAGAAGAGTTAATGCTAAATTTCTTAGCAGCAATAAGCATATAGCCGGGGCTACAAATGAAGCGATAAAGTTAGCTAGCGGTGAGTTTATTGGTTTATTAGATCATGACGATCTTTTGTGGCCTAATGCATTATTCGAAGTAGTGAAGGCAATAAATAAATACCCTAAAGCAGACTTTATTTATACTGACGAAGATAAAATAACAGAAGACAGATATCAACATCTGGGACCATTTTTTAAACCGGACTGGAACCCCGACTTCTTGCTAAGCGTAAACTATATTACTCACTTTTCAGTAGTGCGTAAGACGCTCATTAATAAGATAGGTGGCTTAAGGGCTGAATATAATGGAGCTCAAGACTGGGACTTGTTTTTTAGGATAACTAGTGCAACTCCCAATATTTATCACATACCAAAAATTCTTTATAGTTGGCGGATACATGATCTTTCAACTGCAAAGACAACTCAAGCTAAACCTTACGTAGTAGAGGCACAAAGGCGCGCTATTAGTAGTGGCCTCAAAGGCCGAGGATACGAAGACGTATTGATACGCCAAGATCACAAAAATCAAGGTTATTGGGAAGTCCAATTTGAGCTAAAAAATAAACCCTTGGTGTCGATCGTTATACCTAGTAAAAATCAATATAAAATAGTTAAGAGATGCATCGATTCTATTTACAATAAATCTACATATGAGAATTTTGAAATCATTCTGGTAGACACGGGGAGTACAGAAAAAAGAGTGTTAAGCCTTTATAAAAAATTAGAGAATAAACATAGCAATTTTCATCTCATTGATTGGCCAGAACGGCCTTTTAGCTATAGCAGAAGCTGTAATAAGGGTGCTGAATCCGCAAATGGTGAAGTACTAATTATGCTTAACAATGATACTGAAGTTATAACACCAAATTGGATTGAGCTTTTAGCTGGAGATGCTTTACGAAAAGAAATAGGCGCGGTAGGTTGCTTGCTATTCTATCCCGATAAACACCACATACAGCATGCTGGGGTCGGAGTAGGTTTAGGTGGAGTGGCTGCCAATTCGTTTTCTATGATGACACTTAATCAACTAATGAATCAGACCCAACACCTAATGATAAACACTAAGCATAATATGACCGCTGTTACAGCTGCTTGTTTAGCAATAAGAAAACAAGTATTTAATGAAGTAGGGGGCTTTGATGATGCCTTTAGTGTCACATATAATGATGTTGATCTGTGTTTAAGACTACTCGAAAGAGGGTATATTAATCTTTACACCCCGTACGTAAGGCTATTACACTATGAGTCAGTAAGCCTGGGCGCTCCTGATGAAATAATGAAACGAGACACAAAAGAGTTCAAATCAGCTCAAGAATTGTTTAAGAAAAAATGGTCAAAATATATAAAGCACGACCCTAATCTTAACCCAAACTTAGATAAAACAAACGCATTTTATGAAGTTAAATTTTGACACGATAAAAATACGTCATGTTTTAATCAAGGTGTTTAGTTATATTAGGTTGGGTATAACAAAACCGCATGTAGTATTTTTGGTTATCGGAGGACTATTTGGAATAATTTATATATTTTTGGTACCACCTTTTTATCAACCAGATGAGATTGCACACTTTAACAGAATTTATCAAATATCACACGGTAACCTAGGCGAACAAAAAATTCCCGGACCTGGATACTTCGGTGACTATATACCGATCAAAATAATCAATTTTGAGAATTATTATTACGAATCATTAATACATGGAAATAATAATCAAGTAACTTTGTCTACGATAGTACACGAGTTTTCAGGGAATAGTGCAACAATTAATACAAACACCTCCAGGCGTCCATTAGAATTTTCAAACACCGAACAGTACAGTCCCATGCTATACATTCCACAAGTATTTGGAATGCTGATTTCTAAAATTATTAATTTGACCATTCCAGACACTTTTTATTTAGTACGTATGTTCGGATTTCTCGCTTGGCTAATTATTTGCACTTTTGCGATTAAAAGGATGAAAATTGTTGGGTGGGCAATTGCTATTTTACTGCTAACCCCTTTAAGTATTTCTGTAGCTACATCAATATCTGCTGATCCGATGACGATAGCGTATTCATCGCTTTTTATTGCACTTGTATTCGAGGCTGTAACCACTAAACACTTAAACAAAAACAGAATATTGCTTTTTATGGTAACGGCAATATTACTCGCATCAACAAAAATTCCTTATGTCTTAATTTTATTAACCACACTTCTTATTCCATCGTCTAGCTTTATTAAGGGTACGAAACAAAAAGTTCAATTCTTAACAGCATTAGCATGCATTGTAATAGCGTTTACCGGCTCGTGGTTGTTGATAACACGTGTAAATCATGTTTCATACCGAACAATTAGTGGAGGTGCAAATATAGACGAGAATATTAATGAGTCTTTTTTGCTTGATCACCCGCTTACGTTTGGACATAAGCTTTACGACACCTATTTAAGAGTAACTCCATATTCTTCTTCGGATCCTGAATGGGGTTTCGTAGGGGTATTGACTGCTACCGGTATGAGCATTCCTGCATGGGCTGTAGGGCTTTATTTTGCTACTCTTGGTGGAGTGTTTGTCAAATTAAGAGAAGGCGCAGTAAAAAGAGAATATTTGAGTATTGCTAAAAGAGGCTACATCTTCGGAATCACGTTAGTGTTATTCATGGCTGTTAATGCAGCAGTTTTCGTGAGTTGGTCTCGTGAAAAGGTGCAAATCATAGAAGGTATTCAGTCTAGATATTTCATCCCTATTTCACTATTGGCGGTTTTTTTCATGATACCCATATACAGAAGTAATGTAAAACTTTCCAATACCTTCTTTTATTTTTATGTATTAGCTATTGCCATAATTCAACTGTCAGCTATACTTGCAATCTATTATCAATTTTATACAAACCCTATGCCAGTTTTTAACTGAAATCATCTACTGCTATTATTTAGTTTCATGGTAGTCTTGTTCAGCATTCACATTCCAGACATTTTCTTTATCTAGCCTTCCATCCTTTATGTTTTTAACTGCTTCAATTGCTGTGAGCATAGAATGATCCTGATTGTTATAATGGTGCTGACCATTCCTGCCTAACAAGAATAGGTTTTCAAACTTATCCGTAAATGCTCGTATTTCATTAAATCTATCGTAAGTGCCAAAATACGCAGGGTACGTTTTTTTAACATGAATTACTACACTATCAATAACATCGTCTTTTTCAATAATACCAATACTACATAACTCATCTATACCGAACTTGGCCATTTCTTTGTCGTTCATATTCCACAAGAAGTCACCTTCATTTACAAAGTACTCCATACCAATCCATATATTATCTTCATCTTTAACAAGGTACGGACTCCAGTTGTTAAAGATCTGTAGACGCCCAACTTTCACGCCCGGCTCTTGAATGTATATCCAGTTGTCGGGCACAATGTTATTCTTTGTTTTACGCTCAGTTTGATTTGTTATAAGCAATTTTTTCATTAAAAGTCCGACGGTAATAAAATCTCTGTACGGTAGTCCTTCGGCAACTTCACGAACATTCTTTGGCGGCCTTACACCCTCGAATGACTCAATTAATTCCTTTACTGGCATAGTCGAAAAGAAATAGTCGGCTTTCAATTTTCGAACTCTTTTCGTTCTTGTATTCATTATATCCACGGCGATAATTTTGTTTTTTTCGGCGTAAAGCTTAGTTATTACCGAATTTTTGTGAACTTCGCCACCGGTGTTTGTTACAATCTTAGCAACAGTTTCCCACATATGGCCCGGCCCGAGCTTAGGATATAGAAAATACTCGATTAAACTGGTCTCAGTATTCTTCTGAGATATATCTTTTGGCTTGTTTTTTATCAGTTGTTTTTTTGCTGCATGGGCAATTGCTGTACTAACAGACAAGCCTTTTACGCGCTGCGCTCCCCAATCTGGTGCAATTTCCGAGCATGGTACACCCCAAACCTTCTCAGTATAATCTCTAAAGAATGTGTTATATAATTCTCTTCCAAAACGGTTCACATAGAAATCCTCTAAGGACTTTTCCGGAATAGGGCGGATTCTAGCTTTTACATAACTTGCCCCCATTTTTGTCATTTTTGCAAGTCCCAGATTTTTTATAGTAGAAGACTCTAAAGTTACGGGATAGTTATAAAACTTACCACCATAGAAAATTCGGCTGAGTCTAGACCGAACGAGCATAACATCGTCTGTTTCCGAGGGATCAGCCTGTTTGCCCTTTTTAAGTTTCCGGCTCTTTCCTTGGTATTTTAGGTTAATGTCCTGGGTCATGCCAGTCTTTTCAGTGGGCAATATGTTATTCCACCACTGCATGACAATATCAGACTTACTAAAAAATCGGTGACCGCCAATATCTATTCTATTACCTTTATATTTTACAGTTTTAGATATGCCGCCGATATCATCTGAGCCCTCAAATACGAGCGGCTTAACATCGGTGTTTTTAAGCATCTCGTATGCCGCAGTTAATCCAGCTGGCCCTGCTCCAATAATAATTGCCGTTTTTTGTCTTTTCATGCCTCTCCCTTAATGAAATATAAATTTTTTTCGTGAACCAAAATTCCAAAAATAAACTATAACCGTTGCTATTATTTTCGAGAAAATATAGTAAAGGCCGAGGCCGGTTGTTAAAGCCAATAAAATTAAATCAGTTAACACTAAGCCAATTAAGCCAGTAACTATAAAAACTAGAATTTCATGCCTTTTCTTCAGTTTTGAACTATGAAAAACCCAAAAAGCACTTAAAAGGTAATTAACTATTAAGCCAATAGTAAAAGATACAGTTGCAGCTACTAAGTAATTTAAGCCAAAATTTTGTTTTAAAACAATCAAACCGCCAAAATCAAAAATGAGAGCTATCGTTGCAGCAAAAAGGTAACGTAAAAATTGTAAATAAGTATTATGGGTTTTGCGTACGAAAACCCTTTTGAAAAGGAGCTCCATTTAAGAACTATTGTATCAAGTTTATGGGTGCGCTGCTACTATGACACAAGGCTCAGAATATTATTGCCCATTCCAATACTGGGCAATCATACCTATGCCCGCAACTTCATTTGTATCCCAGGTTCCGCCAGTAGGTAAACCAGAAACCGTCCCGTTTATTGTAAAGTTGGCACCATTTTGTGACTGGCCATTCGTGTTGTTGGCGGTTAGCCCGTAGAAATTAAATGATGACGTATTCCAAGAACCGTTAAGTCCACAATATGTTGGGCATGTATCGCCAACAGATATTTGGGTATTGGTTATTGTATCATTCACAGTATCGCCATTGATCCTAGCATTTCCTTCCACATTGAAGAATAATCTAGGATTTAGAGACAATGATATGTCTGCAAGTGGCGTAGAGCCGGCATAGAAAACCGCTGTACTATCATATGGCCACCATTTTAATGTTACTGGTTCGTCTGTATAGCTAGCTGCGAGGCTTAGGTAGTCATAGGTGAAGACACCATTTTGTACCCTCTCCCAGGCATAATACGGCTGTCCATTACTTTCTGGTGATGTGCTGTCTGTTTGAATTCCAACAGATAAAGCATCATTAGTTGCATCGTGGGCATTAATATAGGCGGAATAACCAGTGCCAGAACCGCCTTCATTTAAAGTTGCGCTATAGCTTAAATAAGGGGTACCCGAGGGTATAACGATCGGTTGAGCGACTATTGCTCCTGGCGAAAAAGAAATATCACTAAAAGTTGTATCACTAATGTCACCTGTATCTCTACCTGCAGCTAAAAAAGAAATAGAGGGGCTAGACTCAGTTACCGGATAAGGCCCTAGTGTTACCTGATTATCGATAGTCACACTTATGCCGTAAGCAGTCCAATCAAATGTAAAAAGATGGGAAGTGCCTGTTATAGCATTACCTGGCCAATATCCTCCTACGGGTCGGCCGTTAGCCGCACCTTCTACCATCAGCGTAGTACCCGTTGGGGATACTCCAGGATCGTGTATTAGTCCAAATGCTATGTAATTGTTAGGATCATTCCAGAATTGGACTAACCCTTTGTATCCTGTGCCAGCTCCATAACTACAGCTACCGTTCGGACAATAGGTGCCATTTAAAACAACACTGAGTGTTCCGGAAGACGAACCCCTGTTAACAGTTGTTGGACCGGACTGATAATTAACAGCACCTGTGCCCCATGCGCCTGTTGTTGCTCTTCTGCCCCATGCATGAGCAGAGTCGTTATAGGTAGAGGTTGTAGAGTATAGGCCTGGATCCCAACTATAATTAGATAACTGAGTTTGTTCTGCGAATACTTGTCCGTGTGTAAAAAGTAGGGTAAATCCTGTAGAAAAAACGCTAATTAGTGTAATTTTTATATTGAATTTTGTCATGGTATGTAAAACGCAACCCCTTCGTTATTCCAGCCTCCTTGCGCAAGTAGGGTTGAGTATTCATTAGCATCATCTGTTAACAGGTGCACTCCTAGTGAAGGAGCGTATAGCCTATATACAGGACTTGAGTTTGGAGAATTAGACATGTACATTGATATTCCTTCTCCGTTCCACCCCCCTGAAGCAATAAGTGTGTTGTATTCGTTCAGACTTGATGTAAAAAGATGTTGTCTTATTGATGGCGCATATAATCGGTAAACAGGTGTCAAAGAGTTGTCAGTTGAGCTATCCCATGCAACACCCTCATAATCGTAGCCAGCACTTATCATACTATCTCTTTCTGATAGATCCGTAGTCCAGAAGTGTTCATAAGTTTGAGGTATATAGAAACGGTACACAAGATCCATGCCGGCTGGAGGCGGAGTCTCTTGTCTGATGGTGTCTATAGAATTGAAGGGTATTCCTTCAAGTGTCCAGCCATCATTCAGAAGAGTTCCTTCTTCTTGAATGTTTCCTGTCCAGTAGTGTTGACCGGTATTAGAATTGTATAGCCTAAAGACAGGAAATCCGTCATTGCTTCCTGGCGGGTCCGCATAGAAATCTATACCGTCGCCGGTGTACCCAGCTGCTATTAAACTATTATATTCGGTCTGGCTGGTGGTTAAAAAGCTTCCTCCGCCGTCAACAGACGCCCTATATACAGGTATGTTACCGGGCTCCTCTATAACATTGCCGTAAAATTCCACACCATTATATTGATAGTTCTGGGTGGTAAAAAGCTCGTCCCTAACGTCATTTGAACTAGTAAGGTATTGATCGTTGTTGATTGGGTTAGAAAGGTTCCATACACACGTTAAGCTAGTGTTTGTGGCTGGGATACAACCAGGTAACCCAGCATCTATGGAACTTCCAAACCAGGTATTAAAATACCACCAAAAATTTCTATTGCCGTAAGCCGGATCGGAACAAGAGTCACCTGAAGCTGCTCCTGGGCCACTCGGTGAACCGGTAGGATTCGTATTAGAGAGTACGTTTGAGTCAGGTTGGTATGGAGTGTAATCATATAGCGCAGCAGTTGCTGTATTTTGAATGTCTACAACAGAAGATCCACAGTTAGCAGGAGAATAGAGTATCGTATTGTTACCGACGGTGTAATTAAAGCTTTCTGTATTATCTAGGTAGTTACGGAACTGAGCTGCAGCTGAAGACACTTGCTGATAAAAACCCGCATATCCGCTACAACCACCAGTGTCGGGGCAGTTGAATCCCATAGCTTCAGTATATTCATTGAGCCAAGGCCAATTGTCAGTAACTAATCCTTGTTCTTTTTGCAATGTAGCAAGGATAACCTCGGGGTTAATCTGATTAGCAATAGCAGCATTATAAATAATTTCAGCTGAACTTTCCCCTCCGCTAATAGATGCACCGGGATTCTGCAGATTATTCTGACCCGTAGAAGGATTCTCAACGTATTGACTCAAACAAACATATGGGGCTGCGCCAATATTTGTATTATTGAAGATATCATAGTTCTGTCCGTAGACAGCGCGGCTTGTAGTTACGTATGTCGATCCGCTAAAGCTGTAAGACTCAACCTCGTGAGTGCTTGAGTTGTAGTAATAAGAAATAGTTTGTGAGCCATTGGTATCACATGATGGATCTTCTGTATTAAGGAAGGTTTGGATTTGTGATATTGACATAGTTGTATCATTTGTAAAAACTGAGTTATCAATAATTCTTCCCGCTTCGAAGCTGGTACCGCTTTGTGCGCTGACTTTTGTAGAGGAAGTAAATGCAAAAAATACCGAAAACAACATAGTAAAGGCAAAGAATAGCATTAAAAACCTATTTAAATAAAAGTTAATAATATTATCTGTCATCTTATGCATATCATATATTCACCGTTACGCTTTTCGAAGCAGAGGTACCATTTTCGGTAACGCTTAAAACTATTGTCCACGCACCCGATGTAGGAAATCTGCTAGTAGAAATATTAAATACTCCACAATCATAATCATTGACATCCTGCCTAACAGGGCTTGTAGCTAGTTGTAGCGTTGACTGGCCAGCTTGACTTGCAGTTAAGGTGCATTCCCCTTGAGTAGTGCCACTAACAACATCACCTATATGCAAATTACCATTATTAACGGAACTACTTACTATTTGAACTTGAAAATTACCACTTGTGATTTGTTTGCCAGATACAGAAGAAGTATTGGTATTTCCACTGCTATTATTAGAACCGTTTCCGTTATCTAGTGTACTGGAAGGTGTAGAGCTTTCTTTACGATTAATGTTGGGTGTATTTACGGAAGCAGTTTGAGTTTTGCGGGCAACATTAGCACTATTTTTACTTGAATAAGCGATGATTCCTGCCGCAAGAAGAAGTATTAAAACAACTACAAAAATAGTTTTAGTCCAGATGTTTTTTTTAGATGCATTTTTATTTGTACTTACCATAACCAATAATCTTATTTTAGTATATTTTAAAATACATTTGAAGTCAAAATTCTATCTCTCTTGACTATATGATGCTTAATAAATACTTGCCGTATCCACTTTTTACCAGCGGCTCCGCAATCTTTATTAGCACATCCTTACTTATAAATCCCTCCCTGTAGGCTATCTCTTCAATGCAGCCAATTTTGATGCCTGTTCTTTTTTCTATAACTCTTATGTACTCAGAAGCGTCATTCATAGATTCGAAAGTACCCGTATCTAACCATGCCGTGCCCCTGTCAAATAGACTCACCTTTAATTTGCCTCGTTGCAAGTATGCATCTAACACGGATGTTATTTCAATTTCGCCTCGAGGACTTGGCTTTACGTTTTTTGCAATCTCAATAACGTCATTATCGCAGAAATACAGCCCGGCATTGGCATAATTAGATTTTGGGGATTCTGGTTTCTCTACAATTGATAGAACATTCATCTGGTCATCAAACTCATAAACTCCGTAGCGCTCAGGATCTTTTACCTGAGCGGCAAAACCAACAGCACCCTCAACATCTGTAAGTTTGCGGAGTTTAGATTCCAAGCCTGAGCCATAGAAAATATTGTCTCCCAATATCATGGCTACTTTATCTCTTCCTATAAAATTTGCACCCACTATGAAAGCATCCGCCAAACCTCTGGGCTTTTCCTGAACCGCATATGTAAAGACGCAGCCAATGCGTGAGCCATCACCGAGTAGTTGCTCGAATCTGGGTAAATCATTTGGCGTAGATATTACTAGTATTTCTTTAATACCAGCGCTCAAAAGGGTGCTCAAAGGATAGTAAATCATTGGCTTGTCATATATAGGAACAAGCTGTTTACTGATACCAAGTGTAATAGGATAAAGTCTTGTGCCAGATCCGCCTGCTAGAATAATACCTTTCATGCATTCTTCTCCTTTTCTATATAATTCTTTAAATCATCTCTCCAATCACTTGAGGTAAAGCCTGTTTTGTGGATTTTATCTAATGATAAAGTACTGTTTAAAGGTCTTGGTGCAACCCCTTCTTTATTGGCAAAATATTCTGCAGTTGTGGTGTTGGTAACTTTAAGGTCGTAATTGGCTGACTTAAAAATTTCTCTAGTGATATCCGCCCAACTAACCGGATTACCTTCATTGGTGAGGTTATAGGTGTCATAACTTACATGGTTACTCAGAAGGTGATCTATTCCTCTCACTAACTCGGATGTAAAAGTTAGCCGGCCTATTTGATCGTTAACTACATTAGGCTCGGTACCTTTTTCTCCCAGTGAGAGCATTGTTCTTACAAAGTTTTTACCTTCACCGATTACCCACGAAGTTCTAATTAAATAATGTTTTGGAAGAAGCTGTACTAATAAATCACCTGCGGCTTTTGTATGGCCATAGACACCTAGCGGAGATAAAGGCTCATCTTCCGTGTGGGGATTTTGTCTTCCGTCGAAAACATATTCAGAAGATACATGAACAAGTGTAATATCATTTTTAATTGCTACCTTAACTAAATTTTGTACACCTACGGCATTAACTTTCCAGGCGGTTAGTCGGCCTTCAGTAGTTTCAGCTCCGTCAACATTCGTGTATGCTGCTGCATTAAGTATTACTTCAATACCACCCCAATCAAAGTTATCAACCGAGTCCTTATTTATTATGTCTAATTGTGTAGTGTTTGTACTTTTGGCTGTTGGATATTTTTCCCTTAAGGCGATTCCCAATTGACCATTTGCGCCAATAATAAGCATTTTAGATTCGTCCATCACTAAAATTCCATCGGCGTTATGTCTTTAATCATCGGGTTGTTATTGTCCTTTTCGGATGTTATCGCTTGGTCTTTGCCAATTGGCCAATCTATATTTAGTTCCGGATCAAATAGGTTAACGGCTGCATACTTGGCGTCTGCTGACCAGTGAGCGTTAACCAGGTATGTATATGTGACATTATCTTCTAAAGTTTGGTAACCGTTAGCTACACCTCGCGGTACAAACACTGCATTACTGGGAGTTAGTTCTAAAGTTAAGGTTTGTCCAAAACTATCGCCTAACCTTAGGTCAACCCAAGCCCCAAAAACCTTGCCGTTAGCAAGCGATATAAATTTTTCCCAAGGCTCGGCGTGTAGTCCGCGTGTAGCGCCCCTTTGTTCGTTATATGAAAAGTTGTTTTGAACGATTTCAAATTCAGGTAGCCCTAGAGCTTCAAGTTTCTCCTTCTGATAATTCTCTTTAAACCAGCCACGGTTATCTCCATAAACAACTAAATCTATTTCATAAAATCCTGGGATATTAGTTTCTCTAACCGCTAAGTCTCTAGATTCAAAGGCCATATTATCTCCCAAGTTCCTTATATTTTTCTTCTGTCGCTTGTTTCTCAGGTTTCCACCATGCTTCATTTTCTTCATACCATTTTATGGTGTCAGCCAGGCCCGATTTAAAATCGGTATATTTCGGGAGCCAATTCAATTCATTCATTAGTTTGCTAGCGTCAATTGCATAACGCAGATCGTGACCTGGTCGGTCATTAACATGCTCATAATCAGACTTGTTTTTACCCATAAGTTCTAGTATTAACTCGACGACATTTTTGTTGTTTTCTTCGCCGTTTGCTCCTATTAAATAAGTTTCGCCTATTTTGCCTTTTTCCAGGATGGAGAGCACCCCCGAAGAATGATCTTCGGTATGAATCCAGTCCCTCACGTTTTCTCCGCTGCCATATAGTTTCGGCTTTCTGCCTTCTAATATTTCTGTAATCTGCCGGGGTATGAATTTCTCAATATGCTGGTAAGGGCCATAATTATTAGAGCAGTTACTAATGGTAGCCTTAACACCAAAACTCCTTGCCCATGCTCTTACTAGAAGATCCGAGCCGGCCTTTGTCGAGGAATATGGACTAGATGGGTTATAAGGAGTATCTGGAGTAAATTTAGCCGGATCATCAAGTTCTAAGTCTCCATAAACTTCATCAGTAGATATGTGATGGATTCTCTTGTTATGTTTTCTAACAGATTCAAGGATTCTAAAAGTACCAACAATATTTGTTTTAACAAAAGGCCAGGGGTGGTGTAGAGAGTTATCGTTATGTGATTCAGCTGCGAAATGAACAACTGCGTCATTACGAGCTATGGCAGCGCCTATTTCTTGTTCGTCGCAGATATCGGCTACTGTCAAGGTCACTCTATCCTCAAGCCCAGATATATTAGCCTTGTTGCCGGCGTAGGTCAGTTTATCGTAAACTTCTATCTGCCAATTTGGCCTTTCTCGGTAAATATACCTAACAAAATTAGACCCAATAAATCCTGCGCCTCCAGTGACAAGAATTTTCTGCATTGCTATATATTATAGCAAGTTTTGCTAACCAATCAGACTAAAGTTTGTTGCCAGCGCCAGGCGTCTTTTAGTGCATCTGCCAGGCTTTTTTGTGATGTCCAACCAAGAAGATCCTTGGCTTTGTTGACTGCCGCATAAGTGCTGATGATATCTCCGGATCGTCTCGGGCCTATTTCATAATTCAACTTCTTTCCTGTAACTTCCTCAAACAATTTAATCAATTCAAGAACGCTAGTAGATCTGCCGGTACCTATGTTTACAACGTCATAGATTCGTGGTTTATTTGTTTCTAAGTAAGACAATGCCTTTACGTGTGCTTTGGCTAGATCAATAACATGGATATAGTCTCTCTCGCAACTTCCATCTTTTGTAGGGTAATCATTACCATATACAACAAGCTTGTTCCTTAGGCCGGCAGCGGTTTGTGTAACAAAGGGAACAAGATTAGCGGGCACCCCATTTGGTAATTCTCCTATTAGTGCCGATGGATGTGCTCCGATTGGATTGAAGTATCTCAGAGATAATGCATTCATAGAATTACTAGCTTTAACTACATCTTTTAATATATTCTCGCCCATTTGTTTAGTTGAGCCATAAGGTGATTCGGGTGGCTTTACTACACTATCTTCTGTCACTGGTAATTGATCCGGATTGCCGTAGATTGTACAGGACGAAGAAAATACAAAATTACGCACCCGTTTATTATTAGCTAATTTCAAGATATCAATTAGACCGCTAACATTATTTGAGTAATACTTCAGCGGATAACTCACTGACTCTTCAACCTGCTTATACGCTGCAAAATGAACTATACCGGTAATATTCTCAGTATCAATTACGTCTGATAGTTTTTCGATGTCTTGACAGTCTTGCTCGTAATTAGCTATTGGCGTACCGGCTAATTTTTCTAACCGCTTGATAACTTTTCTGTCTGAGTTAGTAAAGTTATCTATTATTACGGGTATATAGGCAGCATTAATAAGCTCAATAACGGTGTGAGAGCCAATAAACCCAGCCCCACCAGTAACTAAAATTTTCTTCATTACGACCTATTATAATGACTAGGTTACTATTCTAAAAAAATTGTTATACTATTCGCAGTGAGCAAAACCTGGGGAGCACCGATTATATCCTTTGAAGAGTTTAATAAACTTAGACCCAGGCTGGGCAAAGTAGTTGCTACCAGTGGTGGGTTTGACCCAATCCACCCCGGTCATATAAGTTGCATCATTGAGAGTAAAAAATACGGAGATACATTAGCGGTTATAGTGAACGGTGATCCGTTCTTGACGGCTAAGAAGGGAAAGCCGTTTCAGAATCTTAAGACCAGATGTGAAATTGTAAGTGGTATCGCAAATGTAGATTATGTGCTGCCTTTTGAAATCTATAATGACCAGACAGTATCTAAGGCTCTGGAAGCCATAAAGCCGGATATATTTACTAAGGGAGGAGACCGGATTGACGCTTCAACTATTCCGGAATGGGAAACCTGTCAGAAGTATGGCATTGAAGTAGTATCGGGAGTGGGCGAGGACAAGCAGTGGTCATCCAGCCAGTTCCTTCACGAATGGAGCCAGTATAAAAACGCTAACTCTTAAGACTGTATTAAATCACTTACTTCATTAATAATATCGTCTAATTGTTTCTCGGTTTTTGCTTCCGCATTAAGTCTTAGAAGAGGTTCGGTATTGCTTGGCCGGACATTAAACCAGCCACCATTTAGTCTAACGGTTAAACCATCGAGTTTGTCTATTTCCTTACTCGAATAGGTTTCTTCAATTAATCTTAATACAGCATCCTTGTCTTTAACTTCAAAGTTTATTTCAGGCCTCGCTACATATGCTTCGCGGAAGGGCTTAACTAACTCAGATAGTTTTTTACCACTTAGACTAAGAATGTATAGTCCCACTACTGCAGCTATCAGGCCGCTATCGGCCCTATAGTTATCTCTGAAATAATAGTGCCCGCTATGCTCGCCGGCAAAAACCGCGTTAGATTTCCTCATTTCGTTTTTTATAAATGAATGACCAACCCGTGATCGTATAACCTTGCCTTTATTTTTTTCTATTGTATCTACGGCTGCTTGGCCACAGATAGCATTTAAAATGATGCTTGAGCCAGGATTCAGTTTTAAGAAGTATTCGGCCAGCAAGGCACTCAGCACGGTGCCGCTTAATTGATCTCCGTTTTCATCTAGCAATACGGCACGGTCACCGTCACCATCAAAAGCGACTCCTACATCGGCAGACATTTCTTTAATTTTAGCTTTAACATCTACCAGGTTTTTTTCTTCGAGAGGGTTAGCGATGTGATTGGGAAAGGTACCGTCTAGTTCAAAAAACAATTCTTGTGCGTCAAAAGGCACATAAGGCTCAAGTTCTGTAAATATCTTGCCGGCCATCCCGTTGCCAGCATCAACCACAACTTTAAAAGGCTTAAGTTTATCTACATTAACAAAAGTTAGGACATGTTTGATCCAATCTTCGGTAATATCTTTTTCTATTATTTTTCCTGCATTTTTGGACTGGTTAAACTTATTTGCTGCAGCATTATCGCGTATATCAAATAAACCGGTATTCTCAGCTACACCTTGAGCTTCATCTTTACAAAACTTAATGCCGTTATATTCTCCAGGGTTGTGACTGGCTGTAACCACCACACCGCCGGCTAGCTTATTTGCTCCGACTGCGAAATAAATCATATCGCTGGTGATTTCCCCTATATCCCATACATCTCGTCCTTGGCTGGTTAAGCCTTTTATTAAAGCATCAGCCAGCTCTTTTGAATCGGGTCGCATGTCTCTTCCGACCGCCACTGGTCCTTCTTTTGGCAGCCATTCGGCAAAGGCTCGTCCAATCCTCTGGGCTACATCAGCGTTGAGTTCACTACCGACTTTGCCTCTGACGTCATAAGCTTTGAAGATCGATTTTAAGTCCATGAGAGTCCTCCTAGTAATAGTCTGATGAACTTATTGTACCTGACGCTGACTACAAATTGGCTTTAATTTTTATGAGATTGTAGATTGATTTATTTATTCACCGCGTAATGATTAATTGATAAAGTATTTGTTATGTCTAATTTTGAACCACATTTAGCTCTTATTGGCGGCGGTACCGGTAGCTTTACTCTGCTACAAGAGCTTAAGAACTTCACTCCTAATATTTCAGCAATCGTTAATATGTCTGATGACGGTGGATCGACCGGTGTGCTAAGAGATGAACTTGGCGTATTACCACCCGGGGACGTTAGACAATGCCTGGTTGCACTTAGCAATCTGCCGGATATTAGGAATATTTTTAATCATCGGTTTAATGCTGGCATGCTTGCTGGCCACTCACTTGGCAATATTATTTTATCTGGCTTAGAGCAACAATATGATGGAGATTTTGAAAAAGCAGTTGAAACGGCTAGCCGGATGTTAAATATTACAGGTGAGGTTATACCTGTTACTTTACAAAACCATACACTTGTAATGGAGGACAACGGGAAGACTGTAAAAGGCCAGTATGAAATTGAAAAAAGTAAAATAAGCCACCAGGCAACACATATAAATCATGATCCTGTTGCAAATATAAACCCACGTGCAGAACAAGCCATAAAAGCTGCGGAACTTCTAGTTATTGCTCCCGGCAATTTGTACGCCAGTATAATTCCTGCCTTAGCGGTTAACGGCATGGCTTCGTCTATAAAACAATCTCAAGCTAAAAAGATTTTTGTTTCCAACCTTGTTAATAAACCTGATCAAACAGATGAATGGCATGTCGTAGATTATGTTAAAGAGATTGAAAACTATATCGGCGAAGGCCAAATCGACTACATATTGTACAATAACGAGCCTCCCTCACACGACCTTCTTGAAAAGTATGCTCAAGATGGCGAGTTTCCTACCAAAACTGAGGCTAAACGATTTAATGAGGTTAAGGCGAAGGCTCTAGGATCTTCGTTGGTTTCAAAAACAGTTCACTCTCAGGATAAGAGCGATTCGCTGCGCAGAACATTAATCAGACATGATGCTGTGCAGGTTAGACAGTTGCTTGAAGAAATTTATGGGCCTACTCAACGGTCACCGATTTAGCTAGATTTCTGGGGCGGTCAACGTTATAACCTTTGGCTTCCGCAATATAGTAAGCGAACAGCTGCATAACTATGGCTTCGAGTATGGGCTTTGTTTGCTCTAAAGTTTCAGGAATGTATAACACGTCATCAACTAGTTTATTTATATCTTTATTAGAATTATTAGCTATCGCTAAAACCGGTCCTTTTCGGGCTTTTATTTCTTCAATATTAGAATAGGTTTTTTCGAGCAGATGGTTGCTGGTAGCAATCGCGAAGGTTGGAAACTTGTCATCAATCATAGCCAGTGGCCCATGTTTCATTTCGCCGGCAGCATAACCCTCGGCATGTATATAGGAAATCTCCTTAAGTTTAAGAGCACCCTCCAGAGCCACAGGATATGCAATATGGCGACCGATAAATAAGAAATCCTTGTAATCCTTATATTTCAGTGCAACTTTTTTAATGGCTTCAGCGCTTTCCAGTACTGTCTTAGCCTTTTCCGGCAGAGCCTCTAACTCCATTAAAAGTGGTTTAAATTGCTTAGTGCGGCCATTGCTAAGCAGTAAAGCAATTAGGTTAAGTACTGTTACTTGGGCTATAAAAGCTTTAGTACTGGCCACTGCTTGCTCAGGGCCGGCATGGCAATATACGCCGGCATCCGTCATGCGGGCTATTGTACTGCCTACGGCGTTGACAACACCTAATCGTAAGACACCGTAAGACTCGACCTTTTTAAGCGCCGCTATTGTATCAGCGGTTTCCCCTGACTGAGATATAGCAATAATAGCTGTACTCCTAGAGAAAGGTTCGTCGCGGTATTTGAATTCGCTAGCCAGCTGTACTTCAACCGGAATTCCTGCTATTTCCTCAATTAAATATTCGCCAACCAAGCCGGCATAATAGGAGGTTCCACAAGCAACAATTACGATCCTGTCGATGTATTTGAGCTGTTGTTCTACGTTTTCTAAACCGCCTAATTTTATTAAGTTTTGGCTTGACAACACTCTTCCGGTCGTCGCAGTTTTTATTGTTGCCGGTGCTTCATTAATTTCTTTTAGCATAAAGTTCGGATAATCTCCGAGTAAGACGACGTTATTGTCGTAATCAAGAAGCTCAGGCTCCTGTATGCCTTCCTTAGTCTTCTTTAAATTGTGTATGTAACAATTATTTTTAGATATTTTTGCCACATCATAATCTTCCAAAAATATGACTTTTTTAGTGTGCGGCATGATAGCTGTAGGATCGGAAGCGAGGATGTACTCGTCAGTCCCGACGCCAATAACTAATGGGCTAGACAGCCTCGCAGCGTAGATGGTGTTTTTTGCATGAGTGGATATGGCGGCAATCGCGTAAGCTCCTGTTAAGTCTTTTAGAGCTTTATAAAAGGCTTTATCGAAGTCTCCCAAGTTTTTCCAGTAGTAATCAATTAAATGCGGAATCACTTCTGTATCGGTATCAGATATGAATACATAGCCTTTAGAGATTAATTTAGTTTTGATCTCTGTATAATTCTCTATAATTCCGTTATGGACGACGTATATAGTTTCATCTTTATTTGTATGAGGATGGGCATTAAGTATTGAAGGAGCGCCGTGAGTCGCCCAGCGGGTATGTCCAATTGCTAAATTTCCCTTAGGTTTTGTTTTATTAACTTTCTTTATTAATCCTTTAACTTGGCCTACCTGTTTAATTAAGGTGCCATCTCCTCCTTCAATAAGTGCAATGCCGGCTGAGTCGTATCCCCGATATTCTAAAGAAGATAAACCATCAAGTACTATGCCTCTCGATTCCCGCTTTCCTATATAGCCGACGATACCGCACATATTAACTTTTACTCTTGTTTTCCTGAATGCAGTCGTTTACAAACTGTTTAAAGTTCTTTCTGAACTTATCAGTTGAATAGTTACTAGCGTGTTCAGAGATTGCTTCATGGTTAAAGTTTCTATTCATAAACTTTTCGATTGCAGTAGTTAAAGACTTTATAGTTTGGCGCTCAAAGAGTAGGCCGGTTTTATTAGGGATCATATAATCCTGCGATCCGCCTTTAGAGTAGGCAATTACCGGTGTGCCGGCCGACATGGCCTCAACCGCTACGATGCCAAAGTCGTCAGCATTGGGCATAATAAAGCCGATTGATGACTGGAAATGAAGAGCCATATCGTGATCATTTACGTTTGTAAGATACGTAGTGCTGCGTCCGCCTAGTTTTTCTAACCTTTTATGATCAGGCCCGTCACCAATAACAACCAGCGGCACCTTAAGTTCTTTGCAGGCTTCAATTGCTAGATCAAACCGCTTATACGGTGTTTGGCGGCCGGCTACTACTAAGCCATGTCTAAGCGGCGGAGTGCCTTTAATCTTAAAGCGCTCTGTGTCGACGGGTGGGTATATAACAGCCGCCTCTCGTTTATAGACTTTTTTGATGTTTTCTTTGCTGTAGCTTGAGTTAGTAACAATATAGTCAGGGTGCTTAGCGGCTTGTTTGTCCCAGCTTTTCATTGGTCCGATCATCAGCTTAAGCCCCAGTTTAGCTAGCCAGTTGAAGCCTCTTGGAAAGCCCGGGTGCTGTAAATATTCTTGTGTTCTGATCCAATAGTAATGGGTCGGTGAGTGCATATAGCAGATGTGTATAGTCTTAGGGCCGGTTTTAATGCCTTTAGCTTCCGCACTGCTGGATGAAATCACGACGTCATATTCGCTTAAATCCAAACGGCTGAACGCAAATGCTCGCAGTGTTGGTAAGAACTTCTTAAGACCAGCCGGCAGGGTCTGCAGCCAGGTGGTTCTAATGTCGGCATCTTCAAACCAGTCTATTGAGCCAGGGTCATACTGGGAAGTATAAATTGGCGCCTTTGGGTAGAGTTTATGTAGTTCATATACCACCCTCTCCGCTCCACCGATGCCAGTTAACCAGTCGCAAACTATTGCTACCTTCATGAGCGGGTGCCTTTATGCCACAACACCACCCAAAATGTTTTTATCATGATGACTAAATCTCCTCTAAAACTCCAGTTTTCAACGTAATATAGATCAAGCTTGCGCCTCTCTTCAAAACTAAGATCGCTTACTCCAGATATTTGGGCCAGTCCGGTTAAGCCGGATTTTACACTAAGTATAAGGTTCTTCTGGGCGTATTGGTTGAGTTCATAAGGCACCAGCGCTCTAGGGCCAACCAGACTAATATCTCCCTTAACGACATTAAACAGCTGAGGCAGTTCATCTAAACTATACTTACGGATAAAGCGGCCGACCTTAGTGATTCTGGGATCGTTAGGCAGCATATCACCTGAAGTCCTATATTCGCTAATTAAATCTTCCCGGCCTAATTTTTTAAAAGCCTCTTCTGGCTCCAGGCCGCTTAAGCCTAGTTTGTGCGAACGGAACTTAAAGACTTTGACCCTTTTGTTAAAGCGGCTTAGCCGCTCATGCCTAAACACTATCGGGCCGCCATCGGTTAGCTTGATGGCAATGGCAATCGCAAACATAAATGGCAAGGAAACAATAAGCAGAATAGTGCCAAAGAATAGGTCGCTTAAGCGCTTTACAACCCTACCCCAGCCAATTAAGGCAGTTTGGTGAACGGCAATGATGGGAATCGAATGCAGCAGATCAACCTCGATGTTACCAAAGAATAGCTCGCTGTTACCGGGCACAAAGCCGTAAGCTATATGATGCTGCTGGGCATAGTTAAGAACTTCGTCGTTCTGCTCAGTCTCGCTATAAAGTTCTGTCTGAATAATGCTATGGATTTTACCTTTGAGATTCTTAACGGCTTCATCGAAGCTAGTAAAGGTCTTGCAGAAATTATCGGCGCGCTTAGAGTGTTTAAGGCCGCCTACCACTCCAACGACACGTTGTCCGGTAATATCGACGTTGCGCATGGCCTCAATCAGCCTCATGGTTGCTTTTGTATCCCCAACCAGCAGAACATTATTGACTCCGTAACCGTAGCGGAATAATTCCCGTCTTACTTCCCTAATTAAGGTTCTAAACATGACAATAAAGACTACCACGAAAATAAAGGCGTATATTGTCACTAGCCGGGCTGGAAAGATCGGGATATTAAACATATAGCTGTAGCTAATAATTGATAGAATGCCGACCAGCGAGCCGATTATTAAGCGCCCTGCTTCATTAAAACGTCTTTCATAAACCCGACTGGTATAGAGTCCTAGCAGAGAGAAAATTATTAGCCAGAACGGTAAAAGTGAAGCAAGTATTGTAATATAGGTAAGAGCGTGAATATGGGCGCTTAGGACGCGGTGGTTAATAGACACTCTAAGAATGTAGGCAACAGTGAACGCCGCTATAACAGCAATAGCGTCACTTACTACAAGAGAGACATTATAAGTCAGTGAAGAACTATTTTTCATATCAAATTTTGCGTTCAAACTACAAATATTGTAACACTTGTAGCAATCTATGAAGTTGCCATCACTCAAGTATCCAGTCCTGACCTGGTCCAGCATCCTGGCCATGGTTCTAATTATTGGTGTTAGCTTTCAAGGCTTTCTGACAGTTTTCGGAGCTCATTTAATCGGTCATTATACGGCGCTTAGGCTATGGGACGAGGTGCTGTTATTACTGTGCAGCCTGGGTAGTATCTATCTGATCTTCGCTGACCGTACCATTCGCTTTAATACCTTATACCGTCGCCTGGTTTGGCTAATTCTCGGCTATATCGCTCTTAACGTTGTCTTAGGCCTCATTGCCTATGAAGATCATCATGTTACCCTCAAAGCCCTAGGCTATGGTTTAGTTGTTAACTTGCGCTATTTAGTCTTCTTTTTAGTCACTTGGTCGCTATCGCTAAGGCTAAGTAAACTGCGGAACTCCTGGCAGAAAATGATTCTCTGGCCGGCCGGTATTGTAATTCTATTCGGGCTGCTTCAAATACTGGTTTTCCCCCATGATTTTCTTAAACATTTCGGTTATGGCAGTAATACTATTCCACCATTCGAAACCATTAACAGTAATTCTAACTATATTCGGATACAGTCAACGCTGCGCGGCGCTAACCCGCTCGGCGCTTATATGATACTGCCGCTGAGCTTAGCTTTCTTACTCATTCTTAAAGCTAAGCGTTTGGACTGGAAGCCGATAGCCTTTTTTCTACTAGGACTGCTAGTACTTTTATTTACATTTTCCAGAAGTGCCTGGATAGGAGTTTTTCTTAGTTTAGTTTTCCTGCTGGTAACTTCCAATTTTGCCCGTAAGTACAAGAAGTATTTGCTAACTGCCTTAGGTGTTTTAGTGGTAGTTCTGGCCGGCTTATTTATTGGACTCCACAACAATCCGACTTTCCAAAACTACGTCTTTCATACCCAAACTAATTCTAAGATTAAAACTACTTCCGACCAGCAGCATTCAACGGCTCTTAAAACCGGCCTAAATGATGTTATTAATCAGCCGTTAGGCCGTGGCCCGGGTACTTCAGGTCCGGCTAGTTTGTATAACAACCAAGAGCGTAATCCTGAGGATTACTATATCCAAATAGCTGAGGAAGATGGCTGGCTGGGAATTGTGTTGTTTGCCCTGATTATTATCGGGGTTGGCTACATACTTTATCTAAGGCGTGAAGATCCATTAAGTATGTTTTTGCTAGCCTGTTTAATAGGCATAAGTTTTACAAATCTGCTGATGTACGCCTGGTCCGATGATAGCTTGTCATATATTTGGTGGGGTCTGGCCGGTATCGCCATGACTGGCGATAAAAGAGCTAAAGAAACCAAGGTCGACAATGGCAAAAAAACCGAAGGAGTTTAACCGCTTTATAAAATATTGGCTTGGTGGGGGCGTTTATTTCTGGCTTGGTTATGCCGTTTTCGCAATTGGTTATAGCGGGCTCAACTGGTCCTGGCTGCCGGCTAAAATACTAGCGGATTTAGTTGGCTGGACCAGTAATTACGTTATCCAGCGGTTTTGGGCATTCTCAGACAGGGCTCATCTGAGTGAAATGCAACATGCCGGCCGGTATATTTTTATAGAATCAATTGGTTTTGTTATGGATTATTTAATGATTTGGGGACTTAAATCCATCGGCATAACTCCCTACATTGGCTTCTTTATCTCCTCTGCGTTTTTCACTGTCTGGAGCTGGTTTTGGTATAAATACTGGGTTTTCCCAGAGAAGAAAAAACTTGCATAGATAAGCTAAAAGTTATATCGTAGCTCAATGTTAGAAATTGAGAGACTCTCAGCTTATTATCCATTTGACGAAGATGTTTTGCAGGCAGTTAGTGATGTTGCCGAGCATCAAAGAAAGTTAGACTGGCAGTCTATTGCCGGCAAATTGCCGGAACCGATCATTTTCAGTCCAGAGAACGGCAATCCAGTCGAAATATTAGATATTGCTCCTAAAGACTATGATTCGCAACAGGTCTACCATCTGCCAATGGGCTGTGGGCTCGATGCCAGTATGACTATGCGGGTAGCAACTTTGGCTAGTGCCCAACCGAGTAAAAGAATAATTGCAATTGCTAACCCGGGCGGCCCAGGGGCAGCTTTCGGTAGCTTATCGAAGGAAGACCGACGAAGCTTAAGTAAAGGTGACATGCGACCAGTTGTAGGGCCTGTGTTCAAGTATTTAAACAGTCAAAAATTAAGTGAGGTTGTTCAGGTGGGCTATTCTTATGGCGCTGATAAAGCGGCAGCCGCAGCCTTTTACGCTCCTGATTATAATCAGGTCGTACCTAAAGGTATTTTTATGGAACCGGCTTCAGTGATTCCTAGGAGTATTATTGATTTAGCCTTAGCTTTTAATGCTAGTGCCGATGGACTTGATGACTATATTGAAGCGACCGCTAGCCCTGTTTACCTTGAAGCCAGGAAGTTAGCCGAGAAGTCAGGCCACGGCTTCGCCGGCTATGTGATGGGGCTTATGAGACTTAGTAATATTGCTATCGCGAAGGCACTTTGTTATCCATGTTTCTGGACGCACTTGTCGGGTAGCCTGGAGCAAAACAAAGATATGAAAGCCGACCTAGTCTGGGGGAGTGACAGTACAATATCCCCAGATAAATCCATAAGGTATCAATTTAAAAAACCAAATAAATTTTATGACCATCTGGAAAGAGTCCGAACGCTGGTGATAGAAGACGGTAAACACGCCATGGGTGACGATATCTACCTGCTATCGGCCATGGTTTTGCAATGCTCTAAAGATTAAAAATATTCAAAAATTGTACAGTAAGTGTCATAATATTAATGTGAATGAAAACCAAACAATAAAACCGATTAGACCAACCAGAAAGCAGAAGGCGCTGCTGGATTTCATAGCCGAATTTATTGCTGAGAACGGCTACAGTCCGAGCTATAGGGAAATTCAGGACGGGATGGGTTATGGATCTATTGCTACGGTTGCTATACACGTAAATAACCTCATAAAACGTGGACATTTAATTAAGCGCAGCCGTTATGCTAGGTCACTCGAACTAACCGCTAGTAGTCAGCCTACGAAGATAACTACCAATGAAGTAGCGCCCAGCGAAGAAAAATGGCTGGTAGAAAAAATAGAGCATGCTTTTAAAGAAGTAGAACTTAATGCCACCGATCTAACCCTCAATAGTCTTGACCATCTATATGTTCTAATCGGTGCCCTCAAAGTTTTAGGCATGGAAGGTGCCGCTCAGAGTTTTATGCCACGTCTGACCGCCTTAAAGCAGAAACAGGCAGCTACGAGGACGGTTTAAAAGCACCGTTTATCTGCGGTAATTAATACTATATCTAGCGCTTTATCTGAGTGCTAAACTACTAAATACATTTAACAAAATATGCTGGAAATAGGTGAGAATCCTATACTGTGCCGCAACTGTGAAGTAAGGTTAATAACTTGCAAGTCAGATACAGCAAATAAAGAAAAGTCTCTCGAGCAGGAGCAAAGATTACAAAAGCTTAGCCCCTGTCCGATCACAGAGGGTGTTTTTATGTTAGCTATTGAATCGGTAGGTATTTATGAACGTCAACCGCAGTCGGAAATCTACGGGCGGTCTTTAAGCAGCATATATCGGCTCGGTAGATTCATGGTCAATAAAGCCATTACTGAAGTCATTGATAGCCCGGAGGCGTGGCAAGCCAAAGCTGAATTTTATACATCCGTAGAAGAAGGCTTTGGCACCGACAGCGAGCTAGGTGGCGGCTTAGAGGTTCGTAAATTTGATTATTATCCGGTCCGTGATGGAAAGGTAATGGCAGCCGATTTAAAGACTGCTATTTCCGATACGACTAAAGCCGGACTAATCTGCGCCGAGGACAAGGCTGAGACAGAAGAAGCCAAAGGCGACACCAGGTTTTTACCGCAGCTCGTACGGTCTAGATGGGATCATTACAATGCGCTTGAGACCGACAAGATGGTAAGGGGCGAAACCGATTACAACACAAGAATTGTCATTTCTCCATTTCCAGAAGAAGCCGCCGCAATCAGTGGCGATGCCTATTGGCGGGGCATTGGTTACGTGCCGAGTCTAAGACGAGGCTTTGTTCAACTGTACTACGCTGGTGATCAATTTCTAGCCGGTTCTTTGTCTTTTGATGGCAGCGATAAAAGCCGCATAAGAGAAGTGTCTGCAGAACATAATGTAGATATACCCGTGGATGAATCGACGGATAATTGGCTGCAGTATGCCATTACCGGTAACTATAGCGAAGAGGAGGCAAGGCAACTAGGGCTTTTAATCGCCGATAGCTGCGCGGACCCTAAGTACCAGAAAAGTACTAACACGGTCGAAGTTACGGCCTCACATCGGGCGGTTATGGAAGAAGCCTTTAATAACTCATATATTCACATTTGCGAATCTTTGTTTAAAGGTTACCAAACGCCGGCAGCTAGAAGTCTTATCAGGCAGTTTAGCCTTAAGGCGGCGCAATTTAATGATCGATACAAAACAGCCTTAAAAGAAATGGCTACAGATAAAACCCGCTTTTCCGATAAAGAGGCGATTATTCTCCACGAGTTATTAGTTTATTCAACAATTGAAATGATGCGCGCCCTTCATTTAAGAAGCAGCCACTATTCCGTTGACCGTTCGTACGTGCCGCCCTATGAGTACATGCGTATGCAGGCGCTCAGCACTGAATCATTTCAGTCGATGTTGACAGAGTATGGCGCTGAAGGAGCAAGAAATAACCGTAGCTATTCTGCCTGTGGTTTGGAAATATCTTTAGGAAGAGAAGGTGGTATATTCGATAAACCGGGTCAGGTTTTCGGAGGGCTGTCTTCAAGCGAGGATCGCTATGGGAGTCGTTACTTCAAATGCTCTAATGGCCACTGGAACTATAGGCCACAGAATAAATTAATAGATAAATGCCAACACCAAAATTGTAAGGCTAAAGTTAAGTGTTAGCACAGCATCAGAAGGTATAATTATTGACATGCATTACGTTCATATAATAGTTAGAACGGACTGATGATGGCCCGTATCGGTATATATTCTGGCAGCTTCAACCCGGTTCATTCAGGGCATATTGCCTTTGCTCTTCAGGCTCTGCAAACAGCTAATTTAGATAAAGTTTACTTTTTGCCGGAGCGACGACCTAAAGCCAAGCAGGTAGAACATTTCGGTCATCGGGTGGCTATGATAAAGCAGGCTATTAAGCCTCACCCTAAGTTTAAGGTTATAGAACTGACGGATATTAGCTTTAGTATTGAGCGAACGCTGCCCAAACTACAAACCTTATTTATGGGTGACGAATTAGTTTTTCTGGCCGGCTCAGATGTTGCTCAGCAAATGATCACTTGGCCCAAAATTGACAGACTTTTAGCCAGCAGTGAACTGGTCATTGGCATGCGCTATGGACAAGATAAGTTTGAACTAGCCGAGTTTATTTCCGACTGGCAACCAGTTCCTAAAAAGGTAACTATTCTTGATGCCTGGGCGCCCAAGGTATCGTCAAGTAAAGTTCGGGAAGCTCTCAGAAATAACCGCTCTGAGTCGGGAATATTAGCTAGCGTAGAGAGATATAGCAACAAGAACTGGCTGTACGTATCGTTAGCTTGACAGCCCATATCTCGTTTGTTAGGATAAGCACTATCGTTTGAAACTTCATGCGTAAGTTTTAAAGAGACAAAAAATAAAATCAGCTTAAATCAACTAACTTTAACTACTAGTAGTGTTGTTAGTCGATAGGCTTGTTAAAAACAAAAGGGTGAGTTTTTAAAGTGTCCGTCAAAATCAAAGTAGTTAGCAGCACGTCCACTAAAATTAAAGTCAGGATTAAAAAACCTAACTGGCAAGAGTATTTATACTACTAGCTTTTAGTATTTGTAGTTTTGGCTTTAGAAGCGAGAGCGGCGTTAATGAATTTCTGGAATGAGGCCAGACTTTCGGTTGGCTGGATTTGTTTACCGTCAAGGTAAAAAGTTGGCGTAGCATTGATACCGAGTTTATTGCCGTAGGCGAGGTCGGCATCCACCAGGTTATTAACTTTGGATGAGGCATAGTCAGAGTTAAACTTTGAGACATTTAAGCCAAGCTGTTTAGCGAATTGATCAAAATATGGTAAGGGATCAGACGCGCCAATCCATGAACTGACTGTTTCGTTACTGTCGTAGTACTGAATGTTCGATTGGTAAAGTAAGTCGTGCATTTGCCAGTACTTATTCTGCAGCCCGGCAGCTTCTGCAGCTCGTGCCCCGGCAAAGGCATTAGGGTGAATGCTGGTCAGTGGAAAGTTTACAAATTGGAAAGTGATCTGAGAGCCGTACTGCTGCATTACCTGGTTTAGTATCGGGTAGTATTGACCACAGTATGGACATTGGTAATCACCGTATTCAACGAGAGTTACTCCGGCTTTGCCTTGACCTTCTACGTGATGGGTTAAGGTTGCGCTGCTACCGCCAGAATTACTGTGGTTAGTTATTAAAATAATTCCTATAAAGACGATAACCAAACCGGCCAGGACTGCTAAAAATCGTTTTGACACCTACTTAATCTCCCAAACTTAAATCTGTTAATTTCAAGTATAACTCAAGGCAACTATTCGGGCTAGATATATAATGTAGTTTATGAGCAGTAATTTTATCTTAAGCATTATATTTTTTGGCCTAACTGGACTGGTGGTTGTTATCCGAAAGACCTACTTTGAAATACCACTAACTGAACTTAAAAAACGCAGGGATTTAGGTGAGGGAAGTAACGATTCTTTAATTAACCTACTTAAAAACGCAACCGCTCTTAGAACTCTTTTATGGATAAAAATTGCCGGCACTTTTTCGCTTGGCGCAGTTCTTTTAGCCCGCTCTATTTCCTTTTGGCTGACGTTTGTTGTTATTAGTTTACTAACTTATTACTTCTTTTCATTCCTGCCTCACACTAAAATAAGCCGGTTTGACCGGCGTCTCAGTCAGCTATTTATTCCGGCTCTTGATTGGTTCTTATCCAGATATGCCAGCCAAGTTAACCGCTTGAGCCGGCCGTTATCTAGGCACTACAGACAGGCGGATCTGCCCATTTATGATCAGCAGGATTTATTGCAGCTTTTAAAGGATTTATCCAGAAGAACTGATCAGAGGATTGGACCCGAACTGTTGCTTAGCCTGCAGCGGACTTTTAGCTTAAACGACCGGTTTGTTAAGGATTTCATGATACCGGCTAAAAAAGTCAAAAAGTTGCTGGCAAGCGACGTCATTGGTCCGGTTCTTATTAATGATTTGCATGAAAGTAACGAAGGTCTGGCTGTTGTCCGGGAAGAACCGAAGGGTGAGATCGTGGGCACGCTGTCTATTGCTGATTTAAGCATCAGGAGCCAAGGTGTTGTTGCTTCACATATGCAAAAAGACCTCTACTACTTAAACGAGTCAGCAGTAGTTTTAGAAGTTATAAAAGCCTACTACGAGACCAAAAGTACTTTCTTTATTGTTCAGGATGCCAGCGGTAAGTTCGTTGGCCTGGTTACGCTTAGTAGTGCGCTCAAGCAGTTAACAGGCCCGATAGAACAGCTCAATAATCAGGAATATAGTAAGAGGTGAAGTGATAGCCAAAACAGATGGCTAGATGATAGAATAGCCTTAATCATGAGAATACTAAGCAACCAGGTTAAAGACCATATTGGCGAGTCCATATTTATTGAGGGCTGGCTGCATAAAAAGCGCATACTTGGTGGTCTGACATTTATTAATGTGCGCGACCGGAAAGGGTTGACGCAGGTGGTGCTGGATAGTAAAGAAGAAGTTGAGAAATTACGTGGTCTGCAAATCGGAACGGTTCTAAAGGTTGACGGTAAGGTTGTTGAGGAGCCGCGGGCGCCGGGCGGAGCCGAACTACACGAGGCTAAACTTGAGGTGCTGGTGCCGGTCACCAGTGAGCCGCCAATTGAAATAGATAAACCGATCCCTCACAAATCGGACAATCTCGATACTCTGTTTGAGTACCGGGTACTTAATGTTCGAAACCTTCAGGAACAAAAGATCTTTAAAATTAGAGCTAATCTTCTTAAGAATTTAAGAGACTATTTAAACGGTAATGACTTTATAGAGATCCAGACTCCGAAAATTCTGGCTGAAGCAACCGAAGGTGGGGCCGAGGTTTTTAAGCTTGATTATTTCGGACAAGTTGCGACGCTTGCCCAAAGTCCGCAGCTGTATAAGCAGATAATGGTCGGGGCGTATGAGCGGGTCTATGAAATTGCTCCAGCTTTTAGGGCCGAACCGAGCGCTACAACCAGGCATATGAGTGAAGTTATGATGCTCGACATTGAAATGGGTTTTGTGTCTTCGCACGACGAGGTGCTCGATATGGTTGGCGGTATGACCAGTTATGCCCTTAAAAAGACCTATGAAACTATGGCTGACGACCTAAAGTCTTTAAATGCTCCGGACTTAGTTTTAGCTGACAAAGTACCGCGTGTAACCGTAAAAGAAATTCATGAGCTTTACTCTAAAGCCAACAAAACTGACACAACTAGCGAAAAAGATTTGATTCCGGACGAAGAGCGCTGGATATGTGATTACGCTAAGAAGAATTTAGGCTCTGAACTGGTTTTTGCTACCGAGTTTCCGGTAGAGGCAATGAAGTTTTATCATCAGATTAATCCGGCCGATGAATCAACCGTTTTGTGGGGCGATCTGTTGTTCCGCGGACTGGAAATTGCTACCGTACCGCTTCGGGAATATCATCATGACAAGCTGATAAAACAAATGCAGGCCGCTGGGTTAGACGTATCTCATCCCGGTTATAAATACTACCTGCAAGCTTTTGAGTTCGGCCTGCCTAACCACGGCGGATGCGGCTTCGGAGTTGATCGTTTGGTTGAAAAAACTATTGGTTTAAATAACGTTAAAGAAGCTACCATCTTCCCGAGAGACATTAATCGTCTAGCGCCTTAAGCCAAAATTTCTACCAAAATACTTACAGTTATTAAACAGGCTGAGCTGGTACAATTAAGCGGAAATTTAAAAGAGGAGGGTAGTATGGACATGCGAACTCTTGGCGGTGAGCTGCAGGTGTCGTCAATTGGCCTTGGCTGCATGGGTATGAGTGATTTCTACGGTACAGCCACTGAGGACGAAGCCATAAAGGTTATTCACTATGCGCTGGATAACGGCATTAATTTTCTCGATACCGCCGATATGTACGGGCCGTTTACTAACGAGCAGTTAGTCGGCAAGGCAATTAAAGACCGGCGCGATTCCGTCATTTTAGCCACTAAGTTTGGTAACGAACGAAGTCCTGACGGTAAGTTTTTGGGTGTTAACGGTAAACCGGAATACGTCAAAAAGGCTTGCGAGGCTAGCTTGAAGCGATTAGGCGTTGATCATATCGATCTTTATTACCAACACCGGGTAGATACGACAGTACCGATTGAAGACACTATTGGTGCAATGGCTGACTTAGTTAAAGAGGGCAAGGTCAGATATCTTGGCATGAGTGAAGCTGCCGCCGAGACCATCAGACGAGCCGCTAAGGTTCATAAAATTACTGCGCTGCAAACCGAATATTCACTATGGACGCGTGACCCAGAAGAAGAGATCCTGGAAACCGTTCGGGAGCTTAACATCGGCTTTGTCGCCTATAGCCCACTAGGCAGAGGCTTTTTAACGGGTCGCTGGAAAACCCCCGAAGACCTGCCTGCTAACGACTGGCGGCGTAATCAGCCCCGCTTCCAGGGCGATAACTTCACCAAGAACCTAGAGTTAGTAGAAAAAGTGCGTGAAATAGCCGGTGAAAAGCACGTTGAACCGGGTCAGTTAGCGCTTGCTTGGGTACTAGCTCAAGGCCAGGATATTGTGCCGATACCGGGTACAAAACATATTGAATACTTAAAGCAAAATATTGAAGCCACCAAGATCAAGCTATCCGAAGAAGATATGGAGCGGCTCAATGAGGCGGCACCGGCTGGTTTTGCCAGCGGCGATCGTTATCCGGATATGTCAACAGTTAATCGTTAAGGTGAATGACTTTCATAATACCGTCTGTATGTAACTCGCCCCGCCAAGTCCGATTAACTAATTTATAGGGGTTATCCAGTTTAATTTCGTCGATTTTTTTAACTTTGGTGACTTTACTGATACCGTCTATGATTAGCTCACGTTCCTTATTAGTGTCAGGATCAACCATATGCGTAAGTTGCCAATTGTGCTTAATAGGCACCAGTCCGATGTCTAGCGAGGCAGCCCCGACCCACAGAAGTTTATCGCCAAAAACGTGAGCTTTTCGGTTATGCCAATGAATGCTGTGTGGAGTCAGCGGGTGTTTAGCATCAAAGGTGGTTGCCCAGAACCGGACATGATGCCGGTTAAAATTAGTTTTTCTGACTGGCATGCTAAAAGAAATATCCTGACGTCGGCCAAATAAATATAAGTAGCTCATTGGTGAATGAAGATATCGTCTGTTGAGAACGATGCTTAAGATTTGTTTAATAACCGAGCTAGCATTAGTCGGATCAGATTTATTCCAGCCGGCTTTTTCCATAGTCATAATTAGTTCACGCCTAGTACAGATGATGCCAATGTTGAGCGGGTCAGAAGCAAAGCCGTCTGGGGTAACGCAGTATAGCGGTAGATGTTTTGGCGGGAGTATTATCCGCCAAATTCTGATTAAAGCCGGTATTAATACGTAAGCTGCCACGCCGTAAGTGAGCAATAATGCGATCAGATAGGGTAAGTGTTTGTTAAAAAAGGGCAGAGTGTATTGCCAGGAGACTACAGCAATAACAATGCCGGGTATGAACACTGCCAGTCGCTTTAAGAATTTAACGAGAATTTGTACCATCTAACAGATTATATATTACACGATTGGTGGGCATTATATCATCGTTAAAATTACTGCGGCAAAAACGTTTATGCTAAAATATCTTCATGCAACCTGAAACTTCTCCTGTTGAGCAACCACCGGTTGAGAGTCCGGTCCCGGATCCGGCTGCCCAACCAATGCCTGCCGAAGCATTGCTTCCAGCTACTCAACCGGCCCCTGATAAACCAGCGCCAATCGATAACCTGGCGCCCCAAAAAGCTAATGTTTCTAAATCTGCGAAAAGTTCTAATCATGTGACTACGGCCATTATTGCTACCGTCATTATTGTGATAGTTCTAGCCGTCCTTGCGGTTTATGCCTACACAAAAAAATAGTTAAGGTCTAAAATAGTAGCCGATGTTTGATGAAGCAATTAGATGCCTGCTTAAGCCAGGTGGTGTAGGTATTATTCCGACCGATACGGTTTATGGGCTGGTAGCCCGGGCCGCTGATCCGCAAGCTATTGGTAGGGCCTATAGTCTTAAGGCCAGGGAATCCAAGCCGGGGCCGGTCATTGCCGCCAGCATTGATCAACTGGTTGAGCTAGGTGTTAAGAGACGGTATTTAATACCGGTGGAGCAGTACTGGCCCGGCCCGATCAGTATAATCGTGCCGCATGGCCTGAGTTACCTTAGCCAGGGACTGGGTAGCCAGCCGTTTAGAATCCCAGATAACCAAGCTCTAGTAAAGTTACTGGAAGTAACTGGGCCGTTGCTAGCAACCAGCGCTAATCAACCCGGCGAGCCGGTTGCGACTAATTTGCAGGCAGCTAAGGATTATTTTGGAGATAAAGTCGATTTTTATGTGGATGGTGGCGACTTATCTCATAACTCATCATCAACAATTATACGGGTTATTGATGACGCCATTGAGGTTGTCAGAGAAGGTGCAGTCAAAATCAGTGAAGACGGCAAGATGGCTTAATTGATTAAATAGTGAGGTTAGGAAGTCGATATCTGAATGTCTTCCAGGTTATCTACTACTCTAACGCGGTTCGTTTCGTAACTACCAAGGCTGTCTAGGTGTGGTATATCGCCGTTACGCTTGATGAGTAGAGCCTGTGCACCGAGGTTAAGAGCCAGTTGGGCGTCAACATATTGGTCGCCAATAACCAAGACGTTAGCCGGGTTTAACGAGTGTCTCTCCAGCCAATCACCAACCGAGCGTTTGTCAGGTTTTCGGAACTCAACTTCATCACTGGCTCTTACTTCGTGTATGCAGTCAGCGAGCGCGGTGCTGGCAATAATTGTTTTAGGACTGGCTGGCCCCCTCCCCCCATTAGCCCGGTTGGTTACTACTAGTTGATCAATAGACTGCCGGGCACAAGCGTTGGCAAGATTAAGGGCATCCTGGAATAGATGGCTTTCCAGATCGCTGGCATAATGTTTGTCCTGTTTTTCTAAGAAGAGGCTTACAACTTTTTTAAGCTCATCTATTGAACTTATGCCAAGGGTGGCCTTAACAGTATCTTCCAGCGAACCATGGTAATTATGAAGGACTGTTTCTTGAGAGGGCATTTGATGTCCGCTTACCTCTACTACTTCTTCTATAATTTTTATAAAGACTCCGAAACTATCGATCAGGGTGCCGTCTAAGTCCCAGATTAATCCCTTAATGTTATTTATTTCCATGCTGAAATTCCTGACGTAGCCAATCATCTAGCGAGCCACCACCACCACCAGCCATTCCGACAACCATATCGCCGTTTTTAAGATGTTGCTTTATAGCTTCGACTAAAGAGTGGTTTTTATTAGCTGCTTCAGCAACCATGGGATTACTGAGATAAGTTATCAGCTCCTGGGGCGACAGTATAGATATATTTTTATCTTCTCTGGCCAGGTAACTGGGCAGCCAATACAGATGTTTAACATTATTAAATAAATCCCTGTACTGTTCTTTAATGTAATGCTGCCTCCGGTCGGTCAGCGGTTCGTAAACAATAACTAACTCCTGTCCGTTCAATGCGGCTATTTCCATAGCGGCATTAAGGGCGGCTTTTATCTTCTCCGGGGTGTGGGCGTAGTCGCTATAAAGACCGGGTGCCAGCTTTTCCATCCGCCGACTTAGGCCTGGAAAACGGTTGATACTGGCAAGTAATGCTTCTTTTGGCTGATTAAGAATTTTAGTGGCTGCCGATACCGCCAGACAGGCATCGAGACGGTTATATTTACCAAGCAATTGTATTTCGTTAATTACCGGGTTAGCACTGTCAAGAATATGCAGTTTGTTGCTACCATTTAGGCGAAGATAGGTGGCATCTTCATCCCAAATGTAAGTAGAATCTGATTGACTTATGAACTCCTGGAAGGCCGCCTGATAGTCTTCCCGGGTTGAAAATATTTCATGGTGATCCCAGCTAACTCCGGAAATTAAGCTGACTTCGGGCTCAAAACTTAAGAAATTCCTGTCAAATTCATCGGCTTCATAAATGAAGTATTCGCTCCCCTCGGTATATTGGCCCATTTCGGCAAAGCTGGTTTTGGCCGGTAGCAGATAGCTGACGGGTATGCCCGATTCAATAAACAGCCAGGTCAGCATAGCTGTAGTAGTGGTTTTACCATGCGTACCGGCAATAGCAATTAATTTTAAGTGTTTGTCGTCCAGAATCTGGTTAAGCAGCTCATCCCGCTTGGATAGCCTAATCGACTGAGACTTAGCAAATTCTAATTCCGGGGGGTTAGGGTCTTCAAGAGTCAGGGCTGAGCTATAAACCAGCCAGTCAATCGGGTGACTGGCATGAAGTTTTTTAATTGTCGACTCTTCCTGGCCGATATGGATATTAGAAATACCTTTGTGTCTAAGAAAATCTATATAGCTGGAATTTTGCTTATCTG
Organism: Candidatus Saccharimonadota bacterium; assembly: GCA_027459325.1. Classification (GTDB taxonomy): domain Bacteria; phylum Patescibacteriota; class Saccharimonadia; order Saccharimonadales; family UBA4665; genus DAIDIO01. The sequence goes on from DAIDIO010000001.1 coordinate 128,472, forward strand.
AGCCAGATACGCTGTAGCCGGCTTGTGCAGCAATTAAAGCCAGGGGGCCAATACCGGCGCCGCCGATGCCTGAAAAGTAGATATGCATATGTTAAGAGTTTATAGTCTTTGACGTCTCTTCGTCCAGTTGCTATATAATATAGTTAGATTAAATAAAACAAAAATGTATAAAAATAAAATTCAAAAGTACGCTAAGCAGTTTATCTCGCCGCTGACCTTAGGAGTTATGACGATTATTTTTGGCCTGGTCTGTGTTTTTGCACTAAGAGCCAATAACAGTCATATGGGCCAGCTGAGGGCCGCTGTTTATGCAGCTGATAAGAACAACACTAACGTGACTTTAGCCCTTCAGAACCTTCAGAAATACGTCACCAGGCATATGAACACCGACCTTAGTAGCGGTAAGGGGGCGGTCTATCCACCAATTCAGCTTAAGTATACCTACCAGCGATTGCTAAACCAGGAAAGTGATCAGGTAGCAAGCAGTAATGCCGCTCTTTATACTGAAGCTCAGAATTATTGCCAGCAAATCATACCGAACGCTTTTTCAGGCAGGACGCGTGTACCCTGTATTGAACAATACATCGAGTCTCATGACAGCACCCTGGCTACCATACCGTCTTCACTTTATGAATTTGATTTCGTCAGTCCCTCTTGGTCACCTGATTTAGCCGGATATAGTTTAATAGCGACTATTTTGAGCTTTTTTGCCCTGATAGTCGCTATTATTTACCGTTTTGCAAGAAAGCCTTTGCTTTCCTTGTAGTCGGTTACTACTTATTTAGCAGGAGTAGTACTGTTGCTGCCACTTGGCTGAACTGAGTTGCTTGTGCTACCGGAGCTGCTACTCTGGTCAGAACACTGCTGGCCGTTAGGATGAGAACTGTTCCAGGTTGCTACAGCCTTTGCTACCTGACCGGTGCTTTGTAGGTTCTCCCAGAAGGTAACGCTAGAGCGGTTAATGACCATTTGATCATATGGTTGGTGTAATTCACAACCAAGTTTAACCAGGCTAACGTTATTGCTGGTAGAGCTTGAGCTAGTGCTAGAGCTGCTTGAGTTAGTTTGTAAATAGAAGATATTTGTTAGTACTAAGAAGTTATTATTTAGAGTCTTAATGTTTCCAAAGTATACTTGTCCAGTATTAAGGAAGACTGCCTGCAGCTTGCTACCATTAATGTACTGGTTTTCTGTGTCCTTAGTATTGTTGTTACCGGCATACAGAGCGGCGATTATGCCGATCAGTAATATTACTACGCAGGCTACGGCTGCGGTTACGCCGATACGTGTCCACAAGTCTTTATCTTGATTTTTTAATGGGTGCCTGTTCACGCCAGGCGCAGGAGCGTGTTGTGCTGGGTTAACAGCAGGTTGCGCGCCACGATTGGAAAAATCCATTTTTGTTACTCCACCTTCCTTTAGTGCTAATGTTTACCGTCACAGTGTAATACAAGCGTTAGCTTTTATGCAAGAGATTTCATTAATTTCAGTATAACAGAGGTGTAAAACTCCTGCTCTTACACCTGATAATCTCTTAAAAATCCTCAATCTAGGGAAAAGGGGTTGACAAATAAAAAGCCAACCGAGTATGTTAGGGGTACACTACTATAAGGTAAGAAGAGAGGGAGCCTAAATATATGGCCTACAAGCACACGAATTCAAAGGGTGTTACATACTACTTAAACTCAAAGGACGTTACATTACGTGGCGGCAAGAAGCAAACCATTTACTACTTCAGTAAAGATGAGCGACCAGAGGCTACTGACCTGCCATCAGGTTACGAAGTAAATGAAAACCCACGCAACGGTTTTCTTACTGTAAAGCGCAAATAGTTAGATATAACCTCACATTTATCCGGTAGACTTTCAATTAAGCTACCGGATATTTTATATGTTATAGTAGGCACAATGAGCGAAGTCATCGTAAAAGTAAAAAACTTGAGAAAGCTTTATGGTGATAAAGTAGCCGTTAAAGGCATTTCCTTTGAAGTTAAAAAGGGCGAAATTTTCGGCATTCTCGGCCCTAATGGTGCCGGCAAAACGACGACACTTGAAATGATAGAAAGCCTACGGGAAATTGATGGCGGTACTATCTTAGTTGACGGTATAGACGTGGCTAAATACCCGAATAAGGTTAAATATATTATTGGGGTACAACCGCAAACTCCCGCCTTCCAGGATAAACAGAAACTAACCGAAATTATTGAAATGTTTGCAGCTGCTTATGGTGAAAAAGTTGACCCCAAAGGCTTTCTAGAAGAGGTGCAACTGGGAGATTATGCTAATAGTTATGTTGAGCAGTTATCTGGCGGTCAGAAACAGCGGCTTAGTATCGCCGCCGCCCTAGTCCACAGTCCAAAGGTTTTCTTTCTAGATGAACCGACAACCGGCTTAGATCCGCAGGCCAGACGCAACTTATGGGAATTGGTGCAGTACGTCCGGAGTAAAGGTGTAACAGTGATTATGACGACGCACTATATGGAGGAAGCCCAGCTACTCTGTGACCGGGTTGCAATTATGGACAATGGCAAAATTATTGAACTCGATACGCCTTCAAATCTTATAAAACAGTTACTTAAGCGTGGCTTTACTAAAAAACAGGTAGTTGAGGACGCCACCCTGGAAGATGTCTTTATTGATTTAACAGGTAAAGGTCTGCGCGAATGAGTACTTTTGTAATAATCCTGATAATTGTACTGTTATTGGCTATCCTCAGACGAGTTATTCTACCGAGGCTAAAAAAATCTAAACCAATAGCTACGAAAAGCGGCCGCTCACAAATAGCCGTTAGTGAATATCATGACGTTAGCTTTAAAAGGCAGCTATCGACCGTATTGGTCTTTACTAAATTAAGCACTGCCAGGTTTTTTAGGGATCGGCTTGCCCAATTTTTTACTATTTTATTCCCCCTGATATTCCTTTTTGTCTTCGGTAGCTTAACAAAGAATGGCAGCAACGTCTCATTTAAAGTCGCTGTCATTAATCAGTCTAGTTCCGTCTACGCCAAACAACTGGACAAGCAGTTAAACAGCAGTAAGACATTTAAGGTTCAGGCTAAGGACACGACACTCTCAAGTGCCAAAAATGCTCTCTCTCAGAGCCAGGTTGACGGCATAATCGTTTTGCCGCCGGGCTTTGGACAGATTGTCAACCGGGCACCATCTGGCCAAATTAAAGTGCTATATGACCAAACTACCTCAGGTACCGGCCAAACTCTGACTTCGGTACTTAGCGGTGTCGTAAAAGGTATTAATTCCAGGTTCGTAACCGTTCGGGAGCCCATAACCGTCACCGGCCAAGAACTTAACACTAAAGGTCTGACATCGTTCGATTATACGTTCGCTGGCCTTCTCGGTTTTTCAATTATAGGTATTGGCATATTCGGTCCGGTCAATGTTTTCCCGGAACTCAAAAAGCAGGGTATTTTAAGGCGACTTCACACAACTCCGCTTCGAGTTTGGCAATATTTCACAGCTACCATGCTTAGCCAGGCGATTACTGGTGTTATTTCAATAGTCATCCAGTTTATTGTTGCTATAGAGGTTTTTCATTTAAAAATTGATGGTAGTTATCCTCAGATTTTCATCTTCACTATATTCAGCATCTTCATGATACTGGGCCTCGGTTTGGCTATTGGTGGTTGGTCAAGGAATGAAAGACAGGCAGCGCCGCTAAGTAATATTGTGGTCTTCCCGATGTTATTCTTATCCGGGACTTTCTTTCCCCGTTACGTTATGCCGGAGTGGTTGCAGACCATTACCAACTATCTACCCCTAACACCGGTTATAGACGGGCTTAGACAGCTGACTACCCAAGGCAAGAGCCTACTCGATGTCGGACCGCAACTCGCTCTAATGGCTGTTTGGTTTATCATTATTTATGCCATAGCTTTCCGCGTCTTTAAGTGGGAATAGACGGAAGTCGAACTTTTACGCGACCATTGCCAAATAAGCATTACGGTGTTACAATATGTAAAGTATGGCTAAACAACCTCACGAACGGCCTGGTCAAGAATCGTTCAATCTGCCTAGTATAGAGCAGCCAGCAGCTAAGCCTCTAACCCCAGAGCAGGTCAATGCTCATTTTGAGATGAGAGGGTACTTTTTTGAAGCTTATTCCAGTGAAACTATGGCCGAAAGGTACTTATCTGATGTAACTAAGACAGAGACTGTTCGTACCGCACTTGCTAAACAAAAGCAAGCTGAAGCAAAAGTTGAAATCAATAACGCGAAAAGAAAATTTGCCATCTGGAAAGATTACCATCTTTTAGAGTCTGTAGACGATAAAGAGGTGACATTTTGGATAGAAGGTGATGACCAAGAAGGCACCAAAACTAACGCTTTCAACGATGACTTCGCTGAAGCCTATAAGCAGTTTCAGCTGGTGGTTGCTAGCTGCGGCGAATATTTGCCGAAAGGTTGGCTGAAAGAAAAGAAGCCTTCATTTGATGTCAAAGTTGAATTGGACCCCAGAAGGCTTATTGAAGCCAGTAATTCCACTCTTCTAAGCCCGGAAGCACTAACAGCCGCTGAATATTGGACGACAACCTTACTATTATGCAGTGCCGTAAACGCCAGAAAAGGCAATCCGGAACAGCCATCATCTAAAGATGAAGAGAGGAGAGCCACTGATTATGACTACCCAAAAAACTATAAAGAGCTAGTTGAAAGAGTTAGAAGTGAACTTAGATATCGATTCCAAGAAGATATAAAAGAACAGCCCGAAAATCTTGATGAGCCAGTCCAGAAAGCTCAAATAATCGATATGACTAGTCGTCTCCCAACAGTACAGCTAGAGCATGCTCTTGATTATGCTATAGCCCAAAGCGCTGACCGGTTGCCTGTACTTAGACAATACAATTTACTGCCTGCAGCTATAGCCGACTATGGTAATGAATTATTTAGAATTGCCGTGCTAAAGGAGCAAGGAGAAATCGATCAGCAACCCGAACGTCGGGCTAATTATCTTAAACTTAGAAAAATTATTAATTTAAACAGAAAAAATATCGCTCTCGGCATACTATCGCTCGAAGGTGATTTATAATAGACAGATGAAATTTTGGGACAGTTTAGAAAAGCCATTCTTCGTGCTGGCGCCGATGGATGACGTTACTGACGTTGTTTTCCGTCAAATTGTGTCAGAATGCGCTAAGCCGGATATTTTTTTCACCGAATTTGTTAATGTTGACGGTTTACAGAGTCCGGGGAGGCCAAGGCTTATTAAAAAGCTGTTTCTTTCCCAATATGACAAGCCTCTAATTGCCCAATTGTGGGGTAAAAATCCGGATAATTTCACCAAAACTGCTGAACAGATTGCAGACGGTAGTCTAGCTAAAGAACTAGGTTTCCCGGCAGGAATTAATTATGCCGGCGTGGACTTAAATATGGGTTGTCCACAAAAGAACGAAGTTACTGCCGGAACCTGCTCGGCCCTTATTAATGACCGGCCTCTGGCCAGTGATATTATCAGTGCCACTAAAGCCGGTCTGAATGGCAGGTTACCAATTAGTGTAAAAACCAGGCTTGGTTGGAACGAAGTAGACTTAAGCTGGCCGGAATTTTTGCTAAAACATGATTTAAACATGCTAACCATCCATGGACGTACCCGGAAAGAGATGAGCAAGGTACCGGCTCATTGGGATCAGATTGGCGAAGTAAAAAAAATTCGGGATAAAGTTGCACCGACAACTTTAATAGTCGGCAATGGCGACGTCATGAGCCGTCAGCAAGGCCTAGAACTTGCCAAAAAGTATCAATTAGACGGAATCATGATAGGGAGAGGTATTTTTCATGATCCATTCGTTTTTAGTGAAGATAGCATCTGGAAAGAAATGACCAAAGAAGAAAAGATAGCTTTATACAGAACACACGTTGAACTCTTCAAAAATACCTGGAAGAACAATGAGCGACCGGTTTATACGCTCAATAAATTTTGTAAGATATATATCAACGGCTTTGATGCAGCTAAAGAACTTAGAGAAGAGCTTATGAAGTCCTCCAGCGCCGAGGCGTTGCTTAGGAGCCTGTCTTAACTGACTTTGGCTGGCTTATTGAGGCTAGTAAGTCCAGCCACTGAGCATCCGTTGGCCGATTCTCGGGTTTATTTGCCAGGCTGTTCATGGTAATTTCATTTAATTCAGGCAAAACATACTTATTGAGATTTTTTGCTTCAATTGGCGCCTCATAACTAACCGATTGCTTAAAAATAGTAAACTTCTCGGTAATATCTTTACCTTCTGCTCGAAAAGGTAATGTGCCGGTTAACATCCTATATGCCGTCACTCCCCACGAAAATATATCCGATTCGGTCGACACGAGGGTTGGATTAGAGAGTAATTCTGGAGCTGTATAGCCGGGAGTACCAATAATGCCGGACTTTTCCGTTGGATAACTCCAAAGACGCTCTTCTCTTGAGTTGGCCCGCTTTAGTTTATCATCAGTGGCTTCTACCAGACCGAAGTCGGTCAGCGCCCAGTAGTCACCATCGGAGTAGCCTACGAAGTTATTTGGTTTAATATCTTGATGAATATAGCCTAGATCATGCATGGCAACAATTGCCGGTATGATTTGTGCCGTCATTTTAATCATTAATTCAGCGCGTTTGCGTTTACTAGTTTCTTCACCGATTTTTTGCTCCAGAGTTGTATCTGCTAATTCTGTTACTACATAGCGCTGAGGTGATGGGCCGTCTGTTATAGTGCCGACCGTTCTAGTCTTAACGATATGACTGATTCCGTTCAATGCAATATGAGCTTCTAGTTCCCGTGTAGTTTGGCGGGCTACTTCAGCGTTTGGTTCACGGAAAACTTTTACGGCAACGTTTGGATCTTTGGGTGTTATTGAATCATGAGCCCGGTATACATCAGCAAGATTACCTGGTGAAATAGGTCCGTCATCAATTAATAAGAATCGGTGATCGGCAATCAGATCACCTTCGTTAAATCTCGAAATTGGCTGCCCTAATATAGGCATCGAATAATAGGGCACTTCAGCCGGTACGCATAATTCGTTCAAGTGAGGTTGTGGCATATTATTTTTGTTACACGGGGTCTATTATTTTAAGTCCACTACTATTATAGATCTTATAGTCAACCACGTTAAGCTTTTGCAGTAATAAATAGTACAGAAGAACCAAAAAATTCGTGCTTGCATATTTTTAGCTTAAGCAGATAATTGAAAATAGGCTTACCAAAACAAAGACCGAATAATAAAGCCAGAATCCTCATCAATGGTTGTACAAATAGCTGAATCAATGCCAGGTTTAGCGACTGATATAGAAGATGATCAAGTCGCCACTGCTGCAAGCTATGAATCAGCAGTACCATTCGAAGATTATCTACATATAGAAAGCATTGGCACAAAGTGCGATAGTTTTGTTAACCAGGCAGTCAATAAACTCGGTGCCTTAGTAATGGCTAACGGCAGACATGAGGCAATCAGGATAAATGGTCCGGCCGGAGAAGTTACAATTTATGATTATGATGAGGGGGTATTCGGCCTAAAGGGCGTATCCAGCCATGAGGGCAGTGCCGATAACCTGCGAGCATACGTTTTAAGGTGTGTGGCAATTAGGTCGGCTGTACAGCAAACCGATATACCTAAAAGATACAACCCGGAACCGGAAACGGCCGAAGAGACTAATTTAGAAAGCAATCAAAAAAGGGAACTAGAAGAAGCTAACGAGGCCCTAAGAGCAATAGGCAAAGAAGCAATTGGGCTGCATTTCAAACTTAGATCAAATAGAACACCTCATGAAATTCGGTCTGAAATTGAAGAACATATACAGACTATAATCCGTTATGAAAGATTGACTGCGGCTTACCAAAAAGATCTTTCCAGCACCCCTCCTGGTAAGAATAAAGTGGCATCTAATCAACCGGATGAAATGCTTGCGCACAGTCAACGACGAATACGCAAACTCCAGTCAGTGTTATTTCAGCTAGTGCAAAATGAAATTTACTAGCGCCTTGTAACCTGATAAAACCAATAATTACCTTTTTATTGCTCTTACGGAGCCAGGCTTATCTGCGAAGAGCTAGTTACTTCAATTTCGGGTTCACCGTTATAATTCACTATACTTCCAGTTACGTCAATACTTTGCCCAGAGTATTCATTAAGCCAATTTGAGCCATCGGGCGTTCCTGCCGGTATCCAAACCGAAAAGCCATAGGGCGCTGATGAATACTGGTTTAAGTACATCTGCCCACTGTATGAAGTATAAGCATATCCCGTAAATTGTACGCAGCCAGTTTGACCCTCCTCGCTAGCAGCTTGTGATGCCGTGACACAGTTTGGTGGCTGCGGTTTTGGATTTGGTTGGCCCGAGCCAAGCTGACCTGATGTTATTGGTGGTGAATTATTTCCTGAAGAAAGCCCCGATTTAATAGGGGCTGGGCTCACTGGGTTTGTATTCTTAAGATTGGCAATACTTATAACGACGACTAATACTATTAATACAACCAAGATGCTGCAAACACTCATAATCACTGTTATAGTCCTGTTTCTAGATCGATTACTTGTCGGTTGCTTTCTCGGGCTGTCATCCATAGCAGTAATTACATAACTCTTATTTATTTACTATACTCTCAAGAACAAGCAGCGCAATTAAACAAGCATACACCGTATAATACTTATGCTAAACTGAAAGCAATATGGACAATCAAACAACGCAGCCAATATTTACGCAATCAACCGCCCCTCAACAACCTGTCATGCAGCAACGGCCTAAATCAAAGAATAATCTTAAACCACTATTGTTTAGTATATTAGCCTTAGTAGTTCTTGCAGCCGTAGGCTATGGCGTCTATTATTGGCAGCACAAGCAGGTTAGCGATGACAATACCAAAGTTTCTAGCCTTCAGTCTCAGGTATCCAGCTTGCAGGCCCAGATCAATAAGCTCTCCCAAGCTGCTAAACCGTCTAGCAAGTCCAGCACAAGCTCAACTCAGCCAAGTGCAACTGCTTTAACCTCATTTACAAGCAAAGACGGCAAATTCTCATTACAATACCCAAGTTCATGGTTAGTAACCCCAAGTTGCACAAACTTGGATAATCAATTCAATGCCGGCTCTAACACAAGTTCTGCTGGTGCATGTAATACTAGCAGCGGAGCTAGCCCAGAGATTACAGTGCTAGACACTACTCATCCATGCATTGTACCGAGTAGTGGTGGCACTACGCGACAGGTAATTGTATCTGGGGTAAAAGGGCAAGAATATACCTCCACAGATGGTACACACATTGTGTATTGTGTTGCATCTCCATCAGTTTCAGGCTTGAGCTATGTGGCTACATATACCCAATCGGCCGGCAATCCAAATGTCTCATCTGACTTCAATAATATGGTTACTGGCAGCCTTAAGTTTAATTAGGTCAGCTAATATCATTCTTTAGTCGAATATTTAGGTTATAAGAAGCATTTATACAGATATCATTTTAAATCTTACTAAGAATAATAATTATGGTGGGTTACTTGCTGTTTATTTGAAACACGTTCACAAAAAAATATTCTAGCAGATTTTACAGAGGGCTGGATTAGTACTCAGCGAAACCCTGACAAGCTCAAGACTAAGTTTACTCAAGAGACGGAGTATGACTTATAAGGATATGTGAGTATAAGATTAATCCTTTTGAAACAAAGACAGCTTTATAGTTACTTAGAGTAAATTGATTTTAATATAGCTAGGGCAGTTTTGCCATTAACTGAACTGAACCATGCATTTGCTTGCTGAGTAGACGTAAAGTTTTGATTGGTAGGCTGTATGGTAATCTCCGCCATGTTGGAATTGTTATCGTACTGGAATACTGGCACTGTACCTACGGTTATGCTTTGACCCTGCTTCACTGAGCTTAGAGGCGTGTTAGTAATAGCAAAAACAGGTGTATGTTCCACTGCTTCAACATAGTAGCCGCCCAATATGGTCAAATTGTTGATCCCAACAGTTACGGAAGACGCTGAGTATGGAATAAAATTAGACGGAAAATCATCTTTTATGTAAGGGTTTGTATAGGTTAGTGTTAGTGTTTTGTTAGAGTTGGATAGAGAAGCACTGGCATATTTAAACTGTGAATCGCTGTTATCTTTAACAGTCCAACTAGGCGGATATTTGAAGCAAAAGACTGATTGATAGGGGTCGCAGTAGCTCTTCCAGTTAGCGGTTGTGATATTGGTTGCAGATTTAGCGGAAATAAGCTGACTGCTCAGTGACTGTAGCTCGATACTTAGTTTTGCGTTCAGGCTTACTGCGTCTTGCATTTTTTTATGTTGGCTAGTGTACAGGTAAGCGCCTACGCCTATAAGAAGCAATACAACTATTAGAGCGAATATAACCTCATGTTTTCTTCTATTTTTTGGTGATTGTATTGGATCCATCTTCTTAACTACCTTGTATCTTAATCGACTGAGCCAATGACTTAACTGCGGGTTCATACTGACTATTATCATTAGTTTTAGTTGTGCCATTAGGACCATTTTTGTTATTTACGTTAGAAGTGATTACTATCACGCATGAACTATTAGCAAGTACGTAGTACTCATTATTTGATTGACTGCCATAAGTCAGACTTTCAGCACCTTGATTTAAGTAATAGGTGCTGTAGCCGTTGATAGAAGTGGTAGAGGTGACATCTGATGATTGAGGTGTAAGTCCGCCAAGCAAATCTTGCCAATACCAATCTTGAGCTGACGTGCTATCCGTATGCTTATAAACTGATATGTTAATCCCGCCATATGAAGATGAAGTATTGTTGGTATTGAGTGAACTTGGGACAACAACTGTTGTGTCCAAACAGGTTACAGCGGACGCGGAGTATCCGTTATAGCACGGTGCAGCATATTTAGATGCTGTGGCTTCAATCCAACCAGCTGGTACTGTAAAACTTACTTGCTTATTAGCAAGGGTCACAGTACGGGAAGTAGTGGGTTTTGAAGAAATGACACTTCCATTATTCTGATTGGTAATACTTTCTAGCTCTTGCCTTGCATTAACTAGCTCACTGTTTAGCTGAGACTGATGGCTATTCATAGAAGTTAACTTATTCTTTTGCCATATATATATGCCCACGTCCGCAGCCGCTATTATAATCAAAACCAAGAAAAACACAGGTAAGAGTTTCGAGTGCATTTGGCTTACTGAAGCATAAGATGGGGCAATATCAATTTGGTTTTCAGTTTTATCGATGCCGGTCTGTTGAGGTTTATTATCCATGATATATTTTTCGTTAATTTAGAATAACATAAGCAGAATGGAATAATATATACCTTTAGACACTGCACAACCCATGCCGTATGATGCAAACACCTTGGTGGGCATCTTTTTGTCGCAGTGGCAGTTAAGACACAATCCTCTCAAGAGACGGCGTATGTCTTATAGGTTGCTGTTAGTATAAGATGAAATCGTTTGAAACAACTGGTGCCGCTTATGCTAAACTGAGAGCAATATGGACAATCAGACTACACAACCCATAGTTACGCAATCACCACCTCAACAGCCTGTTTCACAGCCACCAATCAGCTCAAAAAGCAAGCTGAAACCACTATTGCTCACTCTATTAGCCTTAGTAGTACTTGTAGTAGTAGGTTATGGTGTTTATTCTTGGCAACATAAGAAGGTTAGCGATGCCGACACAAAGGTTACAAGCCTGCAATCACAAATATCTAGCTTACAGTCTCAGGTTAATAAGCTCAGCAAGTCAGCGAGAAGCACAACATCAAGCCCAGCATCTTCGTCTAGCACAAACTACTTACAGATTAAGGAATTGGGTATTGAGCTACCTCTTTCAAGTACTATTGCAGACTTGTCCTATACTTGGGATAGCACCAACTCTCAAGCTACGGTCGGCTCAGCGGCTTTACTGAAATATGCAGAAACCCAAGACCCTAGCGAATGTGGAGCTTATGAGGGTACAATTTACCGATTAGGCACAATAAGCAAAGGCAGCGTTCCAACTGGCTTTACAGGCTATTATAAGTCATATACTGTAGGTGGAAACGCTTATACGTTATATTTGCCGACAAATGGATGTGCAACTAGTGGTAGCTCTAGTGCTAATAATGTGGTTAATCAGTCTGGTACATATGAAACTGCGCTAGAGAGCGCACTTCAAAACGCTAAGACTTTATAAACCTTCCTTGTTAAAAGCCATGTTTTAAGGTGTTAAATAAGCATAAGAACTTTGGTGGAGATGGAATCAACTTATTTGAAACATACCCAATTGAAGATATTCTAGCTGATATTGCCGAAGGCTGGAATAGCACACTGCAAAGTATTGAAGGTTTGGATACTCATCCAACTCAAGAGATAGCATATGTTTTATAGCTTGCGATAAGGATAAGATAAAGGCGCTTGAAATAGCTATATACAGGTAATTCTAACTTTGTTATAATATAACAGAGAAAGGAACTGTATAATGAGCCAAAAAGTTATAAAAATAGGTAGTTCTTTAGGTGTGACTATTCCTAAGAGTGAAATTGCTAAACTTCATATTATTCCTGGTGATGAAGTAGATATTACCATTCAAAAAAAGGTCACTCGTTTGGCAAAACACGAGCAATTATTAAAAAGTTTAGAGAGTTTCATGAATACTTACGATAAAGACCTTCGACAACTATCTAAAAAATAATGAAATATCTAGATCCTGAAGAAATATTACTAATACATCACCAATTGATAGAGCGTTACGGTGGTGCTCATGGCACGCGTGATCTCGGTCGTATTAAGTCAGTTTCTGTAGCTCCTGCTCAACACGTCTTCGGAGAAGAACAGTACAAAAACATTTTTGATAAAGCTACTGTATATGCTCGTAACCTTATAGTTGATCATCCTTTCTATGATGGAAATAAGCGCACAGGTATTACTTGCTCCATTATGTTTTTAAAGAAGAACGGTTATCATTTTAAAGCTATGCCCGGGGAAGTCGAAAAAATAGCTATAAAAATTGCTGTACAGCAAATGTCTATACCGGATATCGGAAAATGGTTAAAAGCGCATTGCTTATATAAAGCATAAGTACTTTGGTGGGGGTGCCTGGATTTGAACCAGGGACCAATCGGTTATGAGCCGACTGCTCTAACCACTGAGCTACACCCCCGTGTAGTTTTATCTCAGCGATAAGCTAACAGATGAGAGTATACCAGATTAGATCAAAGATATATAATATAACTTAGAGTTTTATGATCGCCAAACTAAAAAATTTAAAAAAAATAGAATACTTTCTAGGCCGACTTAATGACGTTAGGTTCATAGGTCAGGTTATTTTTGTGATTATAGTGTTATTAATCAGCTGGAGTGGAGTTAAATCTATTCAGACTAACTATAACCTTCAGAAGCAAATTACAGCCTTAAGGCAACAGAATAGCTTGCAGCAATTACAGGATGAGAATCAAAAATTGCAGAATCAGTATTATCAGACAAATCAATATCTTGAGTTATCGGCTAGGCAAAATCTTGGACTTGCGGCGTCAGGCGAGAAGGAATTGTTAGTTCCATCTCAAGTCGCATTATCTTATACTGTAGATTTACCATCACTGGATAAACTAAGCACAAGTGCCCCCAAAAAGTCTGCCATACAAAGTAATTTTCAATCTTGGATTGACTTCTTCTTACATAGACCTAACAATATGTAACCCTTTACATTATTTACCCCTGTTGTTATACTTATATACTGATTCATTTAACGCGGGGTGGAGCAGCGGCAGCTCGCGTGGCTCATAACCACGAGGTCGCAGGTTCGAGTCCTGCCCCCGCAACCAGATCATGCACCAACAGGGTTAGACCGAGTTCCATGACCGGTCTTTTAATTTGCTCCTTAAGCTCTCACCCCTGTTAGCCGGTTCTAGTCCTATCCCTATTGGCTCGAACCGCACAAAATCGTTGAAGATCCTATGTTAACTTCTCGGGGCGGTTCCAGAAGTGTCCAATCCTCTATATGAGGGCTGGACACCCAGAACCTATACCGTGTTCCATGACCGGTTTCTTTTATAGTAAGGTACCCTTAACTAACAGAACATGCGTAAATATTGCGCAAAAGTACTATAAATTCACGCCTATTTATCTTTCAGTTGCGGAAATAAGTACCTAACTGAAGATGTATGAATAATTTTGGTGCCATTGAATTCTTTAAGTGACAACAGATCCTGATCAGCAGTGATAATTAAGTCAGCCTTCGCTTCCAAGGCGCACTCCAGGATTTTATTATCGGCAGGATCGCGTTCAGTGAGAACGTCAACCTTTTGCTGAGGTCGTATTACTGTGACAGCTTCTTCAAGACGGTTCAGCCAGCGCACTACGTCAGCTCGTGAAAACCCAAGTTTAGGACTTTCTAACTTATCCTGCAGTTCCTGCAGTATTGCCGGGGAGGTGTAGTATTTGGCCAAATACTGAGCGGCTGAATCCTCAACTATCTTATAAATGATACTTTGCGGATTTAGTGCAGATGCAATATATACGTTAGTATCTAGCACTAACCTAACGGGTTTCATCCAAGATATTTTTCTATATCATCAATGCTGGTAAGGTTGAGAGCATCAAGTTTCTTACGGACTTGAGCTGACATGTCTTTCCAGGTTCGTTCCCAAGCAGCTTGCTCCAGCAGTCTACGCACTACAACACTTTTAGAAACGCCATCTTCCTTAGAGAAACGCTCGATCTCTTTTTTCAGTTTTTCGTCTAGTGAGATACTTAATGTTGTCATGTCATTATCATAACAAAATAATTAATAATTTATAAGAACTTTATTAATAGTTTTACATTAGATTGATTAATCAAGAATGATTTTGACAGGTATGCCTATGTTAGGATACAGCTAGTCGCGGAAAAGACGGTGATACACTATGGTTCGGTTCGAGTCCTGCACCCGCAACCAGATCATGCACCCAAAAGACGAGGCCGAGTTCCAAGACCGGTCTCTATTAATTTACCACTGTTAAATCGGTCATTTTGGCCTATATTTTCAAAAACAATCAAAAGCAGCAATGTTAGGTTCGAACCTTCAATACACCTTTATTGCCCAGATTAACCCCGGTTCTAAAACCGTCCACTCGTCTATATGAGGGCTGGACACCTCAAAATCTGACCGGGTTCCATGACTTATCTCCATCAAGATAGATATCTAATTTACGACTGTCTACGTAAATTAGTGGTACAATTAAAACATGAAATATTGGCGCAACAAACTGCATTGTCATAACTCTCATCATTTGAGGGGGCTTAGTGTAATGGTAGCGCGTTAGATTCCAAACCTAAAAGTAAACGTTCGATTCGTTTAGTCCCTGCCAGATTAAGGCACGAGGGCTTTTTTAATAATTTGTTGAGCGTAGTTTAACAGTAAAACGTTAGCCTGTGACGCTAAAGACGCGGGGACAGCACCCGTCGGCCACCCCACAAGCTAGAGTACGCGACCGTGGCGGAATAGCTGCGCAGCTGTTTGCAAAACAGTTTTAAGCAGGTGCAAGTCCTGTCGGTCGCTCCAAGCCAATTTACAATCCAATAAAAAAGCCCCTCTAATGGAGCTTCTTATTTACCAAACATTTAATTTTGGTATAGGTGATTTGCCCTCAGAATTAAGTAACTCCGGATCGGCCATTTGATGAACAAAACCATAATAAAAACTACTGCCTGCTCCTGAAACTGAGCCGGCAGTTTTCCATTTGCCGAATTTTGCCAGATCATCTAAATTAAAATTGACGGGATTATTAGCTTTACGGACGGCGAACCAAGCTAGAGCTGCAAGTTGCCTTGAATTGCGCCGGGTTAGTATCCAAGGTTGCGACATGGCGGCGCAATCCAAAGCATAGTGGGCGATATCGAGCAGTGTGAATTCGTCGTCAGATTCCTCTGGAGCTGTAATATCCGGGTATTTCTCAGCTAATTGACTATATAATTCGGCTATTTCACGGCTTCTCAATTGATGAAATCCATCAATGTCTCCATGAGCATCCCCTAATAGTATTATGAAATCACTCCAAGAGTTTGGTAAATGTCGGCCATACTCAGCTTTAGACATAGCACAGCTGATTATAAAATCAGTCAAAGGCTGCTTAATATTATTTTGCCTGACATAATGATTAGCCAAAGACTGAATGCCTCTTACGACTCCGGCTAATTCATTAAGATTTTGCCGGTTTTGTAAGCTGCCAGCTTTAGATTGAACGATTTGGAGAAAGGCATTCAGGCCGCCTTGTGATCCTGATCTAGCGATCTGTTGAGTAATCTGTTGCAAAGTATCCTTTTTCAAACCGACGGCCCCTAAAGACATAGCTAGCCGCTTACTTGCACCGCTGGCTATTACTTGAAGTGCTTGTTCGACCGGTTGGAAATCAGTAACGCCCTGATCTAGCCATATCTCCGCAGCAATCCTTTCTTCGGAAAGTAGGTTCTCGTCAAGCCAGACTTCGTCTAAATAAGTATAGGTAGGCAGACTAAGCTCGTTAGCGCGTGATTGATTAACAAATTTTGCCCCAAAAGCGCCTTGTCCGAGCTCGTGCCAGTGAAGGACTAGGGTTTTAAATATTGAGGGTTTCATGTCGTCCAAATATTTCGGATATTGAGGGGGACGGTGCGCTTCAATAAGCTGCTCCAGTTTGTCCAGGTATAATTTAAAATTCTGATCAGTGGATGTTTGATCAAAGCTGTATGTCATACGTAACCAATCTGCTCCTTTCCTAGCGCTTTCGCGCACTGTACCGTCAGTGTGTGTCATCCCGTAGAACGCGAAATCTATTGCCAGGTCTAGTTTCTTACCCGGCTTTATGTGCCAACCGAAGGCACCCAAAAGTGACAAAAAGGCTGCAAGCCTATAGGCGGGCTGGATACTTTCATAGCTGTTCACTAGCTTTAAATAAGTATCAGTTAAAGCATCAATATTTTTAACTCTTTTATATTTTAACTCTCTTAGTATTTGTTGCCGGGCTAACTTAACCTCGGCTTTATCACCATACTTTATTTGGTTAAGTAAGTCGTTTAATTCTACTGTTGTCATGCCTTTTCTCCCCTCTAAGCAGTATTTTCGCAAATTTTTTACCGTCAATAACCTCTAGTGCAGAACCATCACCACAAAGACTGCCGTCTGGCATCGTAGAAAACGTATCAATGCACCAGACGTAAGGTTGAACTTCTAGGCATGTTTCCATCGGAGTATGCCCGAACACTTGAGGCTTGTCTTTATAGGTCACACTGCCGTAAGGTCTCGCCCAAATGGGGCTATTGTCACCCCATAAATTATTAGCATCTTGGATGCCAGACCATTCGTTAGTTATACCGGCGTGAGAATATGTGACTCCGTCAATTTCTAAGGTTACAGGCATCTTTAAAAGCCACTCCTTTAGGTCTTTGTTCTCTGGTGAGTTAATTAACGTATAGGTTATATGGTTATATCCGGTTTGTAGGGAAGGCGTGTCATAAACATAGATATAATCATGATTGCCAAGAACTAAGTTTATTTTGTTTGGAAATTTGCTCTGTAGGCTTTTCAATAACTTCCAAGTACTTAGAGTGTCTTTCGGACCAGCATTAAAATCGTCCGCATAATCACCGCAGAAAACAACCTTGTCATAACTGCTCATGGCATTAACAACCCATTCCATTATCCAACTTTTTGTATGGATATCGCCTATAGCGAGTACCTTTCCCATGTTTTTAAATTATCTTATCCCAATCTCTTCGTCCATATAACATGCGCCTGACTATCATGGAGTCATCTATAACAACATAAAATATCAAGTAGTTGCCGACAATAATTCTACGATATTGATGCTCTCGTTCAGTTAATGATTTATAAACACTAGTCTGAACAGGAGATAGTAATCGTTTTTTAATCGTTGTTTCTACCTCATTGATTAAATTTAGCGCTGCTGATGGATTATTAAGTTCAAGTAAGATGTAGTCTGTAATTTTGTTTAGGTCTTCGTAGAATAGTGGAGAATACCTTAATCCAAATTTCTTAGCCATTTATTTTGGTTCTGATTTTGGTAAAAACATCTTCATGTGTCATGGTTTCGGGATTGGTCTTAGCAAAGCTATCAGCTTTATCTAGCGATTGCTCTATGTAGTCTAGATGCGCCATTTTGCTATACCTATCAAGGCTGATCAGTACCATTGAACCTCGACCATTTCTAGTAAAAATAATCGGCTTATCGCTTTTATTAACCCTTTTTTCAATTTCCGTAAAGTTATTTCTTAGATCAGATATAGGCCTAATGTCTAACATATAATTTATTCCTTTCTCTAACCCATATTATCATAATTATGATAGAAAATTCAATGTAATTTGATTCGAGTTCTGGCGACTCTTGGGAGCGTTAGATAAGCACTTTGCTTAAAACAAGACGATATTTGGCTTGATAGCGTTGCGGTTATTGCCCATAACCTTGTGAGGCTTACATAATTTGTAGACCGATCGACTGGCTCTGGGTTTGTGATACTTATGGTTTGACATGCCTATTATGCTATGACATGGTACGGTCTGGTGCTTGCTAAAGCGTACGGAGAAGGCATTCCAGAAAATATGGCAATCGATAAAGATGGTAACCCTACAACAGACCCTGAGGACGCTATGAATGGTTTTTTACTCCCGTTTGATAGAAGCTATAAGGGCTCTGGGTTAGGAATGGTAGTTGAAATGCTAGGAGGTCCACTTGTGGGTGCTACATTTGGCCAGATTGAAGTTGACTGGGGAAGCTTATTTATAGCGATTGATCCAGGTTTATTAGTAGATATAGTGGAGTTCAAAGAGCATAGCTCGGAGCTTATAGAAAAAATCAAGAACTCACGTAGCATTAAAGGGGTTCGTATTCCTGGAGAACGTGCTACTAAGGCTCGAAAAGAAGCTTTGGAAAACGGCTATGTTGAGGTAGATGAATAATCTTAAAACAAATAGGTATTGTTTAGGGTCTAGTCTGCTGCGGTAGCATAATTCAATAGCCTTCTTTCCCGATTCACATCTTTCCCTCTAACTAGCTTATATATTATAAGGTTCCAATTCGTTTGTTCTTTGGCAGCCAAACAATCCAATTGACAAGTGATACACTTTTGATACACTAAATGTTATGAGTACAGCAAAATCACGTCTAAATATAAGCCTCCCTGATGACACCAAAAAAGCTCTTCTTAGTATTGCTAAGCGAGACCAAATGCCAGCGGCTACTAAAGCCGTACGTCTTATGGAAATTGGCATGGAGACTGAAGAAGATGAAGTATGGGATAAAATTGCTGCAGGTAGAGATAATAAAGACACCGTTTTTCACACACACCTTACTGTATTCGGAAGCTAAATGTACAGGATCAGCTATGCGGACGAGGTGGTCAAGGATGATTTACCTAATATTCTTGAGCCATGGAAAACCGAAATTAGAAAAGCTATTGAAACAAAGCTAACGACACGACCGGAAATATATAGTAGACCTCTTCGCCGTTC
Source organism: Candidatus Saccharimonadota bacterium (assembly GCA_027459325.1). Taxonomy (GTDB): domain Bacteria; phylum Patescibacteriota; class Saccharimonadia; order Saccharimonadales; family UBA4665; genus DAIDIO01. Next base: position 147,880 of record DAIDIO010000001.1, read on the forward strand.
TCTTAAAGGTTATCGTAAATTACGAGTTGGCGGCTACCGCATCATCTTCAGAATAGAAAATAATAATGTGAAAATATTTATCATTCAGCACCGCTCAACTGTATATACGAAAGCTCCAGACCGTCTTTAAACCTACTCTCAAAAGAGGGGTTCGCTAGCCTAGAGTTCGAATGCCTCATCCCCAACCAAATAAGATTCATGACGAACCATTAAAACCTTTAATTTAAAAAAAGCACAAATAGCTAGAGAGTTCAATTTGCTAGTCAAAGTCCTAGGGCTTTTTTGAATTTCCCTTGGTCGTAGCCGCTGATCTTAGTTACTTTGCCAGATCCGTCAGTAATAACTGAAAAAGGTACCCCGATCATGCCATCGTTCTTATCCATAAACTCAGCCATAACTATTGGATCGGTGTCGGTGATTTTTTTCTCATATGGCTGACCTATCTTATCAAGCCACATTTCTAGAGTGCGGCAGGCCGCGCAAATTGATGTTGAATAGATTGTTACTTTCATTATTATCTCCTAACTCCCGAAGGTGAATGTATTAAGGGCTACGCCGTTTGGAACGGACAGCGTAACCGTTTGGTTACTATTAAATTTTGGTAAATTAACAAGGTTATATAATCTTTGTCCTTGCAGAACCAATTGGCTGTTTGTTATATCGTTGCCGGCAGCCCCGGTTTGACTAATTGGTTGGTTATTCAAAGTAACGCTAATGTTAGCTGGAGAATTTGATCCCACAACTACATAAACGTTTCTAGCACTAAACTTAAAGGTTAATGTGCTACTGCCTCTAGCGACAATCTTATCGCCATCTATCTCCCAGGTACCACCTAGGGTCCAGCTGTTGCTGTCTAGGCTAGAGGCCGGCGTGAAGGTACTGACCGGTGCTGAGTCTAGTGCCGGTGAACCTTCGTAATCACTGGCTCGGTTAAAGCCAAAGTAGGTCTCAGGTGTTTGATTCGCGGTAATCGGAACATTATTACTCTGTTCGGTGGGTTTTACATTTGTTAAGTTGGCGCCGTTATCTACCAGAAGCTGCCTTATAGCTTGCTCCTCCGTGGTATAGTCGCCTTCACCCAAATGGATCCGGCGAATATTTCCTTGAGCATCAATTAGATAGCCGGCTGGCCAGGTCTGGTTGTTGTAGGCATTCCAAGTGGCTAAGTTAGCATCTATTGCTACCGGGTAAGTTAGATGTTGCTGTTTAACTGCATTCTGGACGTTACTAAGGACCTTTTCGTAAGAAAACTCCGGCGCTTCAACTCCAACTATTTCAAAGCCGTAGTTTTTGTAGCGTTCATACCAGGCTTCCAGATGAGGATTATTGCGGATGCAGTTTATGCAGGTATAGGTCCAGAAATCTACCAGAACAACCTTACCTCTGAGCTGCTTAATATGAAGTGGTTTACTGTTAACCCAGCCAGTTATTCCGGTGAAGTCCGGCGCCTTTATTGGTGGGCTAACATTCAACAGCTTAGCGTTATCCGTCTTATTTTTAGAGCTTGGCAACAAATTTTGGCTAAGACCGTCAAAGTTGAACGGAGTGTGGTTAGAGACATAGGTTTGGAATTTTACGCTATATCCGGTAGCAATTGCTAAGCCGACAAGAATAAATAGCACGGCTATTACCTTTTGGAATTTGCCCCGCGGATCGGCTGCAAATTTTATTCTATTTATAAAGCTTTGGCCGTAATACCCAATACCCAGCAATATGACAGCTAAACCTATTACGTAAGAAACCATGTAAGCCATGGCTTCAGCGAAGTTTGCCGGTAGTACGCTAGCTAGTATGTAGGCGTAAACAGGGCTGCAGCTGGAGAAGACAGGCCCTAGAGCAGCGCCAATTATTATTGGTCCGGCAATTCCGCCCTTAGCCTTATAGCCTTTACCAAGAGCTTTCTGGGCGGCCGCCTCTATGCCCAGACCCCCTATGATTCGGGCGTAGATACCCGGAAACAGCATAACGATACCTAGGGCAATAATAATGCCACCTGAAAAGTAAGTAATGACGGCTGGTGAGATATTAATTAAAACCGTAGATACCTTGAGCAGCAGCGTAAAGATAATTATAGAAACCGCCAATGATACGGCTATGATGATTGGTCTTTTCTTATCCCTGGTGTTGCCTGTAACTGAGCCGCCAATAATAACTGGCAGCAAAGGGAGAACACAAGGGGCGAGAACGGTGAGGATACCGGCGATAAAAGCGGTTACAAATAAAAACATTTAAGCCTTTCAAAGATTATATATTGCTGCGCCCTAGGACTTTTGAGCCATCGGGCACAGCAATAAGATTTATTAGGGCATTAGTACGCTATTAATGACGAAGGTTACGCCATTACTGGAAATGACGTCTGGTGTTTGAATAGTTACTAAATTGCCTTTTGCGTCCTTTAGTTCCAGCTGGTTATTTTGCATGACAGGTGTTAGTTGTTCGCCCTGTACGGTAGTTAATGTCTGTCCTTTTTCAGCCATTACTTTCAGAGCGGCTGAGGTGTAAGTACCTGGAACAACGTGGTAGGTCAAAATGTTCTTTAGCTGATCGACGTTAGCCGGCTGCTGCAGTGCACTGACGGTTGATGCCGGCAATTTGGCAAAGGCGCCATTGTTAGGGGCGAAAACTGTAAATGGTCCGGCTGATTCCAGTGTGCTGACTAGTCCTGCCTCTTGGACAAGCTTAACTACTGTCGTGACGTTTTTTGCATTAAGAGCGTTCTGGACAATATTTTTAGAGTCTACCATTTTAGCTCCGCCTACGGTAACTCCATCGCTACTGGACATAGAAGACATCGACATTGAAGTAGTTGTGTTCTTACTTTGATGCCCGATGGCGTAACCAATGCCAAGACCGACAAGCAGGGTGATAACCGCGGTTATTATCCAGCTGCTTTCTATAGCCCCCGATTGATTTAATTTTTTCATAGTTCCTCCTTTACAGAGTTTGTTATAAGTTAATTGTTGAGATAGTTTACTTTACAAAGTAAACATAATGAGATAATATGGTAGTATGAAAGCAATGTCAATAAGAATTAATCCCGACACTTTTACTCTAGGAGATCTAACCACCTACCAGGTCGGAGCGATGCAGGCGGCCGCCCACCGGGCTCTAAAGAAGCATGGCGATGAACTCCTCAAAGACTATGGCATAACCAGCATGCAGTGGCATATTATTGGTGCCGTGCTGGATAAAGATGATCAAGGGGCCCGTATTTCTGAGTTAGCCGATCAGCTGGACACTACGATGGCTTTTTTAACGACCAATGTAAATTTACTGGAGTCGAAGGGTATTTTACGGCGTTCGGATAATAAGACCGATGGACGGTCCCGATTGATCTACGTATCTAAGAGTTTTCGGCCAAAATGCAAAGAAATTGAAGCAGCCTTAAGAACCAAACTTCGCCAGTCCATTTATTCCAAACTAACTCCTGAAGAGCTGCACACCTATATAAAAGCCGTCATCAAATTTGCCCAGTTAGGTTAATAAGCGAGTCAGACCCGCCTATGTAAGTTAACTTACTGCTGTTTGCGCCAAGCTAGTCTACACTACGTAGTTACTTCTAAAGGAGGTAAAATATGCCAACGCATATACAACAAGTCAAACAAGTAGGAAACGACGGAACGGTAGCAACTAGAACTGAAAGAGTTGAAGGTAATGAAACTTACCGGGCACAAAACGAGCGGCGGCATGCCAGTCTGGCCTCCAGAATTATCTGGTACTTAGCCGGTATATTACTAGTACTGCTGGCCTTCAGGTTTATTCTCGCGTTACTGGGCGCTAATCCCAATAACCAGTTTGCCAACTTCATTTACAGCGTCAGTCATCCTTTTGTAGCGCCTTTCTTTGGTCTGTTTGGATACAATCTTCATTACGGAGTATCAAGGTTTGAGATATTCACCCTAGTAGCTATGCTGGTTTATGCCGTTATTGCTTGGGGTCTATCCAAAGCCTTTACTATTAAGCGCGACGCCGAGATCGACAGCCAAGTCTAGAATCAATACTTAAGCGATTTTGTCTTAAATGGTATTATCTAACCTATGGATAAATTGCTTGCCTTAATTTTGGTAGGCTTTTCGGTAGGATTAGATAACTTTGCAATTTCGGTTGCTATGGGTTTATCCGGCCTAAGTAAACGTCACCGTATAAGAAATAGTCTGGTCTTTTGTGGCTTTGAAACCGGCATGCCTATCATCGGTTTCTTTATTGGCAGGGGGCTGGCGTCCTCCTTAGGATCGGCAGCTAGTATATTCGGTGGAGGCTTACTGGTGGCTACCGGTATTTATACGATTATCCAAGACTTGCTTATTGCCGAAACCGGTGAGCCGGCTCCAAACAGTATTAAGCGTCTGCTAATAATGGGCGTGTCTATAAGTATTGATAGCTTAATAGTTGGATTTAGCTTAGGCGCAGCTAAAGAGCCGCTAGCTGAAACGGTTATAATTATTGGTATTTTTAGCATCATCCTGTCTTTACTGGGTATGGAGCTAGGCTCCAGACTCAAGAGTAACATTGAAAGTTATAGCGAACTCTTTGGAGGCGCTATTTTAATAGTAGTAGGCTTCTTAATTGGCTTTAAAGTGCTTTAAGGGCGTATTTGAGCTTAGCTAATTACACTAAATGCATTACAATAACTACTAATGCAAAACAGTTTAGATACAAGTAGTGGCGGGGGCACCCAGGCGGTTACTCAGAATCCTCAGTCGGCCACATCTGATAATAGTCTTTCAGGAAATCAGGGTAATTTACAGTCCAGCTCAGTCAATCTTTTGAATGGCACCAATGGCGTAACCCTAAACCCAACTTCTCTACCAACCGTTCCCCTTAACTCTTCGACAACCACTAGCCCGAGCTCCCTTGTAACAACTCCCCCTAAGCACCATAGTGTGAACGCTATTTTACTGGCTATAGTTATAGTTATTTTTGTAGCTGCTATAGCAATTTTCTGGAAAACAACACTAGCTGCAAAAAATACAACAGAATAAGTTGTCTGACTATTGCAGACAGACGTATAAACAAACTACAATTACAACTGAGGTCAACAAACAAAAAACATAAGCAGATTTGACAAAATAGCAAATTTGTGTATAATGTAATATGTTGAGTGATCACAAAACAAAAACATTAACAATATAAAAAGTAAGGATCATCATTATGAAAAGCAATGGTGGTTTAACTTTTGAGCTAACAACCTCTCAAGACTTTATTAAGATTGATAGGTTGCTGAAAAAGCTCTAAGGTAACAAACAAAAGAGTCTGCTTAAAACGGCAGACTCTTTTAATTTGCATTAATTATGTTATCGTTATGTTAATGAGAGCAATTGAGAAAGATGACCAGTTTGCAGGCTTAGATGCCGAACGTCAGCTAATAGAGCAGGCTACATCTGAGGATATGCCTAACCTGTTTGAACTACAGGTCCAATTGCTAGAACCAGAGTATCCATCAGATTCTGATGAGATAAGGGCCTTAAGAGAATGGCTGCCGGTTTATGAGGAGGTGCTAACAGCCAAAGACATGCAAAGTGTAACTGAAAATATTGCTGTGGCCGCACTTCGTATTTTATCTGGTAGCTATAGAAGGCAGAGAGTACTTCAGTCAAATAGCCCATCTGACTATGATTTTAGAACACAAAGCTGGCAGCACCCTTACGGCATAAATGTTGATTCTTTCTTGCAAGCAAGTGTTAATGAAGACCGCTTTTTAGGTGTAATGGCCGATGAATTAATTAACGAAGGCCTGAATGCTATACAGACTTCTTATAGCGCCACTACTATAATCTATGAAAATGCGCCGTTTGAGTTTGGATTAGACACCTCTTTGTCAGTTGATGCGTTGTCACAGGAACAAGAAGCCTGGCTGTCATTTTACGGAAAGTCTTTGATCTACGCTTCAGAACGGCTTAAAAAACCTTTTAGTAAACTTGCTATTCCAGAACTAATCGATGCGGCAGATATAAACGGTGATGCAGTTACCAAGATTTTATCATTTAGCCGGTAACCATCTAAACTTTTCGCCTGACATTACTTTGGCAGCTGACATAGCTATTAACTCGTCCGCTAACTGATCAATCGGCTTAGAAGCATCAATTATGTTCGCCCCCTGATTACGCCACATTTCATATATACTTTGGTGCCTTTCTAATGTCTGCAAAAGCTCATGCGGTTGGGCGCCCCATTCTCTTTCGGTTCTCCTTGATAAGCGGTCTTTTATGGTTTGATCGCTTACATAAAGAGCGAATACTCCGGAAAATAGATCAGCCAATTTATCAAAATTATCTATCGCCCTATAAATGAATCCGATATTACCATCGCTTTTAGCTTTAATTTCTTCAATTGTCGACCGTGGCACAAACCAGCCGTGGGACTTTATAAATTCAGCCGTTCTTTGGTTGGGCTTAACACTTGATTTAGGATGCACATAGCCGGTTTTTAAATTTGTCCACCTTGCCAAACCATCGTTGTCTACATCGTACGCAGGATAACCTTTGTCTTTCAAAGCCTTACAAATAGTTGATTTTCCTATCCCGGCACTGCCTGTAATACAGTAAATACGCATCTGGTAATTATAAGGCATTATCGATTGCTAAATTAAATTCTTACACAAGTGGAAATTTTAACTGTCCTGGCACTCCTGGGGAACTAGAGTTATTCTCTATGCAGGAAAGATTGAATATAAATAAAGTATCATCGGGCGGACATGCAGTTTTCATGTACAGTAGCCGGAAATCTCGATTAAGCTTTGTAGTCGAATACTTTCGCCAGGGTATAAAAAATAATGACTTATGCGTATTTGTTACACCGGAGCCAGAGAGTATCGTTATAAAAGATTTCTTGGGTGCCGGCCTAGATATTAAGAAGGAGATCAAAAGTCGAGCGGTCCGGATTTTTAATATGGACCGGACTTACATGCCTAACAAAACTTTTACAGCAAAATTTATGTTGCAGAATTTGAATGATTTTCTAGATTCTGTAAAGCAAGAAGGTTATAACGGGCTTAGGACTGCCGGCGAAATGAGCTGGTTAACAAGTCACCCACAATTCTTAGACGAAGCTCAAAAATATGAGCAAAACGTCAGCAATTTAGATGCTCAATCTGTCCCATTTGAATGTCTTTGTCTATACCCGCGCGAAGCTATTTCTAAGGAAATAGCTGAATCCGCTCGCCATACTCATCCAACTATCGTCTATGACGATATAGTTATTTAGGATAAATATATCAATTTCAGGAGAGACTATTAGCTAGAACGTCTACATTTTCAATAACTGGTGCTGTTTCGAATAAGTGCGGAGCTTGTGCCATTAATGCTGACGCTACTTTGCCATGCAAATGTGTCAGTCTTCCATCTTCATCGTCGAAAGTATCAAATATACCATAGCGGTTATGATCAAGTTTTATGGCGTACCATGATCGAGTGCCAGGTTCCTGTTCAATGAGTGTTTGAGCGCTTCTCAAAAACTCCTCTACTTCTTTTTCTTTACCTTCTTTGGCAATCAGTGAAGCAAATATACCTTTAGTAATCATTTACTAATAGTCTACCAAAATTATGCGATGAAAGAAAACGAGGCGTACTGGTCAGAATTTATTTAGTCCTAACAAAAGGCTAGCATATAGCCAGGTAGATGCTGTGGCAAAAGTTGTAGGTGAATCGAATCGGAGTGTTATTAACGAAGATTATCTGAAGCAAAGTCTTATAGCCGTCAAATTAAACCGTTAGACGATTTTAGCAGGAACTTTATACATAATATTTACAGTGATAGCGGCGAGGTGGACAAAATGGAATCAATTTAAATAAGAACTGATAAAGATGAGTAAAATAGTTAGGGTAGAAACCAATGTTTCAGTCTAAATGAATGTTACTGAACCGCTATGCTAAATGTTTACCAAAAGTATTGCTATCAATAGGTTGGCCAGCAAGATATTGATTAATACAGTATCGTAATGTTGCTTTTTTAATTTGCCAAACGTAATCATGACCAATTTTCTCAGCTATGCCCTTTTCAAAAGAAACTCCCCATATTGCTTTCAGCATCAACATATCATCTGTATATTGTGATAATTTCTCTATCTCTAAATGAGTGGCTGCAGAATCTACTGCATTAAAATATGATCGAATTTGAGTCTCGCTGAAATCATAAGCTAACTTATTGTCACCATCAGGTGTTGTGAAGTTCCAAAACCTGCCGATGAATGGGCTTGTCAGAACATCAAAACCCGCAGGAGCTATGAACTTATGTTCAAAGTCAATGACTCCACCCGGCATCATATTAAAGGGCCCTAAATCTCCATGAGTTAAAACCAGCGGCAATCCACTAATTTTTGCTTCTGCTTTTCTGAAAACAGTCTCGAGTTGCCCTTGGTCTAAGTCAGGATTTTCCTCTACAACATTAGCTAGACCAATGCCTTCACGTAAATTACTTGGCTCATTTATTGTCACGGCAGATTTTAATTGAGCCAGCAGAAATAATACCGCAATATGGCAGTATTGATTAAAAGTAGCATCCTTCACGCTTTTCGATTCAGAAAATTCAGCTTTGAATAGATCTCCAAAAGTTTTGGAACCAAGCGAAGATTCTGTAAAGTAAGCAGTGTCACTACTTATTTCCCCATTACTTAAAATTTCAGGCGTTGGGAAACCTTGTTTATAAACCAGCTCCGCAAAAATTAGTTCATCTTGTATTCTGTCTCGCGGCCCTGCTCTTAAGTAGCTTGAACCATCAGTAGACAAGTAGATGTAGCCACTTTCTAAAGCTCTAGTCTTAACGTATGTCCAATCAGTATCTGCTATGTGCAAACGTTCTGGGAGAGTTTCCATGCGCTAATAATACTAGCATCTAAATAGAAAGCACATACCAATTATAAGCAGTATAGTAGACCAGCGTTGGGCGAAATGGAACCAGCTTAAACTGGATCTTGTCGATATGTTGCAGATAGTGAAACAGGTTAGAGAAGCAATGACTATTGCAGGCTGAAGTAATATAATTGAATCATAGTTCTTATTCTTGCAATCACACAGAGCCTAAGATAGATTGTTTACAATGAGTCTTAAACCTGGGCTAACTGAAATTAATAGCGAGAGACTGTCTGACCAGACACTAGTAGCTATGGGTATTAAAACTGGAACCATACCTGTTGCAAAAAATGTTGTAATTGGCTCTCCTGATTACGGGTCGTTAGCTTTAGTATTGGAAGATTATGCTAATGCTGGTTGGCCAGAAGAACGTATTCTTGGCATGTGGTTGGCATACGAGGGTCTAGCTAGAGTGGCAGAGTTTGACTCTAAGAAAACTACGGAACCAGAGCCAAGTTATAAAAGAGTTATTGGTCATCTTCAACAATTGTTCAGATAGTTCTTGGTCACTTCTAAAGTCTCGTCTAAAACACAAGTAAAAATGGTAGCGGCGAGTGGGCTTGAACCACTGACCTCAGGCTTATGAGTCCTGCGCTCTAACCAGCTGAGCTACGCCGCCATGAATTATTAATTCAGACCATAAATATACCATGAATTATATCTGTTAGCTAGTTTTTGATGGCTAAGATAGCAGCGGCAATGACTCCAATTATTATGACCAATATTCTGAGAGTATGAGAAGAAACCTTTTGAATGTAAGTCGATCCTAGATAACCGCCACAAGTACTACCGCAGGCTGTTATAAGGCCTATGCGCCAATTAATCAGGTGGGAAGTGAAAAGAATAGCTATGGTCGCAAATGCAATGGCTATAGACACGACGTTCTTTACGGCATTCATTCTGTGTATATAGTTATGTAAGCCCGTAAAACCTAAGAAAGCTAACATTACAAAGCCAAAGCCCGCCCCGAAGTAACCCCCATAAATAGACAAGGGAAAAAGGCCGACCGAGATAAGTAATAGCGGTTTTATATCGTTAGCGGCTTTTTTGCTAGTCATATGCCTCTTTAGCTTTTTGTAAATAAATGGCTGAAAGGCGAACAGCACAACCGCCGTTATAAGTAGCCAGGGAACCATGCTGGCAAAGTCGTTAGCCCGGGTGTGTCTAAGTAAAAGCGCGCCAATTAAGGCACCGGCTATAGCGGGAATGAGCAGGATAATAAAGTATCTCTTGGGTACTTTCTTGAGCTGTTTTTTGTAGCCGTAGGCCGAGCTAACTCCACCAGGTAGAATGCTGACGTTAGCAGTAGCGTTAGCAATTAATGCTGAGACATGTCCAAAAGCTATAATTACCGGAAAACCCACTAACATACCACCACCGGCAATGGCGTTCATGCCGCCGACAAATATCCCGGCCAGAAATAGTATAAGATCGTTAAACATTTTGATTTTTAAGCTTTACTCTTTAAACAGTATAACTGAATACTTGTACAATAGGTTCTACATATGGAGATTGCCTTGCCATCGAATCAAACCTATATTGCCGCGATTAGTGGAGGTGTTGATTCAATGGTTCTACTTGATCTTTTGATCGGTAAAGCTGAGAAATGTAACTGGCAGATTATCGTCGCTCATGTTGACCACGGCATCAGAAGTGACTCACTGCTGGATAAACAGTTGGTAGAGCAGGTGGCAAATAACCATAATCTTCTTTTTGAAACAACTCGCTTAAGTTTGGGTCCCGGCTCAAGCGAGGAGCTAGCCAGGCAGCAGCGTTACCGGTTTTTGGAAGAACTAGCTTCTAAATACCATGCTTCCGCAATTGTTACTGCTCATCATCAAGATGATTTAATAGAGACGGCCATAATTAATTTGATTCGTGGGACCGGCAGAAAAGGCCTCACTTCACTTATAGATAATGACTCACGGCTTCGACCACTAATTCATTACACCAAAGCCGACATCATTAATTACGCTAGGCAACGATCTATTAGCTGGCGGGAGGATAGTTCTAACACGGACGAATCTTATCTTAGGAACTATATCCGTCGTAATATAATGCCGCGGATTGACGCTTCAGCTAGATCTAAGCTGGTTGGTATATTAAATGAGCTTAGCAGAATCAACCGACAGTTAGATGCCATTCTAGCGGAAATTATTAACCAGCAAACCGTGGCTAATGAGTTGGACCGGGCCTGGTTTAAATTGCTGCCACATAGGACCGCTTTGGAGGTTATGGCTAGCTGGCTCAGACAAAATAACCTGGCAGGATTTAGCAAGTTAACCCTTGAAAGATTAGTCGTATCTGCTAAAGTGGCAAGAGTAAAACAAAGCTTTCCAATTTATAACAACCAATATTTATTTATTAATAAGAGTACTTTAAGCCTAAGAGACTAGGCTTAAACAAGGGAAAAAAGGTATAATAGTCTTTTATGGATAGTAAACTTCCCGGCCAGAACCGTAAGCAATCGCCGAAAAACCGTCATGCTAAAAATGCCGGCTTTATAGCGTTAGTTGTGCTTTTCGCGCTAATTGTCTTTGCGGCCTATGATCAACCTACTAATTTAAATGAAATTAGCGTTACTCAGGCAATAACCGATAACAACGCCGGAGATTACTCGAAGGTCTTAGTCAGCGGTAATGAGCTGGATATAACGCCTAAGGGTCAAAACCATGCCACTCTCAAAACTTATGTCGATCCGAACTCCAGCCTTAAATCTCAAGGTTTTAACATAACCAAATCCCAGTTTACCTATAAAGCTGCCAGCTCCAGCAGTTCAACCATATTGTCACTCGCCGAATCAATCGTGCCTGTTCTACTGATTGGGGCGCTGCTTTACTTTATGCTTAGGAGTGCCCAAGGCCAGGGTAATCAGGCCTTGTCCTTTGGAAAGAGCCGGGCCCGCCTTTACGGCAACGAAAAGGATAAAGTAACCTTTAAGGAAGTTGCTGGTTCAGCTGAAGCTAAACAAGACTTGGAAGAAGTCGTCGAGTTTCTAAAGTTCCCGAAGAAGTTCAACTCTATGGGCGCCCGTATTCCTAAGGGCGTTCTACTGGTTGGTCCTCCTGGTACCGGAAAGACAATGCTGGCCAGAGCTGTTGCAGGTGAAGCCAATGTGCCATTCTTTAGTATCTCAGGCTCAGAATTCGTGGAAATGTTTGTCGGCGTTGGTGCATCCAGAGTGCGGGACCTTTTTGCTAAAGCTAAGAAGAATGCGCCCTGCATTATTTTCGTAGATGAAATTGATGCCGTCGGCCGCCGCCGCGGTAGCGGTATGGGTGGTGGACATGACGAGCGGGAACAAACCCTAAACCAGATATTAGTCGAAATGGATGGCTTTGAGCAGGGACAGAACGTTATTGTCCTGGCTGCTACTAACCGGGCAGACGTACTTGACCCTGCCTTGCTTCGACCTGGTCGGTTTGACCGACGGGTGAATATTGGTTTGCCTGACCGACGGGACAGGGAAGCCATTCTTAGAGTCCACTATGCCAAGAAACCACTGGCTAAGAATGTTGACCTAGATTCTCTAGCTGCTAAAGCGGCTGGTAGTTCTGGCGCAGATCTAGCTAACATAGCTAACGAATCTGCCATTATTGCGGCCAGAAATTCCCATCAGCAGATTACCCAACATGACGTTACAGAAGCATTCGAGCGGGTCGCAATTGGACCGGAGCGTAAGAGCCGGATTATGTCTGATAAGGATAAGGAAGTAACTGCTTACCATGAGGCGGGACATGCTTTGGTTGGACACGTATTACCGGATGCCGATCCGGTACATAAGGTCACTATTATCCCCCGCGGTAATACTGGTGGAGTGACATGGTCTATTCCACCCGAGGATAGAATGTTTACCAGCCTGGTACAGTTTAAGGACGCACTAGCCCGTGCGCTGGGCGGCCGTGTGGCTGAAGAGATAATTCTAGGTTACGACCACATTACTACTGGGGCTGGCAGTGATTTACCGAATGCCGCAGAAATGGCTAGAGATATGATCGTAAATCAGGGTATGGGCAAGAAGTTAAGAAACCAGGTATTTCATATTGATGATGGCATGATGATCGACCGACTGGTCCATGAGCGGGAATACTCAGATGAAACCGCTAAAGCAATCGACGACGAAGTCGAAAGTTTAATTACCGAAGCTGCCAATCGGGCAAGATTTGTTATTAAAGCAAACCTCGATAAACTTGAGGCTTTAAAGGATAAATTACTGGAAAAAGAGACAGTCGATGCCGATGAGGTAGCTGAAACTCTTAAAGGTGCTAAACTTCCGGCGTCTGCTGCATTATACTAGGTTGGAATGAAGCCGACCGCTAATCCCAGACAACGTAAAGCCCGTATCAGCATTTCCAATGTGGCTTTTTTGCTAATTGCTACGTCGATGACCGGACAGTTGCTAGGATTTTTAAGAACTAAATTAGTTAATGCTAACTTTCCAACCGCTGGTCCGCATAGTACTGACGCCTATTTCGCGGCCTTTAACGTGCCCGACTTATTCTTTTATACAATAGCGGCCGGCGCCTTAGGCGTGGCATTTATGCCGGTGCTGGCAGACCGGCTTTCCAAGAATGACCGCCGTGGTATGTGGGAGCTATCTAACAGCCTTATGAACTTCCTGGCAATTCTAATGGGTATTGTCGGCGTAATTATCTTAATTTTTGCTAATCCATTAATAAAGTACGTTGTGGCTCCCGGATTATCTCCAGCACAAATACATACAGCTGCCAACATCATGAGGTTAATTGCTTTTAACCCGTTTTTGTTCATGGTCTCGGGAATATTAAATGCCTCACAGCAGGCCATGGGACGGTTCTTTTTTTATGCCATAGCTCCTCTGTTCTATAACCTGTCGATTATCATCAGCATCTATGTCTTTAAGGGTAATATTGGACTGGTTGGACTAGGGATTGGTGCGCTAGCCGGAGCCTTGTTGCAACTGGGCATAGTTATAGCTGGCTTATGGAAACTTGGGTATTCCTGGAAGCCAAAGATTCAGTGGCATAGCGGTGAGTTTCATTTAATCCTCAGAAACCTGCCACCGAGATCGCTAGACCAGGGCATGGATCAAATTGAAAGTATTGTCGAAACTCATGTCGCCAGCGGACTGGGCAGCGGCAATATTACCTACTATAACAATGCCTTCATCCTTTCGACGGCGCCCATTCTACTGATTGGCACAGCTATATCGACGGCTGCCTTCCCGAGACTTAATAACCGTCTCAGCCGGGGCCGGCCGGATCTATTCAGAAAAGACTTTTTAATGGTTATACGGGCCATGATATGGATAAGTGCGCCGTTAGTGGTTCTCTGTTATTTCTGTCGTGGTTACTTAGCCCGGCTAATTTATGCTCACGGCAGCCCGCAAATAGCTGCTATTTTCGGTTATTTAACCTTGGCTATTTTCTTTAGAATTATGTATGCAATAATTTCCCGCTGGTTTTATGCTCAAAAAGATACAAAAACGCCTATGTTTGTTTCAATTTTTACTATCGCCTTAAATGTCGTACTTGCAATAACATTATCTAACCCGAATACTTATGGAGTAGAGGGTCTAGCGATGGCCCAGTCAATAGTAGCCCTTGTTGAAGTCATGATATTGGTAGCAATAATGCTGTATCGCGATCATAAATTATTTGATTCAGAATTCCTGAGCGGAGTATGGCGAATAATTTCAGTGACCGGCTTCACCGTGGTGGCTAGCTTTATTATGATTTCATTGTATCCCTTAGGCATAAATGACCGTGGTATATTTACTCTTGGTAGCAAGCTGTTCTTTATTACAGCCATTACGTTTGCAGTACACTTTGCTGTATCGGCGCTATTTGATCTCGACGAAGTCAGGCCGGTCTTTAGCCGAATTAAGCGGATTGCTTTAAGCCCCGTTAAAGTTGATCTTTAGCTTTTGTCTACCTCTGTTAATTCTGTTATAATAGGCATAACAATGACAACCAACCATATCCGCAACTTTTCTATTATTGCTCATATTGACCACGGCAAGTCGACTCTGGCTGACCGGCTTATGGAACTGACTGGCACCGTACAAAAGCGTGATATGAAGGCACAGCTGCTGGACCGTATGGATTTGGAGCGGGAGAAGGGTATAACAATTAAACTGGCTCCAGTGCGTATGGCTTATAAAGGCTTCGAATTGAATTTGATTGATACGCCCGGGCATGTTGATTTTAGTTATGAAGTCAGCCGTAGCTTAGAGGCTTGTGAGGGAGCCTTACTGGTGGTTGATGCTACACAGGGCATCCAAGCCCAAACTGTTTCTAACGTCTACCTGGCAATGCAGGCTGAGCTGACGATTATTCCAATACTTAATAAAATTGATCTACCGGCTTCTGACATCGATAAATGCGCTCATGAAATTATAAGTCTGCTGGGTTGCAAGAGAGAAGACATACTGCTAGCCTCAGCTAAAACCGGCGAGGGCGTAGATCTTATACTGGATGCAATTATTGATAGGTTGCCACCGCCAAAAGAAACAACCGATAATAAAACCCGAGCCCTAATATTTGATAGTTATTATGATGACTACCGCGGCGTTATCCTCTACGTCAGAATCTTTAATGGTGAAGTGAATAAGTCAGAGAACTTTAAGATAATGTCAACCAAAGCTGAGGGTATTGCTCTTGAAGTCGGCTTTTTAAATCCCGGCATGAAAGCCAACAATCTGTTAAAACAGGGAGAGATAGGTTATATAGTAACTAATCTTAAATCTACCCGGGAGGCCAAAGTCGGCGATACATTAACTTTGCTATCAGCGCCTGCCGATCAGCCTTTACCGGGCTATAAGGACGTAAAACCCTTTGTTTATGCCGGCTTCTTCCCGGAGAGTAACGAGGATTACCAGGAGCTTAAAGACGCTATAGAAAAGTTGTCTCTCAGTGATTCAGCTATCCAGTTTCAGCCAGAAAACTCGCCGGTGCTCGGATTTGGTGTACGCATCGGCTTCCTGGGACTACTGCACATGGATATAGTCAGGGAACGGCTGGAGCGAGAATATGATCTAAGCTTAGTAGTTACTAACCCTTCGACCGATTACAAAGTGCTGCTAAGTAGCGGTCAGGAAATTGATATCAAAAGCGCTAGCGATCTACCGGATACCAGCCTGATTAAAGAAATCAGGGAACCGTGGATTGAGGGAGAGATTATTGTGCCCCAGGAATTCGTTGGTTCGGTAATCCAGTTAATATCCTCAAAACGGGGTATCCAAAAGAACCTAAGCTATGCCAGCACCAGAGCGCTGGTTAGCTTCGAAGCCCCACTAGCCAATTTGTTAACAGATTTTTACGATCAGCTGAAAAGCTTAACCAGCGGTTACGGTTCTTTTAATTATGAACTTAAAGATTATCGGGTTGAAGATTTAGTTCGCGTCGATTTTTATGTAGCCGGTGAAATGGTTGGCGCTTTATCGCTGATGGTTCATAGAAGTGAAGCCAACGCCCTAGGCCGTGAAGTGGTTGCAAAGCTAAAAGATATAATTCCACGGCAAAACTTCAAAGTCGCCCTTCAGGCCGCTATTGGCGGTAAGTTTATTGCCCGCGAGGACCTTAGTGCTTACCGGAAGGATGTTACCAGCGGTCTGTATGGCGGTGATGTATCAAGAAAGAAGAAAGTTTTAGCTAAGCAGGCAAAAGGTAAAAAGCGTCTAAAACGTTTCGGTAAGGTAGATATCCCGAGCGAAGCCTTCACGGTAATGCTGAAGCGGGACTGACTCTGGTATAATTGATCAATCAAATGGAAGACCGAATAATACAAAAACTAACCGGCTACACTCCCGACCAGCACGCTCTCGACCTTATCCGCTCGACGAAGATTTTGCTGTTAGTCGGTCCTACGGGGGCAGGCAAGGATGCCTTAAAAGTCGAGCTGCTTAAAACCAATAATTACCACCATATAGTTTCCCATACAACCAGGCCGCTGCGTATCAATCATGGAATACCAGAAGAAGACGGCGTCGATTATCACTTTATTGATCTAGCCACAGCTGAGGCCATGATCGATAAGCATGAATTTATTGAAGCAAAAATAAACCATGGTAATCTGTACGGCACCAGTATTAATGAAATTAAACTGGCCCGTGACGATAACAAGATTGCTCTTACCGATGTTGATGTCCAAGGAGTCAGAGAATATAAAGAACTTGATCCGAAAGTTACGGCGATCTTTCTGTTGCCACCGAGCTTTGTCGTCTGGCAGGATCGCCTAACTCACCGTTACGGTGATGTGGTTGACGCCGATGATCATAAAGTAAGGTTACAGACCGCTCTGGCAGAACTGGAAGAGATGCAAAATAGCGGTTATTATGATGCGGTCATCAATGACTACATGCCTGATACTTATAAGCAGGTAACTGACATCATAGTTAACGGTATTACACCGGATCAATCAAAGGCCCTGGCAGTAGCCGAGCAGCTTATTCGTGACATAAAAGATTATTTAAGTAAGGTTTAAGACAGTGGATCAGCTAGACTATTTTGTCCTTCAAGCCAGAAGCGAAGGGCAGACTGACGATCAAATTCGTCAGCAATTACTAAGTGCCGGTTGGCCGGTAGCCCAAATAAACGCGGCTCTCTCACCGGCACCAATGCCTAAAGCAAAATCACGTATTAGAAATTCAAAAATAGTTATTGCTATTGCGGTAGTTAGTCTTGTGGCAGTACTTGCGGGGGTAATAGTATTTGCGCTTTCCAAAAGTACCAGTAGCCCGAAGATAAGCTATACCACAGTTGCTAGCGAGTTTATTTCTGACGTCCAAACTAAGAATCAAACGGCCGCCGATAGTCTAGAAAGCCAGGCGCTGAAAAGCCAGGGCGGCAGTTCTGCTCATACCGCAAGTTTTGAGCAGTACTGCATAAACTACGGTAAAGGCTGCACACTCTTCTTCAGCAGCAACTTTATTAATCAGGCAACGGTATCGTATGGTAGCTATAAAGCCCTGAATGGCACTTTAGGTAAGAGTGTTACCTTGACCCTGCCCGGCAATAAATTTCCCGGATCGAGTTGTACAACTTCCGCTTATAACATAGTACTGACTTTAAACCTGGTGCCCTACCATAACACTTGGCTTATTGACAGCATCAGCCCGGGCGGCGTAAATGATACTATCAGCTGCAGCTGAACTAGCGGCCGATTAGTATATAATTAGACCAATGAAAGCAATTTGGAACGATCAAGTAATAGCTGAGGCAGATAAAGATCAACTAATCTATATTGAGCGGAACTGGTATTTTCCGCCGAATAGCGTAAAAGCCGAATTCTTAAGAAAAAGTGATACGCCCTACACATGTCCATGGAAGGGTGTCTGTCAGTACTTTGACGTAGGTGAGGGCGATAACTGGTCTAAAGACAATGCCTGGTCTTATCCCGAACCAAAACCTTCCGCCTTTGATATTGTCAAGAAAGATTTTAGTAATTACGTCGCCTTCTGGCGAGACGTAAAAGTCACTGAATAACCGGCGTTAATCTTTTTCGGGGACTTTCTTTCCCTTCTGCCGAGCTTTACTTAGGCCAACGGCAATTGCTTGCTTGTCGCTCTTGTATTTGCCCTCATGCTTATGCTCGTGCATCGCAGACTCAACGTCTTTGCTTGCGCTTTTATCGTACTTTGTCATAGCTTAACCCTTATTCATTAATAGGTGTCGGTTCTTTCCTCGTTAGCCAGTGTGCTTGGCTGTAGCTCATCGGGGTCATCAAGCTCTTGCCCAGCCAAAATGTCGTTTTCATCGGCTGAATCAATCTGGTCTCTTTTACGGTCGTAACCCAATGATTTTAACCGGGAATCGGCTTCATTGGTCTTTTCACTCGAACCGATAACCGTATTGGCGCCTTCCTCTACGGCGCTGCCTGTCTGGTCTTCTAGCATTGTCATGATGGCTTCTATGAATAGCGGTAAGTCATCCGGTTGGCGGCTGGTAATTAAATTGTCGTTAATTACAACCGGCATATCGACCCAGTCTCCACCGGCGTTCATAATATCGTCCCGAATCGTATGGTAACTGGTCAATTTACGGCCATCAACTAGGTCAGCGGAAACTAACACCCAAGGAGCATGACAGATTATCGCTACGGGCTTGCCGCTATCTAGGAAACTTGCCGCCCACTGTTTTACGTCCTCATTAACTCTTAAACTATCAGCATTGATAGCTCCGCCCGGCAATACCAAGGCGTCATAATCGATCCAGTCAGCTTGATCAAGTAGTAAATCGGCTTCAAATTTATCACCCCTATCGGCATGATTAAGCCCAATTAACTGCTTGTCCTTCGTTGTTATTACTGTTACCTCTGCACCGGCTTCTTTAAGTGTCTGCACCGGTTCTTCAAACTCGGCTTGTTCGAAGTAGTTATCAACTAACACTGCAACATGTTTGCCGTTTATATTCCTCATAATAAACCCCCATATTTTTACCTTTAAAGCTTAAAGCAGAAAAGGCTAATCCGCTGTGAAGAATTATGCGCCAACAGATAAAACCGATTGCAAAAAATATCATAACATGCTATAATATATCTAATGAGTCACGAAATAATAAAGTATCAGGACCCTTTTAGACTAAACGTCGAAAGATTCTTGCCCGATCCCTCTTATAGCCGGGAGAACATGTTTAAAAGGATTGTTAGATTAGAATATAACTCGACAATTGACGAGTTAACGGGCGCTAAAAATCGTCGTGGCTTCAACGAGGTAGTTGCTAGAGCTCTCGTTGGACGTCACGATCCTCGGGGTAGCGTTGCGTATGTCGATCTAGACAATTTCAAAAAAGTAAACGATACTATGGGCCATGCAGCTGGAGACGGAATACTCCAAGGCTTTGTGGGTTTTATGCGTGAGAGTTTGCGTAAATATGACGTAATAGGTCGTTTTGGTGGTGATGAATTCGGTATTCTTTTGCCAGATTCCGATGAACAGTCGGCGGCCAATCGCTTGGAAGAGATACGTAGTGCATTTGCAGACATATACCAAAGAGAAAAAGTGACCACAAGCATAGGCGTGGTCGGTATAGAAGGCCATGAAGCTATCGAAACTTTACTTGCTCACGCCGATCAGGCAATGTATGAAGCCAAGAAGAGGCGCAATAGCGTAGTTGCATACAGCCAAATAGAGCAGATGACCACAAAAGCTAGCTAGCACTCTTGACACTTGAGTGCTAAAAGGCCTAAAATATATAGATTATGACCCCAAGACAACAAGCAATATTAACAGCCATTGTTGAGCAATATGCGGAAGTCGCCAGCCCTGTTGGCTCCACTTTGCTTGCTAAACTTTTTAATGTCAGTAGCGCTACTATACGAGCCGAGATGGCTGAGCTAGAACGCTTAGGCTTTATTGATCAACCTCATACTAGCGCCGGACGGGTACCAACCGACAAGGGTTACCGTTATTACGTTAATAATATAAGCGCGAATTTTGAGAAAGAAGATAACGAATCCAGAGGAGCAGCGCGTGCTCTTACGGCACGAGTGCACAGCGCCGGGGCGCCCGAGAGAATGATTAGAAATGCCGTTGATACGTTAGTTGAATTAACCCACAACCTTGGCATGGCCACAATCGGTAACCAGCTATACATGAGTGGATTATCCAATCTTTTCGGCCAACCGGAATTTATGAACGCCATACAAGTACAACAGGTAGCCAGGCTGCTAGATAACCTTGAGCCCTGGCTGCGTGAAGCTGCACCAAACGAACCGCTTAGTGTCTATATCGGTCAGGAAAACCCGGTCGGTCGGGCAGCCGGTTGCTCATTAATCATCAGCCGTTTCCGTAGTCCTTTTTCTGATGCCAGCTACATTGGTACCCTCGGTCCGACCCGCCAAAGTTATAAGGATGTTATGAGCTTGGTAAAACGGGCCGGGCAGGAACTGGAAGAGGTGCTTTATGAATAGAGAGGGCAGAAATGATCAGAACAACAGTTCAAAAGAACCACGCCGGAGCTTTATAAGAAGATATCTTCCAGCTCGTTTAGCGGGGCAAGCAATGGTGGAGGTAGTCTTTGACCAGCAAATAAGAGAAATAGCTGCCGAGACCGAACAGTTACAAGTCCAGCAAGAACAACAACAAGGAAAAGCAGGAGAAAATGACTAAGCCTAAAAAAGATAGCCCTAAAGAAGAGAACCTGGCGCAGCTTGAACAGCAAGTAGCCGACTTAACTAATGCCTTGCAGAGAGAACGAGCCGACGCCATAAACATGCGGCGCCGGCATGAAGAAGATCTGGCCGGTTTGAGAGTAAGAGTAAAAGCTAATGTGGTCAGAGAACTTTTGCCAGCGATAGATAATCTGGAAAGAGCCCTTAACCACACACCAAAGGAGTTGGAAGATAATCCATACGTAAAAGGCGTTGAAGCTGTCGTAAAGCAGTTCGCTAAAAGCCTGTCCGACATTGGTGTAAAAAGAATTGAGACAGTTGGTCAACCTTTTGACCCGCGCTATCATGAAGCCGTGTCGGTTGAAGAGGGTGAAGGCAGTCAGGAAATAGTTAGTGAAGAACTACAATCCGGGTATAAAATAGACGAAGAAGTAATTCGGCACGCTATGGTAAGAGTTAAAACTTAACCCCGAGCAATAACCGTTATGAGTACGGAGATAATTTATTTAAACAATCTAGTATCAGCAGACTTCGTCCATAAGAAGGTTATGACTGAAAGTGCTGATGACTTACCAGCTCAGCAGTACACCACGGAAAGTCAGCAGCTTGCAAAGATGAATGAGCAGCCGAATATTCATGAACTGCCAGATTTCCAGCAATTTAGGGAAGCGGTTAGAAAAACAGTAATTCTAAGGACGCTGGAACAGGTCAATGACGAGGAAATGGCCGTGCTGTACAGACAGGAGCTGTGGTTAATAAAGAATAATTTTAGTCCCGATCAATGGCAGGACGTACAGCGTTTAGCTGCCAAAAGAATTGGCCAAACTCTTAAAACAGCTTAGAATTAGCACTCTTGACACACGAGTGCCAATTGGTTTAAACTAGCAACATATAGCATTGACTGCTAAGCATAAACGATTAAGAAGGGTATTAAATATGAGCAAAATCATTGGCATAGACCTCGGAACGACCAACTCAGCAATGGCTGTTATGCAGTCCGGAAAGCCTGAGATAATTGCAAACAGTGAGGGGAACCGTACCACCCCAAGCGTAGTAGCTGTTAATAAGAACGGCGAGAGACTGGTTGGCCAAGTTGCCCGCCGTCAGCAGGTAACTAATCCGAAAAACACAATTTATGAAGTAAAGCGCCTCATAGGGCGAAACTTTAAAGATGAAGAAGTTCAGCGCGATCTTAAGCTTATGGGTTATGAGATCGTTAAGAGCGGCAACGGCGTTAAAGTCAAAATGTCGGATAAAGAATACAGTCCTGAAGAAATCAGCGCTATGGTACTGGCTAAACTCAAAGCTGATGCCGAAAGTTTCCTGGGCGACAAAGTCAACGAAGCGGTTATTACCGTACCGGCTTATTTCGATGATTCTCAGCGTCAAGCCACAAAAGATGCCGGAAAAATAGCCGGTCTGGAAGTTAAACGTATAATTAACGAACCGACAGCTGCGGCCCTCGCTTACGGCCTTGATAAGGGTAGTAAAAAAGATGAAAAGATTGCCGTATACGACCTAGGCGGCGGAACTTTTGACGTTTCTATATTGGAGCTCGGTGACGGAGTCTTTGAGGTTAAATCAACCAATGGCGATACTCATTTAGGGGGTGCAGACTTTGACCGAGTCCTGATTAACCACTTTGCTGACGAATTTAAGAAAGAGCACGGCATTGACATATCTACAGATAATGCAGCTATGCAACGCTTACGGGATGAAGCTGAAAAGGCTAAGATTGAACTGTCCTCAGCCCAAGAAGTAGACATTAATCTGCCATTTCTAACTGCTGACGCAGACGGACCTAAACACTTTGAGTATAAGCTAACCAGAGCCAAATTAGAGAGCCTGGTCGGAGATTTAATTGATAAGACGGCTGACCCATGCCAAAAGGCACTTAAGGATGCTGGACTGAGCGCTAGTGACATTGATGCCGTGGTACTAGTAGGCGGCATGACTAGGATGCCAGCCGTCCAGGCTAAAGTTGAAGAGATCTTCAAAAAAGAACCAATGAAGGGGGTTAACCCTGACGAGGTTGTAGCCATTGGCGCAGCTATTCAGGCTGGAGTTCTTCAAGGTGATGTTAAGGATGTTTTGCTACTGGATGTCACGCCGCTAAGTCTTGGCATAGAGACTATGGGCGGTGTGATGACCAAGCTGATTGAGCGAAACACTACCATACCAACCAGCAAGAGTGAAGTCTTCTCAACCGCTGCAGACAACCAGCCGCAAGTAGAAATACATGTGGCCCAAGGTGAACGCGATATGATCGAGGGTAATAAGAGTCTAGGCCGATTTATACTTGACGGCATTCCCCCTGCCCCTCGTGGAGTACCGCAAATTGAAGTAACTTTCAATATTGATGCCAACGGCATCTTAAATGTCACAGCCAAGGATAAAGGCACCGGTAAGGAGCAGAGCATTACTATTTCCGGCTCCGGTAATTTAGACAAAACTGAAGTAGAAAAAATGGCTAAAGAGGCTGAGGCTCATGCCGAAGAAGATAAGGCTAAGAAGGAAACGGTAGAAGCCCGTAATCTACTAGATTCGGCAATCTATCAGGCAGAGAAACTTAAGAAAGATTATGCCAACAAAATCAGCGAAGAAGACGAAAAGACTTTAGATGAAGCTGTTGACGTAGCTAAAAAGGTAGTAAAGGACAGTAAGGCCAGCAAAGACGATATTGAAAAAGCAGCTAAAGAATTAAACGATAAATTAATGCCGATAGGTGCTAAAATGTATGAAACGCCGGAAGCTAATCCATCCGAGGATAATAAAGAGTCTTCAGATTCAAAAACCAAGGATGAAACAATAGAAGGCGAAGTTGTCGACGAAGATAAGAAAGAGTAAGTATGCTTTCAGCCGAGGACGGTAGTCCGAACAGTAATGGGGATTCTTTACTAGACGTAAGTGTTTGCCGTAGCGAGTCATTTCCCTTCGAAGCAGTTATGGATTGCTACGATCAATTAACTCAAGAATTCCCAGGCGAGTCGGTTGATAAAAATCTAGTAGCTGCCATAAGCACTGTGCTTGCCGCTCAAGGCAGTTATTCCAGGTTTGCCCAAAATAACCAAAAAGACCTGATTAAGTCTCAAATTGAGCGGGGGCTTTTAGCAGGGGTAGAGGACTTTACAAGGAATTTCGAGATTGCCGCTGCCGAAAACCAGTTTAGGCATATGGTAAAGATGCAGAATAGTAAACCGCTAGAGGCTTTGGCAAGATATTCAGTAGAAGCTGAAATGCGTTTAACACGTACCCGGCCTCGCGGTTCTGAAGAGGACACGGAACGGCTCTCTGAAGAAGATAAAGAAAGACGAATAGATATTGAAGAAGCTGTTCGGTACCTGATTCGTGGGTTGTTTTTGCCTCCCAGAATAGATAACTAAGCTTAAAGAAGTTGGTAGAATTAAATAATGGCTAAAAGAGACTATTACGAAATACTTGGCGTAAATAAAGACGCTTCAGCAGATGAAATTAAAAAGGCCTTCCGTCGGGCTGCTGTTGAGCATCATCCCGATCGGGGAGGGGACGAGCAGAAGTTTAAAGAGATTAATGAAGCTTACGAAGTATTAAAAGACGAGCAAAAGCGAAAGCGCTATGATCAGTTTGGACATGCCGGTGTTGGTAATGGCGGCGGTAATCCTTTCGCAGGCAGTGCCAGTGGTTACCAAAATATTAATTTTGATTTTGGCGATCTTGGCCTCGGCGATATCTTTAGTAGTTTTTTTGGTGGTGGCGGCTCCGGACCGACTCGGCAAACAAGGGGACGTGATGTTGAGGCGGCGGTAGAAATAAGTTTTGATGAAGCGGTTTTTGGAACAGAGAAACAGATAACCCTAACCATGGAGGATAATTGCGAGCACTGCAAGGGTAGTCGGACTGAGCCAGGTTATGAACTAAAAAATTGTGATCAGTGCGGCGGTACAGGGCAAGTAGTTAACGTAACCAGGACCATATTCGGCAATATTCAGCAGGCTAGTTTATGCCCTAAGTGTAAAGGTAGCGGTAAGATCCCGGAAAAAGATTGCAGTGTCTGTAAGGGCAAAGGAACCGTTAATCGTCGTCAGGATATTACACTTAAGATTCCAGCCGGCATAGATGACGGTGCGACTATCAGGCTAAGAGAGCACGGAGAGGCCATAGCTAACGGGCCAAAAGGTGATCTTTACATAAATATTAGAGTCAAACCTCATAAAAGATTTACGAGAGAAGGCGATATTATTTTAAGCGAAGAACATGTTTCAATGGTAGATGCGGCCTTAGGAACGGAAATAGACGTGGAGACTGTTGACGGACCAGTACGAATGAAAGTTCCTTCAGGCACACAGAGCGGTAGCGATTTCAAGCTTTCGGCTCACGGAGTGCCTCACATTAAGGGATCGAACAGGGGTCCCCATATAGTAACTTTGATAGTCGATACGCCAACTAAGTTAACAAAACATCAGATAGAATTATTAGAGCAGTTTAAAGCTGACAAACGAAAACTTTGGTAGTCGGGTGTATAGTGTAATTATGAAAAAGCTGAACAACTCTGGCTTTATACCAATGCTAATCATGCTGATTATAGCCGTAGTATTAGTCATCTATCTGATTTATAGAAAAATTCACGTCTCTCATTAAGAAAACGGCATATGCTTAATAGCGAATGCCGCAAGAGATTAACTATAGACAAATTAATAAAACTATTATATAATGCTAATCTTATAAACCATAAGAATTGTTTAAAGAATATAATACTGATTATTAGCTAAATATGTTTAAAGATTTACATATCATTGGGGCGGTTGCCCGTATAAACTTTGTCGGTCATACCGATCACTTTGTGCCGGCCAGAGTCGATACCGGTGCTAAAACATCAGCTGTCTGGGCATCGCACGTTCAGCTAGTCGGTGACCAGCTTAGATTTTGCTTATTTGGCGAAAGTAGTGAGTATTTTGACGGCCGTGTAATAAGTACTCGAGATTTCACTACTAAGAAAATTCGAAGTACCAATGGCGCTGTAGAGAGGCGGTATGTAGTCAAGTTGCCCATTAATATAAATGGTCGTAGAATAAAAGCTTCCTTTACTCTCGCTAACCGAGAACATCAAGCGTACCCTGTACTAGTAGGCCGAAATGTTTTACGAGGTAAATTCGCGGTTGACCTAAAGCATGCAAGCCACATTACGAAAGGACGAAAAAAGTAAATGAACATAGCTATTCTATCTAAAGGTCCAGGCAATTACTCAACTAAGCGTCTGAAAGAAGAAGCCGAAGCCCGCGGCCACAAGGTCTGGGTTATTAATTATGCTAAGTGTTATATAACACTTGAACAAGGTCGCCCGCTCGTCCACTATAAAGGCCAGGAAGTAAAAGATATTGATGTAATCATTCCCAGAATTTCTTCGGCCATTACGCGTTATGGTTCAGCAATTGTGCGTCAATTTGAAATGCAAAATATCCCTACGGTCACAAGTTCAATAGCAATTGTGCGCTCAAGGGATAAACAGCGCAGCATGCAACTGCTGGCTAAATCTGGTGTTGGAATACCAAAGACAGTGTTTGCAAGAGAAACCGCCGATTTTGAAGGAGTGCTGGAACAGGTTGGCGGAGCGCCGGTTATTATCAAGGTTGCTAGGGGCACTCACGGCAATGGTGTGGTGCTCGCTGAAACCAGAAAAGCTGCCCTGGCTGTAATGCAAGCCTTTTTTGTAGAAGAAGTGAACTTCCTGGTTCAGGAGTTTATTGAAGAAAGTGCTGGTGTGGATATCCGTGCTTTTGTAGTTAATGGTAAGGTAGTGGCCAGTATGATCAGACAAAGTCTGGATGATGACTTCCGATCCAACTTACACCAAGGCGGTGAAGGCCTAGCTGTAAAATTAACTGTTGAGGAAAGAAAAACGGCTCAAAAAGCCGCCAAAGCCATGGGTCTTAGCGTTTGCGGAGTGGATATGATGAGAAGCGAACGAGGCCCGCTTGTTCTGGAGGTTAACTCCAGTCCGGGTTTCGGCATTGAGAAAGTAACTTCCCGTAATGTTGCAGCCCCGATTATTGAATATGCCGAGATGATTGCTAAAGCCGGTCGGCGTAAAGACCGGGTCGGCGCTTAAAGCATAAGCATCACTCGTGCTATATTTAGTCTATGAATAGTGCAGAGCTGATATTAGCTGCCATAGTCTTTATTCCGGCATTAATCCTCTTCTGGTTTAGGATAAATGCCTCAATAGTATTCCTGAGTTTATGTCTCGGCAACGTACTGATGCAATTTGTGAGCCCAGACGCTCATCAATTCCTGGCGCTATTTTCTGCACATGTAACGAAAGGTATAGATGCCGGTAACAGCACTATAAAATTAATACTTATTCTATTCCCTCCGATATTATCGTCGGTAATGATGGTAAAAAGTGTTAAGGGTAATCATAAATATCTGAATATACTCCCGGCCCTGGGTGTAGGATTACTGGCAGCCCTATTAGTAACCCCCCTATTGTCTGCACACCTCAGTAACTCAATAATTAACTCTAATGACTGGACACAGCTGAAAAGCAATGAAGCGGCGGTAGTAGGTATCAGTAGCATTATTGCTTTATTGGTTTTATGGCTTCAGGGTCCGAAAAATAAACATGAAAAAGGCAAACACTCCAAATAGCCAACATTGACTTTTTTACTGAATTACGGATAATGTAAGAAGTTATTTAGCAACATGGGCCCATAGCTCAGCCGGTTAGAGCACCTGCCTTTTAAGCAGGGTGTCGTGGGTTCGAGTCCCACTGGGCCCTCCACAGCTATACCTTGTTAACTTGGTTCCTAGTTCCTTGTGTACTAGGAACTTTTTTGCTATACTTTATGCATGACTACCTCGCAAAAAATAATTGAATATATTGAAGAACATGGCCAAGTTACCGGATCCGAACTAGCAGATTTTTTAGATATAACTGACCGTGCGGTTAGAAAGCAGCTAAAAACATTGCTTGACAATGATAAGGTCGCAAAAACGGGTAAACCACCTAAGGTCTATTATTCTGTACGATCTAAAATAATTCCCTTACAAGAAACAGAAGATCAACTTAAGTCAATTGACAAGAATATCCGGAATGAAATTATAGATAATTTCTTGTACGTTACTCCTAGAGGAACGATGCTGGAGGGCTTGGATGGTTTTTCCATCTGGTGCCAAGAAAGAAAGCTTGACCCCATAACAACGGCCAATACTTATAAAAGGACCATTGCTAAATATAGAAAATACGCCAAACACGGCCTTATTGACGGAATGTATAAGATGAAATCGACGTTTGACGATGTGGCACTGGATAACCTTTTTTATATTGATTTCTATGCCATAGAAATATTTGGTAAAACAAAGCTAGGACAACTTCTGTTGTTTGCCAAGCAGAGCCAAAATAAAAAACTAATCAACGAGCTATCGGATATTATTAAACCCTCTGTTCTAAAAGTAATTCAAGAGTATGACATTGATGGGGTCGGATTTATACCGCCCACCGTCAAAAGAGAAGTGCAACTTATGAAGCAGATTCAAAAAAGACTAAATCTTTCTACGAGAACTTTGGTAATTAACAAGGTTAAGACACAAGTAGCTGTGCCCCAAAAAACTCTAAGTAAAATTGAGGATAGAGTAATAAATGCCAAGGAAACTATTGTTGTCGAGAGAAATGAAAGCTGTAGTAATATTTTGCTCATAGATGACGCTGTCGGGTCAGGCTCTACACTGAATGAAACTGCTAAAAAGATTCGCCAAAAGGGTTTTTGCAAGGGCAAAATTATCGGACTAGCAATTACGGGTAGCTTCACGGGGTTTGAAGTTATAAGCGAGGTGTAATGGTAGTTTAGGCTATCAGGTTGAGAGCCATAGGATAAATAGTTCTTTATTCTACTTAAGCTTGGTTGCAATAAATTCACAGCAAGCCCTCCAGATTTCTTCACAACATTTACCCAGATTATTATTTGTAGAATCTTAGTTCTAACATTGGATTCTTAAGTCTTTTTCAAATAACTTATTAACCTGCTCTTTTATTAAAAGGTATATTCCGTCAATATCTGGTATGTTCCAGACTAATGCTTTTGTCTCGTCAATGTCATAGTTCTTTTTAGCGTCTGAGTAACCAGAATCGGTCATAAATACATTAAGCTGCGACCTGTTTAATAAATCTTGTGTGGTTTGTTGCCAACTGGATGACAAATAGTTATCTATATCATCAACCCTGAGTGCCTCAACTGCAACTGGGTCAACATCTCCATTTAAGGCTAAACCTGCTTGTATGCCACTGGAGTAGATTTCAATGGTAGATTTCCTAGAATCTAGCAAGCCAGGCTTTATGTCTTTTAATGTTTATGACGCAGTAGTTGATAAAGGGTGCTATTCTTTGATGAATTCATGGCCTGATTCAATAAATTACAAAACCCAATTCATTAACTAGCGAATATGCATTAAACAAATTTGCTATGATTATCGATATGACTAACAAGACAGTTATTGATAAAACTAAAGAATTTGTTGAGGCTAAGTTCTGCGGGGAAAGTACCGGTCACGACTGGTGGCACATGTATAGGGTATGGAAACTGGCAGGCCATATTGCCGTTCAAGAACCATCGGCAGATAAGTTCGTCGTGGAGTTAGCTGCGCTACTGCACGATATAGCTGACTGGAAATTTAATGATGGAGATATGGACGCAGGACCAAAAGCTGCCCGGCAGTGGCTGGAAAGCATTAATGTTGACGACAATATTATTTTAAAAATCGAAGATATTGTAAGGAATGTGTCTTTTAAAGGAGCTAACGTTAAGCAGAATATGGCTTCACTAGAAGGTAGGATTGTCAGCGACGCAGATAAACTTGACGCAATTGGAGCAATTGGTATTGCCAGGACTTTTGCATATGGGGGCGGTCATAACACACCGATATATGACCCGGCTATAAAACCTGTTCAGCATGATACGTTTGAAGATTATAAGAACAGCAAATCTCATTCGATAAATCATTTTTATGAAAAACTGCTACTACTTAAAGATAATCTATATACCGATACCGCTAGACAGATAGCCGATCACCGCCATAAGTACATGGAGCAGTACTTAGAAGAATTTTATAAAGAATGGGAGGGAGAGCTTTAAGCGGTAACGGGAATCTTTACGGGTGTATAGTTAGGATTATGAAACTTACAGTGGTGCGCCATGCCGAGACGATAGAAAATGTTCAGGGAATTATACAAGGACATGCTAGAGGTACTTTAACTGAGCACGGCATAAGCCAGGCTAAACAGGCTGCTCAAAAGCTGAGGTCGGAGTCAATTGACGTTATCTACTGCTCGGATCTGTCTCGCTGCGTCGATACGGCCAAAGAGATAATAAAATACCACCCTAATACGGCCATTCATTACACTGAGCAGCTAAGGGAAATGGACGCAGGCGTTCTTGATAAATACCCTTTCAAAGTGCCGGACTTTATATCCAATATAGGGGCTCTAATCATTAAGTATTTTAATGTTAAGTTACCGGGTGCAGAATCGGTTAGTGACCTCCGTCTGCGCGTCAGGCGCTTTATAAATGTGGTTTATAAGGAACACCCAAACGATAGAGTACTTTTTATAACTCATGGCTTAACAATGCGAGCGATCGAAGCAGTTGTTAATGGTAGTAAGACTATCGATGTTCGCCCAATAAAAAATTGTGAGATATGGCGGTTGGACATCGAGTTCCCTCTCGAATAAATAGTTAACAATTAGAGAATTCTTACAGCAACTTTTGGCATAAGGCAACATACTAGCTAGCATGCTTTTAGCTTTTCCGACAGATATCTTAATAGCAATTATAGTAATCATAGTATTTATAGCGCTTGGCTTCGTATTTTTTCTTGGAATGTTTAACGCTAAACAAAGTGAAGACGTAAGGAACGAACCTGAAGAGGTAAAGGAGAAGTCAGACGCTCCTGAAATTCCCTCGGAAGGACAAAAGGAAAAGCCGATTGACGAAATGGATAAGATACATTAACCGTATTTAGTATAAAATATGATTAATGAAGAAACCCGTCTGGGGCTCTATGGGCCTTAAAGTATTCCCGTATCTAGTTGTTCTTATAGCCGGGCTGAGTGTCAGCTATATTTATGGCGGAGTTTTGCATGGCAGGCTGGATCATCGATTACTATCGCTAGTAGGTATTTTATTCTTTGCCTTTGCTGGCATTACTGCTCTCAATGTCATGAGCAGCCAGGTCCGCCAGAGCATCATCTCGCATAGGCTAGGTGTTGGCCGGGCAGCAGCGCTACAGTTTGTTATAAGAGTATTCGGATACCTTATTATATTGTTTGTTACTATCGGTCGGATCGGCATACCTGTCGGTCACTTACTGCTTGGTAGTGCTGTTATTGGTATTATCCTGGGCGTTGCAGCTCAACAAGCACTAGCAAACTTCTTTGCCAGTATTGTTCTCATCATAGTGCACCCATTTACTGTCGGGCAGAGAATTACACTAGTGTCGGGTTCGCTAGGCGGTAAATATGTCGGTACGGTTGATGATATCGGCCTGACTCACACTAGTTTAGCTCAAGACGATGGCAGCGTAGTCAGGCTACCTAATGTAACTATACTCAGCGCTGCGGCCGTAACTGTACATAAACGCACTGAACATATAAAGTCAGAAAAGCCTTAGTGCTCGAAGGAAGACAATAGAAGCATAGCCTGAGCTTAAACCGGCTGTATGTTACAATATATCTAACGTGAAAAACAATAGTAAAAGTCTCAATGTCGCCAGATTTTTGCCGATTCTCTATATGTTTGTGGCTGTTATCGGCCTGGTTGTTGCCTATTGGTTAACTTATGACAAAATTCATATACTGAAGAACCCAAACTATAAACCAATCTGTGACATTAGTCCCATAATTAGTTGCGGCGACATCATGAACGCTAAACAATCGAATTTACTTGGCGTGCCCAACCCAATTTTTGGATTAGTTGGTTTTGCAATGCTACTGGCTTTTGGGCTAGCTCTTCAGGGTGGCGCTAAATTAAAGCGGTGGCTATGGCTGGTAATTAACGGTGGAGCAGCAGCCGGTTTTTTGTTCTTTGTTTATTTATTCTCACAAGGCGTATTTGTTCTACACGCAATTTGTCCTTTCTGTTTTGTTATATGGATGATAACACCGCCGGTTTTCTGGTATACGACCCTGCATAATCTACAGGAAGGTAACATTAAGGTTAAAGCCAAACTAAAAGATTGGTTAGTGAAGCATCATGGAGATATATTGCTTCTTTGGTATGTAATTGTGTTTGGTATATTGCTCGTAAAATTCTGGTATTACTGGAAGACTATAATTTAAGACCACTTAAGTCTCAGAAGCTGACTTACAGCAACCAATGAATAAGGTATAATATTAGGTAATGTCAGGTCATTCCAAGTGGTCAACTATTAAGCGACAAAAGGGCGCTAAGGATGCAGCGCGCGGTGCTGTCTTTACAAAACTTGGTAATACTATAGCCGTTGCCGCCAGAAATGGTACTGATCCGACTACAAACTTTTCACTGCGACTAGCTATCGATAAGGCTAAAGCCGCCAACATGCCAGCCGCTAATATCCAACGGTCCATAGACCGGGTTAAAGATAAAGATGCTGCTCAATTGACAGAAGTTATGTATGAGGGTTATGGTCCCGGCGGGGTAGCTATATTAGTTGAATGTGCAACCGACAATATAAACAGAACGTATCC
Organism: Candidatus Saccharimonadota bacterium; assembly: GCA_027459325.1. Lineage (GTDB taxonomy): Bacteria > Patescibacteriota > Saccharimonadia > Saccharimonadales > UBA4665 > DAIDIO01. The sequence goes on from DAIDIO010000001.1 coordinate 180,508, forward strand.
GGAAGTTAGATCGGCATTTACTAAACACGGCGGTAATATTGCCGAAAAGGGCGCCGTAGCTTTTCAGTTTGATCAAAAAGGTATGATACGGATAACTGAGACCGGTGATGATGTGCTCCTCAAGGCCCTTGATGCCGGAGCCGAGGACGTTACGGAAGAAGACGGGGAATCAATTGTCTACACGGAGGCTAAGGAATTAGCGAGAGTTCGTGATGCTCTTAATGACAGTGGCCTGAGTATTACTGAAGCTGAACTAACTTACGTACCGAATAATGTCGTTGAGATCAATGATGCCGCTACCGCCGGTAAAATAATGCGTCTGATGGAGTCCCTGGAAGACATTGATGACGTTTCTAGCACTCATGTGAATTTTGATATTCCTGAAGAAATTCTGGCAAATGTCTAATTTAGGCTTAGAATCAGAAAAGAATAACAATCAGCTAGAAAGCATTAGATAATGAGAATAATAGGCATTGATCCTGGAACCGGCATTCTTGGTTTTGGTGTCATTGAAGTCGATAAGAATAAAGCTCAGTTGGTAGATGCTGGTGTTATTAGGACTCCGTCTCATGAAGACGACGCCAAACGTTTGGAGATAATTTATGACGAGTTGACCGACATAATTGCCTCGACTAAACCGGTAGCCATGTCAGTTGAGAAACTGTTTTTTTCCCAAAACGTCACCACCGCCATGACCGTCTCTCAGGCCAGGGGAATAGTATTGCTGGCTGGGCGGCAGGCCGGACTAGCCATTTATGAATATACGCCACTGCAAATTAAACAGGCTTTAACCGGTTATGGCCGGGCGGATAAGAAACAAATCCAGGAAATGGTTAAGACTATTTTAGGCCTTAAAACTGTGCCTAAACCAGACGACTGTGCCGATGCTTTGGCGGCTGCTATAACCCACAGCATGACTATGAGATAATATATCCTATGATAGCGACGCTAAGTGGAGTATTGGCTGAAAAGTTTAATGACGTGGTTGTGCTCGATGTTAATGGCGTGGGCTATGCGGTTTATGTAAGCCTGGAAGACTATGGCAATCTGACTCAGGGAGAACAAGTCAAAGTCTACATTTATGAACATATCCGGGAACAAAGCCACGACTTATTTGGCTTTATCAGTAACAGTAACAGACAGTTTTTTGAACTGCTACTAAGTGTTAACGGAGTAGGTCCAAAAATGGCTCTTAACGTGTTAAGTGTAGGTAGCGCAGATAATGTTCGGCAAGCCATAGCCAATGGTAACGTTAAATATATCCAACAAGCCAGTGGTGTCGGTAAACGGGTTGCCGAGCGGGTAGTTGTCGATCTTAAGGATAAAGTCGGGCTGGCTTCAACCGATCTGGAAGCGACCGGTATTTTCGTCAGCGAGAATACTCAAGACGAAGCTGTTCAGGCATTGATTGCTCTGGGTTACAGTTCATCCGATGCCGCCCGAGCCTTGGCAAATGTTGACACCAGTCTACCTTTAGATGAACGGGTGAAGTTAGCTCTTCAGAAGCGCTAAGCTTCAGATAAAGAGTATAATACTAACATGATTGATCGAATTGTAAACGATCCTGAGCCGGAGGACGTCAGAGAAGTCGAGATAGAAATTACTCTACGACCGAGAGATTTCAGCAGTTACATAGGCCAGGAACGGTTAAAAGAAAACCTACAACTGGCCATAAGCGCCGCCCAGAAACGTGAAGAACCGTTAGATCACATTCTGCTTCACGGACCACCGGGCCTGGGTAAAACAACCATGGCAAGTGTCATAGCAAATGAAATGAAAAGTCAGATACGGGTTACGGCTGGACCGGCAATTGAAAGGGCGGGAGATCTGGCAAGTTTACTTACCAATTTATCCGACGGGGACATTCTGTTTATAGATGAGATTCACCGCTTAAACCGGACAGTCGAAGAGGTTCTTTACTCGGCAATGGAAGATTTTAAGCTAGACATTATGCTCGGCAAAGGTCCGTCTGCTAAGTCGCTACGTCTGGATTTACCGCGTTTTACTATCATTGGTGCAACTACCCGGGCCGGTGATCTGGCAGCCCCACTCCGTGACCGCTTTGGCATGATCCACCGCTTAGAGTTTTATACGATTGATGAGATTGAACAGATTATTAAGCGCGCCGCTAAGATCCTTAATGTCAAAATAGATAGTGCGGCTGCCACTGAGCTGGCTAAACGATCAAGGCTGACTCCGCGCATTGCTAACCGCTTGCTTAAACGGGTTAGAGACTACGCTGACGTAAACGGCGATGGCTTTATAAACACCGAACTTAGCCATAAAGCACTTGGCCTTCTGGATATTGACGATCTAGGTCTAGATGCTTCAGATAGAAGGTTACTACTAGCAATCATTGAAAATTACGAAGGCGGTCCGGTTGGTCTGGACACCCTGGCTGCCCTAACAGCCGAAGAACGTGGCACCATTGAAGACTTTTACGAACCTTATTTGCTGCAAATAGGACTCTTAGAGCGTACTCCGAGAGGCCGTAAGGTTACCCACAAAGCTTATAAGCACCTTAACAAGACACGACCTAAGCTCGACTCACAATCATCACTGCTTTAATCCAGATTTTGTAATTCGTCGTATTTAGCACCGTTAAAATTACCTTCATAACTTGCGTACAGGTTATATTGTGCGCATGTTTGATCTGCCTTAGAGCCAACCTTGCCATCGCAAGACAGTCCGTCGGATTGGGTTGGATAATACTCGTATTGCTTCGGCACTGGTTTGTTATTTCCTCCTAGACAGGCGGTTTTTGAAGGATTACACTTACTTAACGGATCGACAAGAATCGAATTATCCAGGTTCGGCATATATTTAGTGCGCCAACCGGCATCATTCATGTCGCTTAAGTTAGGGAAATAGCCATACCGGCTGTAAAACGTTTCAATATTACGTTGCAGAGCTAACAGATTACTTTGTCTAGTCGTATTTCTAGCCCTGGCCTGAATGCTGTTATATGTCTTAAAAACCAAAGCAGCCAGCACAATTATTACTAAGATAAGTATTACAAGCTCATAAATTGTGAAGCCATCGGAATTTTTATCTTTACTAATCATTGGGGAAATATTGTTTGTTTGACTTTCATTTGCTTTAAGAATAGTTGGCCGTTAGCCTAAAATCAAGGCGTGCATTTGTTTAGAGGCAGCTTAGAACTTCGTCTAGGGTAGTCAGTCCTCTCAGCGCTTTTACCAGTCCGTCAATACCCAGCGGTATAAAAATGTTATTTTTTATAGCAATTTTAGAAATATTAGCCTGGCTCTCTCCGGCCGCCAGTTTGGCTGCAATTACCTGATCGATCTCGAGTATTTCCTGAATGCCTATTTGACCCTTAAAGCCACTATAGTCACAGCGGGCACAGCCGTTCTTGCTAGCTTCCCAAAGCCGGTGCAGACTGGTTTCCGAAGTGCTAAGGTCGTTAGATTTAAGCGAGCTGATTTTTTCGTTAGCGGCGATTTTCTCCAGTCTATGTAAAGCTTTAATACCGCCATACTCGCCGACACCTAAAGTCATAAGCAAGGACTTCAAAGCCTGATTAGTCGGATGAACAACCACCTTGCAGTCATCGCATAGTCGCCGGGCTACGCGGGTGGCCATTGTCAGCCGGCTAACGTGAGCCAGTCTGAAGGGTTCGACACCGAGTGCCGAGATAACCCTTAAAGACTCTAGGGCGCTCGGGCTATGAACACCAGCCAGAACAAGACAATGCGCAGACATGCCTATAAGTTCATCAGCTACTGACGGGCTGGCAATGTTATCGATCAGAAGAACATCTGGATCATTCCGCTTCACGAGGCTAAGGGCTGCTTCATAAGTCGGCAAGTTGGAGTTTAATTCCATTTGACTAGCTCCGCTAACCCGGTAAGAAACTTTATCTTCAATAGTTAACACGTTAAGGTTAGCTATACTGAGTTTATCTAATAGACTATATAGGGCTGTATTTTTTCCATGACGCTTCGGTGAGGCCACGATGACCAGGCCATGCTTATTAGTTAGGCTATGCTCTACTGCTGCCAGATTTGTGCCGTATATTCCTAGACTGTTTAGTTTAGGTATCTGACCGTTCTCGCTGAATAGATTGAGTGTCAACTTTTCGCCATCAATCAGCGGCAGACTTAATAATTCCACCCGGTATATGTGGTGGCGGCTGCTTATTCTAAATTGCCCCTGACTGCCGGCCATAGACTTAAGCCGGTTAGCTATCATGTTTAGGGAGCCATATGGCAATTTATGCACTTCCTTTAGTCGGCCGTTTAGTCTAAACCGGACACTCAAGGCGTCCTGTTTTGGCTCAATGTGTATTGAAGTAGCATTGGCGGTTATAGCTTGCTCAAGTATATGGTGCACCGTGCTCAGAATATCTGCTTCGGAATAGGATTTTGAAGTAATAGCCGGATGCGTTCTGAGCTGCCCGGGAGGCATCATAGCTAAGGCCGAATGTAAATGCGATGGCGGTGTAATATGTAGACTATAGTTTTCGCCAATTGTCTTGGCTAGTACTTCGGCGGCGCCAGGCATCAGCAGGGCATCTGAGGCTACAAGTTTTTTATTAGCCTTATCTATACTAAATACGACCACCCGATAACGGTGGGCCATTTGATGGGGTAGGACTGCTAGATGAGCAGCATCTAGCTCACTAAGCGGTAAACTAATAAAGGGTAAATTAACTGCTTGGGCGTAGGCTTTGGTGAGTGTGCTCTCGTCTAAAGTACCATAATGTAGTATCAGTTCGGCCAGGGGTAAATGACTAGCCTTAACTTCGGCTTTTAATTCTAATATTCTGGCATTACTAACGCCAGCGTCTTGAAGTATTTTTTCAGCCAAACTATCTGACATTCGCATAGTCGGCTCCCAGTCTGATTGTTTTCCCACCCGACAACATTATTCATATTGTATATTAACTCCGGTGTTATTCACAGTAAAACATTAAAATTATATGAAATTAGATTATCTTAGGCTTAGTTATCCTAGCCAAAACTGTTAGAATATATTAAACAAGGTTTTAAAAGGATACTACAAGCCTTTACTAAAGAGAGGGGATAATTTATGGCTAAGGCCACTACTAAAGCAGATACTAAGCCAGAGGCTAGTGAAGGTAAAGCAAAAGCCTTAGGATTAGCGCTAGAATCTATTGAAAAGCAATTTGGTCGGGGATCAATAATGAAGCTAGGCGAAACCCACCATACGGTTGTTGAGACTACTCCTACAGGTGCCTTAAGTTTAGACTTAGCTCTTGGTGGCGGTTTACCAAAAGGCCGGGTTATTGAGATCTACGGTCCTGAATCATCCGGTAAAACAACCATAACTCTGCATGCCATAGCCGAAGTTCAGAAGAACGGTGGCACAGCCGCCTTTATTGATGCAGAGCACGCTCTTGACCCGGCATACGCCAAGCGTATCGGTGTTGACGTCGACAATCTCTTACTCAGTCAGCCGGATAATGGTGAGCAGGCTCTTGAAATAGTTGAAACATTAGTCCGTTCTAACGCCGTTGATTTAATCGTAGTTGACTCAGTTGCTGCCCTGGTTCCGAGGGCGGAAATTGAAGGTGAAATGGGTGACGCCTTGCCAGGGTTGCAGGCACGTCTCATGAGCCAGGCTCTTAGGAAATTGACAGGTGTAATTAGCCGCTCCCGAGGCAGCGTAATATTTATTAACCAGATCCGTATGAAAATTGGCGTGATGTTTGGCAATCCAGAAACAACTACAGGCGGCAACGCCCTGAAGTTTTATGCCTCTGTGCGCATGGATATCCGACGGGTTGGCCAGATCAAACAAGGTGAAGAAATAGTTGGAAACCGCGTTAAAGTTAAAATAGTCAAGAATAAGATCGCCCCACCTTTCCGCCAGGCCGAATTCGACATTATGTATAACCAGGGTATCGCTTACGTAGGCGATGTAGTTGATTTGGCAGTAAACAATAACCTACTCGAAAAAGCCGGAGCCTGGTATTCATATCAAGGAGAAAAGGTTGGACAAGGTCGGACGGCGGCCATTAGCTATCTAAACGATAATCCAAAAATACTAAAAGAGATAATTACTAAGATTAAAGAAATAGACGCCGCTAAAGTATGAAGCTGACTGCTATTAAAAAGCAGATTAACAGTAACCACCGATTTAGTATTTTCGTAGATAACAAATACTCGTTTTCACTCGGCGAAACCGAAATTTTAAATAGTGGCATAAAAATAGGCCAGGAATTAACGACTGAAGAACTCAGTAGACTTAAGCAGCTGTCCGTCCAGGATAATCTTTATGCCCGGACTCTTAAACTGGTTGCCGTTAGACCTAAAAGCGAATGGGAAGTAAAAACCTATCTTGAGCGAAAAGGTGCTTCCCCTACCCTGACAGAAACTATACTTAACAAGTTAAGAGACATTGGCTTGCTTGATGATTATAAATTTGCCGAAATGTATGCCCGGGACATAAAAGCCCACTCCCCTGCTTCACGTCGTAAAATATTATCCAAGCTTAAACAAAAACGCGTTAATGAAGAAGCAATAAAAAACTTTTTAGAAAATATAAAGGACAATGATACAGATGCCCTGCAGGCGCTAATTGAAACAAAATCCCAGAAGTATAAAGATCCGGTTAAGCTGATGGCTTACCTGTCACGGCAGGGTTTCAATTATTCAGACATTAAGGAAGCCCTAAATAAACAAAATACGGATTAAAGTGTAGTTGGAACAGGGGCGCTAACCCGTAGCTTAGCTTTACTCACAAGCTCGCTAATAACAATTGCCTTAGGTGTAATTTCCTGAATTAAGGATCTGTCGATGCTCAGTGAGCCACCGGTAAAGCTCTTTAGAATACTTTGGGAAACATATAACTTTTGAATATATAGGGTGTTAGTATCATAGGCGTAATCACTTACCTTGCCTACCTTGGTTTTATCTAGCGTGACTACCTGCTTACCGACCGGATCAAAGCCTATTTCCAGAACCTTTTTTAATCTTACTAGCTCCTCTGGTTCAGCTAGTACTTCATGATCATTAACAAAAAAGCCCATTGGTCCGGTTTCTCTGATGTCCTGGGTGAGTAAGACCAGATCATTTTTATTGAATTTATCCTCACAATAAAAGCCTTCAATTTTAAGGTTATCTGGATTAATAATGACAGACGTGACAATAGCCACTGCGCTGCCCGTCCTTAAGGATAATACTTGTTTATTCTGAAGGCTTTCGCTGAGCTGCAACATATATCTAGTATAACTCTAGGCAACCGACTAGCTAATGAATTAGTATAATGAGACTTATGAACAGTAGTTTAAGCTTAAATTCCGACAGTCCAGAAGAGACCTTAAAAATAGGCGAGACTATTGGTAATAATTTGCGTGGTGGCGAGGTAATTGAGCTGATTAGTGATCTTGGTGGAGGGAAGACTACGCTGACTAAAGGAATTGCTGAGGGAGCAGGTTCTAAAGACAATGTTCATAGCCCTAGTTTTACCATTGAAAACGAATATACGGCAAAAGATTTAATTATTCACCACCTGGATTTTTACAGGCTAAGCAATCCAGGAATAATGAAGGATGAATTAATAGAACGCCTTAGTGATCACCGGGCGGTAGTTGTAATCGAATGGGCTGATATAGTTGAAGATGTCTTACCTCGGCAGCGGCTGGTAATTAATTTTAAAACGAAGAGTGAAACAGCTCGGGAACTTCAACTTAATTATGCGGAGCAGCTGGAATATCTTGTGAATGGTTTAAAATAGATCAACATGTTAATACTGACTATTCGTACAGATAACCCGGCAGCAGAAATTGGCCTGTATCAAGACCAGACCAAAAAAGACTATCTTAAGTGGGAAGCCCACCGGGAACTGTCTAGTACTATTCATTTGAAGATCCAGCAGATGCTGACAACTCACAAGAAGCAACTGTCTGACCTGGAAGGCCTAGTCGTCTATAAAGGGCCGGGCAGTTTTACTGGACTCAGAATTGGCATGACCGTTGCCGATACGCTGAGCTACGCTCTGAATATCCCGATTGTTTCGGCCACTACTGAAGAATGGATAGCTTTAGGCATTGAACGTTTATTAAACAAAGAGAATGAAGTTATAGCTTTACCAGAATACGGCCAGGAACCACATATAACCAAGCAGAAACACTGAGACTAAACACGGGAGTTAGTTGACCAAATTATCCCTTGCAGCGTATATTTATATATAGGAATCAGCACGCGGTATTAAAGACAGTGCAAGAGACTCCTAACTGTTAATCAATTATTCAATATTAATTTTGTTTTCGGGATAAGTCTTAATCTATTAACTAACTCAGGCTAGAGAAGTGATAGCGATGCTTGAATAAGTTATAAGACTTTTCTCTACAGTAGAAAGGAAAAACTATGTTAGAAGCAGTGCTAGCTGTAGTAGGACTGCTTGTTGGCTTTGGTGCCAACGCAGCTATAACCAAACAACGGATGGGCTCAGCCGAAGAAAAGGCAAAGAAAGAACTAGAAAAAGCTAAGAAAGAGGCTGCTAAATTAGTTGCCGATGCAAAAGAAGAATCAGCTAAGGCCGTAGAAGAAACCAGAAAAGAAGAGCAGACCAGGCGCAAAGAGCTGAAGGATCTTGAGCAGAGATTAGTCAGTCGTGAAGAAGCTTTAGATAAAAAGCTTGATGAGCTAGATAAGCGGAATGAAGCTTTGCGCAAGAATGAGGACGAAGTCGAAGAACTCAAGAACGAGATCAGGGCCATTAGAAGCAAGCAGCAGGATAAACTAGAGAAGATTGCTAAATTATCTAAGCAGGAAGCTGCCGATAAGCTAATGCAAATGACCGAGCGGGACATTAAGAATGACTTAATGGGCTTAATCAATAAGCTGCAAAATGAAGCCAGAGACAATGCTGAGGAGCAAGCAGCTTTAATAATTACTACCGCTATGGAAAGAATGGCCAGTGAAGTAACGGCCGAGCGCACCGTAACCAGTTTGAAGTTGGAAGACGAAGAAATGAAAGGCCGGATAATTGGCAAGGAAGGCCGGAACATTCAAGCTTTACAGCGGGCAACCGGCGTGGACATCATGGTAGATGATACACCGGGCTACATAGTATTCAGTAGTTTCGACCCGGTCAGACGCGAGGTTGCTAAGCAGACTTTAGAAATGCTCATGAAAGACGGCCGAATACATCCAGGACGTATTGAAGAAGTAGTAGAAAAGGCTCAGAAGAATGTTGAGAAGGATGTCATTAGAGCCGGTGAAGATGCCGCCCGAGAAGTAGGCGTCATAGGGATTCCCAAAGAAATTCTGCACTTGCTAGGTGAATTAAAGTACCGAACAAGTTATGGCCAAAATGTTCTAAAGCATTCGACGGAAATGGCTCATATTGCCGGTATGATCGCTGAAGAAATTGGTGCAGACGTTAAAACTGCTAAGTATGCCGCACTGGTTCATGATATAGGCAAGGCCCTTACTCATAAGATAGAAGGCAAACACCATCATATTTCTGGTGAGATATTAAGAAAATACGGCGCACCGGAAGAAGTGGCATTAGCTGCCGAACAGCACCATGATGATGTTGAAGCAACCAGCACTGAAGCCCTGATAGTCAGGACGGTGGATGCTATATCGGCCGCCCGACCGGGAGCTAGGAACATCAGCGCCGAGAATTTTGCTGAGCGTATGAAAGATTTGGAGAATGTCGCTAATAGCTTCTCTGGAGTCGATAAATCTTACGCCATTAGTGCTGGCCGGGAAGTCAGAATATTTGTCCGTCCAGAAAATATTGACGATTTAAGTGCGATAAAACTAGCTCGTGACGTCGCTAATAAAATTGAATCGACTATGCAGTACCCCGGTACAATTAAAGTGAACGTAATTCGCGAAACAAGAGCCGTAGAATTCGCTAAGTAATATGAAGCTGCTATATGTCGGCGACATTATGGGTGAGCCTGGCATTGAAGTTGTAGAACAGGTCCTGCCGGAAATTGTTAAAGCTGAGTCAGTAGATATTGTTATTGCCCAAGCCGAAAATGTTAGCCAAGGCAGAGGTATTACCACGGCTGATTATGAAAGGCTTAAAAGGCTTGGCATTGACGGCTTTAGCGGGGGTAATTGGACCATGCATCATAAAGAGATTTACCCGATACTAAACTCTCCCCAAGAACCTATTACCAGGCCAGCAAACTATCCATCAAACGTTCCCGGGCTTGGATATAAGTACATACACAAAAACGATTTAAAAATTCTATTTGTTAGCTTGCTGGGTAATATAGTCGGAAAAGACGCTGAAAAACCTAAAGATAATCCGCTGACAACCATCGATAAAATACTTCAGGAGAGCAAGACTGAAGCCCCGGACGTAATAGTTGTTAATTTCCATGGAGACTTCTCTAGTGAGAAAGTAATCATTGGGCACTATCTTGATGGAAGGGTAAGCGCTGTAGTGGGCGATCACTGGCATGTGCCAACCGCCGATGCCAGGATTTTACCTAAGGGAACGGCTCATATTAGCGATGTCGGCATGTGTGGGGTTCTTAACGCCTCTCTTGGCGTTTCTCTGGATAGCGTATTACCACGATGGATAAATAATATGCAGACCCGCAATATTTTAGAGGTTGCTAAGCCATGGCAATTCAATGCCGTACTAATCGATACCGATAATCCAACTTCGGCAAGAAGTATAAAACAAATTCAGAAGATATTCTAAAGAGCGCGTTAGATATTAAGTAAGTGTTACCAAAACGGACGATTTAAGCATGAGCTTTACTAATAGTGGTATCCAAGCTCTCGCTGCGTCCTTTCTAACTTACTTGTTAATGATTGAATCGTATCACGCAGAACCTTGGGATTCAAAGTTTCGTATTGCTCGGTAAGCTTATCTTTCACCCCTTGGTCGATGTCTTCTCGCTCTAGTACTCGTTTGTACGGTGTTTTAACGCCGTCGTAGACTCTCCGGTAGCTTTTCTTCACCTGATGGCCGTCTGCCGTGGCAATAATCTTACGCTTTTCAATGAGCTTAAAAGTTGGTTGGAAGAAGTTCAAATACAGCCGTAAGCTCTCATACAACTCATTCATCACCTCGACAGCCTCAATGCAGTCGTAACGCTCGTAGCCTACATATTTACGCACTACTACCAAGTTGCGTTGCTCTACATAACAATTGTCGTTTTTCTTGTGCGGCCGGGAACGGCTAGGCTCAATGCCGTTAGCCTCAAACCAAGGTAGAGCCAATTGATTGATGAACTCACTGCCGCTATCCGGGTG
>DAIDIO010000020.1 GCA_027459325.1 Candidatus Saccharimonadota bacterium
GTACCGGCAGAGGTAAACTCTGACATGACTGTGCCTGAGCTGTTTTGGAACTGTAGGAGATCAGCGGTTTGGGAGGCTACTCCTTGAACTGCAATACCATTGTTGGTAGCCCCGCCCGTACTTACAGCAACCTGGGCTCCTGAGCTAGCAGTGGTTAACGAGTTAACACTAAGTAAATTGCCGGGGAATGCGTTATTTATACCAACATTGCCACCGCTAAATAAAGCTGCTATGCCTGCTCCTGCGTTCGTAATATAAACATCATCTACATAAAATATGTCGAAACTTGTACCGATAAGACCATTACTTACTGACCACGAAAACGTGTGCGTGCCTGAAGAAACAGGAAAGCTGTATAAAGCCCCCGAGCCATTACACGTAATTGCTTGCCCTGCACCGTCAATTGTAAAGGCGGCGTTAGTGCAGTTCATCCAGAATCTAACAGTACCCGATGCAGTTAAAGTCTTGGTGATAGAAAGGCTACAAGTAGTTGCATTATGAGTATTGTCTTCACCTTCAAACATATAATTCCCGTCATACACTCCGCTACTTGTCAGCCCGAGGTAATCACAGTTACCGCTATTGTAGTCTGTAAACGGCGCTATTGTGCCTGTTTCAAAACCATCAAAGAAGACCGGTGAACCTGCCTGAACATCTAATGTAGCTGATGGATGAGCGTTATTTATACCAATCCAGTCGTTAGTAGTGTCTACTTTCAGCACAGAATTACCACTGGTGTCTTGAATCTGGAAAGCTGTTTGAGAGGCACTACTGTCCTTAAATAACGCACTACCGCCAACGTCTAAGGTGGCCGCGGGTGTAGTGCTTCCTATTCCTACACCAACCGCTCCATCGGTGGTGTCAGCTACCAATAGATCACTTCCAATTGCATTCTGCACCTGAAATGCAGTAGTAGAGTTGACTGCTGACTGTAAAGTGGTTGTGCCTAGGACGTCTAGGTTAGCGCT
>DAIDIO010000021.1 GCA_027459325.1 Candidatus Saccharimonadota bacterium
ACACATAATTACTAACGGGACGGCACCAACGGCTAGTGTCGGTTCAGCTTCAGGTAGTAATTCAGTAGTGACTATAAGCGGAGATGATACGGCCGGTACAATAACCTTCACGGCTGGCACTAATGCATCTGCCGGACAGATAATTACGGCTCTATTTAATAAAGCCTATGCAAAAGCCCCGCACATAACCTTAACGCCAGCCAGTAGCTCGGCTGCCAGCCTACCGGTATACATAAATAATGCTAATATTAGCGGCACTTCTTTTGAGCTAGATACTGTAAGCGCTCCTGTCGCAGGCACTACCTATGTCTGGTATTACCAAACAATACAATAACCTTGGCTATGAGTTAAAACTGTATATTAAACATCATTCCTCATTTAGTCGAGAGTTCAGCAATTAATATTACAGTCCGTATAAAACTCAGAAGCTTTGCAACATTTGTTGAGGGGTCCTGTACTGCAGGCTTAAGTGTACTCGTTTTGTATTGTAGTAATCCAGGTATTTATTAATCTTGTTCTGTAAGTCACGGTTAGCACTCTTGTAAGTTATGTATCTGCCTAGGCACTCTTCCTGTATGATGCGGTTGTATCGTTCAATGTGGGCATTGTCGTTAGGTCTCCCCAGCCTGGTATGGCGGGTTTGTATACCTTCCTTTGCTAATGTCTGTTCAAAGTAACGACTAAACTCCGGTCCATTGTCGCTCTGAACCATAGCAAAGCTAAAACCAAAGTATTTACTTGCTCTAGT
>DAIDIO010000022.1 GCA_027459325.1 Candidatus Saccharimonadota bacterium
CCTTCAGGTGCTGCTCGATCGCGGGCAGGGCGTCATGGGCGGCGGAGGCATGGGTCGGGGACATCGGCGGTCCTCAAGGGGGAATCGGGCCGTGGGATGGCCCCGCGGCGGAAGCTTCTCTTATCGTGGATGGGCCGCGAGGCCAAGAGCCGGAGGCGGGAGTCGAACCCGCGACGCCAGGCATACGATCCTGGCGACACACCCGTCGGTCCACCGGCTTGATTCGTGGTCGAGTTGCGCGAGGAGGACTCGAACCTCCGACCTCGTGGTTATGAGCCACGCGAGCTGCCGCTGCTCCATCGCGCAATCAATAGGTCTTCATGCCAGTTCGAGCCGATCGATGCTCGCCGGCCGGCCGTTGACGAACGTCACCGGCTTCGGGACGTTCTGGCGGTCGATCTCGTCGAGCAGCCACTCGAAGTCCGAGAGCCAGCTCGCCAGCTCGGCGGCCGAGCACCCGCGGTTCTTCTCGCGGAGCCGGCGGCCGAGCCGAAGCCGCAACCGCACCCGATCGCGCACGCTGATCATGGGGCGGTCATCCCTCGCAGCGGAGCCGCGTCCCGGCCGGCAGCGGCTGGCGGGTCGGCAGGCCCAGCCGCTCCTTGGCGGCCCGCCGGG
>DAIDIO010000023.1 GCA_027459325.1 Candidatus Saccharimonadota bacterium
TGCGCTCTTTTTTGCATAATCTAGGCAAGCAGATCAAAAGCGGTACCCGCTTGTGCCTCGCTATACCAGCCTGGCAAACGGCTGGCGGTCATTTAGTTCACCTACCTTTGCTTGACTCTATAGAGGTGATTGGCTATAATCGGGTAAGTTTTAACCACTCCCGGGATGAACAATTAATCTACAGTCGCCCCGGACAAATTGTGGCACGCGAGTTGTTAGTTTTAAGCAAGGTATAAAGGAAAAGTTATGAGTCATGTTAAAGCCGGCGGTACCGCCAAAAACGTTCACGATTCCCCCGGACAACGCTTAGGCGTTAAATTATACGGTGGCGAAGCTGTTAAAGTTGGCGAGGTCATCGTGCGCCAGGTTGGCATGACTAAGCGTCCTGGACCTGGCACCAAAATGAGCCGCAACTATACAATTCATGCCGCTAAAAACGGCGTTGTAGGCTACAAAGTACGTAAAGTCCGCCTCTTTTCAGGCAAATCTGTTCGTCGCACCGAAGTTAGCGTTAGTTAGTTCCTAAGTGGAACCGGATTCGATCAATTACGTCAGCAATTACGACTTGTGACTTTACTAGGTAGTCATCTACTCC
>DAIDIO010000024.1:0-268 GCA_027459325.1 Candidatus Saccharimonadota bacterium
TCTTTGCCTCGTGCATCTTTACGCTTTTCACGATGTTAGTCTATCAGACTTAGTCTACTTAGGCAACTGTTTAAAAAGATCGCTGCGATGCCGTGGATGTCCCGTGCGAGCATGCCGCGCGCACGGGAGAATAGGCATCGGCAAACGATCTCCTTTTCGTCGCGGAAAGTTGGAATCGTCTGGGCGGAGTCCTGACGGAAACCTCTCGCGCTTCGCGTCGGTCGTACCCTGCATGAAGCAGAGAAAACTTGGTACGCAGGGCTTGGTC
>DAIDIO010000024.1:278-592 GCA_027459325.1 Candidatus Saccharimonadota bacterium
TCGGGCTGGCATGCATGGGAATGTCCGAATTTTACGCCGGGCGCGACGATGCCGAATCGGTCGCGACCATTCATCGAGCGCTCGAACTCGGGATCGATTTTCTCGATACCGCCGATATGTACGGCCCGTTTAAGAATGAGGAGCTCGTCGGCAAGGCGATCTCCGACCGCCGCGAGCGCGTCGTGCTCGCGACGAAGTTCGGGAACGTCCGCGGCAACGACGGATCGTTCCAGGGCGTCAACGGGCATCCCGATTACGTCCGCTCGGCCTGCGAATCGTCGCTCAAGCGCCTCGGCGTCGGGCACATCGATCTC
>DAIDIO010000025.1 GCA_027459325.1 Candidatus Saccharimonadota bacterium
TAAGACCAAAGGAGAATATTAATAAACCTAAAAATAGTATATATAGGCCAGCTTGTTTATTGGTTATATTTTGTAATCTTTTAAAAATCACTTTTTCTCTCAGTTCACTTAGCAAGCATTTTAACATTCTTTTTTGAAACAAAATAAAAAGCCTTTTATAGGCTTTTTATGTATGTTTTAGTTGGCTGGCCATCGTTAACCAGTATGGTACTAGTCTCGAAACTTACCCCACTGGCTGACTCACTATATATTGGCTGGGGATGAGGGATTCGAACCCCCGATCCTGGGACCAGAACCCAGTGCCTTACCGCTTGGCCAATCCCCAATACAAGAGGGGATTATACTAAAAAATGGCTTAAGAAGCGAGAACCGTACAAAAAAAGAACATGTAGCAATTATGTCACGCTCCCAATAAAATAGACACACTGTCTCTTTCAAAAGGCAGTAGAATATAACTAAATAAGGAGCAGTGCAAATGGCAACTGGTGTCCCCACAGACCCTAAACTCAAAGCAGAGATTTTAGATAAAATACGTAATCATGGC
>DAIDIO010000026.1 GCA_027459325.1 Candidatus Saccharimonadota bacterium
GGTTGCCAGACTGAGCATATTGGCGTGGTTGTGCTGGCGTGACAAACGTAATATCTCATACGGATCGCGGTTAATATGTCCTTCAGCATCAACTGAATTCTTTGCCACCGCCGGAGAGTAAAAGACAGTACAGCGGACATCCTTTATGCGGTTAGCTGCCATCGCCTCGCCCTGCCCGGAGCCGCCCAGAATAATGCCGACATGACATTCTCGGGAGGCAACTGCCATGGCCGCCGGAAACATATAGTCCGGGTAGTCATCGGTCATATCCAAGCTTTTTGGACCAAAGTAAACGCACGCATGGCCCAACTCAGCTAAAAAATTAGTAACCTCCTCAATAACGCCTCCGTACGCTAGGCCGGTATGATCTGTTGACAAGGCTACTTTCATTGGATTGTTTCTTTAGTCGTGATGGTTAGAGTGGTCTTCGTTGTTATGAAGAATATTGCCAACGTCGGCTGTAACTTCGACTAGCCGGTTGGAGTATCCCCACTCGTTATCGTACCAAGCTGCAACTTTCA
>DAIDIO010000027.1 GCA_027459325.1 Candidatus Saccharimonadota bacterium
TGGCGCCAGGAATAAATGCCGGGAACTCGGTCTTGATCCTAAAGACACGACTCCAGAAGAGCTTTACCATGCCCTGATTGAGAGAGTTAAATTAGACGACCAAAAGTTAACCAAAAAGCTTAGGACGATGGCTGCCACCAATGTTTCGGCAGAAGCTGATCCTGTTGCTGGTATGGTAATCGCACTCCAGTCATTGCCGGATACTAAAGTATGTTTTGCTTTAAAAACATCTAAGCTGCGCAGCTTGCTAAAGAGCTTGTCTCCTAAAAAGACCATGAGAGCTATCGGTTATCGTTCGGTTGACTCAATGCTTAAGCACGAGAGTCCGATTGAGGTACTCGGTGTAGCCTGGTTAATCGAACCGGCTAGCTGGCAGAAACGACTCCTCAGCGAATACCGCAAACTGACTCCTTCAGACTTTGAAGAGCGTCCCATTAAAATTGTCTATTCCAGCGACAAACGCTATCGGAAAGTTGCTAGTACTATTGTTGCCGACTACCATCATAAC
>DAIDIO010000002.1 GCA_027459325.1 Candidatus Saccharimonadota bacterium
GAGCTTGGATACCACTATTAGTAAAGCTCATGCTTAAATCGTCCGTTTTGGTAACACTTACTTAATATCTAACGCGCAATAGACCACTACAGACTATTGCTTTTTCATCAAGCTTATGCTAATATATAGATATGTCTCACGAATTTGTTGGCAACCAGATAGAACCAATAGAAAAAGTATACTCTAACGAAACATTAGAAATCCCAATAAATAATTATTTATATACAGAGGAAGAAAATAGGCAGCTTTATGCTTGTAATGGAAGCGTACTGGCGGAGATTACACTTCCTGTGCAAAATGGTTCGGGCGAGGACAAAAAACTTCACATTATTGATTTCGGAGAAGATTTTGACCCTAGCGTGGGGGCTTATGCTTATCACTTAGTAGGTACAGGAGATTTAAAAGGGGTAGGAAAGTGTAGGACTAGATTTGCTATACATGGCGTCAATTACACACCTGAAGATCATATGCTAGCATTTGCACAGTTAGCAAACGGCGAAGAAATTACACTAGGCAGAGAAGATAATTTCTTTAGTCACAGCTTGGGACTAGCAGACACGGTACGGGATAGTAGGCATAATGACATTAACAGAACCTTATCAAGGAAGCATTTTTCTATAAAAGTAGATGAGCGCGGTCGTATATTTCTTGCTGATCATTCTACCAACGGCACCATGGTGAAGAGTTTTCCGGTTACTGAACAGTAACTTCTGTACGGGCAACACTTCGTCCGCTAAATAGACGGACTCGGCGTTTGGTATAGGTTACAACTCCGTCTTTAGCAGCGTGGATAGTAAAGTTACGGCTCATGAAGGTGCCTTCGCCGGGGCGCTTTGTCATGCCGACTTGACGGACAATAACTTGACCGGTTTTGACCTGTTGGCCACCGAATAGCTTAACACCTAATCGCTGACCAGGGCTGTCGTGAACGTTTTTGGCGGTACCGCCGGCTTTGACATGACTCATTTAACTTACTTCCTTATTAGAACTAATAACTGACGAGCGACGATTTGATCTGGACGGTAATACATTAATTTCCCAGTATCAAGGTGCTCAAAACTCACTCGATTATAGCCTAAAGCGTTGATCTGGTCAATAAGTGGCAAATGCTTAAAATTGTTAGGGCTGGTTTGCCAGGCTGGGATGGCTAGGCATAGACGAGTGCCCGGAGCCGTTTGTTGGGCAAGGTTTTCTAAGAATCTGGATATTATGACATTACAATCGCTGGCTGCCTTATTGAGTACTTGGTTGCCCGGCAGGTGACTAAAAGGTGTACCAAGGAATAGTTCGCTGGCAACGAAATTAATTGGTTGCTGCCATTGGTAATTTGTAGCATCGGCTGTTTCAATTGTTATATCATTCGGTAGGCCATTGTACTTCTGCTTGAGCCACTCATGAATATTATAGTTAGAATACTCAATCATTCTGGGGTCGAGATCTGTGCCGTATACTTTATAGCCCATCAGTAGGGCTTCCTGCAGCACAACTCCAGTTCCGCAAAACGGATCGAGAACGGTTTGATCTAGGTGTTTTATGGGTATTATTTGATCTGGCGGAATTTCACATACCGATTGTCTGGCTTCTTCCGGCAAAAGTCCGGCTGCAAGGTTAATAATAATTTGAGCAAGTTTTGGGGGCAGCATACCGACTTTTGTATCACGCTTCGGTCTACCGTAATCCCTGTCTGAATAAGATTTAATATCTTGAATTTTAACAGTTTGGGCAATAACAGTCTTATTACCGTCTTTAATTAAAATTAGTTCCCAGCCATTAGGTGTCAGAAGCTTATTATGTATTACCTGTGGAGTCGATAACATTGCTTCTTTATTCGGTACATAACGTACCGGCCGCCCGGTTTTAATAATGGACTTTTTTATCTTAAAACCACTAGCTTGGATAGCTTTTGGGCTTAAACTAAAACCTATTGAGCTCAACCCAAGGTACATTTTACCCTCCGGCATAGATTGTGTCTGCCTCGGTGAAACTTCAATTAAAAACTGGATGGCGGTTTCCCAGTCATTGCTATCAAGTGTGGTCAGTATTTTACAAAAACGGGTACTGCCACCAAGACGGTCGTAGGCCAGTAAGCAGGGATCAACGTCAACAATAACTGCTTGCTGTCCAAGTTTGGTTATTTTGTCGGCTCCGTACAGGCTCTCTAGCTCGGCCAGTCCTAGTTCCGGTTGGCGTCCCAGTATCAATAAACTTTGCATCTACCTCCTAGTTTACCTGATTTGACAGCCGGTTGATATAATAGGGAAATGCAGTCATGGTTCCGCCGCAACTGGAAGTTAGCGGTTAATCTCTTTACTTTAGTGGCACTTGCTTTATTAGTCTTCGCAACCAGGCATCAGATAGGATCGACCTTTAGCCACTTATCTCATGTTAAAGTCTGGTTCCTGCTTCTTATAATTCCTATTGAAGCTCTTAATTATCATGCTCAGGCCAAAATATACCAGCGACTCTTTACGATTGTAGGTAATAAAATGTCCTATAGGTTTTTATATCGGGCATCGCTGGAACTTAATTTTGTTAATCACGTTTTCCCGAGCGGTGGCGTTACTGGAATATCCTATTTTAGTCTAAGGTTGCGTAAGGGCAAAGAATTGGGTGCCGCTAAAGTTACGCTGATTCATCTTATGAAAATCGTTATGTATATTGTGGCCTTTGAAATTATCTTAATTTTCGGGGCTATAGCACTAGCGCTCATGGGAGATGTTAATAAGCTGGTTATTTTAGCGGTTGGCGCCTTATCGGTGACTTTAATATTCCTGTCCTTTGGTTTTCTATTCATTGTCGGTAAGCGCAGCCGCATCGATGGCTTTTTTATCTGGCTTACCAGGTCTGTAAATAAGTTAATCCGAAGCGTACGACCAAATTCACCGGAAACCATTAACGTTACGGCGGCCCGCAATATTTTTGGCGAATTCCACACTACTTATTTACAACTTAAGGCTAACTATACACAGCTAAAAAGCCCGTTCGTCTATTCTTTCGTGGCTGATGTAACCGAAGTGGCTGCTTTATATGTTGTTTATATGGCCTTTGGCAAGTATGTGAATATTGGCGCCGTTATATTGGCATACGGCGTTGCTAACTTTGCCGGTTTAGTCTCAGTATTGCCAGGCGGCGTGGGCATATATGAAGGGCTAATGACTGTAGTACTCGCAACCACCGGCATCTCTCCCGGTGTTAGTCTGCCAATAACGGTAATGTATCGTGTGCTTAATACTCTGGTACAGATACCTCTAGGATACGTTCTCTATAACCGGGCAATTAGTAAAGGCCGATTAAATAAAAAGGACATAGCTAGTGGAGCGTGAAGCTATTGAACTTAGTGTCAGCGATTTTGTAGGGCTTTTTAATCAAACTCTTGATATGGCATATCCTAGCGTTACCATTGTCGGTGAACTGGCTAACCTCAGGATCAGCCGCAATAAATGGATTTATTTTGATTTAAAAGACGAAGCGGCAAGTGTTAAGTTTTTTGGAAGCGTCTATCAGTTGCCCGGGCCTTTAGAAGAGGGTTTACTTATTAAAGTTCGTGGCCAGCCTAGACTACATAATTTATACGGTTTTAGTATTAACGTACAAAGCATGCAGCCCACTGGGGAGGGCAGCATCAAAAAAGCAGCCGACCTTTTAAAACAGCAGCTAGATAAAGAAGGTTTATTTGACGCTTCACGCAAAAGGTCTTTGCCATATCCTCCCCAGCGGATAGGGCTTATAACATCTAAACAGTCAGCGGCCTATGCTGACTTTATAAAGATAATTAATTCAAGATGGTCCGGACTGACGATAGAACTAATTGACGTCCAAGTTCAAGGCGAAGCTGCGCCACAGCAGATTATCACTGCGATAAATCAATTTAATAGTGACACTAGGCCGCCTGATGTGTTGGTGCTAATAAGAGGTGGAGGTAGCGCTGAAGACCTTATGGCCTTTAGCACGGAAGAAGTAACCAGGGCTGTTGCAACCAGCCGGGTGCCAACTCTTGTGGCTATTGGTCATGAAATAGATGTTTGTCTTAGTGAACTAGCGGCCGATCAACGAGCCAGTACTCCCAGCAATGCTGCAGAGCTACTGGTGCCGGATAAGCTATCCTTATTAAATCAGCTTGAAAGTCTAAGCCTAGATCTTACTAATATAACTAATAGTTATATGAGGGCTGCACATCAAAACATAATCGATTTAAGTAAATCTATAAGAGATAATTTTGAGTCTAGACTAAAAGCGGCACA
Source organism: Candidatus Saccharimonadota bacterium (assembly GCA_027459325.1). GTDB lineage: Bacteria > Patescibacteriota > Saccharimonadia > Saccharimonadales > UBA4665 > DAIDIO01. The sequence continues at coordinate 4,242 of DAIDIO010000002.1, forward strand.
AAATCATTTGATGGCAAGCTCGGCTATTGTGGCGGCTTATAACCCTGAGTCAATTTTAAAAAGAGGTTACGCTATTGTAAGGGCAAGTGATGGTAATGTTGTGCACTCGGCAAAAGAAGTTGAAAAGGGAAATCTTGTTAATATTAAGCTGCATAAGGGTGCTTTAGTGGCAACCGTCGACAAAATTAATTCTAACTAGGAGATAAAATGTCAAAATCAGCAAGAACTTATACAGAAATAAAAAACGAGCTGGATCAGGTAGTGTCGGCTTTGCAGAAAGAGGATCTAGACGTTGAGGAAGCATTGACTCTTTATGAACAGGGACAACAGCTGATCAAAGAATTAGAAAATTACCTGCAACAAGCTGAAAATAAAGTAATAGAGCTTAAAGCAAAATTTGCTAAATGATCATTGCTATTATAATTATTGCCGCGCTTATAGTAGCTATATGTTTTTCAGCTGTTTTGCTATTTGGTGCGCCATATTTGCCGACATTAGCACCGCAAGTTCAGGCAGCGCTTAAACTCGCGGATTTAAAGCCTAATCAAAGCTTGATTGAGCTAGGTTGCGGAGACGGCCGGGTGTTAATAGCTGCTGCCGAAGCGGGGCTGAGCGTTACAGGTTATGAAATTAACCCTATTTTAGCCTTAATTGCTTGGTTGAGAACCAGGAAGTATGGCGGTAAAGTTAAAGTAGAATGGGGCAACTTCTGGCATAAACAGTGGCCTGAAACAGATGCGGTATTTGTATTTTTATTAGACAAATATATGAAAAGATTGGATACATTATGTATTCAAAATACATCAAGGCCGTTGAAGCTGGTTAGCTTTGCTTTTAAAGTTCCGGATCGAAAACCGGTAAAGGTCCTTAACGGGGTATATCTGTATGTCTACAGGTAGATATTGCTTGAGCAAGTATGTTTAGGGTAAGATTAGCCTATGATTAAACATAACCAGGAAGGCGCTGCCAGTAGCGGTTTAATTATTGCGAGCTTGAGCGTGCTGTGCCTTCTTGCTCTGGTGTTTGGAGGATGGGCTTATTCCGGCAGGCAACACTACAAGAATGATAGCCAAGGCCTGATTAGTGCCGCTGTTAAAACTGCAGTAGCGCAATCGGTTAGTGCTCAAAATGCCCAGTTTGCCCAAGCCGAACAATTTCCTTTAAGTACCTATAATGGCCCCGCGGCTTACGGGAGTATGATCATTCAGTACCCCAAAAACTGGAGCGGTGAAGTAGATAACGGTGGAAATAATGCCTTTGAGGCCTTTTTTGCGCCAGGAGTATTACCGTCTGTAACTGACCAAAGTTCAATTTTTGCATTAACAGTTCAAGTACTTAATCAGGCATATACTGACGTTGTTTCGGGAATTCAATCTTCACCGGGTGTTACCATTAGCGCATACGCTCTACCAAAAGTTAAAAACTTAGTAGGCGTTGAAGTCAGTGGCCCGATCGGTCCCAATCAAACGCAGCAAACGATGATTATTCTTCCGCTTAGGACTAATACTCTCGAGATAGCGACTGACGGCAGTCAGAATTTGAGTGCTTTTAACAGTATAATTTTGCCTAATTTCAGCTTTTCGCCATAGATCTTTTGGTCTACAATAGAAATTAGTAAGCGAAGGGTAGAGCGGCCTAATAAAGCCGTATGTGATATGGGCACTCAAGAACAAACATTTCAGATACTGTCTCAAGAATTGTTACTGGTTGTTGCCGAGGAATTAAAACTGCCATTTATGCAAATAGCACGACTTGCGGAGCAGGCCGAGCTATCCGGTCAAAAACTTAATACTGCCTTGATTGAATCAACCGCCGACTCGGCTTTAAAGCTAATAGATAACTATATTTTAGGAGTAAGGCTGAGTCTAAGCCCGGAGCGGCTGGGACTGGAAAATGTATCAGTGTCTTCGGTGCTCTATGATACCCGCGAAGAACTATATTCCTATGCTAAAAATTACGGTGTCGATTTAGATCTCAATATTGCCGGTAAGTACGGCCCAGTCTCTGCAAATAAAAAGGGCCTGGAAGCGGCGTTAGTCAGCCTTGGCGCGGCATTAATAGAGGCATTACCGGCTATCGGCACATGCCAGTTGAGGCTAAAGCTAGCAACCCATCGCAGCCGTTACGGTATTGTTGCGGGCGTCTACGCCGATACTAAACAAGTGAGTTTAAGTGCCTTGCAAGCCGGACGAAAACTTTCCATTTCGAGTCGGCAACCGCTGGTAAATTTAAGCCATTCCAGCGGGGCAGGCATCTTTGTAGCCGACTCTATTCTAAAAGCCATGAATCTTAACTTAACAGTTAGTCGTCACGATAAATGGTATGGCATAGCAACTATATTGCCACTTAGTCAACAACTACAACTAATAACATGACGAAGCTCTTGCTAATAGAACCTGATCGAATGCTGGCCAGCATTTACTTTGATGCTTTAAGCGCAGCTGGCTGTGAGGTTATTTATGCAGCAGGCGCGCAGCTGGCAATTTTAGTTGCCGATCAGATACAGCCTGACCTAATTGTTCTTGAATTACAACTCATAGAGCATTCCGGCATAGAGTTTCTGTATGAGCTTAGGTCTTACGCCGACTGGCAAAAGGTGCCGGTAATAATAAATTCAGTTGTTCCACCCAGGGAGTTCAATAATAGCTATAAGCTATTAAAAAAGGAGCTAGGAGTAGTAGACTATCTATATAAGCCCAGCAGTACACTTAAGACACTAGTCGCGGCAGTTAATAAGGTTAGCCTGAGCAAAGTGTGAAAACTTTAATCACCGAGGGTATAGTATTAAACCGGATCAATTACGGCGAGGCCGACAGGATTTTGACGATACTTACTCGTGATAGTGGCAAATTAAGGTTAATGGCCAAAGGGGTGCGGAGAGTAAAGTCTAAGCTAGCTGGCGGCATAGAGCTGTTTAGTGTTAGCGAGCTTAGCTATATTAGCGGTCGAAATGATATCGGCACCTTAGTTTCCAGTCGCCTTAAAACCTACTATAGCCATATTGTTGAAGATATGGACCGCGTCCAGTTAGGTTATGAATTAATTAAGTTATTAAATAAAACTACGGAAGACAATTATGAGCCCAGCTACTTTGAATTACTTGAGCAAACTTTCATGGCGCTGAATGATTTATCGCTCGATCTAAATTTGGTTAAAACCTGGTTTAAAGCCCAGCTACTCCGCGATGCTGGGCATATGCCAAACCTGACTGCTGATCGAGAAGGGAATAAACTTAAAGAAGAAAATAATTATACTTTTGATGTTGAGCATATGGGTTTCGTAGCAAATAAATCAGGAAGCTACACAGCCAATCATATTAAGCTGCTCAGACTAATCTTTAGTGCTAATACCCCAGCTGTATTAAGCAGGGTTAAATCGGTAGAGTCCTTGCTTACAAATTTGATGCCGCTGATAAATACTATGTATGATGACCATATTTCCTGAAAAGTAGCGATCAAGCTAAAAGTGTGGTATTTTATACCCATAAATTTCTTTAGGAAGAATTAAATATGTCTATTGCGATACGTTCAGATTACCAAAAGGATGGCCGTGCGGGGGCAGAGATTTGGGAACACCGCTTAACCAATATTAATACGCTACTTGAAATAGGCTTTTTGACAGTCAATGATCACGTTGGCTTTCTAAACGAAAGACCAGAGGTTTTTAATGCTATCGTAGGTTATAACCTGGCTAGTCATATAGAAATGCATTTGGGTGCTAAAGCCTCCGATTTTGCTAGCCGCGAAGCTGTTGCAAGCCGCTAATAATTGCCGTCTCAACACCTCTGCTATAATGTGGGTTAATGACCGAACAGCCTAATCTAGAAACCATTGTAAGTTTATGTAAACGCCGCGGCTTTGTTTTTCAGGCTAGCGAGATATATGGTGGTCTGGCGGGCTTTTATGATTACGGCCCACTTGGCGTGGAGCTGGTCAATAAGCTGAAAGCTGAGTGGTGGCGGGCGACCGTAACGGACAACGATAATATCTTCGGAGTCGACGGCGCCATTATACAGAACCCTAAGCTTTGGGAAGCCTCCGGCCATGTTGCTGGCTTTAATGATCCAATGGTTGAAGACTTAGTTACCCATAAACGTTACAGAGCTGATCATTTGGCTGGTACAGACTCAACTGATTTAAAGGAACTGGCGCAGTTACTTAAAGATAAGCAGTCGCCAGACGGGAATAACTTAAGTGAACCGCGATATTTCAATATGATGATGCAGACCTTTATTGGTCCAGTTCATGATAGTAATTCGGTAGCTTATTTGCGACCAGAAACGGCTGGTTCTATATTTACTAATTTTAATAATGTCCGAGAGACTATGAGAGCTAAACTGCCTTTTGGCATAGCTCAGATTGGTAAGGCCTTTCGGAATGAAATTAGCCCTAGGGATTTCATTTTTCGGGTCAGAGAACTGGAACAGATGGAAATGCAATACTTTATAAAGCCTGACCAGCAAGCCGATGTATATGAATCATGGCGACAGTTTGCCTGGAGCTTTTTAGTGGACAAGTTAGGCATTAAAGAAGAGAATTTGCAGTGGCATGAGCATGACGAAAAAGAACGCGCTCATTATGCCGCAGCTGCTCATGATGTCTATTTTAAATTCCCTCAAGGCTTTAAGGAACTCTGGGGAACCCACAACCGGACCGATTACGATCTTACAAATCACCAGAACTTCAGCGGTAAGGATTTAACCTACTATGACGAAGACACTAAGGATAAATACATTCCATACGTTATTGAGTCTTCAGTTGGTGTTGGAAGAATGTTTATGGCAGTACTGGTAAACGCTTACCATGAAGAGCAGGTTAATGGTGAAACCCGGGTTGTGCTAAAGCTAAAGCCAGAACTAGCGCCATATCGGGTAGCGGTCTCGCCGCTTCTTAAGAACAAGCCTGAACTTGTTGCTAAAGCCAGGCAAGTTTATGAGAATTTAAAGACTGAATTTGGTTCGGTTATGTGGGACGATAACGGTAATATCGGTAAAAGGTATCGCCGCCAAGATGAAATAGGCACACCTTATTGTGTGACTGTTGACTTTGATTCACTGAGCGACGACAGTGTAACAGTCCGTGACCGTGATACGACGGAGCAAAAACGGGTTAAGATTAGTGAGCTAGTATCAAATCTTTAGCCGCCAGTGATTTCTCAGCTAGTCGGATTAAATTTTAAACAGGATATAATTAACTTATGGCAAACAAAAACCAAGCCAACGTCTACGCTTTCATTGACAGTCAGAATTTAAATCTTGGTACACAGCGCATGGGGTGGAAGCTTGACTGGCGACGTTTCCGTCAGTATCTGCATGATAAATACGGCGTTACCAAAGCCTATATGTTTATAGGCTACATGAGTGAGAATGAATCACTCTATGAATATATGCATGAGCTTGGTTACTTAGTGGTGCTGAAGCCGACAATTGATGTAATGAATCCCGAAGGCCGGGAAGAGCAAAACGGTCACCACGAGGAACGCGAAAAACCAATGGTTAAAGGCAATGTTGATGCTGAATTGGTGCTTTATGCCATGAAAGAGCAGCCAAATTACGATAAAGCGATTATTGTTTCCGGAGATGGCGATTTTTATAGTTTAATCGAATATCTTGATGAAGCTGGACGGCTTGACTGTGTTATGGCTCCCAACTGGCAATACTCAAGCTTGCTTAAACCTTTTGAGGATAAGATTGTTAGGTTAGATAAATTACGACGTAAACTCGCTTATCATGATAAAAAAAGAGTAGTTAAGTAGGAGGCCCGATAAGCATGAAAATAACTAAATATGTGCATGCCTGTTTACTGGTTGAAACTGATGACAGGGTAGCGCTTTTTGACCCGGGTGCTATGAGCTATCCGGTTTTTAACATAGCGAAACTGTCTCGTCTGGATGACATCTTTATTACCCACAATCATGGCGATCACTATCTAACACCATTTATTAAAGAGCTTAAAGAAAAATTTCCCAATGCCAGGATTACGACTACCGCCGAAGTAGCCTCTGAACTTAAGAAAGAGGGTATTGAAGCCAAGACAGATGCTCCATCAGGGGTAGAATTCTTTGATTCACCTCATGAAAGTGTTGAACCACTGTTTCCGCAGCCCGAAGAAATAGGCATACATTATTTAGATAAACTGAGCCATCCTGGTGATTCTCATAGTTTTAAAGAGACAAAAGAGATACTGGCGCTACCTATTACCGGACCCTGGGGTAGTTCAATTAAAGCCCTTAATCTTACACTAGAACTAAAGCCAAAGTTTGTCATACCAATTCATGATTGGCATTGGAGTGATGAAGCCAGAAAGCAAATGTACGATAGTTATGAAACGGTACTGGCAAAATCGGACATCAAAATATATAAGCCGCAAACTGGCATAGCCATCGAAATAAATTAGGTTGAATCTTTAGTATAGACCCAAGCAGGCTATAGCCTTTTTTGCGATCTTGCTTGGCGTGGAAGGGTGCTTGTTCAAGTAAATCGCCATTCTATAAATTCTAATTAATCGTTTTGTTTCATCTTCCCAATTCCGGCCTTCCGCGAATTGTCGGCCGTTTTCTCCTAAGCTAAATCTTAGCTTAGGGTTGTTGATTAATCTGGTTACGACATCTTTCAGTTGTTCTGCGGTTTCATACTTTAGCCCATTCACACCTTCCTCTACCAGCTGAATAAAGGCGCCTTTATCTGGAGTTACTACTGGCAGGCCAGCAGCTAAGCCTTCGAATAATACTTGGGAATAGGATTCTGTTTCACTTGTTAAGACCATGATGTCGCCGTTAGAGTAGGCGTCAGCCAGTTCTTCGCCTCTGAGCATGCCAGTAATTACTGCACCCGGTAGCAATTGTTCCAGGTTTTGTCTTTCAGGGCCATCACCAACCAGGACAATTTTTGAGTTAGGTAGGTCCTCAATATCTTTTAGTTTACTTAAACTCTTCTCGGCTGCCAGTCTACCCGGCACTAATATTACTAGCTCGTCGTCTTTTATGCCCCACGCTTGACGCTGTTTAATAGCATCGGGCCGGTATCGTCTTTCGGGATTAAACATAGGGTCAACACCATTAGCAAGTCTAACAAGGGTATCTTTTGAAACTTGTTCTCTTTCGAGAATATATTCATCCATAGCAATAGACGGGGAATAGTTAATATCTGCTCGTCCATGCATCCGGTTTTCTTGTCTTTTTACGAAACTGTCTATTATTGGAGCGCCTGGTAAAAACAGCTTGGGGATCATGTTTCTGGCGATGAATCGGTTAAAAGATTGTGCTCCGGCAACAATAGGTAAGTGGTGATCGTAAGCCATATCTATGACGCTGCCTCCTAGAAAAAATAAGCCAAATGGTCCTCTCATCGGGGTTGCTGCGTGGACTACGTCGAAATTACCGTCACTCAACATCTTACTAAAGCTTATTGCCGGACGTAGTATGCTAAGTTGAAAGTTTCGAATGGGCAAATAGCCTGTTTCTATGACTTTTGCTCCACCTAAAGGCCCATGTATAGCTTTATCATAATCGGGTAGTAAGATGGTCAGTTCATGCTGTGCTTCGGTCAGCAGCGGTGCGGTATACATAAGTTTATTGACCGGGCCTGATATAACCGAACTTTCATTGGCCCATAGTATTTTTAACTTTTCCGGTTGGTCACTGAATAGCTGTTCCTCAACACGGTTAATAGTAGCATCCTCGCTTACCGGGAAATTCTCTGTAATCATCAGAAACAACATATGTCAAAATGTAGCCATCTGTCAAATTATAACTCCCAGAATCTACCACGAAAATTTATCTTAATTTGGGAAAGGGAAATACCGGCAGTGAGGGGTCTAATTAATTAGGCTGAACGTTCATTGATAAATTATCATGCTTATAGCATATATTTCTGGCGTATGAAGAGCGTAGATCGTAGCAATTAAACGTCGATCCACTGGCGTTGATGAGTAAATTAACATCGTATTGCTCTTTGCCGAGTTGGTCTTGGGCCGAAGTTGCCGAACTGTCCGCCCGGCTGATTAAATTGTCGTAATGAAGGTGGTTTATAAAGTTCACAACTAACCCTGTTATTAGGCAGCAGGCGATCAATACAGTCAATCCAATAAAAACATATAATTGAGGGTGTTTGGGTGTCTTGCTGGTTTTTTTCATGGCGGTCGTCTTGTAAGGATTAGATTATGAGTTTATGCTAGCACTTTTTTTAAAAATTAGTATGTAATCATTTAAACCCTAACTGCAACTTTTACCTAAACCTTCGTGCAAGTTATTAAGCTAGCTCTAAGCTATACAGTTATAATATAATCATAAGCATGTATACCTACCTGGTTGAAGAAAGTACAAAAATTACCCCCTCAACATTACTTTTAACACTTAGTCGCGACGAAAGCGAAAGACCCTTGGCATTCCAGCCCGGCCAATACGCCGCCATCAGTTATGAGAAAAGAGGTAAACCTTCAGCTGCTCGGTGTTTTTCTATAGTCAGTTCACCGACAGACCAACATACCCTACAGTTTAGTATGCGTGTCCGGGGTAAGTTCACTAATGCGTTATCAAAGCTGAAACAGGGAGATGTTGTTGATGTCTATGGTCCTTTTGGAGGTTTTGTTTTTGATATGACGGTCGAAAAGAGGGCTGTATTTATTGCGGGCGGTATCGGCATTACGCCGTTTATGAGCATACTACGGTATCTTAGCGCCCTTAATGCAAGTAATGAAGTTACATTAATATATAGTTGCGCAACTCAAGATGATATACCATTTTTTGATGAATTAACCGCTATTGAGAAAGCACATCCGCATATTCAGGTGGTGTTCGTGATCGGAAAAGGTCCAACCGATAAACTTATACCCGAAAAGGTCCGGACCGGACATATTACACCTGAGCTTATTGATGAAATTACTAAGCAACACTATCAAGACCTGAGGTTCTTTTTATGTGGTCCGCCTATGTTTATGAAGCCTATGATTAAGGCCTTAGTGAAACGGGGAGCCAACAAGAGCGACATCTTAACCGAGGCATTTACTCAGTCCTCGCCAAAACAAACCAGCATATTACGTAGCTGGCCGGCCAATGTCTATGCTCTCGGTGCAATTAGTTTCGTATTCGGTAGTTTTTTAGTAATGGTAAGCGATTTACTTCAGGCTTTACCGCCGACAACAACCCTAAAACCAACAAAAAATGCACCATATCTGGTTACTAATGCCCGGGGCCAGCAGCTTGACCAGTTAGTTAATAGCATTCCGCCTTCACCGGATCTTATAACGGTACCGACGACACCTACGGCTAGTCAGTCCGCAAGTAGCGCTAGCACCAATACGGTTACTACCCAAACACAAACAATCGCACCCATCTATTCGGCACCAATTACTGTAGCTCCAACCTGTCATACCACGCCGTCGGGAAGGTGTATCTAGGAATAGAAAAACATGCAGTATTACCAAGAGAATATAGCCTTAGGCAGCAGAACTGGTTTAACGCTGGTTAGTAGTGGGTCGGCTTCTGATATTAATTCTGTATACCATGAGCTATGGAAGGATATTTTCCGGTTTGAACGTCGCTTTAGTCGCTTCATACCCGATAGCGAGTTGTCAATGTTTAACAAAAACGCAGGCACCCGTCAGTTTATAAGTCCTGAATTTAAAAAACTTCTGGAGACAAGTGTGGCGTTGGCAAAGTTAACTAATAATCTTTATAATCCGTTTATTCTTCCAGCTCTTCAAGCGGCTGGCTATAAGCATTCGCGTGTACCGGGTTTTGAGAAGGATGAAGTAGATGATCATTCTCAAAAAGCTGTTACTACAATAGATAAGTTGAAGGTAGGAGAGGACTGGGCGGTCATACCATACGGAACGGCAATTGATTTAGGGGGTTGCGGTAAAGGCTATCTAGCTGATATGTTAGCCCGCAAATTGCCAGATTTTGTCACTGGCTATTGGCTGTCTTTTGGTGGAGATATTGCTGCTGGCGGCTTAGACAATAACAGTTTGCCATGGCATGTTACTGTTGAAAGCGCCATCGATGAAAAACAAAGTATCTCTACTATCGTTGCCGAAGCTAAATGCGGTATTGCTACATCAGGAACGATTGTGCATGGCGGTAAACAGGCCGGCAACAAGTGGCATCATATAATTGATCCTCGAACCAAACAGCCGGCAAAAACAGACGTATTACTTGCGACAGTCCATCATACATCGACTGTAGTGGCTGATGTGTTGGCGAGCTGTGCCGTTATATTAGGTAGCAGCGAGGCAATGCATTTTCTGAAAAAATATAAGGCAAAAACAGCAATCATTCAGTATATTGGTAAAAACGGTAAAATAGAAAATATTCAGTATGGAGATACTTTGATTCCTGGAGTAGTATATGCGTAAAGTTTACTTATTCGGTATGATTATTGGTCTTATGTTGGTTGGTGGCAGTACGTTGCTGACTGAATCAGTATTTGCGGCTAGCCCTCAGCAGGCTACGAATCAAAGTCTTACGGCAGGTCAAGCTCCAGATATATTAATACAGCCCGTACAAGGGCCTAGTGTAACGAAGCAGCTTGAAGGCCGGGCAAAGTCGACTTGGCCTTGGTATATCACCAGGGCAGCCGGTATGGTGGCTGCCGTATCCTTAGTTTTCTTAATGCTATCAGGCATTGGCTTTATTACTGGCGCTACTTTTCGTTTCTTGGAACCACTAACAGCTTGGGCTACACATAAAGCAATTGCGTATGTTTTCGGAGCATCATTAGCCGTTCATGGCATAGCCTTGCTTTTTGACAAATTTGTACCCTTTAATGTCGCTCAAATACTGCTGCCGTTTTTATCTTCTTACCGGAAAGTAACTATCGCCGGACACCATGTCGGGTCACTATACGTGGCCTTGGGGGTAATTGCATTTTATTTTGTCTTGGCTATCATAATCTCTTCAATTGTATGGATAGATAAAAAACCACACACATGGAAGCTATTCCACTTTCTGGCATACCTAACTATGATATTTGTATTCTTTCACGCACTATACTTAGGAACTGATTTAAGTCACGGAATACTGAGGGTAATATGGATAATCTTTGGGATTACTGTTGCGATTGCTATTTTATATCGGCTACGAAGATGGGGAAGAGCATAGTGATTAAGAATAAAGAACTGGCAACTATACGGGAACGTAATAAGCGTAAACGCTTGGCTGGGTGGCTATTTTTTTATTTGCTTCTAATCTTTCTTTTTATTTACTCATTTCATGGCCAGACCAAAAAGGTGAATACTCTTAATTTTGCAAGCGGTAATTTACAACTTACTACATCAAAATCTAAATATACGGTTGGTGACACCATTAGCTATACACTAAAAAATGGTTTCAAGCAGCCCATAACTTTCATTAATAATTGCCCTAATGAACCTTTGTATGTTTACAGCTGGTCCAATAATAGCTGGGTGCGAATACATGATACAGCCAATGCCAGCGCCTGTAATAATATCCCCAAACAACAAACCATTGCTGCCGGCTCGTCGTATACCCAGAACTTCAATAGTTGGCCCAATCTATTCAATAAACCGGGAATTTACCGTATAGTTGGCTTCGCCAGTAATTATACTGAAATACCTTATGCTGATTTTAAAGTATTAGCCAAACCTGTTGCGCCAAAAGTCGTAACCCAGACGCAAGTTATCATTCAGAAGATAATAACCCCAATTTATGTTCCAGTGCCTAGTTCAGGCGGGGGGGATAGTGGAGGAGGCGGTGGCGGGGATCATTAACCTTCTGGCATAGTTGGCTAAAAAATCCGTGTAACTGTTGAAGAAATGATTCCAATAAAATAAGCTTGACCGTTATGACATTTTATGCTAGTATACATAGCATGATTTACGATAAAAATAGACCAGGCCCACTCGGGGAAGCGATTGATCGCTTTGATACACCAGAAACAAATTTCTTAGATAAAAGAACAGGAAATTATCTAAGAGGATTAAATGTAAACGTAGAACGTGCTCGTCATCGTGGCAGGAATGCGCTGTTACTAGCGGGCGTATTAGTAGCCGGCGGTATCGGCATTAACGAGCTGGGTAGTGTTATGGCCAATGAGTCTATGCACGAACCGGGACAGACCTATCTAAAGTATCAGCAGGAGCAACAGCAAACTCAAAGTCTGCGAACAGAAGAAGTCAGTCGCCCTCAAGAAGAGCATGTTTTGGTACCGGTAACCACCAGTGGTTCAGCTAAATAACTCGCTTAAGAACAATTTACCTTTATAGCGCCTACAATAATAACCTAGGCGCTATATGTTGTGTATAACATGTTACCTCTGTAATACTTGTGGATAACTGGTGTCAGAAACACCACCAATTGTAAGGTTTTTAACTTGCAGTGGGTTCTAGTGGGTAGTACACTCATGACAGTGGGTAGAAATGGAACGGCAAAATAGCGTTACAGTTCGAAAAATAAAAACCACTAGTAATTAACAAGGATACCAATGGCCACGGTAGACTACTTTGAAAGAAAGCTTGACGACAAGCGGCGGTTAACTATTCCGCCGGAACTACGCGACAAGTTTAAAAGCGGGGCAGTCGTAACACGTGGGTTTGGCCAGTATCTTCATCTTTACCCAAAAGATGTTTGGGATAACATGGTTGAACCAAGGCTTGATGGTGATATTCTTGACGAGCGCATAGCTGATCTGAACGTCCAGTTTAGAATGGGCAAGATAGATCAATCGCTAGATGGCAAGCAAGGACGCATCACCTTAGAGCAGCACTTACTTGATTACGCAGGGATCAAGAAGGACATTGTAGCCGTTGGTGTAGGTCGTTACTGGCGCATATTGCCTGCTTAAATATTATTAACAGTTCTTTAACAATTAAAACAAACAGCTAAAATTACCGAATAGAATGAACCTTCGAGTTTACCTATTCGGCAGTCAACAAGTGGAATCTCGGTAGCAAACCACTCAAAAAAAACGCTTTGCACCTTACACAAAACACCTCCCAAAACTCCACCTCACACATAAGTCTCTCAATCTTGACGTAGCGAATCGTATTTATACAATTTGCTGTGTCTCACTAAAAACAAAAACTATATAAAAAAACAAAAAGTTGACTGCTGATTAGGTGACCTTGCAAACAAAAATGCGAGAAAAGATGCACCAAAACAAAAACCAAAATAAAAATAAACACGATCCGGTACTTCTAAACGAAGTCCTTCAATATCTTGACCCACGGCCAGGGGATAAATACCTTGATCTAACGGCGGGATATGGCGGCCACGCGCTTATAGTAGCGGATAGGATTGGAAGCCTCAAACAAAGCGTATTAGTAGATCGTGATGAAAACGCGGTCAAGGAATTACAAAAAATATTTCCAGCTGATACAGAGATACTACACACGGATTTCTTATCCGCTAGTAGTGAATTAAAAGACAGGGGACGACAGTTCGATGTTATTTTGGCGGATTTAGGCGTATCGTCACCGCACCTTAACGAAGGCTCACGTGGCTTTTCAATAAACAATTCCGGCCCGCTAGACATGCGTATGGATCAAAGCCAGCAACTCACTGCTGAAATTATAGTTAATAGCTATAACGAAGCCCAGCTGGTAGACATCCTAAGGCGCTATGGCGAGGAACCAAAAGCAAGGTCAGTGGCAAGGGCTATAATCAAGGCCCGGCCTATAAAAACAACTGATTTGCTTGCGGAAACGGTTAAAACCGTATGGCCTAAAAGGGGAAAGACGCACCCAGCAACTCGAACCTTTCAGGCCTTACGGATAGCCGTTAATGACGAACTGGGATTGCTGGAGAAAAGCTTACCAATATGGCTTGAGTTGCTTAGTCCGGGAGGCCGGATAGCAATAATTAGCTTTCACAGTCTGGAGGACAGGCTTGTAAAGCAAGCACTCAAGCAAGTCAGTGGCAATCGGCTTGATGCCGACTTCATGCTGCTGACTAAAAGACCGATAACCGCGAGCCAAACTGAAATCGTCCATAATCCGCGTGCCCGCAGCGCAAAACTGCGAGCCGCAGCGAAAATAAAAAGGAAAGGGAACTTACATGCCTATTCAGGTTAAAAGTAGCTCCCGAGCTTATAAGATCCACGTAAAAGTGGTTTAAGATAAGCGACCAGCCCTGGAGTTTCTTCAGGGCTGGGTAAATAAAAACAAAAAAGGAAAAATATGACATATTCAAGTTCGCTAGCCATGAACCGTAGCCGGTTTGTTGGCCGCAACCAGAATACGGTGACATATCGGACTCAAGCTAAAACGCTGGGACCGGTGTCGAACGCTATCATTCTGATTGTTTTAGCATGCCTACTTGGCATGTTTTATCTGGCGCAGGTTACAAAAACTAATGCGTTTGGTTATCAAATCAATAACTTACAACAAACACAGACCAGCTTAGCGGCTGAGCATAGTAATTTGGAAGTCCAATCAGCAAGATTACAGGCTGTCAGTCGAGTACAGAACAGCAGCGTTGCTAAAGCTATGACTCCCGTTTCGCCATCTGGCGTTGTTTCTAACTAAATCGACTCGCTTTCACGGAATAAAGCGGGTCTTTTTAGGGTGAAACGTTTATAATATTAGATGAATGGACGATAACAAAAACCATGAGGGCGCTTCAAATAAAAGAGTTCGCGTTTGGTACGGACTACTAGTCTTGGTGCTATGCGTATGCGTATTGCAGTTGTTTAACGTCGAGGTTATCCATTATCAGCATTACAAAGCGGCGGCTTTAAGTGATCAACTTGAACAGTATCAAATCCCCGCTACCAGGGGGCTTATAGAGGCTCAGGAGGGCAATTCAATTGTTCCAATAGTTCTCAATCAAAAACTATATACACTTTACGCCGACCCTCCACTAATAAAAGATGTTCCTAAAACTGCAGCTAAGATTGCGGCAATAACCGGAGCCAATGTCAATAATTATGAGATGCTTATGAGAACTAAAAACACTCAATACGTGATTTTGGCACATAAAATTAGCTCTTCCCAGAATTCGAAGATTTTAGCCTTACAATTTCCGGGTATCGGCAGCCAGGGGCAAGACTACCGAACCTATCCTAACGGTTCGCTAGCTTCACAGCTGCTCGGATTTGTTAATAATTCCGGAGTTGGTGAGTATGGACTGGAACAAGCACTTAATAAACAACTTGCCGGAACGCCAGGGAAACTAAAAGCCATAACCGACGCAAATGGAGTTCCGCTGGCAGCTAGCAGAGGTAATATAGACATTCAGCCGACAAATGGACAGAATGTTGTTACTACCATCAATCTAGGTATGCAGGCGCAGCTTGAGCAGATACTGTCTAGTGAGTATAAGACTACCAAGTCTCAGGGGCTTAGTGCCATAATTATGGATCCATATACCGGGCAAGTTAAAGCTATGGCCAATTATCCATCCTATGATCCGTCTAATTATGAAAACGTTAGCGACCCGAGCCTATTTCAGAATGCCGCCGTAGATAATCCTATTGAGCCGGGTTCGACTATGAAAACACTGACAACTGCGGCCGCTCTTAATCTTGGAGCGATTACGCCTAATGAATCTTTCTATGATCCTGCACACTGGGTTATAGACGGTTTTAATATTACAGACATTG
The DNA here is from genome assembly GCA_027459325.1 of Candidatus Saccharimonadota bacterium. Lineage (GTDB taxonomy): Bacteria > Patescibacteriota > Saccharimonadia > Saccharimonadales > UBA4665 > DAIDIO01. The sequence goes on from DAIDIO010000002.1 coordinate 19,798, forward strand.
AACAAGATGGCGGTGCGAGGGAGCAGAATATAGCCAGTATCTTAGCTTTGTCACTCAATACTGGGGCAACATGGATGTTGATGCAAATGAGTAACCCAGGTGGCACAACTATCAATGATAAAGGTATAAATGCCTGGCACAATTACATGGTTTCACATTTTCGGCTTGGCCAACCGACAGGAATCGAACAGGGCTATGAGGCTAGTGGTTTCGTTCCGCCGGCTAATTTAAATGACCCGAGTATTGATCTTCGTTATGCCAATACGGCATTTGGACAAGGTGTTAGCTTGACTGCTCTGCAGGAGCTAGCAGCCTTCAATAGCGTTATTAATGGGGGGACTTATTATAAGCCAACTCTAGTCTCGAAGTTTATTTCACCAAATGGTAAAACCACCAACAATAACCCTAAGATTTTAGAAAAAAATGTCGTTTCATCTAAAATTGCACCCGAAGAAATACCACTACTCGAAAACGTAGTTACTACCTACTTGCACGAAGGCTTTGGTTTTATGAATTTTCCGTCCAACTATATTGTTGGCGGTAAAACCGGTACGGCTCAAGTTGCACGACCGACCGGCGGCTACTATAACAATATCTTTAACGGTACATATATCGGATTTGTTGGGGGTGATAAACCCCAGTACACCATAGTTGTCTATAATATAAAGCCAAATGTTCCGGGTTATGCCGGATCTTATGGGTCTCAACCGGTTTTCGCAGATATTGCTCATATGTTAATTAATGATGGAGATGTAACGCCAAAGAACTAATGAGATGGTATAATAAACCGAAAATAACACTTTATGAATTCACTTAACATTTTTATCAGTGCGCATAATTTATCGAGAATTCTTTTACTGGGATTTGCTGGCTTTGTGGTAAGTATGCTGATCACTCCGCTCTATACCACTCTTGCCTATAAGCACCAGTGGTGGAAACGCCAAAGAACTGATGCTTGGTCGGGAGGTAAAGCTACGGTTTATGCTAAATTACATGCCGATAAGCATAAACGAAACATCCCGACAATGGCTGGTTTGATTTTTATTCTATCAACGGTATTGGTCACCATCTTTGCTAACTTAAAAAGAAATCAGACGTGGTTACCGCTGGCTGGACTGTTTGCCGCCGGGTTGGTAGGCTTGACAGACGACGCTATGAATATTCGTAGTAGCGGCAAGGGCATTGCGGGCATGAGCGCCAAGCTCAAATTCTTATTGTATAGCATCGTAGTATTGATTGGTGGCTGGTGGTTTTACAGCAAACTCGGTGTGAATTATGTTCATTTACCTTGGGTTAATAACTGGCATGTCGGCATATTTATAATCGTCATATTTTGGTTGGTTGTCATAGCTACCGCTATATCTGTTAATTTCACAGACGGATTAGATGGTTTAGCTGGTGGATTACTGGCCTCGTCTTTTATGACCTATGCCGTTATTTGCGTCATGGAGCACAAGTTTGCCTTAGCAGGCTTCTGTCTGACAGTAGTCGGCGGCTTACTGAGTTATACCTGGTTTAACATTTATCCGGCCCGATTTTTTATGGGTGATGCTGGTGCATTTGCGCTTGGCACGGCTCTCGGTATTATTGCGCTTCAAACTAATACAGTATATGTATTACCGTTTTTAGGGGGTGTCTATGTAATTGAAACCGGTTCAGTCATTATTAACCGTTTGTCTAGGAAGTTTAGGCATGGAAAAAAAGTATTTTTATCCAGTCCAATTCATCATCACTTTGAAGCCATAGGCTGGCCGGAGACAAAGGTGACGATGCGCTTTTGGATACTTGGGCAAGTAGCGAGCGTGCTAGGGCTTATTATCTTTTTGCTTGGGCGAAAAGGGTAGGGGATTAAGGGATGAGAACGGCTCAACGGTCGCGGCACCCGCTGGCAGAAACTGAATTGACGCTCGGCCGTAAGCATCGGCCCGACTACTGGTTAATGATATGGGGGCTGACCCTCATGCTTATCGGGCTGGTAGTCTTATATTCTATTAGCCCGGCTCTGGCGCAGACAAATCATGTTAGTAATAACTATTATTTAATAAAGCAGATAATAGCTATTTTTCTGAGTTTTATAGCGTTTTATGCAACTTACAAGATACCATTAAAGTTGTGGCGGACTTATTACAAACCGATTTTAATAATTGCCGGCTTAGTAACGCTCATTGCACTGGCTATGCCAGTTAACCCAGCCTATCCAGCGCACCGTTGGGTGCGGCTGGGAGGCTTTTCGTTTCAGTCGGTAGAAATAGTTAAGTTCGCGGGCCTAATTTGGCTGGCTAGCTTTTTAGCTAAACGGATTAAGCAAGGGATGATTACTCAATTCCATAAAACCTTAAAACCCTTGCTCTATGTGTTAGGCATTATTGGTGTAGTAATAGTCGGCGTACAAAGTGATTTAGGCTCAGCCGGTGTTATTGCGGCTATGCTGTTCACGATGGCCTATGTGGCTGGACTACCCTTGAAGCGCATTGGCCTTATAGCACTCATAGGCATTATAGGGCTTATTTTGGCGGTTTCCTCAACGCCTTATCGTCGGCAACGACTGGAAGCCTTCCTGCACCCTCAGAGCAATTGTCAGGGCAGTGGGTACCAGGCCTGCCAGGCGCTGATAGCTGTTGGTTCAGGAGGCTTTCTTGGACTGGGACTGGGAAGTAGCGTCCAGGCCTATGGTTATCTGCCGGAAGCAGATAACGACTCGATCTTCGCAATATACGCCGAAAAGTTTGGTTTTATTGGTAGTACTGTATTGCTTTTGATCTTTGCAGCCTTCTTTACAAGGATAAAGAATATTGCCGAGAGGTTGCCGGACGACTTTTCAAGGCTATTGGTTGTTGGAATTCTGACATGGCTGAGCGTACAGGCCTTGATAAACATCGGGGCAATGATCGGTTTGCTTCCACTTAAAGGTATTACATTGCCATTTATTAGCTACGGAGGTACTAGTATTGTCTTCACCACCGCTGCGATAGGTTTAGTTTTCCAAGCCTCTCAGTATACTTCTATGAAGCCAAGAGAGGTGACTGCGGAGCCCGCTTCGTCAAGACGTAGTGGCGGTTATTCTGGGCGCCGGCTAGGGAGGGCTGACTATTGACTATCATCCTAACCGGGGGCGGTAGCGGCGGGCATATTACGCCACTACTGGCCGTAGCTCGCGTACTTAAACAACACGATCCTGAAGCACATATTATTTATTTTGGGCAAAAGGGCGATCCATTCGCTAAAATTACCGGGGATAGTGAGCTTTTTGATAGGATTGTCTTAGTAAGAGCAGGGAAGTTTCGCAGATTTCACGGTGAAGGCATAAAACAGTTTTTTAATATTCCAATAATGCTAAAAAATATCCGGGATTTATTCTATGTGCTGTACGGAATTATTGAAAGTACTTGGAAGATTAGAAACTTAAAGGTTCAAGTGGTATTTAGCAGGGGTGGGTATGTTAGTGTGCCGGTAGCTATTGCGGCTAAAATTAATAGGGTGCCGTATATTACCCATGATTCAGATCCAATACCCAGCCTGGCTAATCGGATTATTGCTCCAGGGGCGGCCAGGCATGCCGTGGCCTTGCCAAAGGAAATTTACCCTTACCCGCAGACTCGAACGGTAACTACGGGTATTCCGCTCAATCATCATTTCGTGCCGGTTACTGAGGAGCTTAGGAGCAGGTACAGAAAAGATATAGGGCTACCACAAACCTCTAAAATGCTTTTCGTTATTGGCGGTGGATTAGGCTCGCAAACCCTTAATAACGCCATAGTTGAAGCGGCTTCCGAATTAATGAAAGAGTTTGACGATTTATACATTTACCATATAGCTGGACAAACTAACGAGATGGACCTGAAAAAGCAGTATGAGGACGTACTAGATCTGAGTGGGCAGGGAAGAGTAAAAGTTTATGGTTTTGTAAGTGATGTCTATAAATACAGCGGTGCGGCCGATGTTATTGTTAGTCGGGCAGGGGCCACTAATTTAGCCGAATTTGCTATACAGGGAAAACCAGTAATTATTGTGCCTAGTCCATTTTTAACCGGCGGTCATCAAGTAAAAAACGCTGAATATCTTAGTGACAAGCAGGCGGCAGTTATGGTTAGCGAAAGCAATCTCGACAGTTTAGGTTCAAGAGTTGCAGAATTGTTAAACAATAAAAAAGAACAGAATATATTGGGCCAAAATCTTAGCAAGCTTGGCATAAATGATGCCTCAGAAAAAATTGCCGACTTAATATTAGAGGTGGGTAACAATGATAAAAAGAAGAGCTAAAAAGTTAGTAAAAACAGGTCGTCAGAGACCGCTTCCAGAGGCTAAAGCTTCTAGTCCGTCACCGTATTCTTATAGTTCCAGGCGCTCAGAAGACGCTGTTAATGTCGGCCGCGGGGAGACGCCAAAGCAGAAAATTACCAGGAATGCCACTAGCGGAAAGCGCAAAGCGGTATTAATTATATCTCTCATAATCTTAGCTTTAATAGCTATCAAGCTTTTAAGTTTGTCCAGTACACCTGTGATAAAGATAGCTGGATCAACCAGCAATAATGCACTTATAAATAAAAACTCTGCAAGTGTTTATGCCAACGCGGCGAGTAAGTATTTAAGTGGCTCAATACTTAATAGCAATAAAATAACACTGGACTCTGAAGGTCTAGTAAGCTATTTAAGTAACAAATTTCCCGAGCTGAGTAGTGTAAGAGTTAGCCTGCCTTTCCTAGCTAATCAGCTTTTGGTCTATGTAATCCCCAGCCAGCCGGCAATTATTCTAATAGAATCGTCGTCTTCTTATGCAATAGATCAAACCGGTCGGGCCATATTAAGCGCCAGTAGTCCTCAGGCTTTAGGGTTAAGCTTGCCGGTCGTCACAGACCACAGTGGCCTAAATGTAGCGCTTGGAAAAAAAGCTATTACCAGTAATGATGTTTACTTTATTGAGGAAGTAGTCGGGCAGCTGCAGGTTAAAGGCTTTAAAGCAACCAATATGAGCTTACCGGCCAACAGCGACGAGCTCGATGTTGGGGTAGTAGGGCAGCCCTTCTATATTAAGTTTAATCTTTATAATAACGATCCGCGGCAGCAAGCAGGGACTTTCCTGGCAGTGATCAATAAACTTAAGTCAGAGAATATTACACCGTCAAAGTATGTAGACGTCAGGGTCGACGGACGGGCGTATTACCAGTAGTTCCCCTATTCTCCTCCGCTCTAGTTCGCTTTTTGTTTAGTTACTAGTAATAACTCTATTCACAAAAAAATATATATAAATCAAGCAAAGTAGGGCAAAGTCAAATTTTATCAAAAATATAGAAAAGTGGGGGATATGTATTAAATCTCACATAATGCTAAAAAAGCAATACTTTCACGACATAGCTGTGGAAAAGTCAAATTGTGTAATCTGGCTTATTTAAGACACTAGGCAGTAATGAGCCTGAGCTGATATAAGGGGCTATAGGTCGGTTATAGAAGTGTTAGTAATGGCATTGATGATAGATATTTCAAAAGAAATGCAGAATTACAGAAATAGTCCCCTGCAGAAGGGGTATCAGTTTACCACCTGTATAATAAAATGCCGTGTCGCAAAATATACATTGGACGACATTATGTCTGCATACCGATCTTTGCATATATACCTACCCCACTGCCAGTATTTTTCTATAAATCCATTGCGTTTTCTTGTTTAATAAAAAATCCCCTATTCATAATCAAGTGGTTCTAGCGGTTATAAGTCTGCCGGCTTATGTTGCCTGCTTTTGTCTAGCTTGCCTATGTTCGCTTTTTGTATAGTTGACCATACTAAGTGTTCGTAAAATGTTTTTTAATAGCTAGTTTAAAAATCGCGGTTCAATATCAACAAAAACAACCGCATTTTTACCAGGGGTAGTATCAGGGGTGGATAATTTGGACAAATCAACAACGAATTGTTGTGGTCCGATATCTCTTAATTTATATGGACGTTCGGCCTGGATATAATCTGTGCTATGAAAAATAAGATCTGAATACAGGTGTTCTTTTTCGTTAACTTGACGGTGGCTTCTGACAACTTCTACCTCTGCAGCTAATACATGGTTTTCCGGCGCCCCTAATCTCTCGCATAAACGGATTTGAGAAGATAAACCACTAATCCTAGTCCACGGCAACCGATAAAGACCTAATTCATGTTTAACTAACCTGGAGCCTGTATACATCGCAATTGCTCGAAATTCATCCTCCGCTCTTTCAATCAGTATCGGCAATGATAGACGTTCTGAAAGAGGCGGTTCTATCCGAAGTAGTCTTAGAAAGTTATCGCGCCCTTCTTCAGCGGCTTTTCTAAACTCGGCTTTTGTTCTTAAAAGCTGCTGTTCTTGAGTGAAGACTTTTTCTATGCCCTTATATCTTGTCTGGGAAAGCATTTATCTATTCTTCAGAAAGTGCGTAAGTGGCTTTAGCTACCCGTTTGAACTGCGGTTTACCTTGAAGGTTAAGAAGGATGGTAGTTTCTTTTACAAATCTACTCTTTAGTACTCTTTTTACTATTTCGTCACGATGTAGGGGCTCGCCGGCTTCTCTAAGAACTTCAGAAATAATGTCGGCTACTGTTCCCTTTTCATATCCCCATTCTTTTAGTGCGTAGATTCCTCTACCGATCAGGACGAATCTCTTGTCTTTAATAAGTTCGTTATGGATTGCCTGGGTGGTTACATCCTTGCGCTTAAAGTCGCTTTCTTTAATAGCGGCAGCGATTTCATTAAAGTGCATGTGTTTACCATTCTCGCTTAAGATAACGTATATCTTGTCACGAATGTTCTTTGGGTTAACCATTGGCCATTTAACCAGTCCCCAGCGGTTGTTAAGGGTTGCTAGCTGCTTAGAAGTGCTGGCAAGTGCCTCGGCCTGTTTAGGGTCAGTCAAGCCGGCAATTTTGGCTATTTCGCTGATGGTATTAGGTTCGCCTAAAGTCTTTATTGTGCTAATAATTTTCTCAACATTACTCTTAAGGGTTTTCTCGTCGAACGAAGCCTTAATGGCTACGCTGTTATAGTAGTTGTCGTCTTCAGCGATAACACTCAGAGAGGGGCATAACTGGGCTAAAAAGGCTACTCGAGACTGCTCTTCCCTGCCTGGATCAGTAGTTATTTCGCTAGTGATCAGACTAACCCGAGCAACTTGTCCATGGCCTTGTAAGATCTCAATCAGCTTAGCTTCAAAAGTAGCCAGCTCCGGGTTGCTGGCGCCCTGGTCCGGCATGGAACGAAGTTTTGTCACTACTGATTTTTCCAGCTGTCTGACTCGTTCCCTGGTAATACCTAAGGTTTCGCCAATCTGCTCAAGAGTTTCCTTTCTCTCGAACAGGCCGAATCGGCGGGCAACAATTTCCCGTTCCCTTTCCCGGTCAATTGTGCCTAAAACTGAAGTAACTAATTCCTCCGTAGAGCTGGTCAAAACTGGCTTAGCTTGGGTCATATTTTAATTAAATTCCTATATAAAGAGTTTCTTATATATTTATTATAAAACTATAACGTTTCAAAGTCAACACGTTTACCCTCTTTATTAGGCTTATTGTAGCACAATACTGACAATTCCGCATACTAGATGCCTAAGAATATTACTTGTCCACAGGGTTTACAGGCTGGCAAACAACTTTCAACTAGCACTGATTAGTATTTAAGCTCTACTATTTAGTAGATTTACGGGTTTTTCGTTTAAAGCGGGACTTTTTAGCAGGCGCTTTATCCAGTAGTTCCTTGGCCTGCTGCTCTGTTATATTACTGGGTTCAACATCTTTCGCTATTCTTGCATTTTTTTTGCCGTCGGTTACGTATGGTCCGTAAGGACCGTTTAAGATTTTTATGCCGCTACTGAATTCTTTTATATTCTTGGCTGCCTCTTTATCCAGTTTTTCTTCATATAATTTTCTGGCTTCGTCTTCAGTTATAGTATGTGGATCGAGCGGTTTTATAGAGACGTATAGCTTGCCGACTTGAATATATGGACCGAATCTACCGATGTTAGCTTTAATGTCCTCACCCCCTGTTGTTTTCCCTACTAGTCTGGGCAGTTTAAACATTTCCAGGGCTTGTTCTAGCGTAACGGTATCAAGTGTAGTCCCAGCGGGCATTGGTGCAAAAATAGGCTTTTTTTCAGTATCTTCGGTGTCGCCTTTAAGTAACATCGGGCCATAACGACCAAATCGGGCATAAATAATCTGTCCATCACTGGGGTCAACTCCTAATTCGCGGGCTTGAGACACTTCATTACGGGATATGTCTGCCGAGCTTTCAACGAGGGGATGGAAGTCTTTATAGAAGTTGGCGATCATTTGGTTCCAGACTTCTTTGCCTTCAGCAATGTTATCGAATTCTTGCTCGGCTTTAGCGGTAAAAGCATAATCGACAATGGCCGGGAAATACTTAACCAAGAAGTCAGTTACTACTTCGGCTACCCCAGTTGGAAGCAGTTTGGCTTTATCGGCGCCGGTAGTTACTAGCGATTTCGTCTCGGTGATTTCTTTATTTTTAAGAAGGAGTTCATTAACTTCCCGTTCGCTACCAACTACATCGGTTTTTTCAACATAACCCCTACTTTGAATGGTTGAGATGGTCGGTGCGTAAGTACTTGGTCTGCCGATGCCTAATTCTTCGAGTTTGCGGACCAGGCTGGCTTCGGAGTATCTGGCCGGCGGTCGAGAAAAGCTTTCAGTTGCCCTAATTTCTTTTGCTAGTAGCTGCTGGTTAGGCCTAAGACTAGGCAAAATAACGTCGTCTTTGCTGCCGCCGTAAACTTTCATGAAGCCATCAAAGCGTAGTACTTCTCCTTTGGCTATGAAGTTTTCCTTTTGATTACTAATGGCTATAAGTACTTCAGTGCGTTCTAGCTCGGCGGGGCTCATTTGACTGGCCACTGCACGGCGCCAAATAAGGCCGTAGAGCCGTTTTTGAGCTTCATCAGCGCCAGCTACCTGGCGGGCGACATTTGTCGGTCTAATCGCCTCGTGAGCCTCTTGGGCGCTCTGGTTCTTAGTCTTGTATTGCCGGTATTTATAGTATTTCTGGCCGTATTCTGAAACTATATGCTGTTTTATGCTGTCAGTGGCTTGTTTGGATAAGATAGTGCTATCGGTACGCATGTAAGTTATATGCCCTGCTTCGTATAAGCGCTGTGCCAGAGTCATTGTTTGACGAACACTGTAACCTAACCGACGACTGGCCTCTTGTTGCAGGGTGCTGGTTGTGAATGGTGCGCTTGGGCTGCGCATACCGGGATTAGTTTTAATGTCGCTTATGGTGAAACGGGCAGCTTTGACTTTATCTAGCCATTCATGGGCGTGAGTGATATTGTCTAGTTTTTCAGATAATTCAGCAGGTAGCTCGGTGCCGTCAGCATCGAAGATGGCGGTAACCTTATAGCTGCTTTCGGTAGCAAACTCTTTGATTTCCCTTTCCCGCTCAACAATCAGGCGAACGGCAACCGATTGAACGCGTCCAGCTGACAGTCCGCCCTTGACCTTCTTCCATAATACCGGTGACAATTCGTAACCTACCAGCCGGTCGAGCACTCGCCTGGCCTGTTGAGCTTCTACCAGTTTAATGTCAACGTTTCGGGGGTTTTTTATAGCCTCTTCGATGGCTGGCTTGGTAATTTCGTGAAAAACGATTCTTTTAGTTGTTTTAGGATCGAGTGACAGAGCCTGGGTTAAATGCCAGGCAATAGCCTCGCCTTCACGGTCTTCATCGCTGGCTAACCAGACATCTTTGTTTTTAGCTGCAGATTTTAGCTCACTAACGACTTTCTTTTTATCCGGACTGATTTCATATTTCGGTTCAAATCCATGGTCAATGTCTATACTCAGTCCTTTTTTAGGTAAATCTCTAATATGGCCAAAGCTACTCATTACCGAGTAGTCTTTACCAAGAAAGTTCTCGATGGTTTTGGCTTTAGCCGGGCTTTCAACTATTACTAAATTTTTTGCCATAGTCAGTCATCCATATAAACTTAAAAGTATAATAAATGCAACTAAAATATCTATCGGTTTGAAGTTTAGATATTGATATAGTCGTCGATTCTTTTGTAGATCCAAATACCCAAAGGTATACCAAGCAAACCAAAAACTATGCTGAGGACGCCAAGTTCTTTACCATGATCAAGCGCTGCCCCGATATAACTGGTAATAGTACTGACTATCAGAACTAGGCCGCTCTTTACTAATCTTTGCATATTCATGAGCTAGAACTAGTCTAGCATGAGCATTAGCTTTTATGCACCTTAATCTGTAATAAAAACATAAGCTTCTTGATAATTATTAAAATACATTATAAAGTATTGACTTTAGAACATGAATTTGCTAGAATAGCAACTTGTGATTCCGCTAAGACGGAATTCAAGCACCTTTTACCCCCATTCTAACGTCTAACTCTTAAAACAAGAGATAGACATTAAGTTAGATTGTTTTAGAGCGCGCCATAAGAAAAGTTGTTACCCTCCACTTCTCTTTAATAAGCATGTTTAGGGGCAACCCTAAACACGCTCTAAAACATACTAACCCCTTTAACTAGATTCCTCGGATTTTTTTAAGTCCCCGGGGTCCCCGTCAGAAGTGAGCCTAAACGGTAGCTTTGAAGTTGACTTCAAGGCTGACACAGTCATCTTATATGTTCGACATGATGTTTCGCTGGGGTGGGTTGAAGGGTAATTCCTTGGGGCAAACAAGTTTTGTCCCTAGTAACAGGCTAACGAGCGGTGCCCACCCCCTCTCGTTGGCCTGTTTTTAGTTTAAATTAGGAAACTTCGGGTATCTTGGGGTAAACTGCCGCCAAAGATGTATTCACTAATGATTGATAGAGTTTCCCGGCTTAGATTATTAAGCTCAGATAGCTCAGTTTTATTGAATTTCTGAAGCACAAAATCTTCTGATGGTATCTGTTCAGGACTTTTTGGTCCAATACCTATCCGTACCCGGCCGTAGTTTTCGCCAATGGCCTTTGAGATAGACTTAATACCATTGTGACCACCACTGCTGCCACCTATACGCAAACGGATCTGACCGAAGTTAATATCTAGATCATCATGAATTACCAGGATATGCTCGGGGCTTATATGATAGAACTGAGACACTTCTAACACCGCTTCCCCGCTGAGGTTCATATAAGTAGTTGGTTTAATTGCAATTACTTTGGTAGCGTTCATGCTGCCTTCGCTTACATGGGCTTTAAAGTTTTTCTTTAGGATCCAACCACTCATTTCATCTGTTTTTTCGACAAATTCATCAATGCAGTAAAAGCCGATATTGTGGCGGGTCAGGTCATATTTGGTTTCGGGATTGCCGAGCCCTACCAGCAGTATGGTTTTATTAAGCCCGATAGTATAAAAGCTGGCATTATCGGTAACCTGTGGTCGTCTTTGAAGCCACCCCATAACTACTTTGAAACCTCTTTAGTTGGGCTGACGCCATGTTTATGGGCGACATGCTTTTCGATAAACCACAGCTGGACAGGCGTTCCCTCAAAGCCAAACGCTTCACGCATTCGGGTTTCTAAATAGCGTTTATAGCTCCAGTGAATGAATTTGGTTGAACTGCCGAAGATTTTGAAAGCTGGTATAGGATTATCTGTTTCCTGGACAATGTAATTAAGTTTAGGATTCCGATTCTTTAAACCGGCTGGCGGATGAGCCAGAATAGCCAGTTTTAACCAACGGTTTAAGGTGCTGGTGGGAATTCGGGTTTGCCGGGCTCTCTCTATATCTAGTGCCAGGTCAAATATCTTAGTGACGTTCTGACCGGTCACGCTACTAGTGAAGATAAGTGGTGCCCAAGGGGCAAATTCAAAGTTAGCAGCAATTTGAGGTGCCAGCGCGTCCCGAGTGAAGGCGTCTTTGTCTTTAACGGCGTCCCACTTGCTGACAACCAGAATCAGGCCCTTACCAGCGTCTTTAATCATGCCGGCAATTTTTTGGTCTAGCTGGACATTAAGTTCATTAACGTCCATGAGCATTAAACAGACATCAGCTTCCTCAATGGCACTGAGCGCCCGGATGACACTGAACTTTTCAACTCCAACCTTAATCTTGCCACTTCGCCTGATACCGGCAGTATCCAGGATTGCTACTTCTCTCCCCTTATATTTAATAATGGCGCGGTTAACATCCCGGGTTGTGCCGGCCCGGTCGGCAACAATGGCCTGCTGCTTTTTAGCCAGGGTGTTAAATAGATAAGATTTACCGACGTTTGGCCGACCTAAAATTGCGATCGTAAACCGGTCACTATCGTCAAAGTCCGTTACTTTTGGGATTTCTTCAGATAAATGAGTTAGCAGGTCACTGATGCCGCGGTTTTGTGTCGCTGAGGTAAAAAATATGGGTTTAATGCCCAGACGTTCAAAATTATGGGTCGATTTGCCGGCTTTATCTATCTTGTTAACAATTAAATAAACCGGCTTTTTACTTTTTAGGGCAAGCTTGGCTACCCGTCTATCTTCTTCGGTAATCGGCACATCGGCCTCTACTACTACCCAGATAATATCGGCGCTGTCGGCGGCTTGAATGATCTGTTCCTGAATGGTAAATTCAAAATCGTCTTCCGGATCTTTAATTCCAGCAGTATCAACCAACCAAAAATGGTGGTTGTTTATCTCGGCTTTGGCCATGACGGAGTCGCGGGTTGTTCCCGCTTCCCTTGCTACGATTGCCTCTCTACGATCTAATATTGAGTTAAATAGACTAGATTTTCCGACATTGGCTCTACCGACAATTGCTATAATTGGTAGTTTCTTAGACACTGACCATATTATATCCTATTAACCGGTTTTTACACCTCACTAAATTGGCCAGCCGGTAAAGATCCCAGGCGGTATCCACCTATCTGCTGACGGTGAAGCTTGATCACCTGGTAATTTAAGGCCTCAAAGGTCCGCCTGATTTGTCGATTTCTTCCCTCGCGAATGGTTACCTTAACGGTGTTTTTAGGCATCATATCAATTTGCATTTGGCTGACACCATCACTGAGTATGATGCCTTCTGCGATTTGTACCTGGTCGGCTTTATTTAGCGGCTTATTAAGTTCAACAAGATATATCTTCTCTTTAGAGTATCGGGGGTGAGTCAGTTTTAAGGCTAGATCGCCATCATTGGTTAGTAAAAGAAGACCAGACGAGTCTTTATCTAATCTTCCAACGGGCTTAAGATCACGATAGTTGCTTGGCAATAGATCATAAATCGTCGGGCTTCCCTGTCCTTCCCGGCTGCAAACGTAGCCAACAGGCTTATTTAACATAATTGTAAGGATCCGGGACGGCTTTAATATTTTACCTTCGAGAGTTACTTGATCGGCGTTTGTGACCTGAGCGCCAGCGGTTGCTGGTTTTTCATTAATCATTATCTGGCCGTTCGAGATTAACGTATCGGCCTGACGCCTGCTGACACCTGTTGCCTGGGCAACAAATTTATTTATTCGCATGTATAAACCCTAAAGCGAGATGCTGTTTGGGTCAAACGGTTTTTCAGGTGCGGTTGGCTGGGTTGAAGCTTGTTGAGGAGTAATAACACTGCCGACACCCGCTTCTTTAGCTTGCTCGGCGGCCAGTAAGGCCTGTATATCTGGTTTCTTATTAACTTCACTGTCGGCTGGTGGGTTTATAACTTTCTCATGAGACATGGTAGATGTTGAAGAGCTGGGTGCAGAGGTTTCAGAGTCAGCTTCGTTTTTAACGGCAGAGGTTGAAGATTGAATAGAAGCCGGTGCTGCACCAGGAGTTTCGTTCATTAAATTATTGACGGTGTCATTCATTAATTTATCGTCGTTAGCAGTTTCAGATGAGGTTTCAGCTGGTTGTGCTGCTGGAGCTGGGGCCGCAATTGGCGCAGGGTCAGCTACGCTAGGTTCAGTAGTTGGGGCGGGTGCATCGGTAGTGGCCCCCGCAACAAAATTTTCTATTTGATTTTCAATAGCTGCTGATTCTTCAGACGTTGTTTGGGCCTGGGAGGTTGAGTCGGTTATAGCTGGGTTTGTTACTGGTTGGGCTGCTTGAACCGGGGCCGCAACTGGCGCAGGGTCAGGAGCAGCAACCGGTGCTGGAGCTGGGGCCGCAACTGGCGCAGGGTCAGGAGTTGGAGCGGAGGCTGGAGCTACACTGGCGGGCGCAGGAGCTGCTACCGGTGCTGGGGCCGCAACTGGCGCAGGGTCAGCCGGCGCGTCCTCTAATAGTTCGTGGGCAACTCTTACAATATCTTCCAGAGTAACCTGAGATTTTACCAGGTATCGGTCAGCTCCGAGCTGATCTGCTCGTTGCTGGTCGTCACTTTGTCCTAGAGCTGTGAGCATAATGACTTTTACGTTTTTCAGACCGTCAGTATTCTTAAGAATATCCAGCATCTCAAAGCCGCTGATTTTAGGCATCATAACGTCAGATATAATTAGATCCGGTTTCTCTGCCTTGGCAACAGCAAGAGCGTCCTCGCCGTCTTTGGCGGTTACTATGGCATAGCCTTCGGCCTGTAGCCTGGCTTCATAGATTTCTCTTAGATTGTTGTCATCTTCGACAAGTAAAAGTTTTGACATTGTTATACCTATCTATGCGGCTTATGTTTAATTAGTTTCATTGTATCACGCTGACCATAAAATATTAATTAATGGAAGTTACAGAGCCTGCTTTTGTTTGAGTCTGTAATGCATTGGCTTTTTCAGTAGTTAAGCGTGGCAGATTTATAAAAAAGGTACTCCCCTTGCCTAACTCGCTTTCTACCCAGATTCGCCCGTTATATAGCTCAATTATCTTCCGGCAAATAAATAGGCCTAAGCCGGTACCGCCAATTGTTCGGGTTGCCGAATTATCCACTCGGTAAAATTTCTGAAACAGATGGGGTAAATCTTCTTTTGGAATACCGGCTCCGGTATCCCTTATAAAGCATTGGACCACTTGGTCATTTCCGGTAAGACCGATAGTAATTTTACCTTCAGGAGTGTATTTAACGGCGTTATCAAAAAGATTGGTTATAACTTCCCTTAACCGATCCGGGTCAACATAGGCATAGTAAAGAGGTGTAATTATCTTTTGGCTACCTTCTTTTGTGGCATTAATAACCGACTGATTTGTATCACCAAAAACGTAATCAACTTCCAAGTTTTTCTTTGCGGCAACTAACCTTAAATCGCTTATAATTTGGTTTAGAAATTCGTTTATTTCTACCACTGCCGGGTGGCTGGTCAGTCGACCGTCCTCAGCCTTGGCGCTAGTAAGTAAGTCTTGGAATAGTTGGCCCAAGTGCTGCGTCGAAGCGTGAGCTTTTTCCAGATAGCCTCTTGCCCGGCTATCTATAGTTGATACCTTGTCATTCAAAGCGAGAGCCAGATAACCTTCTATAGCAGCAACTGGAGTTCTCATCTCATGACTTGCAGTGCTTATAAAGTCCGCTCTTTGCTTCTCGTTAGATCTTTCCTCGCTTACGTTATTGAGCACTGCTACCGCTTGGTAGACTTGTTGATTAGAATTGATGAGCGGGGTTAAGTGAAGCCTTATCGGGATGCTTTGGTTATCCCGCGTTAGCAGCATTAAGTCGTTGTTAGTCATTGGGTTGCCGGTGCTAAATATCTGATGCAGAGGGTTTTGAGAGGCGTCCAGTTTTTCATTCTTGCTATTAACCAGCTGTACCACGGAATCAACATTTATCCCGGTTGCTTCATCGGTTTTCCAACCACACAGTTTGCTGGCACTTGGGTTTATAAGTTGGATGGTAAATTGGTTGTCGATTAATATCACACCATCGTCGAGTCCATCAATAATTACCTTGGACTGCAAGGTCTGATCGGCTTTGCTGGGTTTAGCTGTATCTGCACCGCCGGCAGTGTGGGAGAATAATTTTAGGCTCATACTTATTATGTTTATTTTAGCAAAATATATCTATTTCTTTTAAGCTTTAGTTGTAATAGACGCCGCCTAACAGATCTGATAGTATATTGATGATATTAATCATGGCCTCATCGTCTAGCGGCTAGGACACTGGGTTCTCATCCCAGCAACCGGAGTTCGATTCTCCGTGAGGTCACCATAGGAAACTTACAGATAAGTTTTGATTATAAATTTTAGACATACAAGTTGATTGTCAATTCTGATTTGTTAAGTAGTTCAATTCAGCTCAGCGCATAATCGCAGATTTGACATAAACGTACAACTAACTGTACAATAGAAATGTAATAAAAGGATAACCCATGAGTACAAAGACTATCGACGCAACAGATTTACGCAACAATCTATCCGCAACCATTAGCACTTTAGGAAAGGACGACATCTTGTTTATTAAGAGCCGAGGCAAACTTACAGGTAAAGCTATCATTGATGATGAGTTGCTCGAGGACTTACTCTTGCTAAAAGATGGTGAATATATCGCTGACATTGCCAGGGCGCGGGAAGAGATAAAGCAAGGTAATATTTACACGTTTAATGAGGTTTTTGGAGACGTTTTGTAATGACTCCCTACCGCATAGTGTTTGCGGGTAGTAGCAAGAAGGATTTAGATAAACTTGACCGAGTTACGCGGCAGCGAATTGCTAAGAAACTCCAGTATTTCTTAGAGCAAGAAAACCCGCTAGTTTATGCCCGTCAATTAGTCCACTCGAATATAGGCAGCTATCGCTTTCGAGTTGGTCACTATCGCATAGTATTTGATGTAAAAGGTCATACACTTCAGGTAGTAAGCATTAAGCACAGAAAAGATGTATATAAAGGCTAGGGTTTTACTTTAGCTTAGATTATTTCTCAAACCTTGAGTAGCATGTTCCATCTAATAATTTCTCCAGTCAATAACGTATAAACCGAATGGTCTAGGGTCACCATAGGAAACTTACAGATAAGTTTTGATTATAAATTTCTGTAACTTGGGACTTTTCTCCAAGTGAATACAAGGCCAAAATTAACGCTTAAGAACCAGCCTCGATGTATTCGGCCACTACAGACTATTGACACTAGGGTTAACTTAAGTTAAACTTGAATTATGAAGACAATTGGCGCAAAAGATTTAAGACAAAATATGGATGAAGTGCTTGACCGTGTAATAAGTGGTGAGGACATCATTGTCCAGCATCGTTTTAAAAAGCCCGTGCGCTTGAGCGCCCTTAACACTTTGGCTAATAAGAACCGCCAAAAGCTTGCTGGTCTTAAAGCATTTGAGAAGGCTCCCAAACAACCTTCTTCGTTTAATTCCAGTAAGACTGTTAAAGAGCTTTACCATGAATCTATCTCTGACAAGTACGCAAGCTAGTAGTGTTTTTCTAGATGCCAATATAGTTCTTGAAATTATCCTAGAACGACAAAACCAGCAATTGGCTAAAGAGTTGTTATATAAATATAGTGACAACTTGAATATCTCCTCATTAACTGCGCACCTCATTACATATTTTGGCCAGAAACGAGTTGATTTACCTGTGTTAAGGAGTTTTTTAGCGGACTACATTGTTCTCTCACTAGACTCCGAAGATTTTGAATGGGCGTTTAACAACATACGAAATAATGATTTCGAAGACGCACTTCAACTTAGCATAGCAATAAGAAATGGTTGCAATAGTTTTATTACCTTTGATAAACAACTAGTTGATACCTACGCTAACCTAAAAAATATTTCTATTCAGTTGCTCTCTTAAGCGTTACGTTCCAACGTATTATCTCTATCAGGATAAGCGTATAAACCTAATGGTCGAAGGTCACCAGAGAAATCTTACAGATGAGAATTGGTTATAAATTACGAATTTAATTGTTTGTAACCACACCAGTTCTTAACTCTCATGCATCATCCAGCGCATTATTTCAACCACCATAGACTTATAAACCGAGTGGCCTAGGATTAGCAATATCATATTGACATTTTTATACCACTTTGATACTATTAAATTATGACTACAAAACTACAAGTGCCTATAGACACTAATGTAAGAGACGGTCTTGAGCAGCGAGCCAAAGAACTTGGCTTTGATTCAGCTCAAGCATATATAAGATTTTGGGCAAAATCTGAAGTGGAAGGACGTAAAATTGATTTTGGCACTCCCATGGTCACTTTAAGTCCAGAGGCAGATAGCCGTTACGAAAAAGTTGTAGCGGATATGGCAAAGTTAAGAAAAACTGGAAAACTAAAGGCCTATTCGACAGTAGAAGAGTTCATGAAAGACCTTAAGTAGTGAAACCTATATACAGAGATAAAAATTTTGAAAAGCACTTTAAGACCAGAATAACTCCCAATGATAATTTAGTTAAACAGTTTGAGCTAAGGTTAGCTATGTTTAGAGAGGGCGTCAGAGGCAAGCCTATTAATGACCACGGCTTGAAAGGTAAAAAACGTATGTATAGAGCTTGGTCGGTTGCAGGAGATATTAGAGTGGTTTACCGTGAGACAGATGAATACTACGAGTTTCTAGATATTGGCTCTCACAACCAGGTTTATTAAGCTGAATAGCCTAGGTTTAGTGTTCTATTCCACCGAATAATTTCGCCTGCCAAAGCCTTATAAATCGAGCGGTCTAGGGTCACCAAGAAAGAGTTTTCAGTTTATGCTCAAATTTTACTCTTCTTGTCCGTTTTTTTAAAATTCTAAAGATGCCTACCTCAAGCGGTGTTTTAAATCAATTTCATCTGTAAAATATTTCGATTCACTATAATGTTAGTATAGTTATTATGAGTGAACGTAGAGCAGAAATTGCTGACTTGTATTATCGAACTAACTCGGTGCGATTCGGAGCATTTAGATTATCTGTTCATATAGATAATCCAAACTTACCTTTGTCGCCTTACTATTTGCATTACCCTGAACCTGGAGAGCCAGGGAGTGAATTACTACCAAAACTTTACCACTTAATAGGGCAAGAGTTCTTTACGATATGCGAATCAAAAGGATTCAGACCAAAACGCATAGCTGGTGTACCGAAAGGAGCATTGCCACTAGCTGATGCGCACGCAAGGCATTATGAGAATTATCCCTATAACCTGCTGACTTTCACGAAAGCCGAAGAACCTGGTAAAACTACCTTTATTGGTCCCGATGGAGAGTTTAGTGAAGGCGAAGAACTGATAATTGATGAAGACCATACATCTGGTGGACGTAATAAGAAATTAATCCGCGCAGCAGCGGTTTCAGGTGGTTTAGTTGTTCCAAATATGTTGACAGTTGTAGATAGACAGCAAGGAGGGGTTGAAAATATGGCGCGAGAAGGCACCAGACTATTGGCCATATTCACTATCGATGAATTGCTGCAATTTGGAACTGATTTTGGATACGCAACTCAAACGCAGGCTGACGCAGCAAAGGAATACTGGAATCTAAATCAGTACTAAATCTTATGCAGATTACTTTTTATATACATCCTTGCGGTGTTGAACCCTATGGAGCTTAATTTTGTCACTATCTACATCAAAAATTAACCTATAATTATCAACTCGGAAGCGATAATCTCCACCACTAGAATCTACTAGTTTCTTAGCAAACGATAGTGGATCAGTTTGATCTAAAAAAAATTTGATTTTTTTGGCTATTCTTTTTTGAGCTATGCTGTCCAGTGATTGAATATCTTTCTTTGCTTGACTCTCAATTACCAATTGGTACTTCATTAGTCTACCCAAAGATCACCAAATACTTCTTCAGGCGAGTACCATTCTTTGCTGGCACGAGCTTTAGCTATCGACTCTACATATTCAGGGTCTTGTACAGCCAGCAGATCTTCTAAAGTATCTATATCAATGAGTGCGGATTCAACTTTGCCGTGTCGCTTAACAAGAACTATATTTTTATTGTCATGAACAGCATCTAATACTTCAGACAGGTGTTTTCGCATTACCGATGCATCTATTGTTTGAGTGCCCATCTTGTATCCTTTGTACTATTTAATATTACGTTAATATTGTACAAAAATATAGTACGAATTGTCCATGCTTTACCTCTATATTGTGCTGTTGTGAAAAGTAAAGCCGATGAGCTAGGCCAGATGTATGCCTTTTAAATGCCTTTCATGCCAACGAGAGTCCATCGACTACCGTCTAGGCGAAGACGGTATAGAACTTGCCCGTCGCTAACGTCAAAGAGCTTGACTAATTTATCCTTCTTATTAATCAGATATCTTAAACCTTCTTCAAGGAAGTTGTACTCCCGACCCTCGTAAACCATTCTTTTTGGGTAACTTTCTATACCCTTTTTACTGTTACGAAAATAAACTGAAGTTACTTCGATTTCCTGATTTGAAAATGAGTTAATAGTCATAATATTGTCCCCTACCCTTTTAGAATTATTAATACAAAGAGAAATTCGCTTCCTAATGTTCAAAGAAGTGATAAACGGCTTTAAAATTAAGCTTTATGTAAGACTGGTCTAACACCTACCGTTTAAGAGGTTTTAGCTTTAATCGCCTTAAGCAAGCTGTTGATTTAAAGAAAGTAGGGACCGAAGTGTACTTTCCGTGGATAAGTTATAAGTCCGTAAGGTAAATTGGCCTTCCAAAGTCCTCGCGTGGCTAATATTTATTATAGAACGAGCCGTCAATAATAAACATAGTTTTTATGGTTTATTTGATGTTATCTATAAATGTTACTAGTTCGTGGGGTGTTAGTTCGGCTTTAACTAAATAGCCATCAGCTTGTTTCTCTATGTCCGCTCTAACATCTTCCCGTTGTTCTAGGTTAGTTATGATTAGTATCTTAGCTTTAATAGGGGGCACTCTGGCCGGGTCTCTAAGCTTTCTGAGGATTTCTATGCCGGTTAAATTAGGCACCATCAGGTCGAGCAGGATGATGTCGTAGGCATTAGTTTCAGCTTCTGTTAGCGCTTGACTGCCGTCGGCGATTACAGTAACTTCATAACCGCCTTTACTTAGCGCCCTGGCGTAGAGTTCGCTTATGAAATGTTCGTCCTCTATACATAAAACTTTGCGGGTGGGTTGGTTGGTTTCTTGCATTATTAATACTATATAACGCTATCTTCTATAAAGCGAATGGTTCTTTATCCAGCCGTGCGCGCCGCGGACCATTTCATTATCGCCGGAGGCTTTAGCCTCTTGACTAAGCCGGTCATACGGCTGCAGAGTAAAGCCAAAAGTACTGCCCTCACCTTCTTTGCTGCGAACCCATAAATTGCCGCCGTGAGCGGTTATTATTGCCTTGGATAAGTAAAGTCCGAGACCAGTGCCACCGACCTGAGACCGATTATGGTGGTCTCTGTAAAACTTTGTAAATAAGTTCGGCAGGACGGCCGTTGGGATTCCTCTGCCAAAGTCTTGGACCGTAGTTTCTACGAGACCGTCGTTAGTTAAATGTGATGAAATTTTAATAACTTTACTGTCAGCGCTATATTTTATGGCGTTATCTACCAGATTATTAATTACCTCTTGGATGCTTATTTGATCAACACCGACTACCGGTAAACCGTCAGTGACTGATAATTCTAAACTAATACCTCTGACTTTAGCTCTGAGCGATAAGTTTTCGATAGATAAATTCAAAATAGCCGGCCAATCGCCTTTTTCTAGTTTTAGTTCTAGTTGGTCGTCATCTACTCTGGCTACATTTAGGATGTTATTAACAAATGCCATAAGCTGCTCGGCTTGGGCTTGCATTTTTTCCATAAAGCTTTGCAGCTCGGGATCCAGTTTGCCGCTTAGTTCTTCCTGGAAAACTTCGATGTAACCCCTCAATAAGGTGAGGGGCGTTCTCAGCTCATGGACACTGAGGGCGACAAAACTGATCGCCTGGTCGTCCTGGCTGTATTGCTTAGTGTGATCAAATAGCAGCATCATGGTTTCATGGCCATCGGGATTCGCCCGGTTGTAATAAGCAGCAAGATCAAATAGCAGTGTCGGATGATTATCTCTGACATCCATTCGTACCCTCTCCCAGGCTTTAGATGCCGTGGCGGCAGTTGTCTTAACGGTTTTCAGCCAGTTATCGAAGGTATCCTCAGAGGCAAAAGCCATATCAAGGACCATATAGACGTTTTTGCCGATCAGATCTTTAACAGCGATGCCGATATAGTCGGCGGCGGCCGGGTTAGCAAAGCGGATGGTTTCTTCGGCATCAAGGACAAACAGCGGTAACGGTAAATTCTGGGCTACGAAATTTAGAGTAAGCTCTTTGGCTTTAGCGGAACTTTCCTGGCTAGCTTTATCGGCGGCACTTATTAACTGGTAAATATGTCCGCTTAAATTAGAGACTAAATCTTTGCCAAAAGTCAGGCTTTCGATGTCCGGTTTAGTGACGCTGTCGGCTTCCGGTGTTAAGTGAAATACGACTTGCCATAAGGCCGTCAGCGGCTGCATTAAAAATTTACCTAGCAGACTCGAAATAATCAGAGAAACAATAATGCTGATTACTATTAGAATGCCAACAACAATATATAGGTTAAAATTACCTAACTTTAACGCCACGAAGAAGAGACCGATTACCGTTACATTAGTGACCATCAGGCTTACAAATAGATTTAATTTTGCCTGTTGTGTCAGCTTCTGCAAATAGTCCACAGCCTACTGTCCGTATGTTACTTGGGATGGGCTTGTGACTGCTGTAATCCATGTTTGACCTGGATCCAAAGTCAGTGGCTGCCCTGTGCTTGTAGTAAATGTAATTTGCGAAGAATTACTGGTCTTAGACCATTGGCCGGTTGTTTCTATGCCGTCCTGAAACACATAGGCAGTGCCACTAGACAAGGTGTTGTAGTCTGAGTAATATGCCCCACTGGAATCCAGAGCACCTTGGGTATAAGGTACTACAATGGCAATTACCACGGTCGGACTGAGTTGTTGGTTGGTATTGGCATCAATCATGGCTGTACCACCTTCGCTTCTAAGGTAGCTGTTAGTTTTTGGGTTATAGGCATAACTTACGTCATAGTCTGGTCCGGACAGGGTTAGATTAATTGTTGACGCATCGGGTTTAGCGGAGGGACTCGCCGGTTTTCTTGGAAAGCCGGTGTAGTTTACTGAAGTGAAGCCTTTATCTACCTCCAGTTGGTTAAGCTCGGCGATCGAGGTGTAAACGTTATGTGGCGCTACGCGTGAGGAGATGCGGTGATAAAAGCTGCCGTTGTAGAATTCATTTAAATCTTTGGTCCCCCAGGCTGTTATATCATTAAGTCCGTCGGGACTGCCACCGACGTGGGCATAAGCCGCATCAAAACCCATATCCCAGCTGACAAAATACGGCCGGGCGCTTCTGATGGGGCCAACATTTGCGGGAGCACTATCCTGGTAAAGTGCTAAAAATCTTGTAATTCCCCCTTCGGCTAAGGCTTCAAATACTACCCCTGCTCCGGCTAGACCGGATTGAGGTCGGGCCTGCATACTATTTTCAATCATGACTCCAGTAACGGGTATTTTATTAACGCTTGGAGCGACTGGCAGGCCGGATAGCGTCGAAGGCACTAGATCGGATTTTGGTACAACTTTAGTTCTTAGAACTGCTATGACATTTTTATGAGGTTTTGGTGCTGGATTGGATAAAGTATTAACCAGAACAACAATCAGGATTAAAATTAGCAGTAAAACAATAGCTAAGATAGCCCAGCCTTTTTTAGTTTTTGGCTTTCTTAATTTCAATTTACTAAATCTGGATTTCTTTATAGTAGGGTTTTCCTTGATAGGTTGATCAGGTGAATCTTCGTTTAGCTCAAAGTCTATTTTCGGATTAGGGTGTGGCTGATATTGTAAGGGACGATTTGGCTCCATGGTCACTATTATATCAAACGCTTATGGTTTATTCTGTAGAACTTTCTTTGTTTAAAAACAGTCTAATTGCTGGTCAATTCTTTTTAAGACTTTTTCCTTGCCGAGGACATTCAGGCTTTCGGCTAAGCTGGGGCTAGCTGGAGACTGAGTCGTGGCAATACGTATTAGACTAAACAGCACTGCCGGTTTTTGACCGGTTTGTGCGAGAAGGCTATTTAAACAATCTGTCAAATCTGAAGTCTCAAAATTACTGTGCTGTAGAGCGTCTCTTGCCTGGCTAAGCAAGTCCTTTAGATCCGGTTTTGTGAGCTTTGCTAACTGCTTATGGTGGCTGATGAGGTCAGGATTAACTGGCAGGTCGACAAAAAAGAATCTGGAGAGTTCAGCTAATTCGCCAAAGTATTTCAAGCGTTCCTGGACTAGAGTTAAAACCGAGCGTTTATAGGCTTCGCCGTAGCCGTCAGCTTCAGTTGGCCAGTAGTCCAGGCAGGCTTTATAAAGTTCATCCAAGGACATATCGCGGATTAAATTACCGTTAATCCAGTTAAGGCGTCTTTCATCAAACTGTGCTCCAGAACGTCCGACCCGGTCTAAGCTGAACTTTTGAATCAACTCACTTTTTGTAAAGATTTCCTGTTGACTGCCATCATTCCAGCCGAGAGTTGCAATGAAGCTAATTAAAGCTTCAGCTAAGTAGCCACTGCGGATATAATCGAGAACATCGCGGGCTCCATCCCGTTTCGATAATTTCTTTTTGCCGTCTGGACCGAGTACGGGCGGCAGAGTCGTTAAAACCGGTGGTTGAAGGCCCAGCGCTTCATATAAATTAAGGTAATTAGGTACGCTTGGCAAAAATTCCTGACCGCGCAGGATATGGCTAATCTTCATTTCGCTGTCATCAACTATATGAGCAAAGTTATAGGTCGGGAAACCATCGGACTTAATAAGTACGAAATCGTCAATTGTCTCAGGTCCACTTTTCATGTCGCCCATCACTGCGTCTTGCCATTCATACGCTTTGGGGTCGGATTTAAATCTTAGGGGTGTAGAGCCGTCCCAAGGTGTTGTTTGATCCGGCCGGTAATTGCGGTATAAAAATGGCAATTTGTTTGCAGCGGACTCTTCCCTAAAAGTTTTTACCTGCTCCGCTGTATAAGGATCTGCGTAAGCCCGGCCACTGGCGATCAGCTTATTAGCCCAAGTTTTGTAGATTTCCAGTCGTTCGCTTTGAATATATGGCGCATACGGCCCGCCTTTATCTGGTCCTTCATCGTAGTCGAGCCCTAAAGCCAGGAGGGAGCGTATAATGTGATCTTTGGCTTCTTTAACTTCCCTTTGCTGGTCGGTATCTTCAAGTCTAAGGATAAATGTACCATTAGCCTGCCTGGCTAGCAGCCAGCCGAATAAGGCAGTTCTGATGCCACCGACATGTAAATAGCCGGTGGGACTTGGAGCAAAGCGGGTACGAACATCAGTCATAGTTTGCCTACATTATATGAGATAGCTAGCTATATTGCCTAATCTAGCGCTATGCCGTTGAAGCGGTTTGCGACTAGAGCCCGGGTAAAGCGGTGCAGACGTTTGACTGGCTGTTGCTCGAGATTAACCAGCTGATCCTCGGCATTTTCTATAGCGTTCATAATTTGTTGGTCGAAAGACCGTAACCCCTCTAGAGCCGGTTTATGTACAATAGCCTTGATTGGCTGTTGTGGAGTTGGCACGAAGTGGGACCGCGAAGGCATAACAAAGTGGCTAACATAATTGCTTTTTGGTATCTGAGAGGCTCGGGCCAGTCTTTCAGGACTAAAGTAAGTTTGTTTGGTTGGCGCCAGCACTACTGGTTCGTGATGAGGAATTGCGTGGGCGGCTTTTAAATGACGTCTGTTCACTTCCGGTTTATCGACAGCTTTTCGCATTAGCGTTCTTGACGGCATTGGTCGATGGTGTGCAAGATGATTGATTTGTCTAGTTTTTGTCATTTTTGTTTATTTTAGGGTAGTTTTCTATTACTAATACTAAACCCTCTTGAGAATTGATTCAAGTACATCCATACTTAGTATCTGATTATGGACTATTTAGATCCGAAGCAAGAATTAAAGCAACGAGTTACTCTGCTAATCGGCTATGTTCTGGTGGCGGTGGCGATTGCCTTCGCGGCTCTTGTTTTGTTATATCAGGCGTACGGCTTCGGTTTCGGCAAAAACGGATCAGTTATCCAGAACGGTTTGCTGTTTTTCTCGTCCCAGCCCAACCCTGCCAATATCTACATTAATGGTAAATTGGCGGCCAACCCTACTAATACCAGGCTGTTTGAGCCGTCCGGTATTTACCAGGTTGAGCTAACAAGAGCTGGATATCGTAACTGGTACCGTCGTATTACTGTTGACGGTGGCAGTGTTGAGCATTTTGATTACCCGCTGCTTATACCAAATAAACTTATAACTACTAAAATAAACAGTTATGCTGCCGCTCCTGGCATGATGACCGAGAGTTTGAACCAGAAGTATATCCTGATTGAAGAACCTGGTAGCCTGACCAATTTTGACTTATATGATTTATCTAACCCTGCCAAACCGGTGGTTACGAGTTTGGTTTTACCTAGTAATGTCTTGACCCAAAGTGTTACGGGCGGCGCTCAGAGCTTAACTTTTGTAGCCTGGGCTGACGACAATCAACACGTCCTACTCAAGCATCTGTATGATAATAAAAGCGAATACATATTGCTGGACATTGCTGATATGACACAGTCGGCGAATCTAAACACTACCTTTAACGTAAATCCGCCAGACTTAAGCCTAGATAACATTAAATATAATAACTATTACTTTTTTGACCCGTCTACCGGAGTCGTCAGCACCGCCAGTTTAAGCGACCCTTCAACCGTTACTCCGGTCTTAAGTCATGTACTAGCCTTTCACTCATATGATACAAATGAGATTCTTTATGCAACCGATCAAGGCGCTAAACCAGGTAAAGTGTTAATTAAGCTGTACAGCCCGTCGGCTACCTATACCATCACCAGCCTGCCAGTAAGCAGTGGTACTTACTTATTAAATATGGCAACCTATAACGGTACCTTATATGCGGCAGTTGGTTCCACCTCTGGACGTTTTGTTTACATCTATCAGGATCCGATCGGCCAATTGCAGTCGGCTCCCGGACAAAACTTAGCTCCATCCTGGGTGCTTCACGTTAATAACCCTAACTACTTAAGTTTCTCGGACAACGCCCAGTTCATAATGACCGAAAATAACAATAATTATGCGGTTTATGATATTCAGAATTCACTAGGCTATTTATATACCGATCAAACTAAACCGCTGGATCCGCCGCAGGTCCATGCCACTTGGATGGACGGAGACCGATTGATCTATGTCAGTGGCGGTAAGATTGATATCCAGGACTACGATAACAATAACCAGCAGACTTTAGTAAGCGCTTCTCCAGATTATGTCCCGGCCTTTTCTTCAAACTACAAGTACATGTTTTCGCTGTCGCCGGCTGCCGGCTCGACCAGCTATAACCTTAACTCCACGCCCTTAATGATCCCCTCAGACCTTTAAAGCGCCTGTCGACTCTGAAGATTAAGTAATAAGCGGCGGCTATTACAGCAACTAAAGAGATTAATTTACCCCAGAAACTACCAATAAACCGGCTCCACAGGCTAGGGCCATTACCCGGCAAGCTGGTAGTAGATGGTCCGCTCGAAATGCTAGCAGCCGGCGTAGCATTGCCTGTCGGGCTTGGGCTAATCTGCTGGCCGACGACAACCAAACGGTTAATACTGGTTCCCGGAGGGTCGCAGGTAATTAATGTTGCGGTAGCTGTTTGACCCGGAACGGCATTAAGTACGCTGACATCTGAAGGCGGAACTATGGTTTTACTAATAACTTTATAGACGTAAACCTTGTCGTTAAAAGTCAGGTAAAAGGTGTCGCCGTTAACCAGTGTGTGCAGCAACACAAAGGCAAACTTATATTTGCCTGGGTTAAAGATGTTATTACTGCTGTGGCCAAAGAAAGCAGCATTACCGTTCTGACCAGGCAGTACCGTAGTTGGATAGTGTACTACCCCATCTTCCAGATCATTTTCGATGGCTGCTTCGCTCGTCGAAGTTTCACTATAAGTTACCGGAATTTCGACATTAATCTTAGGAATGATTACTTCAGGAGTCGGCGTCGGGGCCACACCACCGCCATTTAATATGATTGGCGTGTCAGCACTGACGCTGCTGGGCCTAATAAAAGGCGTAATGATTAACTGGTTGAAGAAGCTGAACATAAAGATTATTACCACAAAGGTCCCCATGCCCAAACCAAAAGCTAATGACTGCAGATTATGCTTAGCCTTAATTTTGCCGCCGGCTGTGACCTTATCTCTTATAGCTCCACTGATTTCTTTAGGGGTGCGTTTGTCTGGAATAGTCTTAGCTCGTTTGGGCCTGGCAGCCTGATGTTTATGTTCGGCTATAAGTGCTGGCCGGTTGGCAAGAGCGGTTGGGTTGACTGGTGATTGGCCGGTTAGGGCTGACTGGCTATCGTAAAACTCCTGCCAGACTTCATGCTTCTCGTTATCGCTTAGAGATGAATAATAGTTGTGCCACTCGGTTTGGATCTCGGCCATGGTTTTTCCGGACCGGCTGAGTTCGGACATAAACTGTTGGTGCTTGCTGCGTGGACGGCTGTTTCTGGCTTCAATTATTTCAGCATTAGCACTGGGCTCATCTTCATAGAGTCTTGCGATTTTATGGCGAATCATCTTAGCAGCATCGGTTTCATTCTCTAGCTCACCCGAAAAGACTCTGACCTGGTCATTATGAATATTTTCTTCTTGGTAACGATTATGCTTTGCCATAGTAATTAATATAGTAACTATATAACCTGGATCTAACTAATTTAAGTATAGTACAATTACACCTTAGAGTTGTCTAAGAATCCTTACAATAATAAGGGCGAGTGGTGAAATTGGTATACACGCTAGACTCAAAATCTTGTGAGCTTAACGCTCGTGAGGGTTCAAGTCCCTCCTCGCCCACCAATTTATTCTGTTCATTTTAAGTATTACCAGGGGCATAAAGTAGTTTCGGTATCAGGGATTATCTCCTGACTGCCGTAAATAAATGCATGGCTTGTCCAGAAAGCTATGCTGTCTGAATTGGCTTCTTTTGACTGCGGAAAAGGCTCATCATCATTGAATTTTCCTATCCAGGCGCTAGATAATGTATAACTCGCGTCTTTATTTGGTACGAGGTGAACGGCAATGGTCTGGCAAAGGTCCCCGATCCTATTCTTTACAAATGGCACTAGGCCGTCATTTTCCCTGTTCTTTCGAACTGCGTAAACAATTTCATCTTTTTTGATTACTTCTACAACATCACACCGACCAATAACCCGGTGCCGGTCAAAGTGGTCAGCTACCTCTTGCCCGGTTAATTCCAGGCTCGTTATAACTTCTTGCAGCAGCGGTGCTAGTTCGGGGTTGTCGTGAAGATGCGTAGCGGCATGGGAGTGAACTTCATCGTAGAATACCTTTATATGGTTTTTGGAAGTTGCTATTACCTTCATATTTTAATTAATTAAGCTGTAGCTTCAAGGAAGTCTTTCGCTGGAACATCATTATTTTCTATTTGCGATTTAAGTTCTCTCAAGCGGCCTATTTCTGCGTCAAAACCGGTTCTGCTGAGTTCAAAGAATTGCATATCAGCATATCGTTGGTTAAGATAGCTCTTCACATGGTAGTTGCCGCTAATTGATGCGAGCTCGCGACATTCGCCTAAAAGTTTATCTGCTTCAGCCGCTTCGTCTTCGCCGATTACTTCTTCTAGCTCTCTTAACTCGTGCATTGCCCTTAACGCAAACTTTAGCCCCTCTCTAGTTAGTCTTAAATTGGTTAAAGTGTCTTTTAGTATACTTCCATCTTTTCTGATTATTGCTTCTAAATACTTCTTGTTTTTTCTAAGCTCATAAATGCGCCGGGTAGCTGTATCTTCGGTAATATCTAATGCCCGGGCTATATCAGGGATTATACCTTGGGTGTTATTTGGATGGGCTATCCAGTCGCTATAGAGAGGAAGGCTTGATTCGGCTGTAGTTTCATCGAAGTATATTCCGCTCATAAACATTACATGCTCAATAATTCTAAGGCCGGTAGTCGCTCTTATTGGTTTCTCTTTCGGATCTTTAAGATAACTATGATAGGTTTTTAAAAGTGCAATACGCTTTTCACCTGCTGGTGTTAAGACAATTACCTTTCGATCAAAGTCTACTGATACATAGCCATTTTTTTCCATGCTACCTAGTGATTTAGCATAAGAGTCATAACTAATATCGGCAGCTAAGCGCTTCCTGACTTCGGCAGCCGGGCTATCGCCTGTAAAGTATATAACGCCATTACATAGTTCTAATTCAGCAAATATTTCTAGTATTCGGTAACCGGTTCGCTTAACAATTTTGACGTTGGCTTCATGCTGTATAAAATCAAGGCTGTCATCGGCTAGTAGGGGAAAGCCTTCAGGTTTAATTATCTTTTGAGGATAGGGGTATACTGGCTCATCCGTTTCCTCAATTTCATCTTTAGAAACCACTGGCGCTGATTTAGTTTGCCTGATCGTTTGCGTTGAGCGATCCATTAATATTTTTAGGGCTTCTGAGGTCAGTCGGTATCGAGGCCCACCATTCAGTGTAAGTCCGCGCTCAAGTGTACTTATAAGAAGATCTTGGAGCATTTCCGGAGATAATTTTTCTGACTCAGCCAAGCCTTTATTGGTAATCGCCTGTAGATAATTAATATAATGCTCATCGGTTTGCTTGAAGGTACCAGCCAGTCCTATAGCCAGTAATAGTTTTATGCTTAGATCTTCTTTTGCAAAATCTGATCTTTCATAGGATTTATAAAAAAGCTTATCTTCTACCCTGAAGGTAAAATCTAATTCTCCTTCAGAAGGACGACTTTCATAGTCTAGATCAATTTCGTCTTCTAATGCCTCTTTGCGCCACTGGTTAAGTGGCGGTGTTCTAAAAAAGGTTTCGGTCCCGCTTTCAGTTTGGCGGCATCTTTGCCTGTGTCGCGGTATTTAGGTCCTTCCACTACTTCCATTGTTAGCTGCCTTCTAACTCGAGCTGATAATTGACGTTTAGGTTGCCCGTTAGTTACTAAACTTTCCACTTGAGGCTGTGCCGATTCTTCAGTATTAGGTTTTTCCTCAAGTACGGCTTTCAGATTATTTATAACGTCCCCGCTAATAAATTTATAAAATTTTGCTGTCAGGCGATTTACATTTAAGCTGATACTTTTTACGCGTGTTGGATTCGATTTTTGTAATTCTATTAATCCTATCCTTGCTAAATAATTTTGGGCGTTGTTCCAGTCTTTGCCCTGAAGCTGCAGAGCTTCGGTTATCACTTTGCCGCAGCTAGACGATTCCAAAGTAAAATTGGGTTGTTTAAGAAGAAACAGAATGATGCTTTCATATCTTTTTTGTGAAGGAGATAAGATAGATTCCGCGTCTCGAGATTTATCTGGCAGGTTAGGTGTAACTTTATCGACGATTTCTATAGTCGGCTTTACTATATGAAGTACGGGAGCGGTCGATTGTTGAGGATTAACTGATGCTTTGTCATTGATTTGCTGACTTTCATAATATGAAATCTGTGTTTGAAGTTTAACAATTTCCTCATCTCGTTCATTGAGTGCTAAGAGTGACCGCCCTAATTCCTCTTCCAAGTGGTTGATTCTTGTGGCCGGACCATCTCTCAGGCCTTCTTTAGGGGGTGAATATTTAAGCTGCCATGCCGGAGATTCAGCGGACAGTCTTATAGAAATGTTTTCCTCACCCGACACTAAAGTGGTCGTATTATTTATTTCCCGCATATAATTAAAATAATTATATAACATTTTTTATAAAGCAAATAAATATTGTTAAAAAAATACAGCGAGGCAGATTTTTGCTGTATTGATTTTCCTCACTAACCTAGCTATTATTTTCATAACGCTTATGTCAAAAGAGGAAACAGCGATTAATGTCACTGAGGAAGATTCAGAGGGGCAACCTATGAATGATTCTGTTGATGAAGCTGCTGCTCAGGAAGAAATAACTCCTGCCGATAGCCAGGAATCAACTTCTGACGAAGAAGTGGCCGTTAAGTCTAGTGAGGCTCCGATTGTAAATACAGCTGAGCCGGTCCATACTCCAGAGATTGCTCCCCTAGGCATAGGTGGAAGTCAGCATCTTCTGGAATTACCGGCCTCTACCGCTAAACCAGGTATTCCCAAACTAGCCTTTCTTATTCTAGGTTTAATTATTATTGCCGTCATTATTGTTTCCGTATCGTCCGGTTGGCATCATAAGTCAAATAAGGCAGCAGCTTTAGTTACAAGTAATAAGTGGACGACATATTCTAGTTCGGGTGGTAATTTCACAGCTTTATTTCCTACAGGTCCTACAGTCTCTCAGCAAAATGTTACTTTAAACGGCGTTTCGTATAACGAGACCACAGTGCAGTCTTCCAAGAATGATGCTGTATATCAGGTGGTCTACACTACTCCCGAGCAGGAAGCAGATACTGACGCGACTCTCGACAAGCTGGTTCACGATACGGTTTCCAATATTCAGTCAGGCCAGCTGCTATATTCTAGCTATTTATATGTTAATGGCCATCGGACTGAGACTTTTCAAATAACCGGAGTTAGAAATGGTAACAATGTCTTTATGAAGGGTGAGTTTGTGGTAGCCGGCAATATTCAGTATGCCCTGCTGGCGTCCCAGTACGATGCTTTTGCGCCTGATTCAGCCTATTTCCTTAGCCATTTTAGCGTTAATTAGCAGTATTTTGGTCTATAAGGGCGGTTGTTATGCTTGCGAGCGGCTGAGAAGGATTCTGAATCCACCAGGTAATGGCTTTAGCGGCTGTTTCGACTCGCCAAACTGGTTTTTCGGCCTCTAGTTTTGTGCTTGTTATATTGCCACCGGCGGCTACCAAGATATTATCTGCATGCTTTACGACTAAATTTATCGGGTACTTTTCGCTAAACGTATGGAGCGTTTCTGCCAGCTTCAGTAGGTCCATATGAAATTTGAATGCTTGCGGGAAGTGTGCGCTCATAGCTAGTTTTTGCAGTTGCGCAATCGCCGTTACAATCAGAGTATTTTCTCTGTTTATAAGGCTCTCAGCTGAAGGCGTAAAGTAATCGAGAGCATCTTTAGTTACTGCTAGGGGTCCTGTGTAGTGGGCACTAAACTGCTCTAAAAATATTGCCGTTTCTGAATTACGCCCAAAATCGCCGGCCAGTAAAACGCCGTCGGCCCAGTTGCTAGCATATAGGGCTTGATCAAGAGCCTGACGGGCGATGCTGCCGCTGGGGGTTGATGCAAGGTATTCACCGCCCACAAAAAAGCTGCTGAGGGTTTTTTGAAGAACATCCGGCAGCATTACTCTGGCAACTCCTATGCCGGCTTGAGTAGCAGCACTGTAGGCTGTAGCGACAGCAGCAAATGATTGAATGTGGCCGCCAACTATTAATAACTTGCCTGCCTGGTTTTTATGTTCCGGACGGCTCCAAAGTAAATCCGGAAACAGCGGTATTTTAGGGTCCTGTTTCTGCCAGTAATCTATGCCCATACAACTTTATAGGTCCAAGGTAATTGAAATGGGGCAATGATCAGAGCCAAGAATGTCGGCCTGAATATCAGCCGCCTTAATTTTGTCTTTAAGTGCTTTGCTAGCCAGAAAGTAGTCAATCCGCCAGCCGACGTTTCTGGCGCGGGCATTAGCAAAGTGTGACCACCACGTATAATGGCCATTGCCTCTGGTAAATATTCTAAAGCTATCAATAAAGCCGCTGTCGATGTAGGCACTAAGTCCGGCGCGTTCTTCGTCGGTAAAGCCCTTCTTGCCAATATTGGGTTTAGGGTTTGCCAGATCATCTTCGGTGTGGGCAACATTAAGATCGCCGCAGAAAACCACTGGCTTCGATTTATTCAAATGTTTGACATACGTAAGAAATGCCGGATCCCAATGTTTATGCCTGAGTTCTAACCGGCTTAAATCATCCTTGGCGTTCGGGGTATAAACCGTTACTAGCCAAAAGCTGTCAAACTCAGCGGTTAGTACCCTACCCTCTTTATTAGCATCACCATAGATGTCGCCGGTTACGTTATACTGTTTAATAACATCTTCAGGAAAACCATCAATGACCTGCAAGGGCTTAATTTTTGAAAGTATGCCAGTGCCGCTGTAGCCTGGTTTGTCAGCTGGATACCAGAAAGCGTTATAGCCTTGCGTGTCAATGTCAATTTGGTCGGCTTTGGCTTTAATTTCTTGCAAACAGATTATATCGGGCTTATGTTTATCGATGAATGGCTGCCATAACCCCTTACGGTTGACCGCCCTAATACCGTTGACATTCCAGGAATAAATCTTAATCATATCTTAAAAAGTATAGTCTTTCGCCTTGTCTTTTGCTAGACTGGTTGGTTAGATGGCAGAAGTTAAGTACCTCAGAGTTTTACTTAAGCTGTCCGGTGAACAATTATCCGGTCGCTATGAATTTGGCGTTGATCCGGAAATTGCTACTTTTTTGGCAGAGGAAGTTAAAAAGGTTGTATCAACCGGCTGCCAGGTAGTTTTAATTGTTGGTGGCGGCAATATGGTGCGCGGTGCGAAAATTGCCGGGCACGGAATTAAGAGAGTTACGGCCGATCAAATGGGCATGTTATCCGGACTTATGAACTCGATGGCGCTAACTGATATTTTTGAGGCGAACGGTATTAATACGCGTTGCCTGAGTAATATATTTGCCGAACAGGTGGCCGAATCCTATTCTTACCGGCGGGCCGAAAAGCATTTACAAAGCGGTCGTGTAGTTATTCTGGCCGGTGGTACTGCCAGGCCTTATGTTACTCATGATACGGCGGCAGTTAGCTTTGCACTTGAGCTGGATTGCCAGGTGGTATTGAAAGCTACCAAGCACGACGGCGTTTATGATAAAGATCCGGCTAAATTTGACGATGCTTCAAAGTTATCTAAAGTCAGCTTCCAGCAAGCCGTTGAAGATAATTCAATTATGGTTATGGACAAAGCGGCAATTGGTCTGGCGCTTGAGCAAAGTAAACCAATAATAGTCTTCGATGTTATGAAGGCGGATAATCTTGTTAGCCTAGTCCGTGGAAAACCGATCGGCACCCTGATCGATTAGATCGTCAGGTCAGATGCGTCCAGGTTTGTATTAGTTCCTGGTTTAATCTCTCCACTAAGTATTTTTTTGGCTATCGTATCCTCAACCGCTTTTTGCAGAACCCGTCGCATCGGTCGGGCGCCAAACGTCGGGTCATAGCCCTTCTCGACTATTTTATTAATCGCGGCTTCGGTCAGACTGACAGTAATATTCTGCTGGCTTAGAGTTTGATTTACTTCCTTCAGCATCAGCATTACTACGCGGGCCAGTTCGTCGGGCTGCAGCGGTCTAAAGATTACGACTTCATCGAAACGGTTGATGAGTTCTGGTTTAAAATCATTATGCTTAATCAGTTCTTCTATAAGTTCATCATGGAAATCATTTATATTTTCATTAAATTCGATACGTTTACGAATTGACTGGGCGCCGGCGTTGGAGGTTGCAATAATAACGCAGTCTTTAAAAGATACACTTCTGCCCTGGCTGTCACTAAGGCTACCTTCGTCGAGTATTTGCAGCAATAAATTAAGTATTGACGGGTGGGCCTTTTCTATTTCGTCAAGCAGTACTACACTAAATGGTTTTTGACGGACACTTAAAATTAGACTTTTAGTTTCATTTGTGCCGTCGGACAGCAAGCGGTTTAGGTCGCTGGGGTTCTGGTATTCACTCATATCCAAACGGATCATATTATCCACTGACTTAAAGTAAGTGCTGGCTAGCGCTTTAGCTAGTTCGGTTTTACCGACGCCGGTTGGACCTAGAAATAAGAAACTGCCAACTGGTCTGTGAGGATTAGTTACTCCTGCCCTTGCCCGTCTCAGGGCGTTAGCTACTACGCTGACCGCCTGATCCTGATTAATCATTTGCTGGTGGATCCGGTCTTCCAGGTTCAGTAGTTCCTCGGCCTCAGCCGGATGAGCCGAGCCAACCTTTACGCCGTACATATCTTCAACGGCGGCTTCGATACTGGCTCTCGTTATGACGCTGCCCTGGCTGTAGGGGATGCTCCGACTTAGCAGGCTTATGGCTTTGCCAGGATAGGCTTCATCGCTGGAATAACGTCCGCTCAAACTATAGCTGGCTGTTAAAGCTTCGTAGGCAATTAGTACTTTATTTTTATTCTCTAAGCCTACGGCGGTATCCTCTAGCACATGAAGTGTATCGGTTTCGCTGAACTCATTTAGCACAATTGGCGTAATTTGTGAGGCCAAAGCCGGGTTCCTAGCCTTGATTGTTTGAAAGCCATTAGGGGTGAGAGCCAGGATGATTGGTACACTACCTGCTCCAATAATACTTTGCAGTATTTTAGCACCATCGAAACTGCCGGTGCCTTCCGTCAGGAAAGCTTCGGCATCATCAAGAAACAAGATTATATGCCCAGCGTGAGCAGCTTCATTAGCTAGGCTGATCATTATGTATTCAATGTCACCCGGCCTACGTACATTTGACACGATGTCGGTGGCATTAATCATTACGAGTTCATGGAAAGCAAGGTCACCTGAGGTCTTTCCTTCGATAAGTCGTTGGGCTAAAGCATAGACGTTGCTGGTTTTGCCTACCCCGACTTGCCCAATAACGGCTAGCGCACGCGAATGGTTTTCCAGGGCGGCTTCAATTGCTAAAACCCCGCGACTTGCGGTTAGCCAGCCAAAATGAATTTGGTCTTTCATAATGCTTTGGCTCAAATTAAGGCCGAATTTATTAAGCAGAGGTGTATAACCGAAGGCCCAGTCCCTGCCAATGCCGCCAAATTTTTGTTTCTCGCGGTCACCAAATTCAACCAAGTTTCGGCCTAACCATACCGATACGGTTTTAATATCTTCCAGTTTAGACTTTTGTTCAAGCAGCAGCGCGCCTAAGTCTTTCGAATTTAACATTAAGCCGGCTGCTACAAAACCAGGTTCGATTAGCTTACTGCCTACCCCGTCAGCTATAACGGCGGCAATATCCAGGGCCGATTTAATAGTTGATTTATCTAAGTGCTCAATGCATAGGCTGACAACCTCGGAAGATAATAGCAGATGATGATAGATAAAGCCTGTTTGCCAGCTTTTTTCTAGGCTTGCCCATAATACTTGTGGCGTAAGCTCTTTTTTGGGATCAATATTCGCAAGCACTTCAGCACTCAACCGTTCAGTTAGTCCGTTACCTTTAATTGGTAAGACGTTTAAGTAGCGTTTCCACCAGATTGCCGGAACCAGGAATAATAGCGCCAATGAAATAAAGAAGAAGCTATAACGCGTATGTCCGTTGACAGCCACTATAACTGCTCCAGCTAATGCTATAAAGCCAAGGCTAAGTGAAGCAAGATAGCTTTGCCTGCTAAGCCGTTTAGCCAGGCGAGCGGTATAAGCCCGATCGGAAGCTAAATCAAGCAGTCCTACCATAGTAGTCCCGCCACCACGCCACCGATTATGCCGAGTGGCAGCAACGGCCAAATGATGAGCTCAATTAAGGTCAAGATTGCAATAAAGATAGTCATAATTAAGGCGGTCAACAGTACGAACAAACGAATAACAAAGCCGATAGTTCGGCTGAAAATGTTATCCGTCCAGGCCCGAAATTTTTCCTCTAAAGATGCACCTGGATAGGTAATAATTCTGCGCCATGGAGCAAATAGCGTACTTAGCAACTGGTTTACACTGAAAACTTGGGCGACGTTAGCGGTCCGGCGGTTAAAACTTTTGGCTACCGCTGCCCAGCCATCTCCATACCACCATAACAAAAATACCCGCATAAACATAAGTAGTATTGTATCACTATCTGGTGTCGAGGAGAGTGCCGGTCTTTGAGGATTATTGTTCTAATTGATGCTGGCGGAGGGAGAGGGATTCGAACCCTCGGTACGTTTGCACGCACACACGCTTTCCAAGCGTGCCAATTAAACCGCTCTTGCATCCCTCCAGATAGTCAATATTGTGGGTTTAATTGTTAATTATATCGCAAATTACTACAAAAACATCTTGCCAGTTTAGCAAATACGGAGTTAAACTAGTACAAATGGCATTAATCGAGTTACAAGACGTCAGTAAACTGTACGGCTTCGGGGACGCTACAACTCTAGCGCTCGACGAAGTTAGCCTTACTATAAACAAGGGTGAGTTTGTGGCGGTTATGGGCCCTAGCGGTTGCGGCAAAAGCACGCTTATGAATGTTATTGGGCTACTGGATAAACCGTCACATGGCCAGTACCGGCTTGACGGCAAACTGGTTTCACGGCTCAGCGCTAACCAATCTGCCAAAATCCGGAGGGATAAGATTGGCTTTATTTTTCAGTTCTTTAATTTACTGCCAAAACTTACTGCCTTAGAGAATGTTGCCCTACCTTTAACCTATAAAGGTATGTCGGTAACGAAGCGGCTGAAAATAGCTAGCGAGATGCTTGACCGGGTGGGTGTGCAAAGCCGCGAGTATTATTTGCCTGGACAATTGTCGGGCGGTCAATTGCAATGCGTGGCGATTGCCAGGGCTTTAGTCAATAATCCCCAGATAATTATTGCCGATGAGCCAACTGGTAACCTGGATAGCGGTAGCTCACGGTTAGTCATGGAGCTACTGGCTGAAATACATAAAATGGGTAACACCATCATATTTGTGACACATAACCCGGAGCTTACCCGGTTTGCCACTAGGGTAGTCTATATGCACGACGGCGGCATCATTCATGATGAAGCTTCAACGATCGGTCGGGTTGCTACTACTGCCCGTAAAGTTCTCTATACCATTCCAGCCACCCGTGAAGAAGACGATCTGGCTGGCGTTTCCCTTCTGATGAAGGCCCTACCAAGTAAATCGTCAGTGGCTAAACAGCCGGTCATTAAAGTCAAGAAACCCCGAACTATTAAAAGTAAAGCAAAGGCTAAATAAATGTTAGGATTTGGTCTAGGCAGCAATATTAAAGCCGGTATAAGCACTTTAAAAACCTCTAAAGGAAGAAGTTTTGGCATAATGCTGGGCATAATTATTGGCGTCACGTCAGTTATAACAATCCTAGCCATCGGTGATGGCATCAAGACGCAAATCAGTGGTCAAATCCATAAATACGGCAAGGACATTATTATTGTTAAACCTTCGCAGCTTAATCTGGGTAGTACTTCCGGTGCTCCCCTGTCTAGTTTAAATATATTAAGCCCGCTAACTTATAGAGATATAAATACCGTTAATCACGTAAATGGCGTTAGTGCCAGTGCACCGGTGACACTGGTGCCGGGAACGCCTAAGGGGGATTATGGAGCTTACCACCAGGGTTTTGTTATTGGAACAAGTGCCAGTTTTCCAAGCCTTATAAATCAGTCACTTGCTTACGGTGATTTTTTCAGTGATAGTAATAATAATAACGGTGATGAAGTCGCGGTTTTAGGCCAAACGGCTGCCGAGGCGATGTTTAAAGAAAATGTTCCACTAGGCGCCAGCTTTACTTTTCACGGACAAACTTTCGTTGTTGATGGCATATTTAATACCTTTGACTCTACACCTTTAAGTCAACAGGCTAATTTTAACGATGCCATCTTTATACCCAATAGCATTGCCGAATCGTTTACTAACAACACGGCGCCAACCTATGAGATATTTGCCCGCTCCACCGATCCCAATCAGGCGGCCATTACAGCTAAGAATGTCGCCAGCGCCCTCGATGTTGCCCACGGTGGCTCAAGCAACATAACTGTTAATACCGGTACCCAGGATCTTGCCAGTAATAATTCTATCGTTAATCTGACTACTGGCTTAGTGGCAGGTGTAGCCGGCATCTCCCTGCTGGTGGCCGGTATAGGCATTATGAATGTAATGCTGGTATCGGTTTCGGAACGGGTACGGGAAATAGGTATCAGAAAGGCGGTAGGAGCTACCAATCGGCAAATTAGAAATCAGTTCATTGCCGAGGCCACTTTCTTAAGCTTGTCTGGAGCCTTAATCGGTATAATTTTATCTTTTCTAATAGAGCTGGGCATAAGGCTGGTTACTAGTCTGACTCCTATCATAACCTGGCAAAGTGTAATTATTGTAACCGGGATTTCACTACTTGTCGGCATAGTCTTTGGGACGGTCCCGGCAATTAAAGCATCAACTAAAGATCCCATAGAAGCACTGCGCGCGGAATAGTCTATTCCGCACACTGGCCTGTGTTGACAGCGGAAGTTCTATACTTGGCCTGATTAATTTCTTGGCTTACTTTGTCCATAGCCAGAGCGTAGCCGACCTGATTATAAGTTGTACTTTCGGCGAATACGACACCCATAACATTACCGTTTTCTTCAACTAATGGGCCACCGGAATTACCGGGTATAACATTAGCCGCAATTTCATAAATATTCCTGAGCGTCACGCCATTGCCATAGATGTTATGGCCGCTGGCCTGAAATTCAGCCATAACAGCCGCTGGATCAGCTTTAAAGCCGCCACCACCAGGGTAGCCTAAGACGGCTCCTGGAGTGTTGGTGCTGATTGATTTTGTGTCAATGGTTAGAGGCTTGCCTGCCAGACCGGAGGTTCTAAGCACAGCTAAATCCAAATTTGGATCAAACCATATGACAGTTGCATAATGGCGCCCATTAACATCAAAAATATATGGCGAACTTATACCGGCTACAACATGGGCGTTGGTGGCCACTAAATTGTTGCCGACCACAAAACCTGAGCCAGAGACTATCCCCCCGCAGCCGGTACCCTCGATCTTGACTACAGATGTCCGATCGGCATTAACGGCGCTAAGTAACGCTCCAAGTGTTGGTGTGGTGACGTTATTATTAGGGATTGGCTCGTTGCCGATGAATACATCAGGAAAGCCATTGGGGTCAATTATTCTACCGAGATCAGAGATAATGTTTGGTGCCGGCGGCATTATATTATTTAGGGCGGCAATAATATGGGAGGTTTTTATATAACCTTTAACCCTGGTAGCCGGTAGGCTCTGGATAACTGAGGAGGCCAGCCAGATGAGCAACAGCATGGAAATGCCGGTTAGAATTGCGCCTAGGTAATTATCGGCGGAATCGAGTTGCTTTATTTTTAGCCGATACTTGAAATGCAGCCCAATATATTCTCCGGCTGATAAACCGATTAGGCTAAGACCTAGCATGGTCGCAACAGTGACGATCGCCCGGTTGGTTGGAGTATGGACCAGGCTGATAGTATAGCTATCAACCAAGCGGCCTAAGAAAAGCCCGGCAATTAGCCCGATGACCGAGAAAAACTGACTTAAAAATCCTCTTCCCCAGTTTCTCAGAACGGCATAAATGACTATTAAAACTATAAGCAGGTCGATCAACATCAAACTCCTTCTTCAAGCTCTTTAACAAAGGACTATATTAATTTTAGCAAGTCAGGGCTTTAGGGGCACTGAAATTATCTTACTTTTTCTGCGGCGTTGGGGTAAATTCTTAAGCCTTCATCATTATCCGCCCAGGTGTCTAGTAGTGGTTGAAGGATACGCCAAGTTGTCAAAACTTCTTCATCGGAGGCAAATAATGACTGGTCACCCCTAACTGCGTCCATAAGGACCCGTTCGTAAGCATCTACCGTATGAGCACTTTTAAAAACGTCTTTATACTTTAGATCCAGTGCCGTATGTGTCATGTTGTTAGTCAGGCCCGGCTCTTTAATTAGCAGATTAAGACTTATACCTTCATTAGGTTGTATCTGAAACGTTAAGCTATTACGACGTCTTTCCCCGGCACTCTTAAAAGCAATTGTTATGTCGGCGAGCGTACGGTTCATGCCTTTGCCATGCTCAAGCAGTAAAGGTACGCCCTGCCAGGCGGTTAACTGGCTGGAAAGTTCAAGTTTAACGTATGTTTCCACGTTGCTATCCTTGCCAACCTCCTGACGGTATGTCTGATACTGGCCTCTAATGGCTTTAGTAGGTCTGGCTTCTTGTAAACTAGCAAAAAACTTAAGTTTAGCAGCGTGGATGGCTTTGCTGGTCATATTTTCCGGCACGTCCATAAGGGTCAGTGCTAGTATTTGCATCAGGTGACTTTGGATCATGTCACGCAGGGCGCCAGTCTGCTCGTAAAAATTTACCCGGCCTTCAATGCCTAAGGTTTCAAATTGACGGACATGGACGGAATCTATGTGCCCATTGTTCCATAGAGGTACAAAAATCGGATTATGTAGCCTGAAGGATAGTAGGTTTTGTGCAGTTTCCTTGGCCAGGTAGTGATCAATCCGATAAATTTGCTCTGCTTGATAAGCGGAACCGACGAGCTTGACCGCTTCGGTTGCTGATGTCAAATTATAGCCAAACGGTTTTTCAAGTAAAATGCGGTTAGCTTCGCTATTAAGTCCGGTCGCCTTTAAGTTGGAAATAATCGGGCCGTAAGCGCTAGGCGGGATCGACATATAGAATAGTCGGCTATGATTGGCATTATTATCCAAATCATCTAATTTGTCTTTCAACTTCTGGAAATCGCTCAGCTTTTCAGGATCTATCTGTACTGTGTCTATTGAAGCGTTCAATTGATTTAAAGCCTCATCTTCGCACGCTTCGTCTCGGTCGTTTAAGCTGCCTTCAATAAGATGCATAAGATCTGCTTTAGACAGCGGGCTACGGCTTGTGCCAATTATCTGTGTGCCTGTTGGCAGCAGTTTTTTATGAAATAGGTGGTAGACCGCCGGTAGCAATTTCCGTTTGCTTAAATCTCCCGTGATTCCAAATATTACTATTACTGGGGCTGATTGATTAGTCATTATTATTTAAGGTTATCGCCTTTTATATATATTACCAACTTTTGTTATTTGCAATATGTAGTATAATATGGCGTTATGAATGAAAATATGAATGGTGCCTGGCGGCAGTTATTTAGCTTGCTTGATCTAGCAAGCGACCAGTCCATGCTGTCACGGGCTATTGAAGATGCTATGGAGTCTGAAGTAGTGCCTATTGAAGATATTGATCAATACCTATCAATGCGCTTTGAAGAGAGCTACATAAGTAGTGACTATAAAGAGTCAGAAAAGTGGTTATTTTTAGCGCAGGCAGTCCGGCAGCGGATGATTGAGATGGATGTAACTGACCAGTTAACTCATGAAGACCGCGAATTCTTCGCTTTCAACCTACCGTTAGAAGTTATTCTTGGCTCCAGCGAGCTAAACTTCTGAAATTTACGCATGTATAATAGATCTTTGTAATGCCAAAAATAAACCAAGTTGTTTTAATGTCCGGAGCTGATTACTTTAATGATGAATTTGCCATTAATGCGCAGATGGATTCAAATGTAAAAGTTGATGTAGCGGCGGCCATTAAAGAACATGAATCAATTAAAAATGCTTTCATTCAAGCCGGTATTGAGGTTAAGCAGGTTCAACCGCCTTCGACTTCGCAAGACGGCGTTTATACCGCCAACTGGGCACTTATAAGGAGCGGTAAGGCCCTGATGGCCCGGTTGCCAAATAAACGCAAATCCGAAGAAGCCTATGCCAAACAAGCCTTGGAAGATCTAGGCTTGCAAATCCTCATAATGCCTGAACACGTTGAGAGATTTAGTGGACAAGGTGATGCCCTGCCCTGCGGGGGGACGGTATTTACACAATCGCCTTTTCGGACCACTAAAGATGCTCACCCCTACATTAAGTCGCTGCTTGGCTTTAATGAGGTTATCAGTTTAGAAACTAAGCCGAAGCGTTGGTTTAGGTTCGGTCCGGCCAAGATTAATAAAATAACCGGCTGGCCGGATAGTCCAACGTATGACATCGATCTAGCTCTTGCTGTACTTAAATGGCCAGAAGGCAACCAAAAAGGGCTGATCGCCTACTGCCCTGACCTATTTAAAAGCACTAGTAGTAAACTTTTAGCAAATTATGATCAAGTAGATAAGATAATTGTGTCTAAGCATGAAGCGCTGACGGCTTTTTGTTTAAACCTTGTTTCAACCGGCGAAATTGTTGTCTTAAATTCTAATGCTCCAAAGTTCCAAGCTGATCTAGAATCCCACGGGCTTAAAACTATAACCCTGGATCTACCTGAACTTCGTAAAGGTGGTGGATCGATCCGCTGCTCTAGCTTAACCTTAGATAACTAACTGTATTTTTATGTCCAGGGTTCTACTCTAAGCACATCATTCTTTATGCTGCTTAAGTCTTTATTAATCAAGTCTTGCTATTACAGCGTATTCTGAGACTTATCCACACCAGTAGTTTGACAGATTGAACATTAAGGTGCATGATTCAATTATCACTTAAAGGAGGGTGAAAAATGAGTGCAGTTAGTGTCACGAGGGATAACTGGTGGGCTCTAGTGCTAGGGGGTGTGGCAACGTTATTATTTGGTTTGGCAGCAGTTTTTTGGCCAGGCCTGGGCTTGCATGTACTGCTCTATCTGTTTAGCGCTTTTGTGCTGATCGTCGGAGTAGTAGATGCCCTAACCGGTTTAAGCAGTATTGGAGTTGCCGATACCTGGTTTCTGCCGTCGGCTTTAGGTGC
Organism: Candidatus Saccharimonadota bacterium; assembly: GCA_027459325.1. Taxonomy (GTDB): domain Bacteria; phylum Patescibacteriota; class Saccharimonadia; order Saccharimonadales; family UBA4665; genus DAIDIO01. The sequence goes on from DAIDIO010000002.1 coordinate 64,028, forward strand.
GTTTGAATTAGGCGTAGGAGTTTATTTGGTAAGACATACCAATGTTAAGTTCACGACCTTTGTAGCTTTAATTGGCTTTGCGCTAATAGCTAGAGCGGTAGTTGAGGCAGTTAACGCTTACTTTAGCGTAGCTAATATTGCTAAAGCTCAGGCTTTGGCTTATTTGAGCGCACTTGTCGCTTTGGTAGCCGGCATCCTAATTTTGTTTGCAAAACAGAAACATGGCGTTTCCTTTGTATGGCTACTTGGGACTTACGCTATCGTAACTGGCATTTTCCAGATATCCGGTCTTGCTAATCGTCCTATTAAATAGTTACTAATAGGCATAAAGGACGGTTCTATTAGGATTACTAACCGTCCTTTTTTTATTGTCTTTAAGCTATTATTCATCTAAGCTCAGTTAATATAGTCTATACGGCCTAATTATGAAAAAATACATGCCCCATTTTTTTACTGTTACCCTGGCAATTACTGCCCTTATCTATAACTCCTGGCCGCTCGGTTACTGGTTAGATAATCATACAGCTAAGTTCGGTGTGCCTAGCGATCTTGAGGATCCTCATCATGCTTATTCATGGGTATTTATTTGTGGCGATGTAATTACGGCCTTACTGATTCTGGCTCTGACTCTTTATCTGGCTCGGCGTCTTGTTAATTTACGGCTTAGATATGCCTGGGTTAGCTTAACTCTCGGTCTATTCTTATTCGGGTTTTTCACTGGTTTTGGAGCGGCTGCCCCTGACAGGTGTCATGGCCGGTTCTCGGCATGCCTTGTTATTCTACAAGATAAAGTGAGTGTTGACGGGATTGAATCAACACTAGCCTTTAGCGGTCTTCTAATTGCCCTGTTTAGTATTGCCATATTGTCACTAGGTCTAAACAGGTATTACCAACTACTGGCTTGGATAATGTTTATTTGCTGGTTCATTCTCGGCGCCATCTTTTTTCACCGTTCAGTATATAGACAAAATATTCATAATATTGAACAAGTATTCTTAGTCTTAAGCGGCATTGGTTTAGTCATATCCGGAATGGTTATAGATAAGTACAAACTTATTACTCAACCGCCTATATAGCCACCGCTATATTGCAGTAAGAAGTAGGTCCAGAGTATGCTGGTGCCGATGACGCAGATAATGTAGAGGTTGGGCCGGTGGCGGCTATAGCCGTAAAGCATTAAAGGAATCGGAAAGGCCATCAGTACGTAGCGGTTAAAGCCACCAAATTGCTGCCCGACTATCGGGATCAGTAAAAATAATAAGCCGTAAATAGACAAGCTGCGCCGTTTATTCCACCAGTAAATAGCTGAAATAATGATTAAAATAATAAATATTAAACTGATCAGATCAGCACTTGGCAGCAGATTGGTATAATGACTTGCCAGCCAACCGTGGCTTTTTTGAGCAGTAATAAAACTAAAAGGCTGGGCAAACTTTTCACCCAGATAAAACATATAAGCTATTATACCAAGACTACCGGTTAGCAGGGTTAGGATTATGCGGCTTAACTTAACTTTATCTTCTATCATGATTAGACCGATTAAGGCAAGAACAAACAGTCCGGTAATATGAGTGGCGCTCATGAATGCGGCCAGTAGCCCGGCCAACCAGTAGCTCTTCTTTAGAGTAAAGTAGATACTGCCTAGGGCTAGCATTGCGAAAAGACTTTCCGTGTAGACGGCCAGGAAAAAGATCGCTGTCGGGAAAAGTAGCAACAGTATAGCCGCCTTAAACCGCCCATTCAGATCATCTTTAAATAACAGACCGATAATTTGCATGTAGAAGTAGATAATACCTATTAGACATAACCAAGAGATTATGACACCGGCGTAGAGGGGTGATCCGGTTAAGTAACTAAGTACATGAATCAGCAATGGATAAAGTGGGAAGAAATTAGCCAGATCTGTGCTACTGTATCCGGAATTAGCAATTGTAATATAGTTAAGGCTGTCCCAATGGGCCATAAATTTGAGAGGGTTATGAGGTTCTAGGCTATAGATGGCAACCGGATTGTTGCTTGTGGGCACTACTCGGTTATTGTAGGAACCCATGAACAAGCCGCCAACAATTAAACAGGCAGCGGTAATAATTGAAAGGTATAGCTGGTTTTTAAAAAGTAGATGTTTAAGATTCTTCACTAGCATTCCTTAGTTTTGCCTTTATCTTTAATCCCCCGTCCTGGTATTTGGCTGACATTAAATTAACATGAAAAGCTAAGGTGCCCAACACAATTAGTCCTAAAAAGACCAAATAGACAGACCTGTCTATTAAACTGGCAAGTACGATAGTGCCGCTGCTCAGATGGTTTAATTTTTCGGTGAAAATAAGGAAAGATTCTCTTATGCCAATGGCGCCAGGTGTTAAAGAAGCGAACAGAGCAAGATTTGCTGCACCCGTATAAGTAATGATCTGACTTGTACTAATTCCGTGATTAACACTTTTAAGTTCCACGCCGTAAATTATGGCCTGAATGATTATCTGGAATAAGGTTGCAAACAGGAGCCCTATAATGGCCGGCGGATGAAGATTAAGCGCGCGTTTGGAGATGTGGGCTTTACTCATATAGCGCCTGGCGGCCGTTAAGCCAATGGCGGCCACAATTACAACCGCCAGTACTGTTTGCCACCAAGGCCTGCTTGCCAGGAACAAAAAACTAACACTGATTACGGCATAAACTAAGTAGTATAAAACTGTTGCTAAGACAAAGTTTTTTACCCTGAGTTTTTTTCGTTTGTACAGGTATAAGCCAGTATAGACTGGTCCACCCTGACCTGGCAGGAAGAAATTTATAAGTAAGGTATGGGCGTTAAGTTTGGCGTTTTCGCTTTGATCCAGTTTAACGTGACCCAATTTAATTGTGGCGCTAAACTTCAGCATCAGCGCTAGAAACAGCACTGCGTAAAGCCCTAGTACAAGCAGCCCGGTTGTCAGTGGTATTTGACTAAGTTTATTCAGTAAATAATGATGTTTAGATATATATACTGCAGCTAGCGCTACGGCTATTAAGAGCAAGCTTATGCTAAGAAGTGGCCTAAGTTTTTTAAACATATAACGTTTGGGTTCTATTCTACGCTTTATTCGAAAGATAGTCATGAGGTATTATTAAAGATACTCAGTTTATTTGCAGGCTTAAGGGAATATAATTACCAAGTTTGAAAACTATTAAAACCGGTTTAGAGAAATTCATATTAGCGCTTGGTTCTAGGGCTTTTTACGTATTTGTCTTAGTGCTATTTGTGTTTGAATCGGTCTGGATATCCATATCGGCACTCTACCCTCAGGCGTTCGATGAAGATTTCCATTTTGGACTGATTAAGGTCTACTCCCATTACTGGCTTCCTTTTTTGACTAAGCAGCCGCCTAATGCCGACGCTTTTGGTGCGGTTGCTCGTGACCCGTCGTATCTTTATCACTACTTGATGAGTTTTCCCTACCGATTCCTAAATTTGTTTGTAACTGGTCAGACAGCTCAAGTCATAATTCTACGGATTTTTGATGTCGGTTTATTTTTAATTGGCCTGATTTTATTTAAAAAGATTCTAGTTCGGACAGGTTTATCTAAAAGTCTATCAAATGTAAGTCTGTTAATATTTATTCTAATTCCTATTATCCCGCAATTGGCAGCCCAGATAAGCTACGATGACCTATTCTTTCCACTCGTTGCCTGGATAATCCTGCAGGCTTTTCAGATTACCGATATCATTAAGCAGAAGAAAATTCCCAGTACTCGTCTTTTTGTTTTAGCAATAACTATTCTGCTTACGGGCATTGAGAAGTACGCCAGCTTACCGATTTCGCTTGCAGTTATTCTGTACATTTTAGGTCTTATGTACTTTACTTACCGGCCCAAATTAAAAAATATATGGCTAGATTTTTTAAAGGACTTAAACAAACGTTCCGCCATTATGAAAACCATCTTAATTGCCGGTCTGTTTATTTCTCTTGGTATGTTTTTGGAGCGTGACGGAGTGAATATAGTGAAGTACCACAGTATTGAACCAGACTGCGCGAAGGTGCTGAGTGTGTCCCAGTGCCAGCCTTACAGCGCCTGGTATGCAACTTATGCAAGACACGAGGATCTTATCCAAGGCCATACCCAGATCACTTATAACCCTATAACCTACACAGGGGCGTGGTTTTATTGGATGTGGTACAGACTCTTTTTTGCTATCAATGGGCCGAAGAGTAATTTTTATAGTTTTGCTCCACTACCATTACCTAGCTTTGTAGCCATTGCGGTAGCGCTAGTCGGTACTATTGCCGTATTTTTCTGGCGCAAGTTAGTGTTTAGGGATAATCCTTATGCGGTGCTAATGCTTATGATAACCGTTATTTACGGCGGTGCTTTATTTGTTCAGGGTTATATAACATACGACTATACGGCGGTACTGGAAAACATGAATGGCCGCTATTTGCTGCCCATATTGTTGCCGATGGCGGCAGTTATAGGGTTAGCCTTGAGCCGTGGTTTAAAGAAATGGAAGTTCTCAAAAGCCCTGATTACTCTGGTTGTTATTTTACTGTTTTTCCAGGGCGGCGGCTTAATGACCTTTATACTCAGAAGTGATAATACCTGGTACTGGGATAATGATACGGTTGTTAAACTAAATCATGTGGCCCGTAAAGTTGTTAAGCACTTAGTTATTAAACCACGATAACTATCGGATCTTTAACGTTTGTCGGAGCCTTCTATTTTGAACCGTTCTTTTCTAACCTCTTCCAGTACATCTTCTATTAAAGAGCGGTTAATGCGTATCAGATTAGCAATCGCGCCTAACGCAAAGATAACGAAAGCTGCATTAATTAGTACACCGCCAATAATAAGGCCCTGTAAATGATGGGTACCAAAAAGGGGTACATTAGTGGTTACATATAAGATCAAATAATGTACAAACGGTATTAATCCAAGAATAAACAGTATTAAGCTCAGAGACAGAAAGACGGCAAAGGGTTTGTACATCATGTAGGCGTTAGTTAGGGCTACGGCTGATTTTCTAACGTGTTCCCAAGATGATTTAAATAACCTCGATTCTCTGGTTTTAGGGTTGGTTTTAATCTTAATTGTTTCAATGGTTAAGCGTTTTTGACTAGCCTGCAGGGTTGTTTCCATGGCGAAGTTAAATCTGCCAATCAAGTTAAGCTTAATTGCCGCTTCTTTTGAATAGGCCCTGAAGCCGCTGGTAGAGTCGGGAATATTAGTACCGGCGACAGTATTAAGGACTAGTGTGCCAAACTTTTGGAGGAACTTTTTCGCTGGACTGAAGTGGCTGATGGTATGAATCTGCCGATCACCAATGACGGTATCGGCACGACCATCCATTATGGGTTTAATAAGATCTGGTATCCTTTCCTGAGGGTATTGGTTATCGCCGTCGGTTAGCACTAAAATGTCTGCCCCTAATTCAAGGGCGCCGTTAATGCCATCACGAAGAGATAAGGCTAGTCCTCTTTTTGTTGGGTGATGAATAAAATGCTTGACGCCGAGTTTACGAGCCACTTTAACAGTTTTATCGGTGCAGCCATCATCGATGACTAAGATGTCAATTTTGTCTATGCCAGGAATTTTCTTAGGGATGGTCGCTAGAGTCAGGGGCAATGTCTCTTCCTCGTTAAGACAAGGAATCATTATGACTAATTTCATTATGCTCTCATTTTGGTTAGCTAAGTTATTTTAACCCCACTTCCAAGGTAATACTATAACATAATAGCCAATCAGTCTTAGATATTACTGAAGAACAATTGAGCCCTTTTGTATTCTATTAAATGGTTGCATAATGACAGTTATGCCAGACGAACCACGCAAATTGCCAGCTGACGTTCAAGCCCGCGTCGACTTTGTTAGATCAGTGGTACCTAAAAGACGACACAGCCTGATTCCGTGGATTGGCTTAATAGTTGTCGTAGTTGCCGTTATTTTGGCTGTTATTTTGTTTGTAATAAGTGGCAGTACATCTCAACCTAAAGCAGAACCTTCGAGACCGGTTCTGCCTAAAGTAGTAAACTTGCAGCCAAACCCGGCGATGCAAGCCTATAAATCAACAGTCTATAACTTATCGGTATCTTATCCTAAGGGGTGGATAATAAATAATATCAATTCAGCCGTAAATATAACTTCCCCTTTGACTACTCTAGTTAATGCCAGTGGCAGCTCGGTTAAGGGCTATGTGATTTTTAGTATTAATAAGCCCGGGCAATACCCTAATGGATTGACGGTAGGTACTGATCTAGCCGTACTTGACTCGATAAACTTAAGCTATAATCAGCCTACCCAGAGCCAGGCCGGCCAGACCTACGTCAGTTTTATCCAGTTTTCTACGACCAACACTAAGGGAGGTCTTGATTTGGTGTTTGTAACTGGTAATCTGGGCTATACCAAGGATCAGGTTATCCCTGAAACTGACTTAAATACACTTGATCCGCTTATTTATGTAAGCTTTATGTCTTGTGCCAACAGTCTATGTAAGTCAACTACGCCCGTAACGATTGCCTCTTCCAGCTGGACGGGCTCGGCATTGTCGCAGATAATAGACAGTATGATCCAGTCCCTGATGTTTTATTAAGTTCCCTTACTCAAGCAACACAAGATTAGAGCCAGCCGTCGCTGTTTCTGCCTTAGGTGAGATTGCCACACTTCGAATATAAGGGTGCCGTATGGCGGCACGCTACAAATCCCGGCAGTGACTATTCTTAGCGGCCGCCATCTAAGGGACGGCGTTAAGAACGTCACTGCGGCAAGGTATAAAATAAACAGTGTGCCGTGCATGTGCCCGGCTATTTGTACCGCTATGGTGCTAGTCGGGGTTAGATATTTGCTAACAACAATTCCTGATAGTAGCATAGTCCAGCCTACCGCTTCAGCAAAGGCCGCTAGCTTGAAGATTATCCAGGCCTCATGGTCGGAAAAGGGCCGCCAGTTTAAATATATCTTTAATAGCTTCACTAATTAGATAGTATAGTTCAGATTTGCTATCTATGTTTCAGGCCAGCGGTTCAGGTTCGGCATTAGTAGTGCGAAGCGGTACTTCCCTTAGAAATAGTGCTGCAATGAAGGCTAGAAGTAACACGGGTATTGCATAAAGAAACAAGTCGCGGAAAGATAGCACGAAAGCCTGCAGGATATCATGACTAACACTCGGCGGCAGTTTTTTTAGGCCAGCAGGAGAAATTCCGGATAAAACACTTTTAGATAGTTGGCTGGATTTGCCGCTATAAGCCGGTAAAAGCTGGTGCAAGTGACTACTTAAACGGTTGGTTAGTATAGCTCCAAAGACCGCACCACCTAAACTGCTGCCGATACTTCTAAAGAATGTTACGGTGCCGGTGGCGACTCCAAGTTCATCTCTTGAGACTGAGTTTTGGACGGCCAGTGTCATGATCTGCATGAACATACCGATACCTAGCCCGATAATTAACATCCAAACGCTTAGCTCTACTTGAGGAGTTGTTAAGGTGACGTGGGAATATAGCCAAACACCCAGCGCGGTTACAAGAGTGCCAATAATGGGAAATATCCGGTATCGACCGATTTTGGCTATCAGCTGGCCGCTGCCGATCATAGAAATCAGCATACCAACCATTAACGGCAGCATTAGTAGGCCAGACTTAACGGCAGAATAGCCGCGAACTATCTGCTGATATTCCGGAATAAATAAGATAGAGGCAAATAAAGCCACGCCGGCTAGTAAGGATAGAATCGTTGAAACGGTAAAAATGTCATTATTAAACAGATGGGTAGGTAGCATCGCCCGGCTGATTGGCTGTCGCTGCTCCCAGAGTATAAGCAGGATTGTCATTACTGCGCTGCCAATAAGCAGGCCAATGATTGTACTTGAGCCCCATGGATAAGAAACTCCACCCCAGATAGTCGCTAGTAATAGTGGAATAGTTGAAGCGGTCAGTAAAACTGCGCCCGTAAAATCAATCTTGATTTTTTTCTTGCTAGTGCGCTTAGGTAGATGAAGCCGGGTGGCTAATGCATACAGCGCGGCCACCCCAATCGGTATATTTATATAAAACACCCATCGCCAGGACAAGGAATCGGTAAAGAAGCCGCCAAGCAGCGGACCGGCAACGCTGGATAGTGCAAATACGCCCGCAAAATAACCGAGATATTTTCCCCGTTGCCGAGGCGGTACTATTTCGCCGACTATAGCTTGAGATAAGCTCATAAGCCCACCGGCGCCTAGGCCTTGAAGGGCTCTAAACATGACTAGTTCGTTCATGGATGTGGCAAGTCCACATAATGCCGAGCCGATTAAAAACAGAACTATAGCAAACTGAAAGATTTTCTTGCGACCGAATTGATCGCCAATCTTGCCATATAGAGGTGTCGAGATGGCGGTTGTCATAAGGTAGGCTGTGGCTACCCAGGAAAGCTTACTTAGACCATGTAGATCCGTTGCTATACGCGGCAAGGCCGTGGAGACAATGGTTTGATCTAAGGCCGCCAGCAGCATAGCCAGCATTAAGGCCACAATAATAAACATTATTTCTTCATGGCTACGTTCTTTAGTGACAGATTGGTCTAACTCAGCAGTTTGTGCTTGATCCATGGACTCCTCTTCCTAAGTCATTTAGTATGTTTTATTTTAACGGCGCTGATTTGCTCAAGAAGTTGTGTAGCATACTCTTCGAACCGATCAGGTTTTACTAGCGTAATTCCCTCTTTTGAAGGGTGAATCATTACTAGAAGTTTGTCGCCGCTTTTAAGATCAATAGCAGCTCGTGCATCGGCAGGAATAACAATTTGTCCCTTGTCGTTCAGGGTAACTATATCCATTATTACCGATTTACTACTTTTACTACTATTCATACTTTTATTATACACTACTAATGATATTATGGCGGTATTTAGTTCACGGTTACGGTTGTCGGACTGGTATTAAGAAGAGTTTTACCGCCCAGCGAACTATTTACCGGCGGGGTTGTTACGTTTAGCGGTAAGACTGAGGAGCCCGTTCCGCTGGACGTTGTACCAGATGTGCTTGTGCTGGAGCTAGAAGGCGCAGATGTAGGACTGGAAGTTGACGATCCTGAATAGGTGGAGCTGGTACTGGGATAAGATGAGCTACCACCTCCTCCGCCCATGCCTGGAGTAAGGCTAGTTGTTGAGGGAGTCGATGGGCCAAGATAGTATCCCGGAGTCGAATTAGCGCTTGAGCTAACTCCCCCATTATTCGTTGCTTTGCTAGTGATACTCGATGAGGGTTTATTGCTGGTTGAAGCTGTGGAGGTTTTGCTTGAGGGGGTGGAAGATTTAGGTTGGTTAGCGTTATTTTTAGACCGGCTTACATTATTAGATTTACTTGAGTTGTTAGTCGGGCTGCTAGGCTGGTTGTGGTGAATGCTTGAGTTAGTGCTAAGTAAGACAACCCCAAAAACCAGACAGCCGAGTATTAAAAGTGGTTCAGTGGCTCTTAACGCTCTAAGTCTAAATTGCGGCCAGTCTACGAAAACTCCTTTCGACCACGAATATGACTTAGGCAGTGCTGAGTAAATATATCGCCAACCTTGCTTGGCTGACAGGCTTAGCCACGCTAGCGCAGTAAGAGTACCGGCTAATGTGGCTGACAAAAAGGACAGAATGGGCTTAGTCAAACGGTCTTTTATGGGAACTGGCTGAATATCCGGCATGCTGGCTAGTGGCGGTATGCGGGTGAATTGATCGCTGGCATAACCGGGCTGTAAAATACTCCGATGTTGCAGATAGTTTTCGTCTAGCCAGCCAATGCTATGCATTCTGACTTTTGAATCTCGTGTATCAAAACCATCGTTTGTACGAGGCTGGTTATCATCTCGCTGAATATCCCCGCGTACGTCGTTATTCCTATACGCCATAGCTTAATTATCCGTTTAACAGAGATTTGAGTATGTTAGATTAGCTACTCGGAATATTTAAGAGCGGCTATAGAGGTTATCATTTAGTACTTAGCTTTAAGCCTTATTTCAGCTTGTTTAGTATAAAATATATAGTAATGAAACACTACGAAATTGAACACATGCGTGCCGAAAAAGGCATACTTTACTTGAGTATCACACCCAAACATGAATGGGATAAGCTTAAGTTTTATGCCGGACAGTATGCGACTATAGGTTTTAGGTCTGATAACGGCCGGCGCTCTCCAATGCGCTGTTTCTCTATTGTCAGCTCACCCTTAGACAACGACAGACTACAATTCGCCATCCGAATTCATGGCAGATTTACCCAGTCACTTAGTGAATTGCCAATAGGTACCGATATCTATGTGCAGGGTCCCTTCGGGGAGTTTGTCGTTGATAACAAACAAGATAGCAATCTGGTTTTCCTAGCCGGTGGCATCGGGATAACTCCTATCGTGAGCATAATTCGGACGTTAAGCTGGCTTGGCAGCTCTATGCCGATGACGTTATTGCATGGTTACCGGACAGCCGATATTCCCTTTAAGAATGAACTGAAAACCTTAAAGCAAAAGAATTTAAGATTAAAAACCTATCACTTCGTTACCCAAGATCCGGTTCCGGCTGGCGAATTTAATGTTCTGTCAGGCATGATCCAAAAAGACCACATCCGCCAGGTTACCAGCGGCCGTTATGTCGGTAGTACTTATTTCGTTTGCGGGCCTAAGCCGTTTATGGATAAGATGTCTGAACTTCTCATAGACAATGGTGTTGATGAGGACCGCATTCTGACCGAATCGTTTGCTCAATCGTCCAAGATTTATGCTGGTAATGGAATGAGCGTCCAGAAGCTGACTTATGGCTTCGCTAGTGCATTGCTGGTGATTGGCATAATCGGTATATCCTTTATCGACTTAAGTAGATATGTGCCACGCATCGCCCATGCCAATGCTGTGCCCGCTAATAGCATTAGTACTCCGCCCTCCCCGATAACCTCCTCCTCTGGCAATTCAGTTACCAGCGGAACTTCATCAAATTCTTCCAACTATAGCACCCCGCCCCCTAGTAATTACACCCAGACTTATCAGGCGCCGGTAACTGCCGTCTCATAATGAAGAGGTACCAACAAAGCCGTACTGCATTAGGTTCTCAGGCTTTCCTGACAGTTATTGCGGATAGCGATGAAGTCGCCGATAAGCTATTTGTTAAGTCGTGGAATTTAATAGACGATTTTGAGAATCGATTCAGCCGGTTTCTAGATTCCAGTGAAACCTCCCGATTTAATGCCAGGGCCGGTAGTTTTGTTACCATTAGCCAGGAATTTAAAGATCTTTTGCTTGCCTGTAAGGCTTTAAGTGAGACAAGTGAGGGTTTGTTTAATCCATTTATTCTACCGAACTTACAAAGGCAAGGTTACGTTGGTTCTTGGCCTACACCCACTTCACATAAAGACTCAATTGACTACCGGGATCGGGCAAGTCTACCGGACATATCCAAACTAAAGATCGATAAAAATCAGGCCCGCATACCAATTAATAGTGCTATTGATTTCGGCGGTATTGGTAAAGGTTATTTGCTTGATTTACTGGCCAAATATATGGACAAACATAGTCATAGCAGGTATTGGTTATCGCTTGGCGGTGATATTATTTGCAGTGGGTTGGATATTGACGATCAACCTTGGATTGTTAAAGTTCAGCATGCTACAGAAGCTGATGAGTTAGTTGGTGTTATTAGTAATGAAGGTAAGAAAATAGCAATTGCTACTTCAGGGATAACCAAACGTAAGGGCAGCAACTGGCATCATATTATTGATCCCCGCAGCGGCCTGTCCGCCGATACCGATATCTTAAGTGTCAGTGTTATTGCTACCGATGCCGCTTCGGCCGATGTATATGCCAAATGCTTGGTCATACTTGGTAGCCAGTCGGCCCTTGATTTTGTCCGTTCGCATCATTTAAAGACAGTCTTAATTCAAACGAGAGCTGGAAAGGTTTACCGCGTCGGAGGTAAAGTAAAAGTATTATGATATTAACTATACTGTCGGACAGCACTGTTAATGTTGCTTTACAACGAGCCACGGCTTCATGGCCATGGTACGTTATCCGGGCGGCTGGTTTTACGGCCGCCGGACTGTTAATCTTACTGATGTTATCAGGTATTGGCCAGGTCACCGGTTTGACTTATCGGTTTATAGAACCGATCAAGGCCTGGGCAATCCATAAAACCCTGGCTATTGCTATGTGCGTGAGCATTGCTATCCACGGCGGCTTCTTACTATTAGATCATTTCGTAAAGTTTTCTGTGCCAGCTATAACAATTCCTTTTGTTTCAAATTATAGTAATGGCACGAAGCTGTTAGGATTACCATTCGGTCCGATTGCCGTGGGGTTAGGGATAATTGCTAGTTATGGTATTGTCATTATTGTTCTAAGCTCGCTTAACTGGATAGATACTAAAAAGGGCGCTTGGCGTAAACTTCATTATTTAAGCTATGGGGTGGCTATCTTAGTCTTTCTCCATGCTCTCTACGTAGGCAGTGATTTAAAGTATGGCGCCTTTCGGTCATTATGGATCCTGTTAGGATTTATAGTGCTGCTAGGCATAATTAGTCGTCTAGGTCGCCGGGGTAGCTTGAACTCATCAAGAGATTAATAGTTAAATATATCTCATGAGATACAGCGGTTAACAATATAACATTGTCTGTCCGTAAGCTATCTAACACTACTATAGTTAAAGAACAGCTATTATATACAAACGGTCTAAAAAGGTAACATTTAAAGTGGAACAGTTATTAATGTCGAAAGCAGCCAGTAAAGATAAACCCCGTTTTGCTCCAGTCATCATCCAAAAAAATAAAGAGCTGTTTATTGCCTATGTTTTTTTTCTAATCGTTTACGTAGCATTTTCGTTAATACCTCCGCCGCCGGCAATTACACTTCATCGCTATCATTTGAGCGTGCTAGGATTAAGACTTATATCTGTTACCATTATCATTCTTTTAGCTCTTATTTGGGCTGCCGGTTTTTATGGCTTTGCTAAGCTAAGAGCTTATTCTAAAACCATAGAGAAACAGAAAGACGGACCCCCGATAACCAATATTAGTCGTGGCATATTTTTACTGGTTATGTGGCTGCCAGTGTCAGAAGTTGTGTCTGTGGTCCTTAAGTATATTGCTACACAGAATCCTGGTTTTATTGCCGCTTCTACCATTATTGATAATTATCTAAACCTGATAATCCCCCTGGCGGGGTTCATCGTCATGGGCATTGGAGCCAGAGGTTTAAGTTCTATGATACGGTCGAGACATAACTTTGCGGTAACGAACTTAATGTACTTGTTACTGGCATTTGGGAGTGTTATCTATACGCATCTAGTGCTTGGCATTAGCGGTCGTGCCCAGATTTATCATATGTCTCTTTGGCTAGTGCTTCTCACCATAGTCGCTCCATACGTTTATATGTGGTTTATAGGTTCGGCTGCTGCTTATGAAATTTATAATTACCAACACAAGGTCAGCGGAGTGCTCTACCGGCGGAGCTGGAGAATGTTGGCAATCGGTTGCGGTTGGTTGATTATTAGCTCAATGGTATTTCAGTATTTAACTACTTTGACACCCAGGTTAAGTCAGTTCTCTATTTACGGTTTACTGGCGATTATTTATTCCCTGTTGGCTGTTTTATCGATAGGTTTCATTTTTATTGCATTGGGCGCCGCTCGTCTTCAAAAGTTGGAGGAAATTTAGTCGGTTTGCCCGATAGTTTTTTCTAGAGCCGCCAAATCGGGCACAATAATAGTATTTTTTTCAATACGAACCATTCCTACGCGCTTTATCTTTCTCATTTCGCGGTTAACCGTTTCCCGGGATAAACCTGCCCTTGAAGCTAAGTCGGATTCATTAATTTTAAGCTTACGTGTTCCATCTGACTGCTCGGCAGCAAATCGTCTTGCTTCTATGAGAATTTCATGGAGGATTCTGGTTTTTGCGGATCCTGACATTAACTGAACTTGGCGGGATAATAGGCCATCAACACCTCTATAGATTCTACTAATTAAATCAAACATGACATCGGGGTTGCTTTTTAGAAATTCTAGCGCCTTTTCAGGAGGCACTAGATGAACTTCACTGTCTTCCTCGGTTTTATAAAAGTAAGAGTTATGCGTGCCATTGATCGCCCAGGACAACGGAAAAAAGGCTGGCGCCTTAAAAACATTAACTATTACCTCATCTCCCCGATAGGAAACGTCATACTGGATTACTTTACCGCTAGTAATATAGAAAATGTGGCTCGGTTCTTCGCCGGCGAATACAATAATCTGGTCTTTTGGATATTGGCGCTTTGGATATTTGCTTAGCTGACTATCAATTTTATCTATAACAACTGACATAAATGCTCTTCTCTGACACATAAATTATAGCGTAGCTAGCGACATTAAGACACTCTTTAATAATCTATTTACGACTTCGGAAGATCCAGTGGTAACCATATTTATCATAAAACTGGCCATATAACCCAAATGGCATGTTGTGTAAATCCTGAAAATGCTGTTTTTTTGCCCCACGCTTTAGTTTGTCGAATACTAATTTTAGCCGGCTGCTGTCTTCTGCGGTAATAAAAATAGCGTAGGTATTACCCTCTTTAGGCAGATACTCGGGAGCAGCCATCCAATCAGTGGCGGATATTTCAATATTGCCACTTTTAAGATAAGCATTAATAATTCGGTCGTGCTTAGACTGCGGGAACATCGATTTCATTTGCGTGTCGCCAAGTCTTGTCAGTATCAGTTCACCACCTAAACAATCATGGTAGAACTCCATGGCTTCCCGGCAATTACCGTCAAATAGTAGAAATGGTGAGGCTTTTAAGTCATGCAGTTCATTCACATCTTTTATAGTATATGAAGTGCGGTATTAATTTCCAGGCTCTTCCTGACTTTTATTCTGTTCCTGTTTTTTTGCTTTCTCCTCCTTATATTTTTCTTCGGCAATATCTTTTGCCCGTTGCCCCATTCCTTCTAGTGGATCCATGCTTTGATTGTTAGAGTCTGCCATAATACTTTCCTCCTTGAGCTTTAATTAACGCATTTTCAGTTTAGCAATGGTTTATTTATTAGTCAGAGAAATATTTTATAGCCTATAAATAGCCTTCTCTTGAACTGCTACCGCCCAAGTATTAAAGATTATACAAACTAGCTATCTTGCTGATTTATTATACCTATAGGCTAAAAGTGGGAGGAGACATGCTAATGGATGATTATGTCGGGAATTTAATCGGTAAAGCTAAAGATAGTTCGGATTTCAGACAGGTACTGGAAACCGGTGAAAAGATGCAAGTAGTTATTATGAGCCTTAACCCCCATGAAGAAATTGGAGCAGAGGTCCATGAAACGAATGAGCAGGTGCTTATTTGTGTTAGCGGATCCGGCAAAACGCTAGTCGATAATAATGAGCATAGCTTTGAAAGGGGTGACATGATGCTGGTTAGAGCCGGCCAAAGACACAATTTTATAAATGGTAGTGAGGGGCAGATGAAGATTATTACTATTTATTCTCCACCAAATCACGCAGATGGCATTATTCATAAAACTAAGGCTGAGGCCGCCGCTGAAGAAGAAGCTGAGTCGTAAATACTAGTTATTTTGAGTAATGCTGAAGCTGGCATTATCCGATCCAATCGTTGATGGCGTAGCAACCGGCTGACCCGATGAGTTTACCAGGGTTATTGGCTGAGCACCCGAGCTATTTAAATTAAGGGTGGTTCCTGAAGAGACGGTCGAAGCGCCTGAGAAGTTAACTGAGACGAAATTATCCATCGGGACCTGCTGGCCGCTAGTGTAACTGGGGTCTTCCTCAATCCACTCGACAGACGAATTAGTGGACGTATAGCTGGTACTTATAGAGAAAGATTTGGCAGTGGTGTTATCGGTTAAGCTCATTGTCCACTGATTAGCTGACTGTTCGGTAATGTTACAAGTGATAGAATCACCGGGGGTGATTGTTAAGCTGGGTATAAAAATTGCACTATTTGGCAGTAGCTCATAGAAAGCCGCGCTACTTACTTGACCGCTGGCCGATACGGTATTTTCGGTGCCCATTTGGATTAGATCGGAAGATGTTATGCCCCCAATACCTATCCAGGTGGAATCGGCCGAATTACTGACACCGTTTCCGGTTGGTGAAGTTGCCTTCCATGATGCTGAAACAGAAGTATAGGTGCCACCAGAAGCAAAATAACCGGACCAATTGCTTGAAGTATAGCCACTAGTGACTTGTGGCTGGGAAGTCGATGTAGACCCGGTACCGCTGCTGGTTGTGGTTGTGCTAGTTGGGCTGGGCGTGCTGCTACTGGTGCTAGGTGCAGTCGGTGTTAGGCCACTAACGCTACTCGTTGGCGCGGGTGCAACAACTGGTTCAACTTTCGTGGATGTTCTAATGCTAGGCGCGGGCGTACTGATCTTAGTGGTTTTAGGAGGCTGAACAGGAATAGATACTGGTTGGGTAGGCGGTGTAGTGCTAGTTGTTGATGGAGCCTGAGGTTGTGGTTTTTTAACTACCGGTTGAATCTTATGAGTAGTGGTTTTGGAGGCTGAAGTTTTTAAATGAGCCGTCACCGGCTTATGGCTGACCCCGGCTATTACAAAGCTAGAACAAGCCACGACTAGCAGGCTATATTCTACGAGTCGGTGGTGAGATGATTTAGAAAACTTTTTTAATAATTTTTTGATGATTTTTGTTTTTAAATTTACACTTATATTTTAACAAAAACCCTTCCAGACGACTAGTTTGAGGTTTTGACCAGTTTCTGATTATTCCCTATTTTTGTCGTTTTCGTTTGTTGGGATCGAGTTCTTTTTTTCGCAGTCTTAAGTTTTTTGGAGTGACTTCCAGTAACTCGTCGTTTTCAATGAAATCTAAACACTGCTCTAGACTAAAAATGGTAGGCGGCGTTAGCTGAACTACGCCGTCAGAAGACGATGAACGCATGTTGGTCAGATGCTTAGCTTTACAGACATTAATTTCCATATCCTCGCTTCGCGTGCTCAGTCCGATTATTTGGCCGGCATATACTTTCTCGGCCGGTCCGACGTACAGCACACCTCTAGCTTCAGCGTTTTGCAGTGAATAGGGTGTCGTAACGCCGCTTTCAAAGGCAATTAGAACTCCATTACGAATTTGCTGTAAAGCCGGCCCAAGCGGCTGAAAACCTGTTACCAGACTATTCATAACAATTGTTCCTTTGGTGTTGGTCATAAGAATGTTTCGGATTCCCAGTAGCGCCCGAGTCGGCATTTCATAAACTAGCTTTGTGACGCCTTTAGGACTGGCAAATTGTTCCTTTAAGTTTGCTCTTCTTTGACCGAACTCCATCTGAACGGTGCCGACGTGTTCGGCAGGAACTTCGACAATAACCTCTTCAACTGGCTCTACGGTTTGGCCGTTCTCTTCATGAGTAACTACCTCGGGTCGACCAACTTCAAATTCATATCCCTCACGCCGCATGGTTTCTATCAGAACGCCCAGGTGTAATTCACCGCGTCCGGCCACTGTAAAACCGATGCCGCTTTCGTCAACTTGGAGGCCAACATTAGTTTCTAGCTCTGCTTTTAGACGGTCCGCTATTTGCCGGGAAGTGTTGAACTCGCCTTCCTGACCTTTAAAAGGGCTGGTGTTTGGGCCCATGTAAATTCTTAGTGTCGGTGCCTCAACTTCAATTGTGGGTAGAGCTTCTGGGTGGTCAACATCGGCTATAGTGTCACCTATTTGGGCATCACTTACACCGGTAAGTTGGACTATGTCACCAGCTATACCTTTCGCCACCTCAAAGCGGTTTAAGCCATGGCTCATGAAGACTGCGTCAATCTTGCTTTGGTTAATAGTTCCATCCTTCTTGCATAACGCAACGGCTTGTCCGGCCGTAATGTCACCTTTAGTAATCCGGCCAATCGCGTACTTACCTTTAAAATTATCGTAAGCCAGGGCTGTAACCAGCATTTGAAATGGTTGATCAATGCTGACTTTTGGGGCGGGTATATGTTTTTCTATGGCTTCGAAAATTGGGTCTAGATTGGCCGCGGCTTGCACGTCACTAGGCGGTGAAGTCCAAGCTTTGCCTTCCCTGCCGATGGCGTAATAGACCGGGTAATGTAGTTGGTCTTCGTGAACCGCGAGTTCTAAAAACAAGTCGGCAAGTTCATCTTCGACTTCGGCGATTCTTGCTCCCGGCTTATCAATTTTATTGATAACTACTACCGGCTTTATTTCAGCGGCCAAGGCTTTGGATAGTACAAACTTAGTTTGCGGCATTGGCCCTTCCTGGGCATCTACAATCAGTAAGCAGCCATCTGCCATGTTTAGTGTTCGTTCAACTTCACCGCTGAAGTCGGCATGGCCCGGCGTATCAATAATATTAATACGTAAATCACCATGCTGGACAGCTGTTACTTTAGCGGTAATGGTAATTCCCCGCTCTTTTTCCTGGTCCCCGGAGTCCATGATTAACTGCATAGACATTTCAGCCTGGTTGTCTCTAAAGGTAGCGGACTGTTTTAAAAGACCATCGACTAGAGTAGTTTTGCCATGATCAACATGAGCAATAATGGCAATGTTTCGAATTTTAGCTGGATCTTGATCGGCTTGCATTTCAATAAAAAAGGCGCTTTTTCGCTTAAGCGCCAGCTTTCTTATCTGTAATTATAACAATAATATCTATGTTTTCATAATCTATTTGCTGTTTTCTAACAAGCCAGTCCTTTACTGGTAAGGTAGTATTAGTATACCTATGGTAAAAACTTTAAGCGTTATATTTATTCCGGGACTGGGGGATGTGCCTGACCCGAGATTTCAGCTAGCCTTGGTAAGATCATGGAAAAAGTACGGTGTTGAACCAGAAACATTCCTTATGCGCTGGGCGGATAATGAGCTTTGGCAAGTTAAATTCGACAGATTACTGAAGCGAATCGATGAACTGAATAAGGAAGGTTATGCTGTGGGCCTAGTGGGAGCTAGCGCAGGCGCTTCTGTAGCCATAAACGCCTTCGCTGAACGCCCGGATATTATTGTTGGTGTAGTGCTGGTGGCCGGTAAAGTAAATCGGCCTGGTAGTATCGGTAGTGATTTAAAGAAAAATAATACTGCCCTGCCGGTCTCGGTGTCGCTTACCGGCAGCTCTTTAGACAAATTGAGCCCTGCAAAGAAACTCAGGATTCTGTCCCGGCATGCATTTATGGATAATTACGTTCATAGGTCAGACAGTCTTATACCCGGAGCAATTAATCAGACCGTGCCGAGTATTGGGCATGTGCTGACTATTGCGAGTCAGCTGGTTTTCGGCGCACCAAGTTTTTTAAAGTTTCTAAAGCAGCTGAACAATAAAGTAAGTTAATTCCTGATCAGCACTGCCTCGTAAGCAGCAAGGTTTAGGTGATCGATAACTTCATGCTTAGAAGGTTGGCCGCTCAGGCTGCTCATTAAAACAACGCCTTTATTTTTAAGGCTAACTGGTTGTTTTGATTTAGAAAAGTTAATCAGTACGGTGTAGCTGTCCGAGACGTCGCTTCGGGTATAAGTAAGTACCTTAGAATCATTTATTGAAGTGACATTAATATCACCGTGAGTAAGAGCCCTTGAAGATTTTCTTATATGGATTAGTCCTTTGTAAAGACTATGGAAGGAAGTGGGGTCCTGTTTTTCTACCTTCACGTTTCGGCTCTGGTAATCATTACTAGTGGAAGCCAAGTTTCGCTACAACTAGAAAAGCCGGCCTGGGGGTCGTCCGACCATTGCATTGGCGTACGTTCGGGGTCTCTGCCTTGACTGGCGCCGCCGGCAGCTCCGGGATCCTGAACTTTGCTGCGGGGTATATCCACATCATGCATACCTATATCTTCGCCGTAGTAAACAAATATCATGCCTGGTAGAGTTAATTTCATAAGTGCGGCCGCCCTGGCTTTGGTTTCTCCCAGGCGACTAACTAGTCTGGACTGGTCATGATTACCGAAGGCATAGCTGGCTATTGCTAATGGGTGGACTATTTTAAGTTGGTCATGGAATTCATTAAGAAATTCTTGCCACGGCTCCAGCTCCCAGGGCAGTTGAATACCTTCAAAAATGAAGGGTGCGGCAACAGCTGGGTCGACTCCCTGATAATAATTCATATATTCACCCACTGGATCTATTCTTCTGGTATAACCCTCTGTAATCATAAAACGGTGTTTATGAGCAAAAGCTTTTTCTTTCAGCACACTAGCCATCTCATTTAGGTAATCGTATTGTTTAGGCCAGTGCTGGTCGTTTTCATGAATTAGTGAGTCGTATTGAGAGCCACTACCCTCTTTATAATGTGGATTTATAGGGTTATCTTTGAGTTCGGGGTCTTTGCCTAAGAACGGTACGGCATCGACCCTGAAGCCGTCGACACCCATTGCTAGCCAAAACCTTAGCATGTCCTTCATGGCTTCTCTTACTTTCTGGTTTTGCCAATTTAAATCCGGTTGTCTGGTATGGAAGGTATGTAAGTAGAATTGCTGACGCTCGGGTACCCACTGCCAGGCCGATTTACCGGCAAAGATATCCAGCCAGTTATTGGGCGGCAGCGGCTTATTGCCGATGTAGGCTGCCGGATCGCGCCAGATATACCAATCACTGAATTCGTTGTCCTTAGATATTTTAGAGGCTTTAAACCATGGATGCTCGTCTGAACTATGATTGGGTACGATATCGATAATGACATGAAGGTTACGTTTATGTGACTCTTCCAGTAATCGCTTAAAATCCTCGAGTGTACCAAAGATCGGATCAACATCACGGTAATTAGAAACGTCATAGCCGAAATCCGCCATTGGCGAGGGATAGAACGGCGATAACCACATGCCGGTTACGCCTAAGTCTTTAAGGTAGTCAAGCTTACTAATAATGCCGGGTAAATCACCTATCCCGTCATCATTGCTATCCATAAAACTGCGCGGGTAGATCTGGTACATCACGGCACCATCAGCCCAGCGTGGTATAGTCTTTTGAAACAAGCGCAAGTGGTTCATTATTTCTACTCTAACACATTATTAGAGGCGGAATTACAAGCAAAAATTTATTATAGTTAGCTCAGAGCGTCCTGTAATTTTCTGACGTCCGGAATTGTAAAATAATGCTCTTTCTGTCCCATCAGACCTTCCTCAAACAGTTGCTCCAGCGAGGGGCTAGCGGTTTCCCGGTTAATGTTGATGGAGTCGGCAATATCCTGGTGAGTTATGGGCGCATCGATCAGTACGCCTGAATCAACCGGTTTGCCAAATCTTTCACCTAAGTATAATAGCTCGGCAATGATCCTACCTCTAGCGGAACGGAATTCCAGGGTTTGGATCCGCTGAGTATAAACGGCGATTATATTAACAGCTTGGTTTAGGATTTCGTTAGTCAGCCAAGTGTTATTGCCTAAGGCCTTACGAAGTTCGTGTTTGGAGCTTCTAAGTACACTAACGTCAGACATGGCAACGTAAGATAACCCCGTCGCATAGTAGCCGTTAAGGGCCCATGGTAAAGGAACAAATTCGCCTTCGCCATGTATTAAAAGGAGGTTGCCGTGTCCACTTTGTGACACAGAACAAGCTTTCACAAAGCCTTTTTTAATTAGGTAGACACCTTGAGGTTCATCAAATCCACTAATAATAGTTTCATCTCTTTTAAAGTGCATTACAAAGCCGTCGCTGAAGTGGGAAACTATGCTTTTATCTGTAGTGCTGGTCCCAGGTTTTTTGGTCGGCATACTTGTACTCATAACCTCAGTATATACGCATTAGGCGAATCAGGTTGTGACGCTCCGCACAGACTGCTATTTATATGATAGTTACACTTTGTGCAGTAAGAACTTCTAATATGAAGTATCGGCCAAATTTAGTTGATAGCAAAAAACCTGTTTTTACTAAAAATACTGATTTTTAATTGGAGGAATCATATGTCTGATAATACTAATCAGCCTCTATTTAACGGCGGTGATTTTAAGGAGCCGGTAACGTCTGGCAATAAATTACGGAATAGGATTGAAAATTATCACCTGGTAATGGGTGAAATTGATAAAGACTATAGTAGGCAGCTAAAGCACCTAAAACAAGTTACACAGAAAGCTAGGCGCCGCTATTTAAGATCACATAAGTAAAGTTAAACGGACCTACAAACAGTTTAAAATAGCCGGGCATCATAGCTTCGGGCGAATTTAGACTTGATATATACGGCGTATTATGATAATGTTAAAGCAATTGTTTTTGATGAATCCGGGTCTGTTGACACACTCGATTTCAACAATCGCAGTGCAATAAAGTTAACTAACTATAAGGATTCTTTTTTTATGTCTTATTACGCAAGTAATAGCCGTAGTCGGCAATACGACCGGTCTTCTAGACCTAGTCGTTCATACCAAAATAACCAAAGACGCAGTCGTGGTGCTCCTAAAAAGGAGTATATAAACCCGGACCGCTTCATCAGCTCTGCTAAGCAGGTGGATAAAGTAGTCTACATACCTAAAAATACTTTTGATGATTTTGCTATTAATCCATTGATTAAGCGAAATCTTTTGGCAAAGGGATTTAGCGAGCCGTCTTCAATACAGGATCAGACTATTCCTGTAGCTTTAAGCGGACGAGATGTTATTGGCATTGCCGATACCGGAACTGGAAAAACAGCCGCTTTTGGTATTCCAATTCTGCAAGCTGCGATGACTAGCGACGCCCGTGCCCTGATAATTGCGCCCACTCGTGAGCTGGCACAACAGATTGAAGTTGAACTAGAATCGCTGTCTAAAGGCAGCAACATGCGAAGTGCTGTACTTATAGGTGGCTCTTCAATGGGTTTTCAGCTTCGGCAGCTGCGGGCCCGTCCACAACTAGTTATAGGGACACCCGGTCGGATTAAAGACCATATTAAAAGAGGTACCCTTCGTCTAGAGAACTTTAAATTTGTCGTACTAGATGAAGTTGACCGCATGCTCGATATGGGCTTTATTAATGACGTTAGCAGTATCTTAGAATCATTACATGCTGAGCGTCAGTCGTTTTTCTTCTCTGCGACAATGAACCGTAAAGTTTCTCAACTAATTGAAACTTTTGCTAAAGAGCCGATTACGATATCTGTTAAAACTGGTGAAACCGGTGAGAACATTAATCAGGATATCGTCAGAGTAACTTCCGGTAGCTCGAAGATTAGCGTCTTACATGACATCTTAATCGACAACCAGGTAGTTAAAGTTATAATCTTTGATGATACCCAAAGAGCAGTTGAGTCACTTAGCCAAGAGTTAGTGACGCGCGGTTTCAAAGCTGACGCCATACACGGTGGCAAAAGTCAGGGCCAGAGGCAACGCTCACTCAGCAAGTTTAAGCAGAATGAAGTAACTATATTGGTTGCAACCGATGTTGCGGCTCGCGGTATCGACGTCTCCGATATAACTCACGTCATTAATTACTCTACCCCTCAATCCTATTCTGATTACGTTCACCGTATCGGTAGAACTGGTCGGGCCGGAAAGATTGGTCACGCCCTAACCTTCATTAGCTAAGAAAGAAACTATGAATCATCAAACCCGAGCCATGATAGTAAAAAACCTAGAAGAAACTAAGGTTCGTGAAAAGCTTATGGCCATGGAGAAGGATCCGCTGCTTAATACTAAGCACTCCAGCTTCAGCGCTAATACTGATTTATATCCTGATGGACAGATCCCTTTTGTAGAAAAGCACATTGCTTACCTTATGGAGCACCCAAAGCTGGACCCTGATCAGTACTTGGCAAACCTGAGGCTAATGCTTAGGGGCTAGTCAGTATCAGCGAATGGCTATCCGCCAGGCTACATCGACGGCTATCATTGCAGCCACAAATAAGGCAATCTCTAGCGGGGTTCGTTTATGGACTGTAACAAAAATTGTTAGTATAGCTAAGGCCAGCGCGACATACAGTAGCTGAAGTATCCATACATAGATCGGCACACCAATAAGACTGTGCTTAAGATAATGATACATAAAGGCAATTATATTCCGCTTATATAAAGAAAGTAAATTCACTCTCTGTTTAGATGTATATATTTAGCGTTATTTACGGCCTTTGCAATTTGGTCGATACTGAAATAACAGAAAACAAATCCGCGTTTTTGACATTCTGACCGGATATATTATGCCCGTCCGTCAAGTTGATCCGGGATTAATCTTTGGTATGTTGCAGATTAAAATGCAATCCAGTGACGGACTCTGGCCCGCCATACATTTTTACCGGTATATTAACTAAGCCAAAACTGAAAGCTCCTCTCCAGATTGCCTTCACGACAATTATGGTAAGTGGCTAGGAGTTTCTGGCTAATAAATATCTAACAAAATCCTAAGGGGGAAGCTATTTAAACATTATGTATAGAAGTTGTGTGCAAGGTCTGGGGATCTTCAGGAGCATCAATATTTTTTTCAACTATATAAAAGTCTGGCCTTTTTGAGGTTACTCTTTCCACTTTTTTGACTTGATGGCCCGGTACTACTATAAAGCTATTACGGTCGCGGTGGATTTTGCGGTATTCTTTAAGGTTGAGAAGTATTCGCTCGGAACAGTTCTCATCGGCGCATTCACAGAAAAAGTAAATGGGACGATTCTCCTTTTCAGGCTCAACCATAAATTCAGGCTGTCTGTCTTCCAGAGCTAATTTATTAATTTCATCGACGCCAGCTTTTACTTGTTCATTTAACTGCCTAAAGACTGCTTCGTTCTCGGCTAAGCGTCGTTTTGACATTAAGTCTGCCATGTATATATTTTAACAGACTTTAGCCCAATCTTCTTTTTGGGTTTATTGGATTTTAGGAAGTTTCATTTCTATCTCAGGCAAGGCTTCCTGATCATCAATACGAATACCTTCAATATTATTTCCGGTTTCTCTAAATCCAAACTTATTATATAAATCGATAGCTTTTTGGTTGTAGCTAACAACGCGAAGGAAGATGTCTTCATCTCTACCATACCAGTTAATGGCTGCTTGCAGTAATTGCCTGCCGACTCCCTTTCCCTGGGCTTCCGGCAAGACATAAAGTGCTCCGAGACGCTGCTGACCATTGATTACATGCGGCGCCGTATAGCCCACCACCTTGCCATTTAGTTTAGCTACGAAGTTAGCTCTCCTGCCGCTTGCCATGTCTTCTTTAATGCCTTTGTGCCAACGTTCAGCTGCAATGGCCAAGTGTTCACCATTTTCACCTTCTATTCTTTTTCTAACATTTTCATAAGATATGCCGTAATCGGGGTTTGGGTAGGCACTGAGCCAGCCTTGTCTGCGGATTTCGACTATTGCTTCGGCATCGTCGGGGCTTGCCTTTTCGATCGATATAGATGGCTGATCATCCGAAATGTCTAACAGTGCTTCGTTCATACTGCTAGTATAAGCCTTATTGCAGGTCTAATTCGACTACATGCTTGCCTGTCGGATCAATAAATTTAGCAATAAGTTCGCCGACGAAAGTCAGGCTTTCATGATTATTGCTATTGATGCTATGCGTAGTGATAACCGTGCCTTCATCGTCTTGTCTAGAAATTGAAGCGAATTCAATTAATGAACGGGCTTTGATTAATTCACAAATATTTGTGGCGGCTATAGTTTTTAGAGGTGGTTGAACCTCATAACCATAAAAAATATAATCTTTTTGTTCCTCAGGGTCTGGACTCGGGATTTCCCGTCCTGTTATGCAATATTTCATAATATATATTTTAACATAAAATATCTTATCAGCAAGGGCTAAAGAAGTTAGCGGTGCTAAATTCTTTATAACCTGAGTAAATTATGCAGAAAATAGTTAGATAAATGACTGAAAACAATTTAGATATTTTGTATAAATTGTTACACGCATTGCTCCGGGACAATGAGTTCAATCAACGATATAGGAGGAGATATGACTAACGATCAGTTGAGTGCTATTGCTCAAATTCAGAGAAAGCAGCTTTTTGGCTTAACGGCTGTTTTTGGTTTCGCTATGATACTGACGGCTGTCTTTACGGCTTTCATTGTCAGTACAATTACGCATAGTCAGTTAGCTAGCGCTATAAATAACGCATCACGTTTGGCTGATACGACGCTGCCGGGTTCTTCGATGAACACGACTTCAGCTAATACTGGAACGTGTACGCAACCAGGCGTTAATACTACAAGCTATGTAACCCCAGGCTCCGTGACAAGTACGACTTCACCAAGTCAAGGCTTTAGCCAGTCTGGCTATATAAATAGTGGCATGAGTGGCACAAGCATGGCTCCCGGCATGGGCGCAGGTATGGGCGGCAGCATGGCTCCCGGCATGGGCGCAGGCGGCGGTCCAGCAAACGGCCCAACAAACGGCCCAGCTAACGGCCCAGGAATGGGCGCAGGTCATCCAGCAGGTCCAGGAGCTCCTGGTGCACCAAGCATGACCCCAGCCGAAACAATTACTTACACCATTACTAAGTACAGCTACCAAAATTCAAATAATAACTATGGTTCCTTTAATACCACTTCAAATCAGAGTACTACCAATAATACTCAGGATTCCTACAATACTGCTAGTCAAGGGGCGTCAATAAGTGGTTGGAATTCAAATTCAACAACTACAGATCAATCAAATAACATTAGTGCGAATAAGGACGGCAATACGCTTGATTCCAATAACAGCACTAATACCACTACAACCAATACAGATAGTAACAACACGGTAAAGAATATTGCTATAGACTCAGGCAATAGTTCTAATACCTCAACATCAACTAACACTACCACTTCTAGCAATACAACTTCGAACCTAGACAGCGGTAATACTACTAGCAACACAAAGAATGTTTCTGCCGATAATGGCAATACAACTACTAACACTAAGAATGTTTCTGCTGACAACGGTAACACAACTACCATTACCAGCACCAAAGACACAGTACTTAGCACATAGTCAAGCTAGAGAAGGTTGTAAAAGAATAGGCGGCCAGCCCCAAAGCCGCCTATTTTTATGGTTACAAATTTATTTATTGTTGGGCTAGAAAATCATAGACCATATGCATGTAACTATCTTTGGCCAGTTTTATTTTAGATATAAATTGGTCTAATGTTAGCCACTCAAAGGATTGATGTTCCCAGCTTATTCTGACGTTCGCGTTGTCTATCTTTGAAGCGTAAAGATAATAGGTAAAGTTATCCTGGTATGCTTGACTTTCGGTGAGCTTGGATACGGTTTTTTGATTAATCTTTATTCCTGTTTCTTCGCCTAGCTCTCGGACAACTGCCTCTAAAGGCTGTTCGTTTATTTCAACCTTTCCGCCTGGGATATCTGGATCATGAGGGTATAAGGGGTGGTTACTGCGTATCAGTAAAAGGTACCTATCATCTTGATCGGTCAGTAATAACTTGGCAGCACGGTTCATTAGACCTTAATTATATAATAGCCCCCGAACAATTGATTTCAGTACTCAGGCATAGTAAAAGGCTTGATACTTATATTAGCCAGATTGCGCTTTATGAAGCTGGTTAAGATTTTATAACTGTCTAAATCAAAGACTTTATCAACCATGTTAAAGCTGCCGTCCTCATTATCCAGATAGCCAAGCACGACCCACTTATCTACTACTACATTTGTGCCATCGGAAGCGCTAATTACTACGGGATGATCGTATTTCCAGTTCTCCATTCGAGTTCTCTGAGCCGCCAAAGTAACTCGCAGGTTATATTTGACTGATTCTTCAAGGTTTAGACAGGCTCCCCTACACTTTCCTAGCTGATATAGGAAGCAATTCTTCTGGGTCTTTTCGGTACCGGTTAGCTTCGGGCATAAATCAAAGGTCTTCTGCCAGGTTTGTAGAATATTTTTAGCTCTGCTTTTTGAAGTAAATAAGCCATACACATCAGACATATCTCCGACTTCAGATATGTCTTTTTGAACGATCGACAGTTCATCGTAACCGTTACTATTGGTCGATTTCATAATTAAGTAATTAGCGCTTGATCGCCTAAGCTGCCTGTTTTGTATCGGTAGCAGTTCTTTTACTAATCGGCTTTCAAGTAGTAGGGCTTCCAGCTCATTTTTAGTTTCAATGGTTTTTATGTTTCTGACAGCCTGAGAAATTCTCATCTCTTTAGAGTCTCTAATGTCATTAGAAAAATGTGACCGCACGCGGTTTCGAACCTGTTTGCTTTTACCAACATATATAGGCCTACCGCCTTCATCCTCGAAGACATAAACTCCCGGTTTATTTTTAATGTTATTGACAGCTGACACTTCCAATTTTGGTGGTAAACTTCTGTTTTTGAACTGCTGATTGACGGCTCCTAAAAATAGTTCTCTGCCTTTTTGGGTGTATGCTAGACTCACAAAGTTCATCATCGCTCTAGTGTCGTCCATGGCTCTATGACGGCCAGCTACCTGTATATTATGCCTGGCTATAATCTTCTCTAGGCTGTGGCCGTTATGCTCCGGATAAAGAGCTCTAGATAGCCTGACAGTGCATAGTAACTTTGGATTATAGCTGAAGCCGGCATTCTTTAGCTCGTGTTTAATAAAGCTATAGTCAAAGCGGACGTTATGGGCAATAAATATGGCGCCGTCTAATATTTGGTATAGTTCATAGGCAATTTCATCGAAGTATGGCGCGTCCGCTAAATCGCTATCGGTGAGCCCGGTTATTTTTGTTATAAAGTATGGTAAGGCGTGTCCAGGGTTAATTAGTGAGTGAAACGCTCCAGTCTCTTGGCCGTTCTCAATCCGAACGGCTGCAATTTCAGTTATCCGGCTACTGCCTACACTGCCCCCTGACGTTTCTATGTCTACATAGACAACTGGCTTATCAAAAATGTCCACTACAACCATTTTACCGCTTATGCCCTTTTTAGTAATAGCTCAAAATATTCAGTGCCGCCAAAGGGTATCTTTTGTTTAACGTTCTTGCGGCCGGTTAGGGTGTCGGCCGAGTGAATAGTAAATGAACCGTAAAAGTCGTTAATCTCATCGATGGCTTTAGTTAGGTATTCAGATTTAATGACGTCATCAAACATGCTTAACTGGCTTCTGGTTGAAGGTGTTAACTCGTAAAGGTAAAGGCCGATAGTACGGATGGCCATGTGTTTGGGTCGGTGATCAAACAGCCTTGAGATTCTTTCCCAGATATCCTGGTTAGAGTAAAAGGTTGTTTTGTACATCTTTTTATCTGACCAGCCACCACCGGCATTAAAGGCTACCCAGACACATATGCCTCTGGCTTCAACATTTCGGTATCTTAGCTTCATGCCGCTGGTTTCCACTAAAAAGTGTAAGCATGAGCGTAGCCAGGCGTCGTCGTTACTGGCTTTAGGCAGTACCCATTGCCTGCCTACCATGCCCAAGTGAGTCTCATAGGCATCTACTTCATAACCTCTGAGTCTTTGGTGCCAATGGAGGCCGTTAATGCTTTTAAAGACTCGCCGTCTGAGCAGTTCCTCGTTGGCTTCTAAAAACTGCAGCGGCGTATATATGCCGTGGGCTCTGAGTCTGGAGCCAAAGGCGTCGGCGATGCCGGTTAGGTCTTCCAGCTCGAGCGATCTATACATATCGATAACGTTTGTGTGGTCAATTAGGTCTAGTCCGTCGGGCTTATGTAGACCAGCCGCCATTTTAGCTAAGAAGCGGTTAGGGCCGATGCCCACGTTAATACGCATATAGTTACCAAGGTCGCGGTACACCCTTTGTTTTATTTCGTAGCCGATGTCTACCAGGCTTCTACCCTTCAGGGTTGAGCCGACATTGTGGAAGTCGATAATACCCTCATCAATACTCTTCATCTTTATATTCGGCGAGTAGTCTTTCATGATATGCAGCAAGCCCTTGTACATATGGGTATATTTAGTCGGATCGGTTT
The DNA here is from genome assembly GCA_027459325.1 of Candidatus Saccharimonadota bacterium. GTDB lineage: Bacteria > Patescibacteriota > Saccharimonadia > Saccharimonadales > UBA4665 > DAIDIO01. Next base: position 93,755 of record DAIDIO010000002.1, read on the forward strand.
CCAGCATGACAAAGTCCGGACATAGCGCCATAGCTTCACTTAGGCGGGTGCCAACTTTAATACCGAGAGCCTTAGCCTCATAGGAAGCGGCTATAACGCAGCATTCCCTTGATAATCTATTAGTTACTCCCATTGGTTTGCCGCGTAAACTCGGCCAGGCTTGTTGCTCGGCTGAAGCGAAGGCGCTATTAAGGTCAATGTGCATAATTTGGGCCGGTTCTTTATTAAGGCGGTAATCAGGCATGGTCTTCTCCGGAGATTAGGCTGACTAAGGTCCAGGTTAAGGCTTCGGCGTCAAATTCCAAGCGGTAACCATTAATGCCATCGCTGACATGGAAGACATGGATCATTCTTTTGCCGGCTTCGGTTGGAAACCGGAGGGCCATCTCGGTTAAAGCGATTTCCCGGCCCCGCCACCTCATTTTGGCCGGCAGACATAGTGAACTAATGTCACCCTGCTTGTGAAAAACAGTGACAACATCAACTCGCTCATTTATTGCTATAGTCGGATCCATATACAAGGCTCGCTTTAAAAAGACTAGTTTAAGTTTGTACTAGAGATGAACGGATTTTAGATTTAAGATTTCAGATTTCAGGTAAAAAGTTTTTAGCCGTTCTGCTACTAAATACTTCACGCTGAAAGCTTGCTTGTATATGTCGGCGCACAGTGACCGTAAGGTGTGATTGCCTGAAAGTTAAAGCCTATGAAGTAAAAGATTAAATCTAGTCCTCATATCGCTAATTTAGATTATATCAAAAAGCAGCAAGGCTACTGTTAAATTTCAAATTTTATTAATAGTTCAGTAATTAGCCTTTGGCGGTAGCTTGGGTAGAGCTGGCTGAATTACCGGCGGCTATATTGAAGCTTTTTACGCTTGAAGACATGGCCGTAGATGTAGTTACGGTTGTTGTAGTGGTAGTAGTCGGTGCTGGTTTTAGAGGGATAGCCGTGAAGACTGGTTGGCCGCTTGAGTTCATAGCGACTGTATATGGAGGCGTGCTAGGCATTGGTATGGTAGTGCCGTAAGTTTGACCAATATTAAGTCCGTTAGGGTCAACAAAGCTATCGGTTGTTGAATTGGCGGTTAAGTTCCCGGTTGAAGTTATAAGTGAAGGTGCAGTTTGGCCACTTTCCGGGTATACACTAAAGGTTTGCATAACCTGGGCGGCGTTTAGGTAATACGTAAAATAAGCACTCTGAGAGGCGATATTATAACCGGCTAGAATTAAAGTATCTGAAGTTGGATCATAGACGTAAGCTGGATCATTAATATATTGTTTGCCATCGTATAGTAAGCCGTTTATGACATTACGGGTGTAAGTCGGGTTTGCAAAGTTATAGATAAAATCGTACAGAGCAACTTCAGCGGTCGGTGGAAGATTAGCGGCGACGTTAACCGGATAATTAATGGCGCCCTCAGCCGCCGAAGGAGGAGTCTGGCTGATAATTTCCGCGCTAGCGTAGCCCGTCAGATTAACTCCGTAGCTATTCTGAAAGTTGGCTTGATTGGCCTCCCCTTGGGCGGGAGTTGTCGATGGTAATGTGTTAAAATCCGCCGCAGCTGTTGTGATGGCAACCAGTTTCTGATTACTGTCATCAATAATTCCACTACCGCTATCACCTGGAACAACAGCGTCCTCGAAGTTGTTCTTAACCGATGCGGCAATTAGGGCTGAAGACAAAGTCTCAACTATTGAGCCACTGCCATTGGTTACGTTGATATTACTGCCAGTTCCAATATATGCTTCTGAAGTATATTGCATACTCGGCAGGCCGCTGTTGGTTCCCTGGAAAGCAGGCATGCCACCAACATCGAACTGAGTGCCTATTGTTAATTGACTAATTTGTTCAGGCGTTAAACTATCTGCCTGGTTTTGAGCAATAACACTTGCCATGTCTTGACCGGCAAAAGTACCGATGACATAGTCATTGTTGTTTTGGGGCGTTATATATAAGTCGGTGATATCCCCTATTGGCGTCATATTACCGGTATTCGAACCGGATGCTACTATTAATGGATAATATAAAGATATTTCTGGCTGACCATTGGGTCCGGTAACGCTATCCAGTTGACCGCTACTGTTTAGGAAGCAATGCCTGGCCGTATCAATACCAACCGGAACTGTCCCATTTTCGATGAGATAGGCTGAGCATCCTTGCGTTGGCAGCCACACTTCCCGGCTGGTTAGTTTAGCTTGACTGACCGGGGATATAGATAACTTTGATGGGTCTATATTTACTAAACAGGCTGCGGCATCTAACTTATCATTGTTATAAGTGTTGTTTAAGTCGTTCTTTATTATTGATTGCCTGTGGTGATATGCCTCCTGAAAGTTATTAAAAGAGGAGCTGCCATTAATAATAAATTTGCGGGACAGTATATTATTTACTGTCCGCTGGATGCCAGAATTCAAGGACGCTTGATTATATGGATTAGGTACTGAGTCTTTAGCGCAGGTTAGAATATTTGTTGCTGTATTTTCAGTAGAGTTAATCAGGCCAAAGTTAACCTGCGTATGAAAAGCTTTTTTAATTACTTCGCTATTCTTAGGCGACCGTTTTTCACTAAGTATTGCTTCGTCGTTCCTGGCTAAAACGGCGTCCTTTATTACATAGCCAACTGCTGTCCGCTTAAAAAGTTTTGCTTCACCTTTAGGGACTTCTTTTGCCGCTACTTTAAACGACAAGCTTTGAACTGTATTATTGCCTGTCTTGCCAGGTCTTGTGCCTTCACACGCAAGAGCTGTCGGGTAGTCTTGGTTAGAAGCTATAACTTTTGCGATCAGTTTGAACTCGCCAGCCTTAACAAATTGCTCACGTTCGGTTGTTTTTTTAGGGCCTATCCCCATCTGTTCGCCTAAGTCTATAGCCAGGCAACTGTTCGGACCTGCTTCGCTAAGAATCTGGTTAAGTTCTAAAGTAGCTCGGCCAAGATTTGCTGACAATGCCGGGCCGTTAGCATTTAGCTGATGCCTAGCCTCATGAGCTTCCGGTGCTGCGCTAGCAGCAGGGGCTAAAAGACTTCCGGCAGCCATAGCGGCACCACTGGCTAAACCTAGGATATTGGCACGGTCAATATTACGCATTTATTTAGAATATGTTAGCATAATACCCAATAAAAAGCAAGTTTTTATATTGGCAATTATCCCATGACACCATATTACCTCTGCAATATACTGTAAGTATGAAGTTTACCATTAAGCAATTCCATGAACAGTTTCCAACCAGTGACCACTGTTTAGACTACTTATGGCAAATGCATTATTCTAATAATACATGTAGGGTTTGTGGTCTGTATGACGGCTTTCATAAACTACCAAACCGACCTGCTTATCAATGTCAGTGTGGTAACCAGGTCTATCCATTAGCTAATACTCCGTTCCATAAATCTACTACCGATCTTAGAACTTGGTTCTTAGCTATATTCTTTATGACTAACACTCGATCAGGTATGTCAGCCTTACAATTTCAGAGAATAACAGGAATAACCTATAAAACTGCTTGGAGAATATTTAAACAAGTTAGAACCATGATGGGTGATGATGAAACATTACTTAATGACAACGTTGAAGTAGATGAAGCTTATATTCATGGTAACCCTCAAAGATGAAGCAGTGTTAAGCCGCATAACAGCCAAGTGGTCTTTGGCATGGTCGAACGAGGTGGCAGAGCTAGAGTTAAACATGTTAAAAGCTCAGGCGTAAGAGTGTTAGTTCCTGAAATACAAAAGAATATAAACCAAGAAGCTACTATCTACAGTGATGAGCATGGCTCGTATAAACTACTCGGCAAGCGTGGCTATGAACATGAGACCATCAGCCAGAGCAGACACGAGTTTGTGGTTGGTAGAATACATACGCAAAACGTAGAGAACTTCTGGAGCCAGTTTAAGCGAGGTATTTATGGAGTTTATAGGTACTGCGATAAGAAATACTTACAAGATTATGCTAACGAATACGCCTTTAGGTACTCAACAGGAAGAGTACTACACCTATGTTTGATCTAGTTCTTAATAGGCTGCTATCTGCTTAAACAATAAGAATGAAACACATAGACTTAATTAAAACATTCAGCGTATAATTTGACCAAATGGCAAAAATAGTTGAAGTTATTATTCCGGATAATATAAAACCAGGCCCAGAAAAGCATGAGATTGAGGCGGCCTGGATACTGGCCAGAAATTTTAAGTGTGTTGTAGAGTTTTTGAAGCCGATAGCTGGCTATAAGATGAAAACGGCCGACATAGTAATGAATGGAATAATCTGGGAAATAAAAAGCCCGCAAGGAAAATCTTTAAAATCTACTACAAAGAGACAATTTAAGGGACTTAAGCAGTCAAGAAGTTTGATAATTTATACTGCTAGAACTAAGCTCAATGATAACTTGATTGTCGAACAGGTAAAGAAAGAAAAGACATACCATAGGATTAACCAAATTATTGTGATAACCAAAGACGGACGTGTCCTTGATATATAATAGGCCAATGTGCTAATATATTAGTTAGGAAAGGCCGGGCGTTCCGGATTGGATCGTCAAAGGAGCATTCCTCTTAGAATATTACAGAGACGCATAGTAAGCGTCTCTTTTTGTTTCATAAGGTATAATATTACCTTATGACAGAGCGATTTATGACAAGACAGGCAGTATTTGTAGTGCTGCGTAATGATAAAAATGAAATACTTCTACAAAAGCGAAAGAACACTAAATACCTAGATGATTACTGGGATATGCCTAGCGGTCATATTGAGCTTGGAGAATCAATAAGAGATGCCACTGCTCGAGAGACTTTAGAAGAAGTTGGCGTTGAAGTTAACCCTGAAGATCTTAAGTTAATTCATATTGAACAGTTCTTTGTTGATAGTAATTATGTAAACTACACATTTGAGGCTAACTCTTGGCGCGGAACACCTAGAGTTTGTGAGCCAGATAAGTGTAGTGCAATTGGTTGGTTTGCGATAGAGGCTTTACCAGATAAATGTGTCAATGCCATTCGTGCTAATGAAGCTACTGGTTTTAGTTCGGAACTTACATGGTCAATTACTGACACATCTAATTACGATGAGCTTGTAACCGATAGGTCACGAGGACAGAAGAGTAGCTTAAGCAGAAACGATAGCTAGGATTATTTACTTTTCTTCGCTCGCCTAACTACTGTCTCAAATCTCTCTAAGCTTTTTGGATTATTTAGTGTTACCTTTTCTTTTTCCAAGTTTCTATTAACTTTTCTTTGCCAAGATAAGTCTTTCGTATTTGGTTTTGGTAATTTACTATCGCTCATAATAGCTTAGTATAGCCTACTCAGTACTATATGGTTTGAGGGTATAATTGCCTTTATATTGGTTTTAAGGTGTCACTACTTCAAGGTATAATGTTAAGTATAATTTAGTTAAAACGCTGAGCTTATAGTTGGCTCGGCATTACTAAAGTTACTAATAGTATTTAGATAACGGAGATTACAGTGGCTGAAAAAGTGAAAAGTCCGGTTGCCCTAAAAGAAGAAGCAATGCTACAAAAGTGGCATGATGAACATGTTTTTGAGAAAAGCATCGAAAACAGAAAGGGTTCACCGACTTTCAGCTTTTATGACGGACCACCCTTTGCCAATGGCCAACCCCACTTTGGGCATACGCTAGTTACCAGTATTAAAGATTCACTTGGCCGATATAAGACAATGCGGGGGTACTATGTAGAGCGTCGTAATGGCTGGGACTGCCATGGTCTGCCGGTTGAATTTGCTATCGAAAAGCAATTTGGTGTCAGTGGTAAGAAACAAATTCTTGAACTCGGACTGGATAAGTTTAACAATGCCTGCCGGGCATCGGTTTTTACTTATAAAGATGAATGGGAAGAGTTCTTCGAGAGAGTTGGTCGGTGGACAGATACCGAGCATGCTTATGCCAGTATTGACCGGAGCTATACTGAAAGCGTTTGGTGGACGTTTAAACAGATTCATGACAAAGGCTTAATTTACGAAGGCTATAAAAGTATGCCCTATTGCCCACGCTGTGAGACGCCGCTTAGCAACTTTGAACTTAATGAGGGCTATAAGGACAATGTTTCTGATCCAAGTCTTTACGTTAAATTTAAACTCAAGGATGAGAATGCGTACTTATTAGGCTGGACAACAACGCCGTGGTCGCTGCCTGGCAATGCGGCTATAGCCGTTAAGCCAAACGAAAATTATGTTTATGTAAAACTAAAAGACGATAATGGTAAATTCCAAACTGTAATTTTAGCTAAAAACCGGCTTGAAGCGGTGATGGCCGACCAGACCGACTTTGAAGTCGTTAAGGAAGTTAAGTCTGATGATTTGGAAGGCCTAAGCTACGAGCCTCTATTTAAATTAAAAGATAAAGAACAGTATGAAAATCACCAGAATATGTATAAAGTTTGGAAGTCCGAGAGCGTTAGCATTGAAGATGGTACCGGCATACTGCACGTTGCTCCTGCTTACGGAGAGGAAGATCTTAAGATTAGCGAAACTAATAACTTCCCTGCCCTTATATCGGTTGATCCCAGCGGTCGACTGAAGGCCGGCTTCGGTGCTGACGATCTAGTAGGTACCTTATTTAAGGATGCCGACCTGTCAATAATTGAGCGCCTGACGCATTCAGATAATGTTTATGCTGCCGAGACTTTTCTACACACCTACCCGTTTTGTTATCGCTGCGATAGCCCGCTATTTTATTATTCTATCTCGACTTGGTTTATTAGAGTTTCCGCTGTAAAGGATAAAATGCTAGCCACGGCTTCAGAAATTAACTGGAGCCCAGAGCATATTAAGGAAGGCCGGTTCGGTAGGTGGCTGGAAGGTTCCCGCGACTGGGCTATTAGCCGCAACCGTTACTGGGGTGCTCCCATACCAATCTGGCGCAACGTTGACGATCCAGAAGATTATATAGTCATCGGTAGCATGGAAGAGCTAAAGAGCTATGCGCCTGATGCTAATCTCGAAGATCTTCACCGGCCTTTTATTGATGAAATAAGTTTTCAGGTAGATGGTAAAACGTATAAGCGGATTGATGAAGTGTTGGACTGCTGGTTTGAGAGCGGTTCAATGCCGATTGCCCAGCAACATTATCCATTTGAAAATAAGGACAAATTTGATCAGCTCTTCCCGGCTGATTATATCGGTGAGGGACTTGACCAAACCCGGCTCTGGTTCTACGTACTGCATGTTATATCAACTATCATTTTTGAGCGGCCGGCATATAAAAATGTTTTGGTGAACGGTATGATTATGGCGGCCGATGGACAGAAACTCAGTAAGCGGCTTAAGAATTACCCACCAGTTGACGATGTTTTTGCTACAGAAGGTGCCGATGCTCTGCGTCTTTATTTACTTAGTAATAATCAGGCCGTCAGTGCCGAGTATATGCGTTTTAACCGTGACAGCATGAAAGATATTTCCCGGAATGTTATTGCAACGCTAGATAACAGTGTCAGATTCTTTAAGATGTATGCCGAGCTAGACGGCTGGAAGCCGCATGTACCTAAAGGCTATCCTAAAGCCTACAATACACTAGATAAGTGGATGTTAGCTCGGTTAGATGAAACAATAGCTGACGTGACTAAACAAGCCGACAGTTACAAATTAGCCCACGCTATTAATCCAATATTTGCTTTAATTGACGATACTTCAAACTGGTTTATTAGACGTTCACGCAGGCGCTTCTGGAAGAGTGAAGATGATGAGGATAAAAAGCAAGCCTACGAAGTCCTGCATTACACCCTCACGACCATTTCTCAGCTTCTCGCTCCATGGGCGCCGTTTGTTTCAGACCAGGTCTATAGAGAATTAACAAACTCCAGTTCTGTGCATCTAACCGATTGGCCGGAAGCTAAAGAAGTTGATCAGCAAACTATTGATGAAATGAAAGTGATTCGGGAGGTTATCGCTGAAGGGCTTAAACAGCGGGCCGACGCTAAAGTTAAGGTTCGTCAGCCACTGTCTAAAGTAAAAGTAACTTGCGCGCCAGACTTTTTAGAAGCCGAAGAAGCGATGTCAATAGTTTGCGAAGAGTTAAATGTTAAAACTGTGGAGTTTAAGCCCGGCGATAGTCTACTTGTTGAACTGGACTCTAAGTTAACTGAAGAGCTTCGGGCGGAAGGATTAGCACGGGATATTATTCGTCACGTTCAAAACTTGCGAAAGAAGTCTGGTCTAGAAGTGGATGACCGCATAACGCTAAGCATAACCAGCGAAGACAAAGCTGTGCAGCTTGCACTTAAGCAATTTGGCCAAATGATCGCCCAGGAAACCTTAGCCACTAAAATGTCTGAGAATCATTTCGATAATCTAATAGACATTAAATTAGATGGTTTAGAAATTAAGATTTCCTTAACTAAAGCTTAACTCATCTATTTCGGCTTGGTCTTTACAGCTAATAACAAAAGACACTGCTTGGTTGAACTTGAAATCCGGGCCGCCATTAGCGAGGTATAGTTTTAGATCACCGGTGGAAGAGGTCTTATTGCTTCTGTCTTATCAAGCATTTTTCTAGTTGGTTTTAAGACTAGAGTCGGTATGAATAAGACAATAAGTGAGACGAGCAATAACCTGTTTGCCGCAAATATTCCATGAAGAACATAGTAGTGCGTAAAGATCAGTATTATGGGAATTGAAACAATATTGCCGATAAAACTAATGACTGACAAAGTCGTGGCTCTGAGATGAGAAGCAGTATTGTGTTGAATGCCAGTTTCTGCGGCGTTAGAGATTGCCTCGTTAATACCGTAAAACAACCAGAAGATGCCAATACCAATCTTGCTGTCAACTAGAAAGAGCGCTGAAGCAATAACGCAGAATAGTATTATTAATACCCTAGGATAGCCTTGGAATTTATAGGCCAGAGCTCGACCGCTGGCGGCAAATACGGCATCAATAGCCCAGAATATTCCCAGAGTAATGGTGCTTATTCCAAATGCTAACATGTAGATCTGACCAAATTCGCCAATGGTGTAAAAAGCCACGCCCGAGGCCATGAACTGCAAGGAATGGATAAGAATTTTTCTGTGTTTTAACACTTCTCTTATAACTTCACCTAGATGTTGATACCACTGTGTATTTTGTTTTTTAATTATCGGTGGCTGCTGTAGGCCAATTAGTAACATGAATGTTAATAAAGCTGGAAATATGGAGATAAAGTATGTGCTTCGGAGTCCAATACTGCTAGCAATAAAGCCGCTTGCTACATTGGCTATACCGGCTCCAAGTAAAAATACTCCATAATTTCGTCCTTGTTCTTTGGCATAATCCTTACTTTTATTTTTAAGAACCAGCCAGTCGTAAAGAACGGCTTGCGCTGCACCATTAGTTAGGCACAAATACAGACCGAAGATAACGTAGCCGATGATATATTCGATTAAATTATGACTACTGCCTAGAATTAGAAGGGACAAAATCTGAACCATACTAGCAAGCAAAAGGCATAGTTTACGGCTGACACGATCGGCTAATATGCCGGTCGGTATATCAAAGATAATTAAAGATGAGACGTAGGCAATCGCCAAGTAACCGCGGGCTGAATTATCTTTAATGACTTTGTTTAGAAACAGCTGCTCGATG
>DAIDIO010000003.1 GCA_027459325.1 Candidatus Saccharimonadota bacterium
GGCCCCTAAGTAAACCCTTCTTTTTAGCCATAGCTGTAGTTCGCTGTTTCATGGCTCCCAGACTCATATGCCAGAGCTGTTCAGTAGTCTCCTCGGAGTAATCCCACATCTTATCTCTAACGAAAATCCTAATAGCTTCCGGGATCTCGTCATGCAGCCTTTCAGCACAGGGATAGTCGTATTGTTCCCATAACCAGGCTAATGCTGCTTCTGTCTCAGTCGTGTAATATTTGGGCCTTCCAAACTTAGGCGGAGCTTTCCAGTTAGAACGTTTCTGTTCTCTGGCAAACGATCTAATGAGCGACTTCCGAGGCATCCTGGTAACAGCCATAACGTTACCAAGTATTACGCCCTTTTCTTTCTTATCTGCCTTTAGGTAGGCTGGCAGTTGTTCCTTAATTATGGCATGTTTCATAGCTCTCTTCATAGTGAGAATTACGGTAACACTATTAATATCTAACCGGTACTATTTCGGTAACACTACTTTTTATCTAATGCGACATATTTCTTTAAGATAAGCATTAGTGATATACTTGGAACTAGAATAGACTATGCTAGAACTAGGGTGGTATGAAACTAATAAACAGTTTAAATAGATATTTCTTTGAAGACAAACCGCTATTCGGTCTTGACATAGGTCATGATACTATCAGGGTGGCGCAGCTCGAACCAGGCCACAAAGTGCCTAAGATCAAAGGCTACGGTTCGATACTATTTGATCCTACAGCTATCGAGGACGGGGTCATAACGCAGCCGGAGTTAATTGCAAAAGTCGCCGTGAAATTGTTTAGCAAGGAGTTGATTGGTGATATTAGCACCAATCATGTGGCCGTATCACTACCTGCAGCTAGAGCCTTAACGCGTTCTGTGCGGCTACCTAAAATGAACCCAAAGGATATTGATGACGCCGTAAAAACCGAAGCTGAACAATATTTGGCAACCAGTATCGACGATTTATATCTTGACTACACATTACTTACTAAAGATAAAACCGGCATGGAAGTGTTTGTCGTAGCTATGCCCCGTAAGATTGTCGATTCATATTTAGTGTTAACTAAGATGATGGGGCTGGAAGCAGTCTTATTCGACACGGCTATTGGCGCCAGTGCCCAAATATTTGCGCGCGATGACCGCAGCGACATACCGGCTGTGCTAATAGATTTTGGTGCTGAAAATGCTGATATTACTATTTATAACAAGGGCCTGGTGGTTACCGGCTCAGTGTCTTTTGGTGGGGATAATGTAACCAAGGTTATAGCCGAAAAACTTAATATTTCGCCAAAAGAAGCTATAGCAATCAAAAGCAAAAACGGATTATCTAAAAGCCCGATGCAAAAACAGGTCCTGGCAGCCACAGAGCCGTTGCTGGAGCAGCTCTTAAATGAAATTAGACGTACCATCCGCTATTACGAGCAGAGATACACCGAGGAGCCGCCTATTGGTCAGATTATCACAATGGGTGGCGGGGCTAATATGCCTGGACTAGCTGATTACCTCACTGATCATTTACGTTTACCGGTTAGAACTTTCAATATCCGTGATCACGTTGACTTCGGCAATTTACATGAATTCTATGCTGCTGACCGGATGTCCTTCGTCACTGCTATTGGACTGGCGATCGCTGAACCGAGCGAGGTTTTTAATGATTAATTTATTGCCACCGGACTTAAAAGAAGAATACCGCTATGCCAGGCGTAACCGCAGACTGCTTAATTGGCTGGCTGCTACCCTGGCGGCAGTTATTGGCGTTTTTATAATTACAGCAGGCGGCATGTTGCTTATGGATAAATCCATTAATACCTACAAGACGCATATAGCAAGCGAGCAATCAGGACTGGTTAGTCAGAATCTGGCTGCCACTCAGAAGCAGGTGACTGATATTTCCAACAATCTTAGATTAATGGTTCAGGTACTTTCTAAAGAGATACTGTTCTCTAAGTTATTAACACAGCTAGGCAGCATTACGCCGTCTAATGCCATATTAACTAATCTGGCAATTTCCCAAACCCAGAGCGCTATAGACATAACTGCTGAAACCAGTAACTATAATGCGGCAACTCAATTGCAGATTAATCTGGCAGCGCCGTCTAACCAGATCTTTTCAAAGGCAGACATTGAAAACATTACGTGTAATACAGGTAATCAGGTTTCAAACAGTAATTATCCGTGTACCGCCAGTATCAGGGCTGAATTTACTAAAAACAATCCATTCTTATTTATTAACTCTAAAAATACATAAATTATGAATAGTAAAAAACTTTATTATGGACTGGTTGCACTTCTTATAATTCTTGGTGCAGGTTTATTTATCGGAGCTTATGAGGCGAATGGACTGCTTGAGCATAAATCAAACACTCTAGCTAAACTCAAGGCTAGCGATCAAACTACCATAGCCGAGAAAATACAGCTAGCTAAGAATAAACAGGATATTGCAAAATACTCAAGCCTCAATACGATCGCCAAGTCGGTAGTTCCGCAAGATAAAGATCAGGCTGAGGCGGTTAGGGAAATTGTTGCACTGGCCGGCCAGAGTGGAATTAATCAGCTATCATCAATTTCATTCCCGCCATCTACGCTTGGAGGTACGACTACCGTAAAAGCCGGCAACGGATTAACGCAGGTAACGCCAGTAAAAGGTATCGCTGGAGTATATAATCTGCAGATTACTATTACACAAACGCCATCGAACCCTGTTCCCTACTCTAGTTTCATCGGTTTTCTTACTAAGCTTGAACAGAATAGGCGTACAGCACAGGTTGAGAGCATTAATGTTCAACCTGATCAAACCAACCCGAACCTAGTTGCCTTTACATTAATAATTAACGAGTTTATAAAGCCATGAATTTAGATAGTCTTAAAAGCCAGTCGCAGGAATTATTTAATAAAGTCATTAAGCTAAGAGTATTTATTTTTGCGCTAATAGTCATAGTAATTTACGGTTATCTGTTACTCAGAATTAACACTCTCAAAAACCCTCAACCAGCTTTGGTAAGTCAGTCTAGTCAGAGCCAGGCAACTACACATATTGATCCGGCTTTAGTCAACAAAATAAACCAGTTACAGGATGACAGTGTCAGCGTCCAGGCTTTGTTTAACCAAGCCAGACAAAATCCATTTCAGGAATAGCAACCATTATATCTTGAGATCTTTTTCGGCTGCTTGAATCAGTCTGATACCACCGGCTTCATCCCGCCAGCGCAGGTAGGCCGGGCTTGAGCTGGCATGGCGCTCTCTCCAGAAATATAGAACGTTTCTTGAGTAAAGTACCGTCTGTTCATTGATCACTCCCCTGCCCGCCAGTAGATCGGCTGCCGCCCCTGGCCCACCGTTATAGGCGGTACCGACAGCCTCAGCCGTTAAATCATAAGTCGGGGCCTGTGTGTAGCTACCAAAAGTATTTCTTAACCAGTTTAAATAAGCTGCCCCAAATTCGATACTGGTGTCTGGATTAAAAAGATTATAATGCTTAACCGGAGTTTTTAAATACTTGCTGGCTATATCTCTGGCGGTTAAGGGAGTGATCTGCATAAGTCCGTACGCTTCACCGCTATTAGCTTTAGGGTCGCCCCCCGATTCTATGGTCATAATTATTGCGAGGAAAGTCGGGTCGATATTATACCTTTTAGCCATTGCATCGATTTCCGGTTGCCAGTACTTGACGGTTTTTGGAATCCAGGGGCTATCGATAGTTGCGGTTTCTGGTCTCAGCGGCACTTCTGAGTGCACTATAAGTATATATATTGAAAAACCTATTAAAGCAATTACTACTCCAGACAATAGGAAGCCTAGGTCGCGTTTTTTAAAACCTAGCTTATGCCAACTTATAACTAAATGCTTTTTTTGCTCTTTAACGCTTTTAAACTTCTCCACAGGTTAATAATATCAGCTAAGTCGAGTATTTAGCGGCTCAATATTTACTTATAAGTGTGAAATAAGGCGGCAGTACCTGCAAAAATACTGAACTTACTTACAGTTTCTAATTTATTGCGTTTACTTTTAGAAGACTCTTTAAACCTAGCATCATGGTTTTGATCAATACAGTATTTGGATAATTCTTCTTTCAAAAATGCATCTCGTCTTTGGGCAGTTGTAACCAAGTTTCCGCTTGTCAGCAAAGCGCTAATAAGTGTAGATGAAGATCGATTCTGGCTAAGGGCCGCTCCTGCTATGCCAAGAACGGCTCTCGATGTTCGAGTGCCCATTCCGCCTTCTTTAACAATAATACCCTTGGATTCGGCCTTAGCTCTATACAAGGCAGGAAAAGGTGCGCTCATTGCAGCTACTGCGTAGTTATTAGCCGAAATATGGTCGCCATGTTTTCGAGCTTTATTTGATAAAGTCCAGGCTATAGATGTTTCTTGGAGTTTGTCGGATATAAGGTCTAACAGTTTGCCGAATTCCGAAGTCTGATCAGTTCCTCTCGCTAATGCTCCATCTATAAAATCAGCAGCGGAGCCAGTTGCAATTAATGCGGTAGCAATAACTGATTTTTTATTGCTACTTTCGCTATTAAGTAAAACTATACAGCCGGCACCTACTAATGCATTACCTAAAAAACTAACGCGGTTAGGGGTGACACCAGGTATTTTACTTATTTTATCTACAGCTAAGTCAGCCACTGGTTCAAATAATTGCCTAAGTTTACTATTCCTAGTAGCGGCATTAATATCTTGTTCGTCGACCTGGCTAACAGCATCAGTTGATTCAGTATCAATATAACCTACTAAATCTTCTTCAAGATTATTAAACACATTGTCTATTTCTTCTAACGCCATTGTTCTAAAAAGGATATCACATTTTTGTTTAATATGGATTGATCATTTGATTAATTGGTCATTGTTTTGTGTAGTAAATCCAGTGATATTGCCCATGCGTCATTAGCGGCCGCTTTATTGTAGGCTAAAGTATTAGAATCGTTAAAGAAGGCATGACCGCAATCTGGATAAACCTTGGCATTAAAGTCAACTCCGGCTTGTTTCATTCTATTCTCAACCTCAGGCAACTGAGATATCAAACGTTCATCGTTTTGGCCAAAGAAGGCCTGAATCGGGCAGTTTATATTTTTAAGCACTTCTACAGATTGATCGCAGTGGCCATAGAATGGCAATGCTAATACTAGCTTTGGTTCAACTGTTGCAAGAGAAAAGCTGTAGGAGCCGCCGAAACAAAATCCAGTCACGGCTACTTTTTTTCTGGATTCCGGAAGGTCATATAAATAATTAAAACAGTCTTTCAGGCGGCTAACGGTTATTTCGCCAAACCCTGGTTCTTGCATTGGCGCCATTAATTTACGTAATTCAGGCTGTACGGTGTTACGTTTAACGGGATCAAAAATTGCTTTTTGGAGTTCGGCAACCTTCTTTGAATCGAAAACTGAATTATTCAGTAGGCTTGGCGCTAAGGCAATATAACCTTCTTTGGCATATCGATCAGCAACCGACTTTATGTGATCAACTAGTCCCCAGACTTCGTGAATAACTATAATAGCTCCTTTGGCCTCTGAATCAGGCATTGCTAGGTAGGCAGCCACCTGGTTATCGGCTTGTATTTCAATCATTTTTCCCATTACAATAACCCCCTTTATTACAGCTTAAATTGACTGTATTATTACATGAATAGTATGATAAGTATGATTATAAAGTCAATAAAGCAAAAGGTTGTTTGTTATGAAATTAACAGATGAAAACCGGCCTGATTTTTTCAGCATTACAACCATCGGCGAGCGAGGTCAGGTAGTAATACCTAAAGATGCCAGGCAGGCGCTTAAGCTATCGCCTGGCGATAAGCTTGTAGTACTGCCAAGTAAGCATGGTAATGGAATTCTGTTCATGAAAGAGGAGAACATTAAAAAGCTGGCTCAAGAAATGAGTGAGAGAGCCGAGCAGATAACGCAGAAATCCAAATTACTACAAGAAAAGCTCAATAAAGCGAACTAAATTAAAATAAATTGAGGAAATACAAAATGAACAAAGGACGTTGTAACCTATGTTGAGAAGACTACGTCAACACAGCGATAAAGCTAGCCCTCGCTATAAGTGGATTGCGCTGTCGAACACCACCTTAGGTATGTTGATGGCATCGATAAACGGCACCAGTCTAATTATCGCCCTACCGGTTATTTTTAGAGGCATTAGGATCAATCCTTTAGATCCGGGCAGTTTTACTTATCTACTTTGGATTCTGATGGGCTATATGCTCGTAACAGCTGTACTTGTGGTAGCCTTCGGCAGGTTAGGCGATATGCTTGGCCGCGTTAAAATGTACAACCTAGGGTTTCTAATATTCACTATCGGCGCGTTATTAGCAGCCTTAACCTGGAGCCATGGAACTGCAGGAGCAGCTGAACTAATCATCTTTAGGGTGATACAGGCTATAGGAGGCGCTTTACTTATGGCCAACTCGGCAGCCATTATTACTGACGCTTTCCCTGCGGACAGGCGCGGCATGGCTCTCGGTATTAATCAAATAGCGGCCATGGGCGGGTCTTTTATCGGGATTTTGGTTGGTGGATTGCTATCACAGATATCATGGCGTTGGGTATTTTTATTCAATGTACCTATCGGCATTATTGGAATTATTTGGTCGTATATAGCCCTTAAAGAAATTGATGTCTTTCATCCTGCCAAAATGGATTGGTTCGGTAATATTTCGTTTGCCGCCGGACTGGCTATGTTATTAGTCGGAATAACATACGGCATCCAGCCTTACGGTCATTCTGCAATGGGATGGAGCAATCCACTGGTTATCGGGCTAATCGCTGGAGGTTTGTCGTTACTAGTTATCTTCGTACTTATTGAACGGCAGGTTAAAGAACCGATGTTTAACCTGGGTCTTTTTAAGATCCGGGCTTTTACGGCGGGCAATATAGCCGGCTTACTTTCAGCTGTCGGAAGAGGTGGACTGCAATTCATGCTGATAATCTGGTTACAGGGTATCTGGTTGCCGCTGCATGGCTATGCTTTTACCCAGACACCATTATGGGCAGGTATATACATGCTACCAACTACGGCCGGTTTCCTGCTTGCCGGTCCCCTGTCGGGTTATCTCTCAGATAAATACGGAGCGCGGCCATTTGCGACTGGTGGCATGATCCTGGCTGCCTTTAGTTTTGGCTTAATGCTGCTATTGCCTGTTAACTTTAACTATCTGCCATTTGCAGGAATATTATTGCTAAACGGCTTAGCATTCGGCATGTTTTCTTCCCCGAATACCGCTGGAATAATGAATTCCGTGCCGTCAAGGTTCCGGGGTGTAGCTTCTGGAATGAGAGCGACGTTCATAAACGTTGGCATGCCATTATCTATCGGGATATTTTTTAGTCTTATGATAGCCGGCTTAACTGCCAGCGTACCTACTAGTATTTATCATGGTTTGACCAGCAATGGTGTATCAGCAGCTATTGCTACCCATCTGGCACACTTACCGGCTATCAGCTATATCTTCGCTGCTTTCCTAGGCTATAATCCACTTAAGTCTTTGCTTAGTCCAGCGGTACTAAACAAGCTTCCGGCCGGCAGCGCTGCCCATCTAACTTCAAAAGAATACTTTCCGCAGATCATTGGATCGCCATTTAAGCATGGTCTAGTAATAGTACTTACTTTTGCTATCATTACTTGTTTAATTTCAGCCGCCGCATCTTGGCTTAGAGGTGGAAAGTATGTTCACCTTGAAGAAGCAGCATCGTAGCAAAAACCATCATAGAAAATCAAAGCTATCTTTTTTTTCTAAAATCTCAAGTTCTACATTAGGCTCGCCATCTGATTTATTTACCAGTCCATTAATATATGAAGTGAGAATACCGGCTCCATGATGTAACTGCAATCAACCGCCAACTCGCGGAAGAGATTTGAATTGGCGGATATTACCTTCAATAACAACTCCAGGTTTAATAGGCTTGAACTTGGTTCTAATATCTAGGCCGTGGCCAGGCTCGACTAAGCCTGTCGAGCGCAGGACACCGTGTCCTATCACAAATATTCTAGCCTTGGTGCTCTGATCATCAAGGTATATGCCTCGGCGGAGAGAATCAACCCTCCTGTAAACCACTCTTGCTAAAGCTGCTGCAACAATTAGATTTTTATCAGACTCTTCTAGCTCTGCCGCTAATTCATCCAGATCAATATAAGTCTTGCCATTAAGCCAGTTATAGGCATTTGCCAGAATGGGTTCCCGCGAGGAAAGAGACAGAGACTCAGACCTTTCTCTCAGCATAGGAAGCTCGTGTTTCCATCGGTTCCATATGTATACGTCTTCGCTTATGGTGGGTAAATGGTCTGCCCCCCCAAGCCTTCAATTATTCGCCATTCTAAGCTAGCCATACTTTCTCCTTAATAACAAAGATAATACATGGAGAAACTATTGCAAGCTTAAGTGGTTATAGAGTGAGAGCGCCGATATAGCTAAATTTAAATACTCTAAGAATTTCGAATGATTCAATTATAGCCCGGTCGTTTGGTGCTTAATAGTTTGATTGATTTCTCTGTAGCCAGGGCGAGACGTATGCAGGTAGCTGTAGAGATCAGTTACGTAAACACCAGCAAGTCCAATAATTAACAAAGTAATGACCAGCCAGGTTAGGGTCCGATACCTAGTTTCTATTAGCTGTTTCTTTAACAGTATGCTGCGTGCAAGTATCAGAATTAGCACAATGATCGCTAAATATTGTAATCCTAAAAAGAAGTAATGTAGATCTAGGGCATGGAGGCTGTATGTAGTCTGATTCATATACCGTACTTTATCATAAAATATTATTTATTTTTGCATAATGTAGTCTGAATAAGCTAAGCGGTTTTTCTCTTTTACGGATTTCATTGCCTAATGATAGAAGGTTGTATAAGTTTATTTATTTTTGGCACTAGCAATTAGAGATAAATAGTACGCTTGAATCTGACTATAGTTTTGAATACCGGCTTGTGGTATTAAGGATTCGCCGGCTGAGCGTGAATAGTAGGTAGTAAGTAAGCTATTTTTACCGCTATAACTTAAGCCGTATGATTTAATATTATTAACGTTTATATTTTTTACTAATTGGGCTAAACGCAAGGCGTCAGCCAGATTTAGGTTGGTCGATAAATTATTACTTAAAGCACTGAACAGGTTAGTGACGCTAATCGGATTACTAAGAACCCCAGCGCTTAAAGCTTTCTTTTCTAATGCAGCTAGCATCTGACGTTGGTGTTGCTCTCTATTGATGTCGCTCAGAGGAAAACCATAAGCGTACGGAGAGTCGCCCCTTGCTAGTGCTAAAGCTAATGCCTGATTTCCGTTTAAAGTAACTAGGCCGTTGGGTAGTCTGACCGGCCCTCCATGTGCCTTGTCTACGTTAGGATCATACAAGCCTCTAGGATCAGGACTTTGAATGTCAATTGTTATTCCGCCGACGGCATTAACGGCATCTTTAAAAGCTGTATAGTCTATTAGGCCGTAATAATCTATAGGTATATGGAAGTCTTGTTCAATAATCTTCTGTAGCTCACCCATTCCTCCTTTAAAATATCCTGGCTGGTTAAAGCTGCTCTCGGTATTTGCGTAATTAATTTTTTGGTACCCGGCGTTACTAAAGTGAACAAGAAGATCACGAGGTATGCTAAGCATGAAGGCAGTATTATTTTGAGTATTTATACTAACGACCATGATTGAATCGGTTAGGGCGCCTTCATCACTATTGTTTCCCTGGTATCCAGCCAGTAGGATATTTACTCTGCCCTGCGCTTCGCCGTTCAGCTGTGTAGTCGTAAATAAAGAATGAACATCACTAAAAATATTGCCATGAAAGACTTTGTTAATATCGCCGATTAGTTTAGAGCCGAACCATCCCGCTAAACCCAGAATAATAATTACCAAAACTAGAAACGTAGACAAAATTTTATGACGTTTAAACCATCGCTTTTTTGGCCTGCTTTCACTCACTGCTTGACCTGCCAATATAGCGTTAGGAGTGTAAGCGCTATTAGGTAAAGTAGTATTTAGCAGCGTCTTAGACTGGTATGGCGAATCGTTGTTTTTTATAATACAGGACATATTAACAGCGATTCTTGAAGATTGGCTGAGTTTTTACGTTGATTAGGTGTAAGCTACTAAGCGCCTGACTAGTCTCAAGCCCGCCAGTTTTTCAAACTCTGCTAACTTGCTAAATAGCCGGTTGAGCGAGATCAAAAGCTTATTCGTTTAAAAAAAGTACCCAATCCTACACAAGTGTATTAGTACGAGCAGCCTCGATAATCTAGTTACGGCTAAGGGGGTTCAGAATATTGGCTGGGACGGAGGGATTCGAACCCCCGAATGCCGGGACCAAAACCCGGTGCCTTACCACTTGGCCACGTCCCATTATTGGTGACTAAATTCTGCTTATACTAAGATACTAAACTATTTGTTATCTGTCGACAGTTATGATGTCATTTGTTAGAGTGGTTATAAATTATGGCAGATAGATTCTCTAACAACCCTATTGATTATATTTTACCTCTCAATATAAATAAGCTTGAGGGGCGAATGATGTATATACCGGCAAGTAAAGATAAAAACCGTGAAATTCTATTAGTTCCGGGACAACATTCACTACTAGAACGTTGGTGGAATCTGGCGCTTAATTTTGCAGACTACGGCAGCCTGACTATGCCTGATATGCCCGGCTTCGGCGGCATGGATAGTTTTGAAACTATCGGAATCAAACCTGATATCGATGCTTATGCCGATTACCTGGCAGCTTTCATAAAGTTACGATTCAACCGTAAACGCGTTAGCTTGGTTGGCTTAGGCTTCGGTTTTGCTGTGATAACAAGGATGCTGCAAAAATATCCGCAGCTTACTAAAAAAGTTGACATGTTGGTCTGCTTAGACGGCTATATGCACAAAGATGATTTTCGATTAAGTTTACTAAAGAGGCGGTTTTATTATACAGTCTCAAAATTGCTCGCAGCCAAGCCTGTCATGGCCATCAAGCCATTTTTCATTAACTATCCGATAGTTAAATATTTCTGCTCTAGATCAGCTAGTGTACAAAACTCAAAAATGACAAAGGCCGAATTTGATGCCTTAGTTCTATTTGAGACAAGGCTCTGGCAGGTTAACGACTTAAGAACTCACTGGCTGACAACTAGCGAGGTCCTGAATTTGGACAATTGTATAGGCAGGGTTAATCTGACCGTTACTCACATTATGTCGAAGGCCGATCAGTCTTTAAACAACGATTACGTTAGAGAACATATGAAAGTTGTCTTCACCGGCTATAAATGCTATTTAACGCGGGGCAAACCGGCAGGTTTAAGTTTACTGGCAGATAAAGAAGAGGCTGGAATGCTGCTGCCGACGGCCTTACGAAATCGTCTTTTAAAGAGTAAATGATGTTATAATTAGTGAACTTATGAAAATTGGTATTGTATGCCCATACTTCATTAACCGCCATGGCGGTGTGCTCGAGGTTATACTGGCTCTTAAAAAAGGCCTTAAAGATAGAGGCCATGAAGTCAAGATTATTACGCCGAAACCTAAAGGCGTAGACATGAGTTCTGATGACGACATTATTTTTCTTGGCACATCTATGGATTTTCATTCACTGGCAGCAACTACTACTCAGGTCTCCAGTTCTGATGATACAGATAAAATAGACGCAGTCTTAGAAGCCGAAAACTTTGATATTCTGCACTTTCATGAACCTTGGTCGCCGCTGCTAAGCCGTCAATTATTGCAGCGTTCGCAGTCCGTAAACATAGCGACTTTCCATTCAAAAGTACCGGAAGCTTTCATGACCAGAACCGTCATCAAGGCGGTTACGCCGTATCTAAAGTCGGTCATGAGCTATTTGCATGAACTAACGGCCGTTTCACCCTCAGGAGCCGATTATGCTTCCACGCTAACTGATCAGCCAATTACAATTATCCCCAATGGTATCGATCTTGAAAAATATAAGCCTCGCTCAATAAAGCCGAAAGCGGCTGATGATGGAAAGACACTCCTTTACATTGGCCGTTTAGAAGGACGGAAGGGTGTGAAATATCTACTTCGTGCTTTCAAGCTTTATGCAGAAAAGCATCCCAAGGATAAGCTCATTATTGTTGGGGATGGTCCGGACCGGGAAAAATTAGAGCTCATGAGTGAAGATCTTGAGCTTAGTCATGTTAGCTTTTTAGGTTTTGTCAGTGAAGAGCGGAAGCTTGAACTACTGTCAGAGGCGGATCTGTTTGTGTCACCTGCTCTGTTTGGCGAAAGTTTCGGCATAGTCTTATTGGAAGCAATGGCCATGAACTTGGTGGCAGTTGCTGGGGCCAATTCAGGCTATATTGATTTAATGCAGGGTACTGGCGCGGTGTCTATCGTCAATCCTGAAGATAGCGAAGAATTCGCCCGTAGGCTTGATTTACTCACATACGAAGAATCTATTCGTAAATTATGGCAGACCTGGGCTAAGGACTATGTTCAGCAGTTTGATTACCCTAAAATAATTGCCGAATATGAAGCTTTTTATGCTAAAGCTCTAAAAAAACACCATGGTGAAATTAAGCGGCCAGCCGCTTAAGATCGGTTTTGTATTAGACGGCGGCCTAGAAGAACCAGATGGCGTTCAGCAGTATATTTTAAATCTTGGCGAGTATTATCGTTCGCTAGGTCATAGTACATATTATTTGGTGGCTGGTAATCTGTCTTACGGACGTGAATTTGCTGTCTCGCTTTGCCGAAGTGTCAGCTTCCGATCAAATGGTAACAACGTTAAATTACCGTTATTGCCAGCTAATCCTTATAAGATAAAGAAGTACCTTGACTCAGAAAACTTCGATGTTTTGCATGTTCAAGTGCCATACCTGCCTTTCTTAGGTGAACAACTAATAAACTTCAGCGGTAAAAAAACTGCCATAATTGGTACTTATCATGTGGTGCCTAGAAACTGGAAAGTAAGTACCGGAAATTGGATTCTTGGTAAATTATCTTATTTGTCGGTGAGAAAAGTTGACCAGATGATCAGCGTCTCAGAAGTGGCTGAAAGAATTGCACTTAGGGACTACAATAGCCGAAGCGTAGTTATTCCAAATCCTATAAATTTTGATCGCTTTAAAATGGCTAAGCCGCTAGATTTTCCTAAAAATGAATTACATATTCTATTTCTTGGCCGGCTGGTAGAGCGTAAAGGGGTCATGGACCTGCTAAAAGCTGTAGTCATTCTAAATAATAAGTCGGATTTACCTCGTTTTAAATTAGTGATATGCGGCAAGGGGCCCTATCTAAATAAGCTGCAAAGTTTTGCAAAGAAGAATAATATAAGCCAATTAATTGAGTTTACAGGATTTATCAGCGAAGAAATTAAACCTCGTTACTACGCTTCGGCTGATATCTCGGTCTTCCCCTCAACTGGCGGTGAAAGCTTCGGTATAGTCCTGCTTGAAGCGATGGCCTCCGGCAAATCCGCTGTACTGGCCGCTAACAATGATGGCTACAAAAGTTTATTGGCAGATTTTGATGATCAGTTATTTGAAGCAGGAAGTGCTTCAGATTTAGCTTCTAAACTAGAATTGCTGCTCAGAAACAAAGACAAGCGCATGCAGATTGCTGGACGTGGCTCAGGCTTCGCTGCGCAATTTGACTCAAAGATCGTTGGCGATCAAATTTTACAGATTTATTATCAGGCGTTGATAAAAAAACGCGCTTAAAGGATAATGTAGTAAATCCTATGTTCAAATTAAAGAGAGAAGACACTAGAGAAGAAGTTGCAGTTACTATTACTACTGAGACTTTTATTCGTTTAGCTCTCCTAGTAGCTTTAAGCATATTTATCTTTTTCAGTGTTAAAAAGGCTGCTCATGCGGTAGTTCTAATTCTCATCGCCTTTTTCTTAAGCATTGCTCTTAACGGACCAGTTTACTGGCTCAGTAATCAGCTGCCCGGTCGTATTAAGGGTAGCCGTGCCTTTGCGACCAGCTTATCTTTTCTATTAGTCGTAATCGTACTAGGGGGCTTTTTAGCTAGTATCATTCCTCCGTTAGTAAAACAGACGGATAATTTCATTAAAGCCGCTCCTCATTTGGTAAGTGAGTTCAAAAACCAAAATAGTCCGATCGGTACATTTATTCGCCATAATCACCTACAAAAAGAAGTCAGTAGCATCTCTAAACAGTTATCGAATAAGCTTGGCAATATCGGCGGCACTGCCTTTTCGGCAGCCAAAACTATTACCAGTAGCATTTTTTCGGTAGTTGTCATACTGGTTATGACATTCATGATGCTAGTGGAAGGTCCGCGTTGGCTTAACTTCTTTAGAAGTACAATGCCGGACAAGCATCATCCGGTGGCTGACCGAATGCTTAAAGACATGTATACGGTAATCCGAGGTTATGTAAACGGACAGGTTATCTTGGCTTTAATTGCCTCAGCCTTAATTATGCCGGCCGTATTACTCCTCCATATTGGTTATCCTGCCGGCCTGGTAGTAGTTATATTTATCTGCGCGCTTATTCCATTGATTGGACATACTATTGGTGCTGTCATTGTAACCACTGTCGCCCTGTTTCACTCTACCACCTCGGCAGCAGTAATTCTGGCCTACTATATCTTTTACATACAGCTGGAAAATTATATAATTCAACCAAGAATTCAATCAAATACTACCAATATGTCACCACTGCTTGTGTTTATGTCAGTTACCGTCGGCGTTAACTATGGTGGCATACTCGGCGGCCTGCTGGCCATTCCGGTAGCCGGCTGTTTAAGGATTATCTTCTTGGAATATTTAAGATCTAAAAAAGTTATAGATAACAGAGAATTCGAACAAGTTACTACGCTCGAAACCAAATAGTTCCCGTAGGAGCGTCTTTGATTAGTATATTTTGTGACTTCAATTGATTCCGGATATTATCTGATTCTTCCCACCTCTCAGCCTCACGGGCAGCTTCTCGTTTGCTAATAAGGGATTTTTGTTCCGAAGTGATATCGGGTTGTGAGTATAGATCAAGCCCCAATAAGTTATCGATATCTTTAAGCATATTTTCGAAATGGTCAATCATATTGACTTCAAGATGTACGGTTTGCAGCTGGGTGCTTACATTACTTAACAAAGCTAGGGCCTGAGGCGAGCTAAGATTATCCGCTAGCCTGCTCGCTATATTTGCACCAACATCTTCAAGTGCAAAAGTACCGGCGTCATAGGTCACATTACGGCCCTGCCAGCGGAGCACGGCCATGGCTCGGTAGTCTGCCAGCCGATTGGCGGCGGCCTCCAGGTTGTCCCATGAAAAATGAGCCTGAGAGCTAAAATGCGCTTGAAGCATAAGTAACCGAAATGCCAAGGGATCGTAACCTTTATTTTTAATGTCATCGAGGGTAATGAAGTTATTTAGACTTTTGCTCATTTTTTGGGAATCTACTAGTAAGTGCTCGTTATGCAGGAAATAATTTGCTAAATGTTTAGGGCCATTGGCAGTGCTTTGGGCAATTTCGTTTTCATGATGAGGAAAAATTAAATCTACTCCACCGGTATGTACGTCAAAAGGTTGATCAAGGCAGGCTTTACTCATCGCTGAACACTCGATATGCCAGCCAGGCCTGCCAGTTAAATCATGTTCATCTAAGGTGAATTCCCAGCCAGGTTCATTATCTTTTTGCTTCTTCCATAGGGCAAAGTCGTGGATTGAATCCTTATCGTATTCGTCATTGTTAATACGAGACTCACTTGTGCTCTCTCTGGTAATCTGACTAAGCTGACCGTATTGTTTACCGCTAGCTATATACTTATTAATTGAAAAGTATACTCCGTCATCGGCTATATAGGCATAACCATCCTTAACAAGATCTCTAATCATTCTTTTCATTTGATCAATATAATCTGTTGCTTTAATGAACTTATAGGCTGCTACGTCATTA
This sequence comes from Candidatus Saccharimonadota bacterium, assembly GCA_027459325.1. Classification (GTDB taxonomy): domain Bacteria; phylum Patescibacteriota; class Saccharimonadia; order Saccharimonadales; family UBA4665; genus DAIDIO01. The sequence continues at coordinate 15,847 of DAIDIO010000003.1, forward strand.
CCTACTGACTCCATGTCATCAAGGAATAACTGTGAATAGACCTCGGTTAACTGTGTAAGTGCCTGTTTAGGATCCAAGCTTGGGTATTTTTCCTGACTCGCCTTAATTGTCTTATCGTCAATGTCAGTGAAGTTCATTACGTGCTCTACTTTGAGGCCACTATGCTTTGCTATCCGTCTCAGTGTATCGGCATAGATAAATGAAGCTAGATTACCGATATGGACATGGCTATAGACTGTCGGGCCACAGCTATATATGCTAAGGTTGTTACCATTAATAGGCTTAATGTCTTCTATTTGCTTCGTTAGAGTGTTATATATTTTCATGATTTGAGTTCTTGTAATAGTCTCAGACATTCCGCTTCTAGCTCAACTATTACTTTTTCTAAGTTAGCGTTTGATTCTATCTTAAAACCACTGGCGTTTTTATGACCACCACCTCCGAAGTGCTCCGCGAGTTTAGCGGCAACCGGGCTATTGGGGTTAGTTCGGATTGCTCCGGTTAACTTACCATCATTATAACTTTTCAGTACAACGGCCACTTCCACGCCTTCTACCTGCAGCATATCGGTTTGGACGAGCGGAGCGGGGTTGTATAGCGGGCTAAAGGCCTTAATCTCTTCATGCGGCACACTAACTATGGCCAGCTTTCCAGTTTTATCAAAAGTCGTACGCTTAATTAGGTCTGCCTTGTATTTATAAATTGATTGAGGCATCTTAGACAGTTCCCTTCGTAGCTCCTCTATTGACGGTCGGCTAACTCCCTGTTCGATCATTTCTGCCATTATGCGGTAAGTCTGAGCTGAAGCTAAAACATTAGTAAGGCCCTGAGTGTCACCTAAAATAGAGCTCATCATGAATTCCAGCGCGGCTCTATTCATATTCCAGCCAAGTTGCTTCGACAAGCTATATATAAGTTCACCGGTTGAGGATAGATTGGCTTGGTTAATCGTAACTGTTGAAAAGTAGACCGGGTTCTCAACAATTTCATGGTGATCCAGTACAATGCAAGGTTTTGTTTTGAGCCAGCTTACCTGACCATCTGTTTGTATCTTTTCCAGTAGTGTCATTGTTGAGGCGTCAACTAGAATACTTAAGTCAAAAGTTTTAGGCAGTTCTTTTGTAACCCTGTCCCAGCCCTTCATGTATTTGAGATAGGCCGGCATATCGACGCCACAATATAAATGTATAGTTTTCCCAAGGTCTCCTAAAATCTGTTCTAAAGCCAGAGCACTGCCTAGACTGTCAGCATCTGGATTATCTGCTTGGAGCAAGACAATCGTAGAGGCATCGCTTACAAGGGATTTAATTTGATTTATTTGTTCGTGCATTAGTTATATTGTAGTTTTTTAAGATAGAAACCTCAAATTAACTATCTATTTTTAAAAAGCGTTTTAACTTCATTTCAAGATCAGGGTAATAATCAACAAACTGACTAGTATTGATAAAATCAATATCTTTCATGACTAGTTCTTTGCTGTCGTCGGCTGGTATGTATTTACCCTGCCAGACGGTTATTACGAACATAATGTCTATAACTGATACACCAGCAATGTATTCGGCGTTATATGTTTCAAATAATTTGAGCTGTTTAGGGTTAACTTCGAGTCCGGTTTCCTCTTTAATTTCTCTTACGCACGCTTTGTATGGGTTTTCATTATATTCTATAAAGCCACCTGGAAAATCATACATACCTTTTCTAGGATCGATCGCCCGTTTAGAGAATAAAAGCTGACCGTTTTTTACTAAGATAGCTGTTACCGAAGCCTTAGGATTATTCCAAAATATAAAATTACAATTTGTACAAACATATTTAGTTTTATTTTCCGGTTTGAGTGATTTGCTGCCACAGTTGTTGCAATAGTTGAAAATCATAAAGTCTGTCGACCCTCCAAAGCTCTAGAGAGGGTTATCTGATCGGCATATTCCAAATCTACGCCTATTGGTAGCCCACGGGCCAGGCGTGTTATTTTTAGGCCACTGTCAGAGATCTGTTTTTGAATATATAAGGCCGTGGATTCCCCTTCGACGCTGGCGTTAAGTGCCAAGATAACTTCTGTAACTTTGTCATCGCTGATGCGCTCAAGCAGTTCTTTTATGTGCAGTTCGTCTGGAGAAATACCATCAATCGGGGATATCAAGCCACCTAGCACATGGTAAGTACCGTTGAATAAGCCGGTCTTTTCAAGAGGTAGTATATCGAAGGGCTCGGCGACCACTGCCACTATAGTTTTATCCCGACGGGGATCGGTATATAAACCTGACAGTTTCTGACCTTTTTGAACTAGGGCGAAGGTTTTTTCGCAATAATCTATGCTACCTTTGATACTACTGAGGGCTTGAGCTAGTTTTTCTGGATTTGCATACTGATTTCTGACAATATAATAAGCATAACGTTCGGCGCTTCTAGGCCCGACGCCCGGGAGCATACCAAAAGCTTCAATTAGTTCATTAAGAGCTGGCGGCAAAACTTGCATGTATTAAAGCCCTAGGTTGCCTAATGCCCCCATCATTGGCTGCATCTTCTCGGCTGCAACTCGTTGACTTTCATTTATTGCATCTTTTACTGCATCCTCAATCCATCTTTCCAGCTGGCCTATGTCATCTAGGTCGATGTAGGATGGGTCGATATGGATTTTTTTTAATTTCTGTTCGCCGGTCATTTCTACCTTAACAGCTCCATCACCTTTTTCAATGGTAATAATCATTTTTTGCAGTTCGCCTTGGATTTTCTTTACCCGCATCAGCATCTTTGCTTGGTCAAATTTACTCACATTTTTCTCCTTATTACTCCTATTATATGACTATTAGACGGTTCTATCAAAGGTGCTGTAGGTATTTGGATCATGCGGCCACGCTATGAAATACGAACGTAAATTATATAGGCAGCTAAATAGTATCGCTACAATTATGATGCTGACGCTAAGCCATCTTGCTACCGGGTTAAGCGGAAATACCTTTTTCCAGCTGTGCATCAGGTAACTTAAGCCCATGGCAATTAAAAGATAGGCCAGGGGTATGATAAGGCTGAAACTAACGCTGCCATTTAATCCGATTAGTATTATGCTCAATAAAAGGAGGGCAGCCAGCAAACGTGTCCGGCTATTATTACGATGTTTGACGTAAGTATAGGCACCTAAAATTAGCATTGCTAAAGCGAATGCGTCGAGCACTGCTGATCGGCCAAGCCATAGCTGCGGATAAGCCGGACCTCGGATGAGTAAATGCACGGGGACAGCAACAAAATTCTTAAATATGTGTATTAAGCTACCGAAATGATTCGGTAACCCGAGCCATATTTTAAAGGTATGGTTTACATGGTTTCTGTATATCGTGAGTGGTAACCATAGAAGCAGTAATATTATCGATAATAGCCTGCCCCATAAATTTAATTCATCTAATCGGTCTTTAAGCATTTTCCTCTCTATAAATAACATGAATAACGACAGCCATACTAGCCCCGGAATAGTTATAAGGAGGCCGAGCAGAAAAAAGTTTAAAAACGCTACAGCTTTACTATGTTCAAATTCATCCAGACAGACATAACCTAACATAGCACTAACAATTGCCCAGAGATAAACCACGTCATTGGTGGCTAAACGGCTAACGTGTAGCAGCCATGCGCTACAGACAAACATTAAAGTGGAGAGATAAGCCACTTTTTTACCGTGCCATAGATAGACCAGACCACTAAAACTGGCAATTGATGCGATACCAAAAAGTACGCTTGGTAGTCTTAGTAAAAATACTGAGTGGTTGAAGAGTTTAAAAAATATGGATCTAAAAAGATTAATCGGCAAATAAAGTGGTTGACGAAAAAGGCCATGCCAACCTAAGGGTTGAATGTTAGTCGCAATTTCACCGCTACTGACACCAGTAGTTAAGCTGCCTAGTTTGTAGAACATCAGAAAAACAATAACAACCGATAAGCCTATAGCTAAAATATATTTACGCCATACAAAAGACTCGGGAATTTTAGGCCGTTTCATAGTGTTATGTCGCTATTATACATGCATACTCAATCTAAGCGCTGAATGGGTCACTATGGCGCTTATCGATAGAAATAAACCGCTGCTTTTCTCTATCAAATCTGAGTTCAACATTGTCTATCGGGCCATTACGGTGTTTTTTTATAAGGATGTCGGCAATCTCTTTTCGGTCGGTCTCCGGATGATAGTAATCCTCCCTATAAATAAAGGCTACAACATCAGCATCCTGCTCGATTGATCCAGATTCCCTTAAATCGGCCAGTTGAGGAACCTGTGGGCTACGGTTTTCGACGGATCGGCTAAGCTGAGAGAGAGCCAGCACTGGTACATTTAGTTCCCTGGCTAAGCCTTTGAGTCCTCTGGATATTTCAGATATTTCTTGAACGCGGTTACCGTCGTTTGAGCGTGAACCGCCGCTCATAAGCTGTAAATAATCTACTACTATTAAACCTAGTTTATGTAAGTGGGCTTCACGGCGGGCTTTTGTTCGCATGTCTGAGACAGTAATACCGGGTGTATCGTCAATATATATTGGGGCTTCGCTCAGCGTGCCCATTGCCCGACCTATTTTCTCAAAATCTGAATCATTTAGATTTCCTGTTCTAAGAGCCCAGGCATCAACACCGGATTCCATTGACAGTAACCTATCTACAAGCTGTTCCTTGCTCATTTCTAGACTAAAAACCAGAACTGGTTCGTTTGCTTTCAGAGCGACATTATGAGCAAAATTAAGTGCTAGAGCTGTTTTACCCATGCTAGGCCTGGCGGCTAGAATAATCAGGTCTGAACGTTGGAAACCGGCCAGGATATTATCTAAGTCAGTAAAGCCGGTGCTGATACCTCTGACTTTATGTTTGTCTTTATGCAGATCATCCAGCCGATCAAAGCTTTCCGCTAATAACGATTCCAGACTGACTACGTCTTGCCCGACATGTTCCTGGCTGACATTAAATAGCCTTGCCTCGGCTTCTTCAATTAGTTCAGTTAGGACTTTTGATTCATCATAGCTTATTTCAGTTATGCCTTTACTGGCGGCTATTAAACGGCGCCTCAGGGCTTTTTGGGAGACTATTTCAGCGTATTGTTCGACATGGGCAGCCGTTGGTACAAAATTTGTCAGTTCAGTTAGGTAGGCAGGACCGCCAATAACATCAAGGTAACCGCTGTTTTTTAGTTGGTCAGCCAGAGTTAGAACATCAACAGCCTTATGATGTTCGTATAGACTGGATATAGCTTCGTAAATACGTTCGTGCTTTTTATCAAAAAAATCAGTCGCTCGGATTTGATCGGCTATCTTAACAATCGCTTCTGGATCTATGAGTAATGCGCCGAGTAAACTGGCTTCGGCTTCTAAGCTTTGCGGCTGAGTATTAGTATTTATTTTAAGCGGTGGCTCCATATGTCCTCTTTGTAAAGTAGATTATCTTATGATTCTAGCAGCTCGGCACCATTAAAAATACTGCTTATAGTGGAAAGACTGTCGGTAACTTGACCAGGGGTGTGGGTATCCTGTGGTTTAGTAGCGATGGACTTGTCGACACGGCATTCCAAAACTAAGCGGCGGCCTGATAATTTACCAGCAAGTTCTTCTATGATTTTACGGTTAGCCGCTTCGCTGATCTTCTTTTCATGAAATGGAAAGGCAAATGTAAGCATTAATGACTCATCGTTGAATTCAGCGTCTGCTAGCCTCAGTATGCCGTACAGTGTGTTATACCTGTCTTTAATTTCCGCTAAAAGAGTCTGCCATAATTCTTTGTTGCTACCGGAAATGGGTTTGGGGTCGGTTGGAAGGTCTTTATCGTTAGTGTTTGCTTCTATTTTCTTAGATTTTACCTGCTTACCCGTGACTTTATTAGCTGCATCGGGAATAGAAATAGTTACTGCCGCAGTAGTAGTTTGTTGAGCCAACTGACTATTTTTAAGCAATACTATTTCTAGTAATCTTTCGGGCTCGCTAGATGCTGGAACTTCAATTAGTTCAGCCAGTAGTTCAAGAGTGGAACTGCTAGCACTCAGGCTGCCGTCTATTAGTGACTGCCGCAACTTTTGCGATATAAGATGAGCAAGCATTCCGGCCTGATAGCCAGCGCCGTATAATTGGTTTAAATGACTAATAAGGCTAGCAGGGCTCGTGTTTGAAGTCTGGAGCCCATCTATCAGCTGATTGAGTTGATTATCCGGCGGTAGTCCTAGTATCTCTCTGACTGTGTCTTCATTGACGCTATCAGCATGATTCTTTACCTGGTCAAGCAGTCCTATGCTGTCTCGTAAACTTCCGTCGCCATGTTCAGCTAGTAGTTTTAAAGCGGCGTCAGAGATATTAATTTTTTCTTTCTTTGCTATCTCGGCTAGACGTTCCTTGGTTGATGAGGTCGATATGGGCTTAAAGCTATAATGCTGGGTACGGCTAATGATGGTTTCAGGTAGTTTGTGAGTGTCGGTAGTAGCTAGGATAAATATTACATGCTCCGGCGGCTCCTCAAGAGTCTTTAAAAGAGCATTAAAAGCTTCCCGGGTAAGCATATGGACTTCGTCAATTATATAAACCTTATACTTAAGCTGGGATGGTGTTACATATACTCTTTCCCGAAGTTCTCTAATTTCATCTATTCGGCGATTTGAAGCCGCATCAATTTCAATAATGTCCAAATGTGCCGAGTCGTCACTGTAGTCAAGTTTATTAACGGCATGAGCTAGTATCCGGGCTACCGTTGTTTTACCAACCCCTCGGGGCCCGGTCAGCAAGTAAGCATGGCTTAATTGATTGCTTGTAATAGCTTTTTTTAGTGTTGCAGTAATATGTTCCTGACCCTTCACTTCATCCAGTGATTTAGGCCGGTACTGCCTGTACAGCGCCTGTCCCATAGTACTAAATATTATACCCTGCTAGTTACTAGAGAGCTTGTTGTATTATTGCCGTATTAGAGAGCAGCTTCTAGTGCTGCCCATTCGGCGTTTGAATCGTCCTCAGGGATATTCACGCTGACTTGATCACCAGGTTTGGCTTTGAAATAGGTAACGCTAGCCAGCAAAACTCTAAATCTTTTACCGTTAACGTCTACAAAATAATGTCCGTTCTCGAGAATTAGAGTTCCGACTACCTGCTTGCGAGGGATTGGGCCGATTTGTTTGTATAAGAATGCACCGTCATCAGCTATCGTTAGCTTTAATATATCGCCCTGTACGAGCTTTGACTTACTGGCGTAATTAGCTGGAACGGGATAAGTTTTGCTGTCTGAACCAACCATGTTTTGTCCGTCAAAAACACCCTCAATAACCTTACCCAGTGTCTCTTCCCTAGCAATGGGAGCAATCTTTTCATCATCGCCAACAATACTAATCAGCAGTTCTGTGGCTGCTGCAAGGTTGGTTTCGGCTTCTTGAATAAGGCTTTTTAGGCGCTTAATCTGCTTATCTGGTACATCTGGCATTGTTGTATGTCTGTCTCTCTTACATAAGTGTTTATTAGCACACTATCTTCTAAAAAATACCATATACAGGCTGTCAAGTCAAAGATTTTTGACTACCTGTGGATAAATGAGTCCTGTCACTTCAGGACATTGGTAACTAAAATGAGATTTAGAAATTTAGGATTTCTTACTTCTAAAGCTTGCAAGACTAAGCTTTTCTTTAGTATTGTTGAGCAATATGAGTGAAACAATGCCATCACCTCTGGAGTTAGTTGCTGAAAGAATCAAACAGGAAAGCCAACCTTTTAAAAGAGACGACCCTTATAGGGTTGCTCTAATTTTACAAGGTGGAGCTATGCGTGGAGCTATTAGTTCGGGTGCTGGTGTAGGCTTGGAAGCTCTTATGGGTGATAATGAGCCATTTGACCAAAACTACTCTACGTCAGCTGGCAGTTTTTGTATAAGTGCATTAATGTCACGTAAGGCTGTAGAATGCGCAAGTGTGTATTATGAAGAGCTAAGAGAAAAATTTATAAGGCTCCGGCAATTCGGCCGAGGTAAGGTTGTTGATTTGTCGATTCTACTTAATGCTGTTACGGAAGGCGAAAAAGGATTTGATTTCACTCGTATACTGAACTCACCAGTTGATACGAACATCTATGCGACTTCAGTTCACGATGCTAAGAAGGTAAGGTTTACAATGGGCCACAAAGCCCTTAAATCTGAGCCTACAGAAGATGAGATAGCACATGTAATACCTTGTAAGTCTAAAAATGACGCAGCTGTTGCTTTAGCAGCCACAGCGCATTTAACTTGGTATGCTGGTCCTCCTGTAGCGTTTAGAGAGATGCTGCTTATAGATGGTGGCGTAACTGCCGGACGATTGCCTATACAAGAAGCTGTAGCTGATAGATGTACGCATATAGTGGTTGTGTCCACTGATCGAGTAACTAATCCTGAACTTTATAAACGTAAGTTCGAAGAAAAAATGGCTGTACGTGCAATAAGAAAGCAGCACCCATATTTAGCTTCAAAATATTGGGCCGGCATTGATAGGCATGTTGAGGCCTTAAGCCTACTTCAAGAGTTGAGTGGAAATGAATCTGCAATTCCAAGAGTAGATTTAATAAAAGTAGCTTATCCTTTCATACCAAGATCCAAGGAGACCGATCCTCATAAGCTTTATGTGGCTGCTAAAGCTGGGGAAGAGGCGGTTCTTAGAGCTTTTAAACCATTCGGACTTAAAAGGTTATTTGATAGTACTGTGCGCTTACCACGTTATTAAATTACTGATGACAAGAGGCAGTCATTTAAATAAAAAACTGCCCCAGATAATCAGGGCAGTAATTTATTTATAGACTAAAGCTTACTTATGCAAGTTCTACTGTTGCGCCAGCTTCTTCTAGAGCTTTTTTAGCGTTTTCAGCATCTTCCTTCTTAGCTTTTTCTAGTACTGGCTTTGGCGCACCGTCTACTAATGCTTTAGCTTCACCTAAACCAAGACCGGTTATATCCTTAACTGCCTTGATTACGGCTACTTTTTGAGCACCGGCGTCTTTTAGAACTACGTCGAATTCTGACTTTTCTTCAGCGGCAGGACCAGCATCAGCGCCTGCTGCGGGACCAGCGGCAACTGCAACTGCTGCAGCAGCAGGTTCAATGCCGTATTCGTCTTTTAATATGTTGCCTAATTCATTTACTTCTAGAACGGTGAGACCGACTAGTTGTTCTGCGATTTTCTTTAAATCTGCCATTGTATTCTCCTTAATAATTGATTTATGAGGCCTTAGCTTCAAGGCCGGATAAGATACCACTCAGCCCGCCGCTTAACCCACCAGTGACATTTCTTATTGGTGAGTTCAATATGCCAACAAGACCAGCAATAAGCTGATTTTTGCCGGGTAGGCTTGCCAGTTCTTTAACATTGCTGCTGTCAAGGAAGTGGCCATCTTCAGTTATTGCGCCAACAAACTCTACGTTAGGGTTTTGCTTAATAAAGTTATTAAGCGCTTGTGCTGCTGCAACTTCATCTTCAGAGTTAAAAGCGTATAGTAACATGCCTTCTAAGGCGTCTGTCTCAACTTCTTTTAGCTTGTCTGTAGACTTTAATGCCTGCTTAACCAGACGATTCTTGATGACTTTGACTTTTGTGCCATTGTCTTTACTGTTTCGTCTTAGTTCCTGTAAGGCTTTTACGCTCGTACCTTGATATTTTGCAACTACAGTCATTTTTGAGGCGCTAAGTAGTTCAGCTACTTCATTTACGACTGACTCTTTTTGGCTTTTATTTAATGCCATACTGACTTCTCCGTTATTTTGACTTTAGACCTAAGTTATCGACCATAGTATTAACTTAAGTATCGTTGCCAAACAAAAACGCCTTTGCTTCCAAAGACGTTCAAACTATCTAGTTAATAAATAGGGATTGTTTGTACCTTGGCGACTTAATTAAGGCTTATGCCCGTCGCTGTCTCTGGCAACTTACTCAAGATTATAGCTTATTCTGATGAAACCTACAAGATACCTCTTTAATAGCAATCTGAATATATCCTCCTATATCTGCTGTTAGCCTCATATATATTCTGGCTTTGGTAAAATCATTTCTGCCATATGCTGCACCTCTAGTTCGTGTGGCGCTCTTTTTTCTACACGGCTTTTTTCATCAATTTCGCCATTACTATAGACATACCTCAGCACTCCATCTGAATCGTTTCTTACGACAGCAAAGCCGTCTTGGTTTCGCTTAAGTTTCCTTTCGGTCATCTCTAATCGCTTACCTCAGCAACGTTACGTGTTAAGGCCATTGCCCTAAAGCGCTCGATAAACCTTTCCGAAGCGTTGCTTTCTAAAATATCTATAGTTTCATTAATATCATTAACTCTTTGTTGATCATTTTCTTCTTCGTTGGTTTGATGTGTTTGCTTCTCTGTACTCATTCCATGCTCCTTCTACTAAAAAAGCCCCCTTGTTGAGTTCGGGAGCTTTAAATTTCTATTAAATGCAAAAGCTACCCGCGTTGGAAAGCGAGAATTGAGACAATACAGTTCTTATTGTTTCTTTGCATAACAATATATTGGCACTCCTCATGGTTAAAGTCAACCTGTAATAAGCTATAAATTAATTAATCTCTTATTTTGAAACTGTACTATAATTTCTCATATGATACATCTGTACGATCAAGAACGGATTGGTACTTTCCAGCCAAACCCGCTCTATTCATACAACGTAACATTACACAGCCCGGGTTTTTATGTTCCGGACGATTATAATTCAGAAATAATTTATGATGGGGTCGTCTCATTTGAAATAAACTTAGTTCATGCGATAGATGGCCAACCGTTATTCTCAACGGAATTAATAGCCAGTGTGATTTGCGGAAGAATGATTCAAATTGAAGAGCTGCCAACTGATCAAGAACACAGGGACAAGATTATAGAAAGATTTAAGCGACTGAATTTCCAGCATACCATAGACTATTACAAACTACGTGATCATCTGTTTACTTTACTGTGAAGGCGATTTTACAATAAGTACTTGACTATATGCATCAATTAAGTATAATAGTAAAGTTTTATGAGTAAGGAAGTTCTCGGTCTCAATCTCGTAATGGTCACCAAGGCCATTATTTTTAATGATTAAGGTCTCTGAGAGCGCATTGTAAAACAGATTTAAACAGCAACAACGTAAAAAGCTCCGGAGGCCGATAAAAGGCCAAAGAAGGGGCTTTTTATATGCAGCAAGAGCTGGAAAGAAAATTATGGAATCAAGAAAACGTAAAGTAGATCCAATAGATGCACCCGATGCAGTTGCATTAGAAGTAGCCGAGGAAGCAATTGCTCAGGCACTCGAGGCCTATCCTTGTATTAAGGGGCTTAGAGTACTGATTGATGAGCGTAATCTTAGTAACGGCTGCAAAAGTCTGGCTGAATTTTACAGCAGAATTATTCCTGCACCCGAAATTATTCCAGCACCCAAAGTGTCTTCTTAATTCTTTTTTAACTGTTCTAGTTTAAATTCTGTATATCTCTCGGCGGCGAGTCTTGTGAGCTCAGGATCTTCATCCTGATTAACAAACTTCATGGCTCCGCCAAGATTAGGATGCACTTCCGATAATTTTTCATGCATTTTATTGACAATCTTGCGGTAGCCGGGGTGACCTTGGGGACTGGTTCTCAGTTCGTGTAAATGAAAAGCTTCCCGAGCGTTGTATGTTACCTTCCAGCGCATGCGGTGTCCGAATAAACAGGCATACTGAGCTTCTAAGGTATAACCTTCACTGGTTAGCAGGCTATATAGTTCAAGTGAAACGTCGTAACAACGTTCGAATCTGTCTGTAAGATTGGCTTCTTCTACCAATTTCGGTATATCGTATCCAAACCTCGGTGTAAGCTGTTGCCAGTTAAGATCATCTACCATTCTATGCCTCTGCAGGTCCCTGAAGCTGCCATAATCACAAAGTACGTCCCAGCTATAGTGGGCTTTTTCTATCGCTCTACCTGGACGATGACGCCTATTTAGTCTTTCACCGATGAAAGAACTGAAGACTTTGGCTTTGTCGTCATATGACCAGCCGTTAACTATTGACTGCAGCTCCTCGAGTGGCAAATCGCTGTGTTCATATAACATGTCGGCTACTAGAGTCATTTCGTTTTTTGGCCAGTAGTCTACCAGGGTTACGTCTTCGTATGTAGCATCGGCGTGACGTTTGGGCAACTTTTCTTTCGCGATTTCTCTTACAGCCTTAGAAGTGTTAGCCCGGTAGGCTATGTAGGCTCCTCCTCTATCCGGTTTATCGGCTCGCTCTAAATACATAGGTATTACTTTGCGGGCTTCTTTAAGCAGGCTTTTGCCAACATCCTTGGCCTCAGTAAGCTCATCGCTCATTAGATGCATTATTAGGCTTTCGACGGCTTGACCGGACGCAAATATACCGACCGTTGATTTAGTAGCTACAGGTAATACGCTTCTTATAGCGTCACAGGCTTGAGCTCTGGTGGCAGCATTCCAGGCGCCGGTTCTGTCTTTTTCCGGAACTGATGAATTCTTCCTGATGTATTCCGTAAGTTCTCTTACCATTTCCGAGTATAGCGTGAAGATTTCGTCCATAGACTTTATATAGCTCGCCCTAATCTTACCCTTAAGGTTAGACGGAATAAAGTACCTATAGTTGCCATTAATGTCTTTTTGATCGAAATAAATGTATCTAGTGGACTGTTCCAGATAGGCAGCCAATCGTCCCCATTCCAGTTTCTTGGTTAGCAGATTGGAAGCATTTTCTACCACCAAATGAATTCCTCCCAATTGCTGGACTGAATCGTCGCCATAAGCTGTAATTATGCGTTTAAGCAGGGCTGCGTCTTCATCAACTTTATTGGCAAACTCGTCTAAGATAGTTATGCGCATATCATCGCCGCGCCGGGATAATCTAGCCATGGCAGCGGCTATCGTAACCGGATCAAGCTTATTGGTAAAAGAATAAACGTTGCCTTCGGAATCAGTAACTGTTTCGGAAAGGTATTGTTTGCCTGCTTCGGTAGCAACAATTACCCCGTCGTCATTTAACTCAACTAACTCCGTATTAGAAGCCTCCCGGTCTGGTTTCGGCGTTTCCTTTTGCTCGAGCACTTCCCTTACCGAAATTGGCGGTTCGGTTTGGGTTGGTACAGATGTACGAACTGACAATTGGCCGGTAACTAAGCGCCATATCTGGTCGGCTATAGCTTCTTCGGTTTGAGTAGCATAAACTACCGGTAGGTTCCGTTGCCTGGCCTCCCATAGATAGCCTGCTCTAACTCTGTCTAAAAAGGCATCATCAAGGTTATCAAAACGTTCACCGCTGTAACGGCCGCTCAGTCTTTCCCGGAGAACATTAACTGGTGCATCCAGGATAATGCATAGATCTGGTTCCATCTCGCCAACGGCAAAGTTAATGATAGTGTTAATAATCTGGTAATCTGGAACGTCGCCGCGGCCATAATACTGCAAAGCTAGCGTTGTCAGATAGTTCCGGTCAACAACACAGTTAACACCTTGCTCTAAACTTTCTTTAATAACTTGAAGACTTTGTGATCGAGCGGCGTTATATAGCAGTACTTCAGTTTTGGTATTCATGGGATATCTAGGATCCTGGGTTAACTGCCTGATGGCTCTGGCGGTTAAATCGCTTTGGCTATCCGGCTCTCTTAGTCGTCTGACGGGTAAATTAGCCACTTGGAATCGGCGCACCAGTTCATTAACCTGGGTGCTTTTTCCGACCCCCTCTGGCCCTTCTATAACTATGTACTTGCCTTTATTCATAGGGCATGCCCTCAATCTTCTTAGGCATTTCCCTCTGGTCCTTATAGGCTTTAGGCAGCATCATGTCAGGCGACCAAGTCTTAATAATGGTATCCAAATCGTCACCTTGCTGATATTTTCCACTAAAGTTGTCGTGTCTGCCCGCACCATAGGTACCTTCTACTTCACCAGTTTCCAGGAAAACCGCCTGAGCAATACGCTCACCAACCGGCAATAAAACAGTCTCACGCTCGTTTAAGTTATATATTTCTAAGGTTAAACGGTTAATGTAGCCTGGATCAACCCATCCAGCATCAAAACACACAGCCACACCGTTGCGGCCCCAACTTGACCGCGATTTTACCTCATAAGCGCCGGGCGGTTTAATGCCGAAAAATTCATGAGTATGGGCAAGTATGCGCTCTCTCGGCTTGAGGCTAATTACCGGATGCTCTAGTGGGATATTATTTAATGGCTTAAAGCCATTTAAAGCTGCCCATTCACCATGCGGCATTGCCTTATAGGGTCCGTCGAAGTATCTTTCTACGTCTTCGTGGTCAAACGGATTGTAGATTGTTCGTTCCTGCATTCTTTCAATTCTGTAGAAATAGAAGCCGAGCGTAACGTCTAAACTGGCGTGGGAGATATGCTTAGGATTAAAGGGATGGCAAAGAATGTGGCCTTCATCAATTGCGGCCTGGATTTGTTTGTTACTGTAAACAGCCATAGTCTAGTTACTGAATATCTTTCCCTCAACCAGAGTTTAAAGCATTATCTAGGCAATATTGTACTGAACGGTATCGACTTAGTGCAAGCATAATAATAATGTGATTATTACGCAAATAAGTGATCTAAGCAGTCTTTAGGCTTATGTTTATGTATAATGCTAAATATTGGTACAATATTAGTCAGTCAGACTTATGGGAAAAAAGAGTAATAAAAACCAGAATATAGCTATCAGCACGATCAGTATTCTGGTCGCAGGATATGGCGTGTATGTATTGGCCGAAACTTTATTTGAGACGCTACTGCGTCATAACGGCCACTATAACCGCGGATTAATTGATCTTAAGTTAGACATCTCTATACTGCTAGGCGTTAGTGTCATATATTTAAGTTCGCTGTTACGACGTCGAAAACGGACTGCCTGGCTTGTAACAATCATTGCCTCTATCGTCTATACAGCCCTTAGTGCCCTACAAGTAATTAGTGGTCATGAGAAGTTTATCCTAATGCGGCATCCGGTGTTGCCGCTACTCAGAATAGTTATATTTCCAGTGTCCATACTTAGTTTGCTTTACATTTATAGGCGGGAATTCGTAGTCAAAAGTGATTTAAAAAGTTTTAATACCTCAGTTCAGTTTGTGGTCATCATCATATTCGTAACGTTGGTTTATGGCATTTCCGGTTTTTCACTGATGGATGTATCTGATTTCCATCAAGAAATAAACTTTGGGCAAGCTGTTCATTACACCATAGATCAATTTGATATTACTACTACAAAACCTATTACACCCTACACCAGGAGAGCAAAAATATTCGTAGATTCACTATCTTTTGTCAGTATCATCAGCGTTATCTATGCGGCACTTTCATTATTCCAACCGCTTAAGTTCAGATTTACTGATCAAGGCCAGGCCCGGGATCACGTCGAGGTATTACTTAATAGATATGGGGGAGAAGCTGAAGAGTTTTTTAAGTTATGGCCCAAGGATAAACAGTACTTTTTTGATCCGTCTAGGGAAAGTGCGATAGCCTTTCATGTTTACCGAGGAGTAGCTCTGTGCCTTGGCGACCCCATTGGTAATCCCCATAAGTTTAACGACTTATTAAGCGACTTCTTGGACCAGTGTTTTAGTAACGACTGGCTACCATCGTTTATTCACACTTCTGATACAAATCTAAAATTGTTTGAGAGACACGGATTCATGGTCCAAAAATTAGGTCAGGAGGCGGTAGTTCAACTTGACCATTTTGACGCTGAACTAAAGGATGCTAAATATTTCAGACAAATACTGAATAAGTTTAATAAACAGGGATACACCTGCGAGCTATTATCGCCACCTCATCATCAAGCCGTATTAGCAAGGACGGCGACAATTTCCGCTGAGTGGTTAAGTAATGGTAATAAATCCGAGCGTGGCTTTAGTATGGGCTACTACACTGATGAATACATGCAGCTCTGCGATATTTTGGTTGCTAGAGATGCTGCCGGCACTATCCAGGCGTTCATCAACATAATTCCGGCCGAATGGAATACACAGGAAGCCACTTACGATATGGTACGCCAGTCTAAAGACGCCCCGGGTAACGTTGTCGACTTTTTGCTTATAAACATTATGAGTATGTTTAAAGACAAAGGTTACAGCCGGTTTAATTTAGGCCTCAGCCCCCTGTCTGGTTTAGAGGACGAAGGTAATGAAAAGAAAACATTAGTGGCTAATGTACTTAAATTTGCCTATGCTAACGGCGATCCATTTTTCAGCTTTAGCGGACTTTATAAATTTAAATCCAAATATGAGCCTGACTGGCAAGATCGATTCGTGGCCTATAAAAATGGCCTGCCCGGCTTTTCCCGTACTATGACGGCCCTAACCCGTTGCATGTCTAAAACCGCCCATCCTAGTAAAAGTAAATCAAGCTAGTCTTTCGAACGTATTAAACTGTGTATTAAGCTAAAGCGCTGAGTTCAATAGCGATTGATGGTCCCATAGTAGTGGACAAGTGAATGGCTTTAATATAGCTGCCCTTAACACTTGCTGGCTTATTGGATTTAATACTATTAAAAACAGCTTCTATATTCTGGCCTAGCTTGGCAGCTTCAAAGCTGACTTTGCCGACTCCTAGGTGAACAATTCCGGTAGAATCAACACGGTATTCAACTCGCCCCGCCTTAGCTTCACTAACTGCTTTATTAATGTCATTGCTAACAGTTCCGCTTTTAGGGTTAGGCATTAAGCCGCGTGGGCCTAGCGTGCGGGCATACTTGCCTAGTTTTGGCATCTGAGAAGGACTAGCTATTAGAATATCGAAGTTAATATTGCCCTTATCCAAAGCTGCAAATATTTCATCAGCTTTATATAAGTCGGCTCCCGCAGATTTGGCATCCGCTTCATCATCACTAAGGGCTGCAACTTTAACGGCCTTGCCTGTCCCATTAGGCAGTACTAGATTATCGCGTACATTCTGGTCGGCATGCCTAGGATCAACGGCTAAATTGACGTGTAATTCAATTGTGGCATCGAATTTGACATGAGAAGTTTCTTTAGCAAGCTGAATGGCTTCACTAAGCGTATAGGTTTTAGCTGGGTCTACTTTCTCAAGACTTTTTTTATAAAGCTTGCCACGCCGTTCCGAGCGTGGTCTGGTCGGTTTCTGGGCGGAAGTCGGTTTTGATTCTGACGCTTCGCCAGATCTTTTTCGTTCTTCTTTTAGCTCCTTCTGTTTGGCTTCGGCCTGAGCTTTAGCGCTTCTTTTGCCGGCTTTAGCTTGATTTGCTTCTGATATGTCGCCAGGATTAGATTCTGGAGAGGTAGTTGCTTTAATTTGGTCTTCAATGACTTTTACAGTTGACTTGGGGTCAACTTCTAAGCCTAACTTACTTGCTTCTTCAATTAGTTCTGCCTTGGTCTTTGCCATTTTAACTCCTTTCGTGGTCGTAACGGTTATTTAAACCTGCCACAAATTATGATTAATTAGTACTTTCGTAATTTAATATAAACTTAACAAGATTATTCTGATTCCGATTTGGGGTCATTTCCAGTGCCGATGCCTCTTGAAATACTGATTGAGCTAGAAAAATATAATCTGTCTGGTGCGCATTGCCTAAGTTTTCTAAATCTTCCATGACTTTACTTAGTGCAGGAAGAGTGATAGCGCCGGGCTCGTCTCTTC
Source organism: Candidatus Saccharimonadota bacterium (assembly GCA_027459325.1). Classification (GTDB taxonomy): domain Bacteria; phylum Patescibacteriota; class Saccharimonadia; order Saccharimonadales; family UBA4665; genus DAIDIO01. Next base: position 33,418 of record DAIDIO010000003.1, read on the forward strand.
CTACATTAGCATACTCGTCTTTAGGAATTGCTTTGCTGGCACTGCTAAAAGCGTCTATTAAAAATCGACTTCCTTGCTGACGAAAACTTTTTCTTTCTGCCTCATCAATACCACAAAGCGTTAATGTATAAACGCTGCTAATAGTTACACTTAGCGCTCTGACTGGTAGGTGCTCAAGCTGCGTGCGCGTATCTGCAGATTGTAGTTGCTCAATTGCCATAATCGGTAGCTTAGCTTTCTACTTCAACACCCATACTACGGGCAGTACCGGCAACCATTTTTTTAACAGCCTCAACATCTTGGGTATTCATGTCCATAGCCTTTTCTTCGGCTATTTTTGTAAGTTGAGCATCGCTAAGTTTCTTAGCTATTTTTTCGCTATTAGGTTTGCCGGAGCCTTTTTGGATACCTAGCTCTTTCCGGATTCGGTCATCAGTAGGAGTTCCTACAATACGGAAATTCATGCTTCGATCGTCAAATATTGTTATATGAACGGTCACATCCTGACCCTGTTGGTCTTTAGTTTGATCGTTAAACGGTTGGATAAAATCCATCATATTAACTCCGTATTGACCTAGAACGCTACCGACCGGCGGCGCGGCACTTGCTTGACCGCCTTTTAGTTTCATTTTCAAATTAGCTCGAACTGCTTTTGCCATAAGTTATATCGAGTGGAGCTTTATAGCTCAACACTCTCCTTCCCTTTCTTTTAATATTAATAAAGACAGAAGTGCGTAACAGGGGTTTAGTATATAACAGATTAGTGTTTATGTCTAGGAACGACACTCATTTTGTCGGTGCATTTATGTAAAGCACTGTAATGTACGACTGTTTGGCTTAGCCAAATTGACTCTGTAGATTTGTCTCGAGTAATGATCGCCGGCATTTCCGAACGGAACTGAATTGCTGCCATACCAGGCTGATCTCTTAAAGATTTAATTCTTTTTACGGAATGCGCAAAGAAACTTATCATTGTGCCGTCATAGTTTAGCTCACACTCTACTAAAGCACTTCGGGCATTCATGCGAAACCTGTATTTATACGAATTAAGCATTTGATCAAACAATACCTTACCGTCAACTCCAGGATGATCCCCTATAACAGCAATTTCTTCTTCTACGGGTACTGCAGTACTGGCATCAACTGCTTCTAATTCTACTGATCCAGTTTTAATTAATTCTAGTGATGGGCGACGCTCTATTTCCTCGCTATAGTCCGGATAACTCACTTCTAATAAAGCCATATAGCGGGCTCCTTTACACTCTTTTTACTTGAAGACCGTCAAGTTCAACAGGCGTTTCGCGGCCAAACATATTTACTAATACTTTAAGTTTACCTTTAGCAGGATCAATTTCATTTATACTGCCGTCAAAACCTTTGAACGGACCGTCAATAATATTGACCACCTCGCCTATGGCAAAATCAATCTTATGCTTTGGCTGCTCTAAGCCCATTCGCTTCTGTATTTTTTCAATTTCATCCTCTTCGACCGGAGTTGGATCTATGCCGCTTCCTACAAAGCCAGTAACTGAAGGGGTGTTTCGGACTATATACCAGGCATCCTCTGAAAGCTTCATTTGAACCAGCACGTATCCCTGAAAAATTCTTTTTTCTACAACACGGCGCTTACCATTCTTAATTTCGATCATCTTTTCTTTTGGTACCAAAACCTGAAAGATCTTGTCTTTCATATCAAGACTTTCCGCACGTTGACGGATACTTTCAGCGACTTTTTCTTCGTAGCCACTATAAGTATGAATTGCATACCACCTTTTTGATGTGTCGTATCTCTTCTTAGACATCGTCTCTTTCATAACTTCCTCTACCTTAACACCGTTATTTAATTAATATCTGCTTAAAGATTTTCCCTAGAACCCAGTCTAGTCCAGCGATTGCCGTACCGAATACAATGGCAAAAGCTAAAACCGCATAGGTTAACTTACGACTCTGCTTCCAGCCTGGCCAGGTAACAAGTTTTAGTTCATTAAAACTGCCTTTAAAGTAAGGTATTAGCAGAATCTTAGCTAGTATCCTGAGAGGTTTTCGCAGCAGTCTGCCAAATTTAGTCTTAGCGAACTTATGAAAAGGCTTAGAGATAATTGTCTTTATCTTATTAAACAGTTTAGTAAACCAGCTAAATCTATGCTTCTTTGGCTTAATCGTATTAGACTTAGCAGCTTTTTCTCTAAATGTTTCCGGGCTCTTTACTCGACGGACCCTTGCTTTGCTAGCTGGCTCTTTAGCCATGTATTGTCATCCTACCCTTGCCTTAATTCCGGCAAATTAAAAAGCCTACGTGTATTGTAGGCCAATATTGTCAATTGTATCAGAGGCGAGCCTTGTGGTCAAGGCAACTAGCCTATATAGTAGAGGCCAATGAAGTGGGCCCTAATAATACTTGCTGCGCTCAGTCTTATTGAGTTATTCATTTGGGTCAAACTGGTATGGAAAGTAAGGAAATTTATTGCTGGCATTTTAATAATATCTCAGTCTGTGACTACCGGACTGCTTTTTGGTTTCTCGTCTAACCTGTGGTCTCTAACGATACTTGTGGCCGGTATATACCGGGTTATTAATCTTTTGCGTTTACTGGAGGGCCGCTCATCAGCGCAGGTTTTATATAAAGTAACCAGAATATCTAGCCTTAAATTACTTACCATACAGATATGTTTGGGTGTAGCCTGGTTTTTAGCGCAAAACGCCAAACTTAAGTCGATAACTTATTTATATATTTACAGTATTTTAGGATTACTGGTCTCACTTTCCCTGCTGATATCCCTATTTAGAAGCTTAAGAAAGACTAGACTTTTAAAACCAGATCAGAACTATGCAAGCAAGGATCTGCCATCAATATCGGTTTTAATTCCTGCCAGAAATGAAACAATAGATCTTGAGCAATGCCTATCCGCGCTAGTTGCGTCAGCTTATCCAAAGCTTGAAATCCTTGTTTTAGATGATTGTTCTCAAAATAAACGGACACCGGAAATAATAAAAAGTTTTGCGCAGGCCGGCGTTAGATTTATAGCCGGTGAGACGCCACCTGGTTCATGGTTGGCTAAAAACTTCGCTTATGAGCAACTAGTCAGTCAGGCAACTGGAGAAATATTAGTATTTGCCGGCGTCGACACCCGATTTGCACCTTACACACTGACTAAAATGGTTGAAGATATGCTTAAACGTCGAAAATCTATGATGAGTTATATGCCGACCAATGCAATCCCCTCTAAATTAAATCTAGGCATTTATATATTTCAACCTGCCCGATATGCCTGGGAACTGGCTTTGCCCCGCCGTTTATTCAATAGGCCGCCGGTTCTAAGTACCTGCTGGCTGATATCTGAGTCAGCGCTTAAGAAATACGGTGGATTTAAAGCGGTAACTCATACTGCAATCCCTGAACGGTTTTTTGCCAAGTTGGCAATTAGGGATAATGACGGCTACAGCTTTATTAGGGGTAACTCTGAATTAGGTTTAAGTAGCGAAAAGGCAGTTGAAGAACAGAAGGCAACCGCAATTCGCACTAGATATCCCGAGGCTCACCGGCATCTTGACATCCTACTGACTTACAGTGCAGTTGAAACATTAGGCTTTTTAGTACCATTCCTAGCAGTACTCTACAGTCTGATCCAAAAGAGCTGGTTATGTTTAACTGCTAATATCTTAAGCATAGCGATTCTGTCGTTCTGCTATTACCAAATTTGCAGACTTACTTATTCCAAAAAACTGCCACTGGCGCTAATACTTTGGCCAGTAGCGGCTATCGCCGATATAGCCATACTAAATTATTCAATGTGGCAGTATGAATTTAAAGAGGTTCTTTGGAAGGGGCGCAACGTCTGTCTGCCGGTTATGCACTCTTTAGATCCAGGTCCGGCACAACAACGCTAAAGGTTGACCCGACATTAAGCTCACTTTCCAGACCGATTTCAGCATGAATCAGCCTGGCTAACTTCATAGTCACATATAGCCCAAGTCCTGTACCATTGGCTTGACGGGTCCGGTAGTCTTCACTGCGGAAGAATTTATCGAAAACTCGTTCCTGATCAGCTTTACTTATCCCGATACCGCTGTCTTTAACCGACAGTTTTACTCCTTTATCGACTGTTACGGCTTTGATTAAAATTTCGCCTTCTGATGTATATTTAATGGCATTGGTTAGAAAGTTTTGGAGAATTTCTCTTAAATAAAGGCGGCTTGATTTAACCTCAGTAACGTTATCGGCTATTTCCATCCTAATAGTCAGTTGCTTGTCATCAATTTGTTTCTTGTAGGCGGTAACTAGATCTTGTAGCAAGTCCTTGATGTTAATCTGACTAACGTCTACTTCCAGAACATTTCGTTCGGCCCGAGATAACGTCGATAAGTCATTTATCATGTCGGACAAAAACAGCACTTGGTCATGGGCGCTTTTTAAAGAAGTCTTTATCACTTCTGGTACCTGCTCTTTACTAGCCAGAAAAATTGCATTACTCAGGTTGCCTTCGGCAATAGCAATCGGTGTTCGAAGTTCGTGACTAGTAACGCTAATAAATTCATCACGTTCCTCTTCAAGAGATTTTTCGCGGGTTATATCGCGCAGTAACAAGACAAAGCCTTTTTGACCTCGAGCTCCGTAGCCTAGCCGCACCGGCGCTATGCTGACATAAAGGTTAATAATACTGTTATCCCAGTAACGAAGCCTTAGATCGCGATTAGTTTCAGGGATTTTAATATTAAGAATTAAGTCCTTGATGTTGACTTCTTTATTGTTTTTATCCATTGGTTTAAAAACCTCAGTCAGCGGAGTTTTGAGTTCTAATGTATTAAGATCGAGGATGCTAAGCGCCGCAGCATTAAATCTAACTATTTCAATATCTTCATTTAATGCTATAACGGCATCAGCCAAGCTGTTAATAAGCGTGGTCAGCTGTTCATGTTCAATATTGATCCGGCTTTTAGCTTTACGTTTCTTAAACGGCATAATTAGTATTATGCCACATCCCGCTAACGGTTGTTTTATAGCTTCTTAGTTCTTTGCGTAGTGACTTTGAATCTTTTACTACCAAATCCATAGCTTGCCAAAAATCCGAACCGTGTTTAAAAACGACTGTATGAGTAAGTTCGTGCAAAAGCACGTAGTCTATGAGATGCCAAGGCAATTGCATTAGATAGAGGTTAAGTACAATGTTTTTTGATTGATCACAGCTGCCCCAGCGGCTGGTTAACCGCTTTATTTGGACTGAATTAAAGTTGAACTCATATTCCGCTGCCAGAGCCGCTAATCTCTTAGGCAGCAACGATTCAGCCTGAACTTTCAGGGCTCTGATTGCGGCAGCTTTAGCTTTTGCTTGAACCAGTTGGTTGTCGTAAGTAGTTTCGATCGGGTGATTAATAATAATCTCGTTCTGTTTAACCCTGGTGCTTATTTTGCTAACCGGTAATGCTCTAAAACGTATATGATGTGCCTTACCGATGGCCTGATTATCTGTTATGAGATCAAATGCCGGTTTATTTTTTTCTATCCAATGTAGTCTGGTTTCGGCAAATTCAAGCCCGGCTTTATAGGGAGCCCAAGTTGGAATACTAACCCTAACCTTACCGTTTGAGTTTATAGATAGTCTTAAGTTTCTGGCAGCCCGGCGTTTATACACCGTTATCTCCGTCCCCGAACCGATCACAAATTGTTTGAAAGCCATAATTTATTGGCGAATTGAAATATTTCGCCTTGTCATGTCCACCCGTCCACCTGAACTAGGTATGAGGTTAACCATACCCGGTTTAATAACCTTATCGCTGGCGTCATCGCCGCTCAGGACACCCATAGTGCGAAGTTTTGAGACTACTGCGCTAAGTTGCATATTAAACAAATGCTTGCCACTTACAACCAAATAGCCTTCTGCCATAGTAGGATTCTGCATTTGTGCAATAACCGCATCAAAGCTGGTACGATCCCAGCCTGGAGCATATTTATCGTCGGCGCGGCGTCTATCTCTTTTAATATTTCTATAAAAGGCTGTTTCGACGTCTAATTGGAACCATAAAATTAGTGGTGTGGCGTGATTTCTCCTAGCTACATCTAAGAGCTTGGCCCGCTGACCTTTTCGGAGCAGGTTCGCATCATATACAACACTGACGCCTGATCCCAGGAATTCTTCGGTCATATAATTCTGTAATTGGGCTACAAGAGCATTCTCCCGTTTGTCATACTGAGGGGTTTCAAATAACTCACCACGGATGCGGTCGGCCTGCATATGAGCGGCCTGAACATTCTCGGTAAATTGTCGAGCGAAATATGATTTCCCTGATCCCGGATATCCATAAAGTAAAAGCAAAAAAGGCTTTATCGGTTGAATTTTAGCCATAGTCCTATTATGTATAGCAGATTTTGGTAGACATGGGAAGTGTTTATATCCGTAGAACAAAAGGTGGTGACAATTGGAGCAAGTTGCCGTATTATAACCAACAGCATTTAGGGGCATAGTACAACGGCTAGTATAAGGGTCTCCAAAACCCTAGATCGTGGTTCGATTCCACGTGCCCCTGCCAGGTAACTAAAAAGATAGTTGTTAATTTGAGTACAATTAGTGTATAAAAATTAAGATTATCTCTTGATCTGTTGCTAAGGTGTGTTAGAATTATTATTGTATTACGCTTGTGTTAATTGTAGGAAAACACCTATAATTAATCTGTAAAACAAATAAAACTACAATTTAAAAAAAGAGGGTGATGAAAATCTTGATGCTCGGCTGGGAATTGCCACCATACAACAGCGGTGGCTTAGGTACTGCTTGTTACCAGCTCTGCAAAGCCCTCTCAAAAAAAGACATCGATATAGAATTTATAGTGCCATATGAGGCGGATCATGGCATTAATTTTATGAAAGTAACAGCCGCCACCCAACAAGATGTAGAAACTTTTCTTTTATCCGGAAACGCTTATGATAGCTCCTACTATGAATTATGGGAGAAAGTCAGTAAGAAAAACTTAACCGGGCTAAGCTTGCAGGACCAGGTACGGATGTATGAAGAAGCTGTGGCCAGTATGGTTGAGGATAAAGAGTATGATGTTGTTCACGCTCACGACTGGCTAACCTTTAAAGCTGCCCTGCGCCTTAAGGCTGCCAAAAACTGGCCAATTATTCTGCATGTACACTCTGTTGAATCAGATAGAGCAGGTTCCAAGAACGGCAATCCGCTAGTTATGGAACTAGAATCAATCAGCCTGCATATGGCCGACAGGGTTATCGCCGTCAGTGAACATACAAAACGCTGCATACATGAAGACTACGGCGTCCCACTGGATAAGATAGAGGTAGTTCATAATAGTATTGATCTGGCCGATATAGAGCCGTTAGACTCTGACAATTCATACAAGTATGTGGACTTCATGAAGAGCCTAGGCTACCGGGTTGTCGTTAGTGTCGGCCGCCTAACAGTTCAAAAAGGATTACCTAACCTACTGCAAGCGGCGGCAAAAGTTATAGAACATGCACCGAAGACATTATTTGTTATAGTTGGTAGCGGCGAGCAGTATTATGAGTTAATTGAACAAGCAGCGGGCTTAAATATCGGCCCTAATGTATTATTTACCGATTTCCAGCGAGGTAAAACATGGCGAGACGCCTTTGCCATAGGCGATCTTTTCGTTATGCCGTCGCTTTCAGAGCCGTTTGGCATTACACCTCTTGAGTCAATTTCTTATGGAACTCCCGCTCTTATCTCTAAACAGTCCGGTGTTGGTGAAGTACTGAAGAACTGTCTGAAAGTAGACTATTGGGACATCGACGAAATGGCCAATCAGATCGCTAATGTTATGCAAAGCGACGCTCTCAGGGATACTCTGGAAACAAATGCGCTAGCTGAGCTAGATAATCTATCCTGGAGTAATTCAGGTGATAAGATCATGAGTCTTTACCGAGCTCACGCAGGAGCTGCAGTATGAGCAATAAAAAAGCCATCGTACTCTACTTGCACGTCCACCAGCCATTCAGGATCCGCCATTATACGGTTTTCGATACCGGCACAACGCATGATTATTTTGATGCTAATTACGACCATGACGCATCTAATGAGCGAATACTTAGAAAAGTTGCCGAGAAATCCTACATACCAACTAACGCTAAACTACTGGAGCTTCTGCAAGCTTATCCTAATTTTAAGCTTAGTATGAGTATTACCGGTACAGTTATAGAACAGCTGGAAAAGTGGGCACCGGAAGCTTTAGCGTCCTTCAAAGCGCTGACTGATACTGGTAGAGTCGAGTTAGTCGGTGAAACTTATCATCATAGTTTAGCCTTCTTCTACTCAAGAGCTGAGTTTGAAATGCAAGTCAATATGCATAAACATAAGATATTTGAACATTTCGGACAAACCCCTAACGTTTTCAGAAATACAGAGCTTGCCTACAATAATGATCTGGCTATTTGGGCTGACCAGGCAGGCTACAAAGGTGTACTGGCCGAAGGCTGGGATCCAGTACTGGGTTGGCGCAGCCCTAACTACGTCTATAAACCGGTTGGCGCCGACAATACCCGGTTACTCATGAAAAACTATAAGCTGTCAGATGACATTGCCTTTAGGTTTGGCGATAGTAATTGGTCTGAGTACCCCTTAACTGCTGATAAATTCGCGCATTGGCTCAGTGAAGACCAGGACGCTACTAATTTTAACTTGTTTATGGATTATGAAACCTTCGGTGAACACCAATGGCATGAATCCGGTATCTTCAACTTCCTGCACCACTTGCCTGAACAATGGTTAAAAAATGATGGTCACAGCTTTATGACAGTCAGTGAAGTCATTGATAATTTTGAAACAGTTGGTGAGATTGATATGCCGGATACGGTAACCTGGGCCGATACCGAGCGCGATCTGTCTGCCTGGCTTGGCAACCCGATGCAGTCATCCTCAATCTATGACCTCTATAATCTTGAGAATGATATTTTAGCTACTAACGATCTTGTCTTAATTGAAGATTGGCGAAAACTTCAAACCTCAGATCATTTCTACTATATGTGCACAAAGTACTTTAACGATGGCGATATACATGCATACTTCAGTCCCTATAAAACACCTTATGAAGCTTATATAAACTTCATGAATGCTTTCAGGGATATAAAATACCGTTTAGCCAAAAGCAATATTAATATATGATTAATTTCATAAGGGGGTGGGAACATGGGAAGACCAGTAGTCTTAAGTAATAACCAGCTATTCGTTGGTTTAGACGAAAGTGGCCTCGTCCATGACTTCTATTATCCTTATGTGGGTCTTGAAAACTTAACTAACGCCCGAAGCTCTCAACATAAGATTGGCGTATGGGTTGATGGCACATTTAAGTGGACCGATGATGGCTCTTGGGAAATTAAGGTCGACTTCGAGGAAGAGGCTTTAATTAGCCGGATTACAATGTCATCCTATGAACTGCATATTGAGCTTACCCTCCAGGATTATGTCGATAAGTTTTCTAATTCTTTGATACGTCATATAACCATAACCAATCAATCTGACCACGAGCGCAACATAAGGCTTTTCATGCACCAAGTTTTTCAGATTAGCCGTGCCGGCCGGGCCGATACGGCCATATATGTGCCCGACGGCAACTATATCCTCGACTATAAAGGCCGCTATTGTCTGCTGATAGGCGGTAAATTTGACGATGGCGAACTGTTTGATCAGTATGCAGTCGGTAATTACGGAATCGAAGGTAAAGCAGGCACCTATTTAGACGCTGAAGACGGAGAATTATCCGGTAACGCTGTTGAACATGGCGGTGTAGATAGCGTAATCAGGTTTAATAAATCAATTCGGGCAGAATCGGCTGCTTCGCTAGACTATTGGATAGTTGCAGCCAGTAGTCAGATTGACGCCCAGAACATCCATCTTCAGTTTAACGGCATGAACATGGAAGAGCACATGAACGAAACAAGAACTGAATGGCACAAATGGATCAATGATACTGGTGTAAACATACCCGATTTTAACAAATCCGAGCTTGAGAAAAGTCTACTGATAATTAAAGCTCACTGTGATGAACGGGGTTCAGTGCTGGCTAGCGGTGATTCAAGTATCTTTAATTACGGCCGCGACTATTACTGTTATTGCTGGCCTAGAGATGCTTCCTACGCTCTATGGCCGCTAATCCGGCTTGGTCACTATGACGAAGCCAAGCTGTTCTTTGATTTTGCTAAAGATACTATGCATAAGGATGGTTATCTAATGCATAAGTACCAGCCTGATAGGGCTATTGGCAGCACCTGGCACCCTCTAATCCATGGCCGCAGCAAGGAACTGGCCATCCAAGAAGATGAAACTGCTTCCGTTGTCTTTATAATGGGTGAATTTTACGAGGCGACCAAGGACCCTATCTTTGTAGAGAATGTCTATCATTCTTTTGTAGTGCCGGCAGCTAACTTTATGTGTTCTTTTATTGACGAAGAGACGGGCTTACCGCACGCTAGCTATGATTTATGGGAAGAAAAGTTCCTTACCACTACTTATACTGTTTGCACGGTTATAGCCGCCCTGGAAGCCGCTGCTAAACTTGCAGCGGCTGCAGATCAACCGGCCGATGCCGTTAAATGGCAAAAGTCTGCGGAAGCAATCCGTGGAAACCTGGACAAGCTATACAAAAATGGCTATTTCATTAAAGGATTTTTGCTTAAAGAGGACGGCACGATAGACTACGACGAGACGCTGGATATCTCCAGTCTGTATGGCCCATACATGTATGCTAATTTGGACCTTGATGATCCAAGGCTTAAATCTACCGCTGAAGCAATAGAGCAAAGGATTACAAATGTTACTCCAAGTGGAGGGGTTTTAAGGTATGAAAAGGACAACTACTTCCTTTCTAAGCAGCAATACCTCGGCAATCCTTGGATTGTAGCCACCTTATGGCTGGCACAGTATTACGCCACAACTAACCAAATCGATAAAGCCAAGCAAATGCTTGATTGGTCACTATCCCGTCAGCTGACCAGCGGCGCGTTAAGCGAGCAGTACGACCCGGAAAACGGATCCAATTTAGGGGTAACTCCCTTAGTATGGAGTCATTCTGAAATGGTTAATACTATACTGGATCTAAGTAGACTGGTTTAACGTTTAGGCGCTTCGTTTCGGCCTAAGTTTTTCTTAGTCTCGGTGAAAACAACATGTCTTCGTAATTTAGGGCTATACTTTCTAAGACTAAGCTTGTCTGGTGTATTCATAGTATTCTTGGTAGTGTAATAAATACGTTCTCCGCTTTCTTCAGATATAAGACCAATAATTTTACGCTTGTCGCCACGTTTAGCCATGTTGTAGTTTCCTTAAAGTAATTATATTAAGATTTATAGATATATTAACAGATGACGGCGTCTCTGTAAACTAAAAGCACCCCCGAGTATATATTGGGGGTGCTTTGAGTGCTCGCTTTATGGAACTCTTCTTCAATTTCCATTCTGCTGGTCAGCACTGTACATTCTTATGCTAATTCTTTGATATTCAACCAACAGTGAAAATATTAACAGCAAATATGGAGCCACCTGTCGGATTCGAACCGACGACCTTCACTTTACAAAAGTGTTGCTCTAGCCACTGAGCTAAGGTGGCATTTCTAGTTTTTAATGTATTTATTTCTTCGCCACTCCCTACCTTTACCTTTATTAAAATTCCTAAAGCTCATTGTAAGCGAATGACAATTTGGGCATACCATTCTAAGGTTAGAGAGGTTGTTGTTTTCTGAATTGCCATCGATATGATCTATTTCGAGGGGTACTTTACCAGTTAATGGGTGAATTTTATTCCACCCGCATAATGTACAACTTTTACCATAATTCTCAATCATATATCTATGGACATGCCCGGAAACGTTTTTAGCTTTTATACCCCGACCGCCGCCTACCTTTCCAGCTTTCCAGAGTAATACGTAGCTACGGTATTCGTAGTTATTTTGACATTTGTTTGAACAATACTTGCTATTTCTTCTATTCAACAAATTACCGCAAAATAGACAATGAGTCATAATTATATTGTCGCATTGTTAATGTGCTTATGCAAGTTTTGCATCAACAGATATAAAGTGTAGCAAAAATCATACATTTTTGCTAATATTGTTTAGTTGTTACCGCCGCGATAGCTCAGTTGGTAGAGCGCATCTATGGTAAAGATGAGGTCCCGAGTTCAACTCTCGGTCGTGGCTCCAATTAATAAGCAGGGATAGTGAAGCGGTCAAACACGGCAGACTGTAAATTTGCTGGCTCAGCCTTCGGGGGTTCGAATCCCTCTCCCTGCACCACGAATACAACAGATTGAATTAGATTTTAGTTAATTCTCAGATTTGGTGTACGCCTCCTTTGAAAAAGGTTCGTATCCAGTACCGATTTACATTGAGATTAATAAAGACCTCCTAAATATTATTTTGCTATTTGACTATTCATTAATACCGAATCAGTAGCTGCATATGAGCCAAGAGTCTTTTAGCGCTAGATGAGGTTCAGGCGGCTGCCGGCACTCTGATATTTTAAAATAGGCTATAAATAGAGCTATAAGAACGTGATCATGAAAATAACTATAGTTACCGGTAACCCAGGAAAAGTTAAAGAACTTGAAGCAATGGCTATGGGAAAGCTAGACTTTGTTATGCATGATTTAGATATCGACGAAATTCAAAGTCTCGACCTAGAAGTAATCGTTAAAGACAAGGCCACTAAAGCTTTCCAGGTAATTAATAAACCAGTGATTGTTGAAGACGTATCGGCAGGTCTAGACGTTCTCAATGGTCTTCCCGGACCATTTATTAAATTCTTTAATAAGCAGATGGGTAATGATGCGCTTTATGTTCTGGCAGGTAAAAAGCCGGCTATAGTTACAATTAGCTGTATTGCCTGTTATTATGACGGTCGTCAGTTCCTTTTAGGCCACGGGACAATTGAAGGCCGAGTTGTTGTACCAAGAGGAGTAAACGGCTTTGGCTTCGATGTTGTAGTGATACCTGATGGGGAGAATAGAACTATGGCCGAAATGACTGAAGAAGAAAAAATGCTAGTGAGTCACCGTGGAAAGGCATTCAGGTCATTATTAGAAAAGTTAGAGAGAATTAGTTAAATTACTACTCGGCGAGATCTTAGAATACGTTTGGGTTTACCTTGAGGAATTTTTAGTTTCTTTAATTTATCTGCTATAAGGTCAGCATCTTCTGCTCGGCCATGGGTTTCATAAGCCCGGTGCAAGAGAGTAAAGGTTTCTTTATTTGGTTCAAGTTCAGCCGCTTTTTCCAGTTCGTGAAACATCAGCTTGTCGTTGCCAAGCTTCTCCTGCACTTTAGCGTACGCTACGTGCCTGGCGGCCAGATTATCCTCTAGCTTTAGAGCTTGTTCGAAAGCTACTGCCGCCTTCTCATAGTTTTCTGTTTCATAATAAATAAGTCCTAGATTATGAAGACTCGAGGCAGTCGCTTCAATGCTGGACGCAATTTCAAAGCAGTCTATAGCGTCACGGTACTCTTTTTGCTTGGCGTATAGGATACCAAGACGGTTATAAGCGGCTGCGTTTTTCTCATCTATTTTAAGTATCGTGAGTAAGGCTTTTTCTGCCCTTAGAAATCGGTTCTCACGCATACCCTGGTGGGCTATATCCCAAAGTTTACCTAAACGGTCACCCATTTTTCGGGAAACATTAGCGAATTCATCATCATGTATTTCAGCGTTTCTAAAAGCTAGATAACCGAATACTGCAACTATTAGTAATTCGTACATAAATACTAAGCTAATTATACCATTTTTATAGGCTAAGCATTAACTTTAGCAGTACCAACTTTGCCTGGGCGTTATTATCTAGTTCGGTTCTTGCTTCATAAGCCGACGTTAAAACCCTACGCCATCTGATAGTATCAGAACCTCTTCTGAGGCTAACTTCTGCCATTTGTTCGAGAATTTGGATTATGTCCTTAAGTTTATTGGTATCTTTGGCTAAATTGTTAACCAGCAGGTTTCTTTCGTAGATATTTTTGCTCAGTATAGATCGTGCGTCAGTGGTAGCTCTGACTAATGGATGATCAGTGTCTTCTACTATAGCCGAGAATAGTCCCGGTAACCCGCCACTCATCAGATAGGCTGAATTAAACCGCTGGTCATCAATATTACTAAAAAAGTCTCTGAGTGATTGCTCGTCCGGAGGAATAATATGAAGCTTCTGAGCTCTAGACCTTATAGTTGGCAGTACCGAGTTTAAATTGCTGCATAAAAGCATAATAACCGTATCAGCAGGTGGCTCCTCGAGAGTTTTTAAAAGGGCATTTTGGGCTTCCAGGGTTAACTTTTCGGCTTCTTCGATTATAACTATCCGGTTTGGCCTTTTATCGGTTGGTACTTTAAGGTTTAAAAAGTGGTCCATCTGCCTAACGCTTTCAATGCTGATACTTTTTCCATCGGGTCTGATAGATAGTGCGTAAGGGTAAGAATCAGTATCTTCTATTTCTAGCAGTTTCCCGGATATATATTTGCTTAATGTAGTCTTACCGATTGCTGTCTGGCCAATAATAAGTAAGGCATGGGGTGGAGTTCGGCACAATCTTTCTATGTCTTCACGGGTTTTATTACTTAAACATAAATCTTTCACTTCATAAATTCCTTAAATTCTTTAGGCGTGTCGGCTCTGAATATCTGCCGGTTACCACCTGGCAAAGTTATTTCCAAACTCTCAGCATGTAAATACAGGCGATCTGCTTGTTTGCCACCGTATAAGTTGTCACCAACAATCGGGTGCCCAATTTGTCTCATATGGACTCTCAGCTGGTGGGTGCGGCCCGTCACCGGTTTAAGCTCAACTAGACTATAGCCGGCTTTTTGTTCTATAACCTTATACTGCGTGGTAGCTGACTTACCATTAACGCCTACCCTGAAAGTTTGAGGACGTTTAGGGTTACGTTCGATCGGCATATCTATTATTGCCTCAGTTTGGCTTAATTCGCCCTCGACAATTGCCTTATAAGATTTTTTCGTCCGCCGCTGCGAAAACTGTTTTTGCAAAAAGCTAAGTGTATCCGGGTTTTTAGCAAGTATCATGACACCGCTTGTGGCCCTGTCAAGCCGATGGACAATGCCTGCTCTATTGCCTTTCATTACCGGCGCTTTGGTTTCTAACCAAGTTGCTACTGTTGGTTCGTTATTATATGCGCCCTTAGAATGGGTTAGAACACCAATCGGTTTGTTTATGACCACCACATTATCGTCCTCGTAGATAACCGGAAGATCAATTTCAATTATCTCTGGTAATTCTATAGCACTTTTACTTATAGCCAACTTGTCTGTTAGCCTTACTTTTATACTGGGCTTGGTTATAACTTTCTTATTTACTCTAACCTGACCGGCCTTAATAAGGTCATTGCTGGTTTTACGACTTACACTAAGCTGCCTGGCTACAATTTGATCAATGCGCTCTTTATTGTTAGTATCGTCCACTTTCAACTTCTTAGCCCTACGGCTTTTTGAACACGTAACAGGGTTTGTCCGGCTTGGACACTCATTTCGTGCTCATCAGCCTGTAGTTTGCGCATCAGAAGCTCATCATCTACTTCCTGATAAGCAGCCTGGAAACTGCCCAACAGTTCGGATATCTTTTGAGACAGTTCGGTTTTTAACGGACCATAACTGGCTTGCCCTTTATACCTCGATAAAACATCTTCTAAGCTTTCATTGCTTACTAGGGCTAAGAGTTCCAAAAGATTAGATACGCCCGGCTGGTTGTCCTTATCGTAGTTGATTACACCAATGCTATCTGTGGTAGCGCTCATAATTTTCTTTGTAGCCGTATCACTTGAATCACTCATAAATACCACGCCTTTGCCAGTTTCGTCGCTTTTACTCATTTTCTTCAGCGGGTCACTTAAGTCTTTTATCCGGAGGCCTTGGTCTTTTCCAAAAAAGGAGTGCTGTTGTTTAACTGGTTTAGGTACTATAAACAATTCGCCAAACCGATTATTCAGTCGTTCAGCAATATCTCTTGCAAATTCTAAATGTTGGGTTTGATCTTCGCCTACCGGAACATACTGCGCCCCATACAGCAATATATCGGCTGCCATCAGTACTGGATAATTAAACAAGCCAACACTAATTCGCTCGTCGTTAAGTCCGGCGGATTTGTCTTTAAACTGGGTCATTCGGCTCATTTCTCCCATGCCGGTAAAAGAATCAAGGATTACCGTCAGTTCAGAATGAGCAGGAATATAGCTTTGACGGTAAATATAGACGCTAGGATTATCCAGCGGCAGTCCAGCAGCGACATAAGTCTTTAGGTTGTTCATAATACTGGCTTGAAGTGCCGTATGGTCAATCGGCGTGGTAAAGCTATGCAAATCCGGTACAAACAAGTTAACTTGAAACTCAGCCGACCTATTTTTGGCTAAATCAATAATTGGCAGCAGCGCACCAAAATAGTTACCAATATGTAGGTCGTTGTTAGCTCGAAGGCCGGTCAGGATGACAGGTTTATTCATAATCTTTCCTTATTATATCTTATTGTCCATTGCTTACGTGGCTTTGATCGTTAAGTGCAAGATTGCCAATATGTTGAGCAATCTGGCTGTGCTCACAAATCAACCTATTAGGGTCTACTCCTGACGCAAAACGCCTGAGTGAACCCTCTAGTGCTGCTGTCTGTCTCGACTCAATACTTTGGCGGATTCTTGCTTCTCGGTACTCTAGGTCCATAACATTTTTTAAATGACCGACTTCCATTGCTTTCTCCAATTATATAGTTTGCTTTTATTAAATAAAAAACCGCCTAGGTTGGCGGTTGCAGTTTAGTTTCTTAGTTTTTAAAGCAATTTAAAGCATTCCGCCTTCCAAGGAATCGGTAAAATAAAACCATTGCCATGTATTAGATTTAACCATGCCTGAGAATATACCATTTTAATAAATGGCAGTCAAACTAACGCTTGGTAAACTGGCGCTGTTTTCGGGCGCCCTTAAGTCCAAACTTCTTGCGCTCTTTCTCTCGTGGGTCTCTGGAAAGTAGGTTTGCTCTTTTTAGAGTACTCTTGAAGTCTTTATTAAGTTCAACTAGGGCTTTAGCTGTCCCTAACCTAATCGCCTCAATTTGGCCTTCGTGACCTCCGCCGGAAACCCTGGCAGATATGTCGAATTTATTTACGTTATCGAGAACTACAAACGGTTCTTGAAGCTTAGCTAGCAGATACTTGCTGCCAGCAAAATACTCTTCGGCCGGTTTGTCGTTTACGAGTACAGCCCCTTTTCCAGATGTTAACCTTACTCTGGCAGTAGAGCTCTTGCGCCGTCCGAGTGCATAGAAATATGAGTCTTTAGCCATTTATTTACCTTCCTTTAGCGAAATAACTTCAGGTTTTTGCGGGTCGTGCGTGTGCTCGCTACCTGCATAAACTTTAAGTCTTTTAAGTCTTTCGTCCCGCAACTTATTGACAGGCAACATACCTCTTATTGAGTGGATAATAACTGATTCTGGGTTGTTTTCAAGCTTATCTTTAAGAGGAGTTTCCGTTAAACCGCCTGGGTAATTACTGTGTTTATAGTAAATCTTCTTATTAAGCTTATCGCCGGTGACCTTAAGGTTTTTAGCATTTATAACAATAACGTAGTCGCCCGTATCTATGTGCGATGTGAATTGCGGCTTATTCTTACCTAGCAGCAGTGTTGCAGCGACAGTTGATAATCTGCCTAATGAAACTTCGCTGGCGTCGAGTACATACCATTTTCGCGTTACGTCGCTGGGCTTGGCGCTATAAGTCTTCATGCCTTAGCCTCCTCTTTCTTAGCTGGTTTGTTGGTGGCTGCGGTTTTTGTAGCAGTTTTAGCCGTAGCTGGTTTTACTTTAGCTTCAGTCTTCTCGGACTTAGGAACCTCGGCGGTTTTTACAGCTTGAGCCGGCTTAGTTAAGTTGTCTACGAAACTTATTCGGGCCATTTGGGTATTATCTCCTCGCCTGGCTGTTGTCTTTTCTATCCTTAAATGGCCACTGGTTCGGGCACCGAGTTTAGGTGCAATCTCATCCACCAGTTTATGAGCGCTGGACAGTGTTTGAAGACCGGCTATCACTTGCCGTCGATTGTGTAAGTCACCCTTTTTAGCTTTGGTAATTAGTTTTTCTACATAAGAGGATACCTCTTTAGCTTTCACTAAAGTAGTTTCAATACTTTCATACTTGATCAGCGAATCGGCTAAGCCTTTAATGAGGGCTTCGCGCTGATCGCGTTCGCGGTGAAACTTCTTACCTTTATATCCGTGGCGATGCATTATTAAAGCTCCAACTCCGCTAGCTTTTCTTTGACCTCATCTAAAGCTTTGCTGCCAAAACCTTTTAGGTCTTTGAGTTCGGCGTCGTTTAGTGCGAATAGGTCGCGGATTGTGTGAATATCGTTATTAATTAAAGCGTTAGTAGTCCTGGCGGTTAGGTTTAAATCTTCAATTGAAGTATCGAGCGCTGTCGGCTCGTCGCCGCCAACTTCCATACCAAACTCGTCACTACCATCATTATCGCTGCCGCTAGATAATTCACTACTAGCAACCCGGGTTTTACCGGCTAGCGCCGTGTACTGATTAACAAGAATAGCAGCCGCCTCTTCAAAGGCCTCCTGAGGTGTAATTGAACCGTCAGTATCTACGGTCAAAAGTAGTTTATCTAGGTCGGTTACTTGGCCAACACGAGTGTTTTCCACTTTGTAGCGAACTCTTAGTACTGGGCTAAAGATGGCGTCCAGGGCAATTGTATCACTAGGCTTTTTAGCGGTGCCTTCCTCTATTGTTCGGTAACCGCGGCCGATCTCAACATTAAGATCCATAGTCAGTTTGCCCTTTGGATCATCGATATTAGCAATAACGTGATCAGGGTTGACTATTTCTACATCAGCATTAGTTTGGATGTCCTTAGCGGTAACCACACCTTTACCGCTTTTAACGATTCGAAGAGTTTGGACATCTTGTCCGTAGACGCGGAAACGCACACCTTTGAGATTGCTCATGATCTCAACAACATCTTCCTTAAGCCCAGGTACATCTGTAAATTCATGAGTTACGCCCTCTATCTTAAAGGATGTAACAGCCGCCCCGGCAATGCTCGATAGTAATACTCGCCTAAGAGAGTTTCCAAGAGTCATGCCATAACCACTGTGTAGCGGTTCAATTGTAAATGAAGCGCTGGTGCTGGTGTGCTCGTCTACTTTGACGAGACTTGGTGTGTGAATAGTATTTGCCATTTGCTCTCTCCTTATTATCGTGAGTAATACTCAACAATTAGTTGCTCGTTAATATCTGGTTCAGCGTCTTCTCTGGTTGGCAGGCCAGTTACGCTTAACTCAATCTTCTTCCGATTAACTTTCAGCCAGCTTGGTATAGCACTAGGTGCCGGGCTTACGTCATCCAATCGCTTAAAATAATCAGTCTTGAGGCTATGATCGCGTACCTTTAGTACATCACCGGGCTTTAGTCTTATTGATGGTATATCAACCCGAACATCATTCAGCGTAAAGTGGCCGTGTGTAACCAGTTGTCTGGCTGCTCGTCGACTTGGCGCATAACCGGCTCTATAGATAGCGTTATCTGCTCGTCGTTCAAGTAGCTGAAGTAATACTTGACCGGCTTCGCCCTTTTGCCTGGTTGCTTCATTCATAAGATTGGCAAATTGACGCTCTAGTAGTCCGTAAAGCCTTTTAACTTTCTGCTTCTCTCTAAGTTGCAGTGCGTATTGACTGGTTTTAGCTCTTGGGTTATAACCTTGGCCCTGGCCAGGTTTATTTGTCCTTCGAACCAGGATTTTGTGGGCTTTAGGATGCAGGGCATAACCTTCCCTGCGGCTCATTTTAACAATACTTTGTCGGTCACGGGCCATGCCTATATTCTCCTTGCCTTCTTAGGTCGAACGCCACCATGGGCTACGCCCGTAACGTCTTTAATGCTCTCGACATTGATGTCCTGTGTCCCTAATACGCGCACTGCGGCATCACGGCCCAACCCGATACCTTTAATATATACGTCGGCTTTAGAAAGACCGTATTGTTGTTTAGCGGCAGTAATTGCTTGTTCACCTGCTACCTGAGCGGCATAGGCAGTACCCTTTTTACTACCTCGGAAACCGCAGGCACCGGCACTGGATTTAGTAAGAACGTTACCCTTCGGATCCGTCACGGTAATAATGGTGTTATTAAAAGTTGCTTGAACATGGACTTGGCCTAAACTTACGGTTCGCTTTACTTTACGCTTTTTAGGTGCGGTTTTAGCTTCCGAATTATCGCTTATTACTTCTTCTACCGGTGCTTTCGTTTCTTCTGCCATAGTTTAAGTCTTACTTGCTACTTTCTTTGCTGTGCCACCGACGGTTACTTTCTTACCGCGCTTAGTTCGGGCGTTGGTCTTTGTTCGCTGACCGCGTACCGGTAAGTTAGCGGCGTGACGTACGCCTCTATAAGCTTTAATGTCCTTAAGTCGTTTAATATTACCGCTGACAACGCGTTGCAATTCACCTTCTACTAGATAGTCGGCATTAATGATGTCCTGGATACGGCCAATTTCAGCGTCGTTTAAGTCTTTTACTCTGACGGTTTCATCAATCTTAGCTTTAGCTAGTATATCTTTAGCTGTTTTAGAGCCGATACCGTGAACATAAGTCAGTGAAACCCAAACTTGCTTCTGGTCGGGGATAGTTACACCGGAAATTCTTGCCATATTCTAACCCTGCCTCTGCTTATGCTTAGGTTTATTCTTATTGATAACATAAAGACGTCCCTTGCGGCGGACTATCTTATCATCTGGACTTATTTTTTTGATGCTGGCACGCACTTTCATGCGGATCATGCTCCTTATTTAAAATAGCAATGACACACTGCTTCTAATTAATAATTACCCTTTGCGGTAGGTGATTCTGCCCTTCGTAAGATCGTAAGGGGTCAACTCGACCGTAACGCTGTCTCCGGGGACGATTCTGATGAAATGTTTCCTCATTCGTCCGGCGACGTGAGCTATAATTTGATGACCGTTCTCAAGTTCTACTTTAAATTGGGTACCTGGCAACGTTTCAACGATTGTTCCAGATAATTCAATTACTTCCTTGTTTGCAGCCATAAATATAACTAAGGCTCAATTATATCAGTCGCTACACCATGTGTAAAGAGTTTTTTCTCTATAACACGAGAAAAGTGCAGTTCAATGTAACTAAAAGTATACGCTCTCTCAAGTATTCATGTCAATAATCTGCTCAACGCCTACTCTCATCAGATTAGACTGAAACGCCTGAAGGCTATCTGGTTTACCGGGCAATAGTGGCAGGAAATCATCCATCTCTTCATTCCTCCATCCATCAGTGAAAGCTAAATTGCCGAGTGAATTAACCATATGATCTGTCAATGTGCGCTGCTTAAGTATTTCTTTTTTACTGTTAAACACAGGTATGCCTGAGTTTAAAAAGCCCGTTACAAATCTAGTCTTATCTTGAACAGGTAAGAATGGTTTGAACTCTTGAGTCGATAAGCGACCCCCCAGGGATATATCAAGATCCGGATTTAAATTTAAGCCTGAGACCTCTTTCGGATGACGAATCTTAATAACCGCTACGTTATACAGTCTGGATAGAGCTAAGCTATGATCAAACAAGTACCCGCTTAACAATCGGCGTTCCATCTGATCCGGATCAAAAGTGTCTGTGTGCACTTTATTGTTACGAACTGACACAAGTCCGGCTCTCTCGACATATCCATTACTTAATATTTCTGCTTTGAAACTTTTCTTCATAAAAGCAAGTATCCCTTAAGTACTATGCAATTGCAAGTATCAGCTTTTTGACGCTTTCTTAGCTCTTTTTGGGACTTTAGAAGTGAACCTTCTAATGAATCTAGGTTTTGGATTAAGCGTATCATTTAGCTCGTTATCGGAGAAAAACTCTGGCTGAGAATATTGATCATAGGTTACCATCAGAGCTCTTGACTCGACTGCCCGTAAGGTTTGTAGGGCTACAGAAACCAAGATTAACACGCTGGTGCCACCGATCGTTATGCTGACGTTAACAAATATCTGGGCAATGATTGGAATTATTGCAAGTATGCCAAGACTAAAAGCCCCGAACAAAGTCAGCCGATTAATTATGCGAGATAAATACTTCTCGGTCTGCTCACCACCTCTTACTCCTTCAATGAAGCCACCTTGTTTATGAAGGTTTTCGGCTATTTCTTTGGAGTTGAAGGTGACGCCGGTATAAAAGAAGGTGAAGACAAATACCAGTAGGAAATAAACTACCGGATAGATGTAGGCTTTAATGCCTTCGGTTGCGAAAGTTGTAGCTGAGGGGTTTTGGAACCAGCTTACTAGCGTAGTCCCGATGCTGGCTATACTGTGATTATGACTGCCTTGCATGAGCTGACCGGCAAAAGACGGCACACTTAAAAATGCCACGGCAAAGATTATCGGGATAACGCCAGCCGCTATCAGCTTGACCGGCAGTGTCGTAGTGATACCGCCGTACGTACGGTTTCCCTGCACTCTCTTAGCATAATTTATAGTTAGGTTCCTGGCAGCCTCGTTAAGCATGACCACCACCCACGTAATACCAATACCGACAAACAATGTTACTAGACCAAATATCAGCTGCTGATGATTGATAGGCAACTTAACGCCGAACCACTTCATGTGATGACCCTTAGGAACCAGGGCTTTATATATTTGTCCAATATTAGATGGCAGACGGCTGACAATACCAACAGTAATAAGTAGCGAAATACCATTGCCTATACCTTGTTCTGTTGCTAGTTCTCCTAGCCACATTAGTAACATCGATCCACCAGTTAAAGCCGAGACCATAACTACCCATTGCATGAGAGATGCGTGAGCGGTAATATCGCCGACCCCGCCAATACTTTGTGCAGCTGTACGGATTAAATAAATTGATCCAATTGATTGAATAATAGCCAATGGGAAAGTTAGCATGCGGGTGTATTGGTTGATCTTCTTCTGACCGAATTCACCTTCTTTATGCAGAGCCTCAAGTTGCGGTATGGCTTTAGTTAACAGCTGCATAATAATAGAGGCGTTTATATACGGCCCCATACCAGCTATTAGAATTGAGAAGTTCGCAAGTGCGCCACCGGAGAGAACGTTAATGTAGCTCAGTAACTGCGGTGAGGAACTGGAATTAAAAAGATTAGTAAGAACTTGTCTAAGGGTTTGAGAATCACCTAATGGTACTGGTAATTGAGCAAGAACACGAAAAACAATTAATATACCGATAACCGCAAAGATGCGCTTGCGCATATCGGCGTGGCCTATTGATCGTCCAATTATTTTCCAGTTCATCTGCTAGATTTGTCTCTTTAGCTTATTGTTCAGTGTCTATTAAACCATAAACGCTGGTTATAAGACACTACCCTCTTAAGTTTTTAAATATGCCTATTCTTAGGCTGAAGCTTTTTGCTTTTTGCTAGCCTCACGTTGCAGACGTGCAACCTTCGTGAAACTACCGCCTTTTTCTTCCAAAAGCGCGACAGCCGATTGACTAGCCGCCGGTAAACTAACATCTACTTTTGCGGTCAGCTCACCTTTTACAAGCAATTTGATACTGTCGTACTTACTTGAAACTAGACCTGCCTTTTCTAGTGTAGTGGCATCGACTTTGGAAAAATCGTTAAGCTGCCCAGTGAAAACATTAACATGTTTTGGCTTGTGTCTTTTAAAACCAGGCAGTTTGGGGAGTTTTTGCATCAGCGGGTTAGAGCCACCAGCAAATCCCGGCTTTTTTGATGATCCGGTTCTAGCTCCTTGCCCTTTAGTTCCGCGTCCCGCTGTCTTACCTTGGCCGGCAGCTATTCCGCGTCCGACCCGAGTAGTCTTTCTTGTTGATTTAACCTTTAGTTCGTTATACTTCATATTTCTTCCTTACTTTGCCACTTTCTTGGTAGATTTGGCAGCGGCTTTGGGCTTAGCTGTGACCCAGTTTTTAGCCGGCACTAAGCTGTCTAAGGCCTTAATAGTGGCATAAGATGTGTTAGTCTTATTGCTTGAACCTAGAGATTTACTTAGAGCATTGCTGACACCGGCAATTTCTAAGATGGTTCTCACCACACCGCCGGCTATTAGTCCGGTACCGGAACTAGCCGGTTTGATTAATATGTGAGCGCCAGCAACTTTAGCTTCAGCCTCATGAGGCAAGGTTCCCTTATACAAAGAGACATTTATCATATTCTTTTTAGCTACATCAACGGCCTTAGTAACGGCAGCGGTAACATCTGAACCTTTGGCGGAGCCGATACCTACCTTACCCTTACGGTCACCAACTACGACAAGAGCGCGGAACCTAAAACGTCGTCCACCTTTAACAACACGGGCAACACGGTCAATGTGCAGAGTCTGTTCTTCAAACTGCTTTTCTTCATTTAGACCAATGTCTTGCCGCTTCGAGGAACGACTAGCTGTGTTAGTGTCTGCCATAGTTAAAACTCCAATCCTTCTTTTCTAGCCGCATCTGCTAAGGCTGCAACGCGTCCGTGATATAACTTACCGTTCCTGTCAAATACAACGCTTTTAATTTTCTTAGCCTTGGCTGCCTTGGCAATTTCGCTGCCGACCCAGGTGGCCTTGTCGGTTAGACTGCCACTAACAGTCTTTTTGCCAACACTTGTTACATACGCAATTGTGGTTTGTTTGCTATCGTCAATCAGCTGCGCTGATACATGCTGCAGACTAATTGATACGCTCAGTCTGGGTCGCACGCTAGTACCCGTTATCCGGCTTCTGATACGCTTTTTGCGCTGAGTGCGCATTGATGCTTTCTTGATTAGATCCTTACTCATGATTATTTATCCTTCCCGCTCTTACCGCTCTTACGCAGGATTCGTTCACCTTCGTATTTAATACCCTTACCCTTATATGGTTCGGGCTTCTTAAGCGCTCTGATTTCTGCAGCTACCTGTCCTACCTGCTGCTTGTCAATGCCAGAAACAGTAATATTATTTTGCTCTACCGATACGGTTATGCCTTGCGGTACCTTATATACGACCGGGTGAGAAAAACCTAAGTTCATCTGGAGATCTGTTCCGGCCATAGCTACGCGGTAACCAACGCCGTTTACTTCCAGCTTCTTAGAAAAGCCAGTACTTACACCTACCACCATGTTATTAACGAGTGCTCTTGTCAGGCCATGTTTAGCCCGTTGCTCAGCCTCATCATTAGCTCTTTTAATAAGTAGCTGATTTTCTTGTTGCTCGACGCTAATACCAGTTAGTATAGGTGTCTTTAGTGACCCTTTGGAACCGGCAACGGTAACAAAAGAATCGTCGACAGTGATTGTCACACCGCTAGGTATATCGATCGGTAGTTTTCCTATTCGACTCATATCTTATTCCTTTCTTAATAATCCTCTGAATTTAAGTTCTCTAAATCTTGGCGAACAAAATCTCGACCTCTTTGAAATCCAGTTTCAAAAGGTCCTACTATATCTGGGTGCATATTGGATGTTAAACTTGCGAGAGCTTTGGCAGCGCCTGCGTCACCATATGCACTTTGAGCTTCTATACCACACGAGCATGCTTTAGCAAGAACGTTTAATACAAAAGAACTAGTTGTACTTTCGCTATTTTCGAAGTCGTTCATAGAAGCTTCGATACTTAACCTAGCGTATTCCGACAATTTTACTGTAGCTGCCTCGCCTGGTATCTCTGCAATAATCATCCTTAGCCTGCCTTAATAAACCTTACAAATTAATTCACCGCCAACGTGCTCGCTCTTGGCTTTATCACCGGTCATGAGACCTTTGGATGTAGACAGAATTACTAAACCACGGCCTCGCTTAACGGTTGGGATTTCCTGAGAGCTTACATAGTAACGCCTGCCAGGTTTGCTAACACGAACTATTTCAGTGATTCGCGGATTACTGTTCTCGTCATTAATCTTAACCGTCAGCAACTTACCAATCTGAGCATCTGATACAGATACATCATCAATAAAATTACTGTCTTTCAGTAAATTAGCAACTGATTCCTTGATATTGCTGTGCGGTAAAACTACCTCGCTCTTCCGTACGTTTATGGCGTTACGAATACGAGTTAGCATATCGGCGATGGGGTCTGTTGAAGTTGTACTCATAGATATATCCTTTCTACCAACTCGATTTGGTTACGCCTGGGATTTCTCCCTTAGATGCATGCTCACGGAAACTAATACGGGACAGCCCAAACTGCCGCATATAGCCACGTGGACGGCCGGTTTCAATACAACGGTTAGTTCGCCTTGTTGGGCTGGAATTCCGGGGAAGTTTAGCTAAACCTTCCTGGTCACCGAGACGTTTAAGCTCAGCCCGCTTATCTGCGTAGCGGTCAATCATCTTAATCCGTTTGCTGTCTCTAGCGATAATTGATTTCTTAGCCATTATTTAGTCTCCTTTACAAATGGAATGCCAAACTTCTCAAGTAATGCTCTGGCATGATCCTTATCTTTTGCTCGAATTACAAATATTACCTGCAAGCCGTGCGCCAAGCTAGTTTCTTCAAATGACAGTTCAGGGAAAACTGACTGATCAGTAAAGCCAATGGCATAATTGCCCTGGCGGTCAAACGCCTTAGCGCTAACTCCATGAAAGTCGCGTAGCCGAGGAATAACCAGATTGATTAATCTATCGGCAAATTCATACATGCGTTCGTCGCGTAAGGTTACCTTTAATCCGATCTTGTTACCTTCCCGAAGTTTAAAGGAGGCGATTGAGTTCCTGGCGGTAGTCTGAATTGGTTGCTGGCCGGTTATCTTTCTAAGGGTATTAGTAGCGACTTCCATCAATCGTTTGTCGTCCTTACCTCTTCCAAGACCGCTATTTACGACAATTTTTTGTAGTCGTGGCACGTCGTGGGGATTAGTAAGGTTGAGCTCGCTCATCAGCTCCTTAACGATCACGTCGTTATACTGTGCCTTCAAACGAGGCAAAACTTTTGCTGTTTTTGCTTTTTTAGTTGCAGTTGCTTCAGCCATTATTTGCCTCCTTTATCGGTGCTTACTTCTTTAACAGCTTTACCGCTGGATTTATAGACACGGCTCTTCTTGCCGTCTTTGTCGATTGAATAACCAATTCTGGTAGGATTCTTAGTGACAGGCTCTACTAGACCGACTTTGCTAACCCAGATCGGCTTGGTAATCTCTACGATGCCTCCTTGAGGTTTTATCTCAGTTGGTTTGATATGCTTTTTAACGACGTTAATGCCTTCTACGGTAACTTTATTGTCTTTAGGGTGAGTAGCAGTGACTTTTCCAGTCTTACCCTTATATTTGCCTGATCGGACAACTACTAAATCGCCTTTCTTAAGCTTGATCTTGTAAGTCATTAGAGTACCTCCGGCGCTAGTGAGATAATCGAAGAATATCCGTACTCTCTTAATTCCCTGGGCACTGGACCGAAAATACGAGTTCCCCTAGGCTGCTTGTTATCATCAATGATTACGGCTGCATTATCGTCAAACTTGATGGTCGATCCGTCTTTTCGCCTAATTTGATTACGCGTTCTAACTACCACTGCCTTAACTACAGTCTTCTTCTTAACCGTGCCATTAGGAGCGGCTTCTTTAACAGTGGCTACAATAATATCTCCAACATTAGCGTAACGTCGCCGAGTACCACCTAGTACACGGATGCAAAGTATTTCTTTTGCTCCGCTATTATCGGTTACGTTCAGTCGCGTTTCTTGCTGTATCATTTGGCAGCCTCCTTGGGGGCTACTTTCTCGTCATCTTTCTTTCTTGAAGCAGCCTTACCTGTATCTTCGCTTTTACTGACGGCCAGTGAATCCTCTCGAAGCGATGGCTTCTCAATTATTTTGGTCAGAGTGAAATGCTTGCGCCTACTTAAGGGGCGGCATTCAGTAATTTCTACTTTATCTCCAACTTCAGCCTCATTCTTTTCGTCATGAGCCATAAACTTAGTAGTGACCGTATATTGCTTACGGTACAATGGGTGGGTTTTGCGGGTTTGGGTGGTAATAACAATTGTCTTATCGGCTTTAGCTGACGAGACAACACCAATTATATTCTTAGCCATATTATTTGGCCTCCTTTACTAAAGCCTCTGAAAGCACTGTGTTCATTCTGGCGAGATCCTTACGCTTGTTGCGAATGACCCTAACGTTATCTAATTCGCCTAAAGTCAGTCGTCTCTTTAGCTCGGCGATTTCTTCACGAAGCTTAACGGTTTCACTGGTTAACTGTTTGGTGTCTAGTTTTCGGATTTCAGCTATTTTCATCTTAGCCCTCCTCTTTCACTAGAAATTTAGTCTTGATAGGTAGCTTGTTAGCGGCTAAACGCATAGCCTCACGGGCGGTTTCTTCACTAACACCTTGCATTTCGAAAAGTATGGTGCCGGGTTTGACTTTAGCAACATAGAATTCCGGGCTGCCTTTACCGCTACCCATCTTAACGTCTTGTGGTTTGCGGGTAACTGGAGTGTGAGGGAATATGCGAATCCAGATTTTACCACCACGCTTAATATAACGAGTCATAGCCTGACGGGCGGCTTCTATCTGACGAGCAGTGATACGCTCATGGTCTTGAGCCTGCAGCGCGTAGTCGCCATACGCAATATAGTTGCCGCTTGTAGCTACGCCACGAATCCGTCCCTTTCTAACCTTGCGGTGTTTTTGCCTCTTAGGAAGTAACATGACTTTACGCCTCCCCCTTATAGATCCAAACTTTAACACCTATGATACCGGCTACAGTCTTGGCATGTATTTGCGCATAATCTATATCAGCCCGGATGGTATGAAGCGGGACTGATCCAGCCACTTCTTTTTCGCGGCGACTCATTTCAGCACCATTAAGTCTTCCTGATACTTCGATTCTGACTCCCTTGGCACCGGCCCGCATAGTACTGGCTGCAGCCGATTTAATAGCTCGTCGGAAACTAATTCGGCGCTCTAGCTGATGGGCGATATTCTCGGCAACTAACTTAGCATAAAGGTCGGGCTTTTTAACTTCTTCAATGTTAACACGGACGGGCACGCCGTAAATTTTTTCAATCTGATCTTTAATTTCAGTTGCACCGGTTCCGCCTCGGCCAATTACCACACCGGCTTTCGCAGTGGCAATCGTAACAGTGACCAGATTAGCTGTCCGGGCTATTTCCACCCGATTAACAGCAGCTCTAGAACCTAGCTTCTTGTCCAGGTATCGTCTAGTCTCCAGATCTTCTTTAAGTGACTTAGCATAATCTCGTTTTGCAACAAACCATTTACTGCGCCAATCTTTATTGACCTGGAGGCGCATGCTGACTGGACTTACTTTTTGACCCATATTATTTAGCCTCCTTCTTTTCAGTCTTAGCTTTAGCGGCCGTCTTAACTGGCTTCTTAGGCTCACGCTTCTCACCATCGACTATTACCCGGATGTGCGATGACTTCTTCTGGAAAGGTAAAGCTCGGCCTCTAGCGGCGGGGCGGTAACGTTTTAGTCGCGGTCCCGGACTAACCGAAATTTCAGTTATAACTAATGTATTGGGCTTATAATCGTGATTATGTTCGGCGTTAGCTCTGGCACTCTTTATAACTTTAGCCACGGCAATGGCGCTTCCCCTAGGGGTGTGATCAAGAATGGTTAGGGCATCGGCTACGGTACGGCCACGAACTAAACCAGCTACCACTTGTACTTTTCGTGGGCTGATCCTAACTCCTTTGGCGACGGCTTTTACTGACATAATATTATTCCTTTAATCCTTTATCCTTTAGCAAGCTTTCCACCGTGACTGCGGAACTTGCGGGTTGGCGCAAATTCACCTAACTTGTGACCGACCATGTTTTCAGTAATAAATACCGGTACGTGTACCTTGCCATTATGTACAGCAATGGTTTTACCAACAAATTCCGGGGAAATAGTACTGGCACGAGCCCATGTTTTAACGATAGTACGGTCATTATCACCAAGAGCGGCAACTTTCTTAGATAATTTAAAATCTACAAATGGTCCTTTTTTTAACGATCGACTCATATACTTACCTCTCCCAATTCTTCTCTAGTAACGTGACCTGTAAACAGAGCATTGAATGACTTATAACTCTCTTTAAATCCGCGTCTAAAATCTTCTCTCTCAAGCAGGACAGGGTTAACGAAGTCAGTATAACCTCTGATGCGCGCAAACCTTTCGGCATATTCTTGGCCTAACTGATAAGGTGAAACTGGACGCGTACCGTCAGGGTATTGGTTTGCATTTACAACATATTGCCTGTAATCAGATTCCATACTATCTCCTCTTGCTTTCATGTCGGCTTCTTACAATAAACTTAGTAGTACTCTTGCGACGCCTGGTCTTATAGCCAAGGGTTTTCTGGCCCCATGGTGTTTTGGGTGCGGCACCATGGTTTTTACCACCACCAACACCGTGCCTACCACCGTCTCCACCACCGTGAGGGTGATCTACTGCGTTCATGACCACGCCACGAACACTCGGTCTTTTACCTTTGTGCCGGTTACGGCCGGCTTTACCGATTTTAACGTTTTGGTGCTGAACGTTACCGATAACACCTAGACTGGCCGTACAATTCTCATTGATAAGACGGACTTCGCCGCTTGGCAAACGCACCTGCGCATAGCCATTATCTATACCCATAAGCTGAGCGCTATTACCGGCGCTTCTAACTAATTGGGCGCCGCCATTAACTTTTAACTCTATGGCGTGGATAGTGCTGCCCACCGGGATATTCTTTAGTGGTAAGCGATTGCCATCATCAATGCTGGCTTCCTCTCCTGATACGATTGTTTGACCCTGCTTCATGCCTTGAGCAGCCAAAATATAGTGATATTTACCGGCTTGATCTTTAATACGGGCAATGCGGGCACTGCGATTAGGGTCATACTCGATGTGTTCTATAACGGCAGTGGTGCCAGGTGCTAGCTTAAAGTTAACTAAGCGGTAGAACTTTTTAGCCCCACCACCTTGATGCCTGACGGTTATCCGACCCTGGTTATTTCGTCCGTTGCCACGGTTTTTTGGTGCAAGTAGCGATCTCAAAGGCTTTTTTGTAGTAATTTCAGAAAAGTCCTGCGTAGTCATGCCGCGAGTGCCGGGGGTAGTTGGATTGTATTGCTTAATTGGCATTACTTATCTCCCTTGTCTTTCTTATCTTCCGTCTTCTTCCGGCCAAATCTTTTAGTCTTTGACTTTTCTTCTTTGGCGGTTTGCTTTGAAATAGCTTTATCAAATTGCTCCTGAGTAGCCTTTTCTTTCGCTTCTTCCTGTTCAATTGCCGCAAAGAAAGGTAAGCTATGACCTTCCTTAAGTGTTACATAAGCCTTTTTAACATCGCTTCGTTTACCCTTAGAGTTAAGATATTTTTTCCCAGTTAAACTTCTTGTCTGCTTAGCTTTACCCTTAATGTTAGCAATCCGCACACTTTTTACTTCTACTTCAAACTGCTGTTTGACGGCTCTAGCGACGCTATGTTTATTAACACTTTTATCTACTTCAACGACATAAACCCGGTCTTCACTTTGAGCATAGGTCTTTTCGCTGAGACGTGGCTTCAGAATTAAGGTTTTACTCATTTCTTAGCCTCCTTTAACCAGTCTGAGATTATCTTCAGCGACTCTTCGGTAATAACGATCGTATCGGCATTTGTAAGGTCGACGGCATTTAGGTACTTAGCGCTAACAACTTTAACGGCTGACAGATTATTGGTAGCTCTTTCGATCAGTTTATCTTTGGCGCTAACTATAACCAAGACATTGCCTTTGACGTCTAGCTTGGCTAGTAGCTTAGCACTGGCAGCTACCTTAGCGTCTTTACACTCAAAATTCTCAATTACCTTAATTCTGTCTTCGTTGGCTGCAAAGCTAAGGGCTTGTTTTAAGGCTTTTTTAGTAGCTTTAGGACTAAGCTTCTTAGCGTAGTTTTCTTCACCAGTCGGTCCGAAAACAATGCCACCACCTCGCCAGATAGGGTTTCGGCTGGAACCAAAACGTGCCCGGCCTGTACCCTTTTGGCGCCATGGCTTTCGTCCACCGCCTCGAACTAGTCCGCGCGTTTTTGTAACCGCCAGATTTTTACGGCCATTACTTAAATAAGCATCATACGCCTGTTTGATAAGTTCGTGATTATTTACTTCAAGGCCAAAGATGTCTATAGGTAGCTTGGCTGGAGTTGCAGCTTTAGTTCCGGTCTTAGTATATGTAGATACGGCCATTACTTCGACTCCTTAATGATAACTAAACTTTTCTTTGGCCCTGGAACAGATCCCGTTACCCCGATAATACCTTTGTCGGTGTCCACAATGGCAACCTTAAGGCCCTTCACGGTCCGTTGTTCGTGGCCAAGTTGTCCAGCCATACGGGTTCCTTTAAAAATGTGCTGCGGATACATTGAGCCAATTGATCCGGGTCTACGGTATGATCGACCGCCGTGGGTTTTTCGTCCACGGTGGAAGTTATGTCGCCTAATAGTACCGGCCCAGCCTTTACCCTTAGTGATGCCTGTGGCTTGTACATTATCTCCAACATTAAAAACGTCGGCGCTGTAGTTGGCTCCGATATTTAGTTCTTCTTCAATATTTTCTTGCTTAAATTCACGAATGATATTAGGCGTAACTTTTGAGGCTTTTACGTGACCGGCTAGACTTTTGCCGAGCTTTTTAACATTTTCTGTACCGATCTGCACAGCCGTGTAGCCATCTTTTTCGTCAGTCTTATGAGAAATAACCGTATGTGTGTCAACAGAAAGTAAAGTAATAGCTTCTAGAACACCCTCGTCATTAATGGTGCTAGTCATACCGAGTTTTCTTGTTATGAGAGCTTTCACTCTTTTCCTTCCTTATTTCGTTTGAGTCATCATATAAAAACGCCTGGCGATGTGCGGTTTCTACCTCTGTTAGAGCTAGACCTGCAAGCATGCACCAAGTGCACATTTATAAAAGATACCGTAATAGAGTAACACGCTCCGGTTACTTCTGTCAATGTGTTGCTAATTCTACACTAAGATTTAGCATCTCAGTTTATTAACAAAGTTCGCCGATAAAGTTGTTACATTTTAATTTCGACGTCACAACCGGCTGGCAACGACAAATTCATAAGACTATCAATAGTCTTTGGAGTCGGCTCAAACACATCAATCAAACGTTTATGAATGCGCATTTCAAATTGTTCCCGGCCTTTTTTGTAGACGTGGGGACTTTTTATGACCGTATAAGTCGTCCGCCTGGTTGGTAGAGGTATCGGTCCGGCAAGTGTAGCACCGGTCCTAAGAGCGGTATCAATAATTTGTTTTGCAGCCTGATCAATTACTTTATGATCATAGGCCTTCAAGCGAATACGTATTCGCTGTTTCTCATTTACTTTGGCTTCAGCCATCAGGTGATATTCCTTTCTAACAATAGAATTGTTAGCTTGCTGTAACATTACTATTCTTTTTCAAATCGTAACTTTTAGTCAGCAATTACTTAGTTGATTAACTGGTATATTCTAACAGATAGTTAACCCCTTGACAATTCCTGGTCAGTTTTTGCATGTGATTATTAGCTAAACTGAAAGAAAGCTAACTAAAAAACAAGAATAATATCAGGAATATTATGGCAACCAGTATAATGGGAATAATGTTGCCGCTCTCAGTAATATTTACCCTGTTTTCTGCTGCCTTCAACGCTTCTTCTACAATTTTACAAAGGCAGGCTACCGGGACGCAAGAAAAGCATATACTCTACAGTCGCAATTTCTTCACTCAGGTTACCAGACATCCATTGTTCCTGATCGGTACCGTTCTGCAGCTGTTGGCCGCCGCATTCCATTTGCTGGCTTTAAGCCAGGGATCATTAATTATTGTCCAGCCATTACTGACTCTTGATCTAGTATTCCTTGTTCTATTTATGCATTTTCGCTATAAGCTTAAAACAGGCAAGCAGGAGTGGATACCGGTAGCGGCGATAGTGCTCGGCTTATGCGCGTTTTTTATAGTATCTCACCCGGAATCAGGGCATGCCCCCTACGTTTCACTGAAATGGGTATTAACGATAATATTCGGTGCACTTGCAATAGGCATTTGTATGGTTATTGCTAAAATATCCGATTCAGCAAAAGTCCGAGCGGTGTTTTCCGCCCTGGCTACAGCAATTTGCTATGGTCTGAATTCGGGATTTGCGAAACTTGTTGTCACCCAGCTTAAAAGCCATGGCCTATTTCCTCTATTTATACACTGGCCTATCTATGCCTTAATTGTTTCCGCCATATTCTCGGTTGTTCTGATGCAGAATGCTTACGCTTCAGGGCCGCTTGTTACATCTCAGCCGATACTCGAGACAGTAGGGCCTCTTTTCAGTTCTTTTATAGCAATAATACTGTTTGGTGATTTTGTCAGGCATTCGCCGGTTGCAATCGCCGGCGAAGTGTTAAGCAGCGCGGTACTCATCTGGGGAATATTTAAACTAGGTGGCTCCAATAAGCTATATATTAAGCACAAACCGAGACATTAACTTTTTATGTCGCGGAAATAGCCGTCATCCAGAATGGTTACAAAAGGCGTAAATAGGCCAGTGGCTTCCATGTAGCCTAGTGTCGGATATTCAGAATAATTCTTTAGCACCCCAGGTTGAGGCTGAGCCGTATAGGTGAAATAGTTGCAGTCATTTTTTATTGCTAAATATGCGAATTCTTCCCCGTATTTTGCACACAACCCTGAAACCTCACGGGTATTTAGGGGCATTCCTGAGAATCCAAAATGGGGCGTCTCTTCAGATATGCTTAAAATGGCTCGGGTCTCCTCATCGACAAGTAACAAATCTCCGAGAGTTGTATCGATAGTTTCCTCAAGGTCTTGTATTATCTCTTCGTATGGTAAAGCCTGATTAAACTCTAGATGGTCTATCTTACTTACTATGGAGCCTAGCCATGATACCTTCTCTAGAAATTGTTCGTCATCACTGTAATTGGCATTATCGTTGAAGCTAAGAATAGCATAATGCTTTAGTAATTGTTGTAAGACTTTAAAATCTTCTTGTGTGGCTACGTCATCAGCTTCGATTTTAGTTGGTGCCTTGTCCCGGCCATTCTCAAATTCAAAAGTAAGTATTGGCATTTCGTGAATATATATCTTGAAGGAATTTTTGTCAATTCTTGTAATCTTAAAGAGCTCCTGATTAAAGGAGCTCTTTCTTATGTAGTTACTGCTTAGTTATTTTATAACTTTAGTAACAACGCCTGCACCAACTGTTCGGCCACCCTCACGGATTGCAAAACGCAGACCCTGTTCCATAGCAATTGGAGCCAGTAACTTGACTTTAAAGGTTACTGTATCGCCTGGCATCACCATTTCTTTATCGGCTGGAAGTTCAACTTCTCCGGTTACGTCGGTTGTACGGAAGTAGAACTGAGGCTTGTAGCCCTTGAAGAATGGAGTATGACGGCCACCCTCTTCTTTAGTAAGAATATATACTTCACTATCGAATTCGGTGTGAGGGGTAATTGTGCCTGGCTTAGCCAGTACTTGTCCGCGCTCAATATCATCTCGTTCAATGCCTCGAAGAAGAATTCCGGCATTATCGCCAGCTTGACCCTGGTCAAGGCTCTTTTTGAAAGCTTCTATTCCAGTTACAACGCTCTTGCGGGTGTCCCTTATACCAACGATTTCAACTTCTTCGTTGATCTTAACAACACCTTGCTCTATACGACCGGTGGCAACAGTCCCACGGCCTTTAATAGAGAAGACGTCTTCAATTGGCATCAGGAATGGCTTGTCTAGTTCGCGCTTAGGCTCAGGAATTGATTCGTCCATTGCTTTAACTAGGTCAAGAATAGCTTGCTCGGCATCAGCGTCGCCTTCTAGGGCCTTTGTAGCGGAACCACGGATAATTGGAGCATCTTTGTCGAAACCGTTTTTTTCTAACAGTTCACGCACTTCCTCTTCGACTAGATCGACTAGTTCAGGATCAGCAAGGTCCATCTTGTTTAGAAAAACAAGTATGTAAGGTACACCAACCTGGCGGGCCAGCAGTACGTGTTCACGTGTCTGAGGCAATGGTCCGTCGTTAGCACCTACAACAAGAATTGCGCCGTCGATCTGTGCAGCACCGGTAATCATGTTCTTTACGTAGTCAGCATGGCCTGGCATATCAACGTGAGCGTAGTGACGCTTTTCGCTCTCATACTCCTGGTGAGAAGTTGCAATGGTTATACCACGAGCTTTTTCTTCAGGGGCGTTATCGATTTGGTCGTAAGCAACTGGTTTGTTTACAGCGCTTGGCATTTTCTTAGCTAGTACTGCAGTAATTGCAGCAGTTAATGTGGTTTTACCATGGTCAACGTGGCCCATAGTACCAACGTTAACGTGTGGCTTACTTCGGTCAAAAGTATCTGCCATAAGTTAGTGCTCCTTAAATGTTATCTTGTAACTTAACTTGATTATATTATGAAAGTCTTTTTTTGCATAAGGATATCAAGCTTACGCAAACTTACGGGAGTAAGTATAGAGAAATGCAAAGCCTTTGTAAAGCGTATTTTCCTTATTTAGAGTTGTTCCAACGGAACTTCTACGCCTGTAAATGCTTTAATCATTTGTCCGCCCAAAACAGGGTCGGGAAAATATAAATCACTAACTACACGTCCGCCTAATTGCTGAGCCAACAGCAAGTAACAATTAGTCTCATTTTCCGGTTCCAGCATCGCGAAAGTTTGTTTAGATGGAGCTTCATACAGTGACGCGTGAGCCGAAGCTACCATATGCGCCACGAGATCATCTCGCGCGTCAAAGACTTTCCTAAATATTCTTATATCCTGGAGTTGGGCTGTCCGAATCAATTGCAAAGCTTTATCGCGTTCATCAGCAGTCGGATGGATATGCTCGGGTTTGATTGGGTTGTATCCTCCAATGTGCATGAGTGCGATTCCTATTTAGCGTTCTTAGCTATTATTGCTTCAGCAACATTAGGTGGAACATCTGCATAGTGCGCTAGTTCCATACTAGAGCTGGCACGTCCTTGTGTAGCGCTCCTAAGATTAGTAGTGTAACCGAACATTTCTCCAAGTGGAACAAAGGCTGTAATTTCTTTAGTACCAGCAGCCAGGTCTTCCATGCTCTCAATTCTTCCACGCTTTGAGTTCAAGTCACCAATTACGTCACCCATAAAATCTTCTGGTGTGACCACGACTACTTTCATGATTGGCTCGAGAATAACCGGGTTTGCGCGTTTAACTCCTTCTTGAAGAGCCATTGATCCGGCAATCTTAAAGGCCATTTCACTGGAGTCAACATCGTGGTAAGAACCGTCATAGAGTTCTGCTTTAATATCTACTACCGGGTAGCCGGCCACGACGCCGTTAGCCATCGCCTCCTTGATACCTTCTTCAACCGGCTTAATATATTCGCTGGGTACCACGCCACCCTTGATAGAATTGATGAACTGAAGACCTTGACCCGATTCGTTTGGTGACAGACGGAGCCATACATCACCGTACTGTCCGCGTCCACCACTTTGTCGGATAAACTTGCCTTGAACTTCAACATCGCTCTTGCGGATAGTTTCACGGTAAGCAACCTGTGGCTGTCCGACATTCGCTTCAACGTTAAATTCTCTTTTCATGCGGTCGACAATTATTTCCAGGTGTAGCTCACCCATGCCTGATATTATGGTCTGTCCGGTTTCGTCATTAACGCTAATCCGGAAAGTCGGATCTTCTTCGGCCAGTCGCTGCAGGGCTATGCTCATCTTTTCCTGATCAGCTTTAGTCTTTGGCTCGATTGCGATAGACACTGGCGGCTCTGGGAAAGTAATACTTTCTAGAACAATTGGATTAGCCTGGTCACATAAGGTATTGCCAGTAGTCGTGCCCTTTAAGCCAACGATCGCTGCTATGTCACCAGCTTCAACTTCATCAACATCTTCGCGCTTGTCAGCTTGCATGCGCACAATACGTCCAACCCGTTCCTTTTCTCCAGTAGAACTGTTCAGGATGTAGCTGCCTGAAGAAAGTTTTCCAGAGTAAACCCTAAAGTAAGCAAGCTTACCAACAAATGGATCGGTTGCAATTTTGAATGCTAAACCGGCAAAAGGCTCACTAGCACTAGGCTTTCTCTCGATCTCATCACCGGTTTTAGGGTTAGTACCCCAGGTTGAACTTTTATCTAGCGGGCTTGGTAGTAATTCATTAACCGCATCTAAGACTTTTTCAACAATAACACCACGTCCGTCTCCACCGGTTACGGCAAAAAACTTACCGGTTAAGACTGCAGATCTTATAGCTTGCTTGATTTCTGCTTCGCTTAGCCCGTCTTCACCGACTTCGAAATATTTCTCCAGCATCGCTTCGTCCTCAGCTACAGCGTTTTCAACGAGTAGTGATCTATATTTCTTAACTTGGTCCATCATGTCGGCCGGTATTTCGCCTTCGGTTAGCTGATGATCGGTAAAGTCTTTATAGGTATAGGCCTTCATATTAACTAGATCGACGATACCATTGATACTTTGTTCAAAGCCAATCGGTAAGTGTATAGGAAATGCCCGCTTGTTGAGCCGGTTATGTATGGATTCTAGCGATTTGTAGAAATCGCCACCGGTCTGGTTAATCTTATTAATAAAGCAGATACGAGGAACGTTGTATTTATCGGCCTGGCGCCAAACGGTTTCCGACTGACTCTCGACGCCCATTTTACCGTCAAAAACTACTACAGCTCCGTCAAGGACACGCAGGGAACGTTCAACTTCAACGGTGAAATCGATATGCCCAGGTGTATCAATAATGTTAATTTGGTGGTCTTTCCAGTAGCATGTAACAGCCGCCGAGACGATCGTAATGCCGCGTTCTCTTTCCTGAGCCATCCAGTCAGTCGTAGTTTCGCCTTCATGAACGGCACCGATTTTATGCTTCAGTCCAGTCCGGTAGAGAATACCTTCAGTGGTAGTAGTTTTACCGGCATCAATATGAGCAATAATGCCAATGTTTCTGATCTTATCTATTGCCGTTTTCTTACTTGCCATTAAATGATTCCTCGTTAATTGTTTAATTGATAGTTACTAATACGTGATCTTTGTTTATAGTCTTAGCTCAATAGCTTTCTAGTCTAACTTACTGCCTGCTTCTCGAATATGTTGTATGTGCTGGTCCAATGTTATTTCATTACGCCCATTAACTAAATAAGCTGTTAAGTTACCTGCTGCTTTTATGGCTAAGCTTGTCGCTACGCTAACGGCTAAAATTGCCACTTCAGCCATATCTTTCTTTATTTCATCAGAAGTCTTAGGCGGTCGTTCTGCTTTCATCTGTTCCCTAAAGTATGAGGATAGCATTATTAACCCCTTGCGAAGTGAGCGAAGGCTCGGTTAGCTTCAGCCATCTTATGGGTGTCTTCACGCTTTTTGACTGCTGAGCCTTGATTGTTATATGCGTCAACTAATTCTGCTGCAATACGATCCCGCATGCTCATACCTTTTCTTGATCTGGCGGCAGCTACAAACCACATGGTTGTTAAGTGATTTTGTCGTTGGCCTTTTACTTCAAAAGGTATTTGGTAGTTAGCACCACCTACGCGTCGGCTTCTGGTTTCTAAATGCGGTTGGATGTTTTTAAACGCCTGTTCAAAAACTTCCAGTGGATTATCTACTTTCAGCTTTTTGGCCGCTGCTTCCATGCCGCCGTAAACCAAACCCTCGGCGACCTGCTTTTTACCGTTAAGCATTACTCTGTTAATTAGGCGCTGAACTTGTACGCTGTTATACAATCGATCAGCCGGAACATCTCTAACAAGTGATTTAGTCTTCTTTCTTGGCATAGTTACTAACCTTTCTTAGTACCGTACTTGGAACGGCCCTGCTTACGGTCATTAACACCTTGAAGGTCAAGGCTGCCACGAACTATATGATACCTAACACCTGGCAGGTCTTTGACACGACCACCACGGACTAAGACTACAGCGTGCTCCTGAAGATTATGCCCTTCGCCACCGATATAGGCCCAAACTTCCTGACCGTTACTAAGGCGGACGCGAGCCACCTTGCGAAGTGCTGAGTTAGGCTTTTTAGGTGTTTTGGTCGTAACCTTCACACAAACACCGCGCTTAAAAGGGGCTGGTTTTTCGTAACTTCTGGTTTTTAGGTTATTAGTAACCTTGAGCATAGCCGGCGATTTGCTTTTGCCGGTCACTCTAGTCCTAGGCTTGCGCACTAGCTGATTAATTGTTGGCATTATTCTCCTTGTCTAGCCTAATCTACCGCTTCTTAGAAAGAATGCCATCCTTCTAGGCTCGGATTAGACCTTTAAATTAAGTAGGTTAATAAATT
Organism: Candidatus Saccharimonadota bacterium; assembly: GCA_027459325.1. GTDB lineage: Bacteria > Patescibacteriota > Saccharimonadia > Saccharimonadales > UBA4665 > DAIDIO01. The sequence goes on from DAIDIO010000003.1 coordinate 73,602, forward strand.
TCTACTAGAAAATTATTGTAACAGATGCGGGGTCAGGTTTCAATAGTCTTATGTAGCTCCGTATTTAGCTCCGAGCGTACCGCATTAATGCTATTAAAGTTGAAGACCTAGGAGGCTAGTAAAAGCAGCTCACTTTAACTAGCCTAGTTTAACCGGTTACTAAAGTCTGTCGCCGATTAATTCTTCATTTTCGTTTAGCTCTTCTGGTTGTTCGCTAATCGCGCCAGTTCCGACTGGAATCTTTCGGCCCAGGATTACGTTTTCCTTTAGACCGTATAGCTTGTCGACTTTACCGCTGGTGGCCGCAGCAATTAGAACACGGGTGGTGTCCTGGAAAGAAGCGGCGCTTAAGAAGGAATCGGTGCTAAGGGACGCCTTGGTTATACCAAGTAGCAGCTGGTTGTATTTAGCTGGGTTCTTCTTATTGGCAACCAATTGTTCATTGGCTTCAACTACTGCAAGCTTACTTACGATGTCACCGGTAACAAATTCGCTGTCACCAGCTTCTTCAATTTGTACACGGCTGAACATTTGCCTGACGATGATCTCAAGGTGTTTATCGGCAACCGTTTGACCCTGGCCTGCAAATATCTTCAGGATTTCGTTCATGATGTAGCGCTGGGTAGCTTCTACACCCTGAAGCTGCATTAATTCATGAAGATTGATAGAGCCGTTAGTAAGTCTTTGACCACTGATTACTTTATCGCCATCGCTGATCATTAACTGTTTAAAGCCTGGTATTTCGTACCGAACTACGCTCTGCTTGGTTGGCGTAATGATGACAGCCGTCTTAGTAATCTGGACCTTACCGGCCATAGGAGCAATTAATGGCTCGGAGGCATCTTCTAGGGCGGCTACGACATCGCCGGCTACCACTTCAGTACCGGTCTTAATATTCGACTTTCGCTCGCCCAGTTTAAGCTCTACTTTTTCGTTATCATCGGCAGTTACTTGAACTACGTAATGATCACCATCTTCCCAGGTATTAACCGTGCCGGATATTGCAGTTAGGTAGGCCTGTCCCTTAGGAGTACGGACTTCAAACAACTCTTCTACACGACTAAGGCCCTGGGCTGAAGCATCGGCAGCCACACCACCCGAACGGTGCTTAGAGTCAAGACTTAGCTGAGTGCCTAGCTCGCCAATACTTTGGGCGGCAATCACTCCTACCGGATGGTGGTCGACGACTAATTCACCGGTCGCTGGATCGATGCCGTAAGACTTCGAGGAAACGCCGTGAACATTAGTAGAAGATAAAGCGCTCATTATTTTAACGTTGTCTAGGTTCTTGTCTTCGTCAATCTTGGCAGCAATATCTGCGCTGATGAGTTTGCCCTTCTTAACGTATCCACCAATGTTTTCAGCCGCATAACGTCCTTCCAAACGTGAAGCGTAAGATACACCAATATATTCAGCGTCAGCGCGCTGCATTGCAAAACCAGGATCCTCAGTTTCGTCTTCAAGCGTGAACACGTCTTGAGAGACGTCTACTAAGCGTCTGGTTAGGTATCCGGCATCGGCCGTCTTAAGGGCTATGTCTATTAGAGCTTTTCGTGCACCACGGGTACCAGTAAAGTATTCCATTGGCGACAAACCGCTCATGTAGCCTGACTTAACCGGCAATTCAATGACATTACCACCTGCGTCCTGGAGGACGCCTAACATACCGACGGTGTTTTTCAGCTGGGATACATTACCACGGGCTCCGGAGTTAATAGCTATAGCCATTGAGGAATCCTGACCCACCATTTGCTCACTAAGCATTTCCTGTACACGGTTCTCAACTCTCGACCAGTTGTCGACAGTTAAACGATGACGTTCGTCGTTAGTAATGAACCCTTCTTCAAATTGGTCGGCAATAGCAACCGAACGCTCTTCGCCTTCTTCAAGGACTCCATCCATACCTTTAATTGGCTCAAAGTCACCCATGCCCATACTTAAGCCGGATAACGTAGCGTAGTAGAAACCTAAGTCCTTAAGATCATCGGCTATTTCGCTAGTCTTTTCTTGGCCATAAGTTGCATAAACCAGCGCCATGACTTTCTGTAAACGTTTCTTAGTCATAGTTTCATCTTGGAATGGAAAATCTTCAGGGAACAATTCATTAAACAAAATACGGCCTAATGTAGTCTCTCGTTTTTCGTTTCTAAAAGGCAGATTCACATAGGACTGCAACTTAACAACACCGTTATCTAGCGCCATTAAGGCCTCTTCCAGGCTGGAGAATGATGGGGTTTTGCTGCCCTTCTTAACTTTTTCGTAAGTTAAATAGTAACAACCAAGCACAATATCTTGCTCGATATGCAATATCGGTGATCCATCGGCTGGCTTAAGCAGGTTCTTGTTGGCGGCCATAATGTCCCGGGCTTCGGCTTGGGCTTTATCGCTGAGCGGCAAATGTACAGCCATCTGATCGCCGTCAAAGTCGGCATTGAAACCTTTACAAACCAACGGATGCAATTGGATAGCCCGTCCTTCGATTAAAACAGGTTGAAAGGCCTGGATACTTAGGCGGTGCAACGACGGAGCACGGTTTAGCAGAACATACTTGCCCTTAATTACCTCGTCAAGTGCATCCCAAACAACTGTTTCACCCATTTCTATCAATCTTGAAGCGCTGCGGATATTATGAGCTTGTTCACGGGCGATGAGTTCACCAATAACAAATGGCTTAAATAGTTCTAGCGCCATCATCTTAGGTAAACCACACTGGTAAATCTTTAGCTCTGGGCCGGCAACAATTACAGAACGTCCGGAATAGTCAACACGCTTACCGAGCAAGTTCTGACGGAAACGACCTTGTTTACCTTTAAGCATGTCGCTTAGGGACTTAAGCCTTCGTCGTTGTCCGGTGGCCGCTACTGCCCGTCCTGAGCGAGCAGAGTTGTTGTCTATTAATGCGTCAACCGCTTCCTGAAGCATGCGTTGCTCGTTGCGTCTAATTACTTCGGGGGCATTTAAGTCTATTAGCTTCTTAAGACGATTATTGCGGTTTATGACACGGCGGTACAGGTCATTTAAGTCACTAGTTGCAAAACGTCCACCAGTCAATTGAACCATCGGTCGAAGATCTGGAGGGATAACTGGCAATACACTGATGCACATACTGCTAGGCTTAATTCCGGCTCTGTCCATGCTTTCCAGCAGCCTTAGCCGCTTCATGATTTTCTTGCGTCGTTGTCCTTTAGCGTCTTCGGCTTCTTTATTTAAGTCGGCAATTAGATCTTTTAGATCGATCTCTGTAAGAAGATCCCGAAGAGCCGCACCACCCATACCAACAGTAATTAAACTACGAAGGTCATCAGGTAAGTTACGATAGTCGGTTTCGTTAATTAAACTAAGTCTTTCCAGACTGCTGATTTGTGCTTTGAATGTTTCGTACTCACTAGTTAGCTGCTCTAATTCCTCAGCTTGCTTAACTGACAGCTCTTGTACGCTAAATCCCGAATCCTTGGCCTCGTTTTCATAACGAAGATTAATGGCTTCCTGAGCCGCCAAATATTCAGCTTCTTTATCCTTAGCTAGTTGGTCACGCTTTTCAGTATTAACACTTTTAATGATGTAGCTGGCAAAATAGGCAACCCGCTCCAGATTTTTAACAGTTAAACCGAGTAGTAATCCCATGGCACTGGGTGTGCCACGCAAAAACCAGATGTGCGAAACTGGAACAGCTAGGGATATGTGTCCCATTCGCTCGCGGCGGACGATACTTTTAGTTACCAGTTCGCCATTTTTATCGACGGCCGCTTCCCGGCTTCTTACGCCCTTATATTTAGCATCATGCGGATTAATATCCTTAACCGGGCCAAATATCCTTTCGCAGAATAAACCGTCTCGTTCAGGTTTTTGGGTACGGTAGTTAATAGTTTCCGGCTTGGTTACCTCGCCGTAACTCCAGTCGAGTATGTCGTCCGGACTGGCAACTGCTAACCTAACTGCGTCAAAGTCAGCTATATCTGTGCCGGTACCAGCATATCTTTGTGATGGTGTCATATTAGACCTCCTTATCTTCAGTTAGGTTGTCATTTTCTTCTTCGCTCGCAACTAACACGGGGCTCTCTTCACTTTCAATGTCGTCGGATATATCCGCGAATTCCTCACTCATCAGAGCCTCCTCGGTAACATCTAAAGGTGAAATGGCGGCTTCCGGAACCTCTAATTCTGCCGGGTGAGTTGCCTCTTCATGAATATTGGTAGCCAGTACTTCTTCGGCATCAACTACCGTGTCGGAATGTACCAGATCAACTTTAAGACCTAAGCCTTGGAGTTCTTTGACAAGGACGTTAAAGCTTTCTGGAACTTTAGGTCCAACAATCGGGGTTCGCTTAATGATCGACTCATAGGCCTTGCTTCGGCCGTAAACGTCGTCTGACTTGATAGTAAGCATTTCCTGCAACGTATTGGCTGAACCATAGGCTTCCAGAGCCCAAACTTCCATCTCGCCAAAGCGCTGACCACCGTTTTGGGCTTTACCGCCTAGGGGCTGCTGAGTAACCATTGTGTAAGGTCCGGTCGATCGCGCATGAATCTTATCCGCTACCATATGGTTTAGCTTAATCATATACATTGAACCAACGGTCGTCCGTTCATGGAATGCTTCGCCGGTTCGGCCATCGTATAGTTGCTGCTTGCCATCGTCAGGTAACCCTGCCTCTTTAAGCAGTTCAGCAATCTTCTCAACTGGGACACCGTTAAAGGATGGACTGGAAACTTTCATGCCAAGAGCCCGGGCAGCCATGCCTAAGTGAGTTTCAAACAGCTGGCCGATGTTCATACGGGAAGGCACGCCGAGTGGGTTAAGTAAAATATCAATTGGTGTACCGTCTTCCATAAACGGCATGTCTTCAACTGGCAGGATACGGGCAATTACGCCCTTGTTACCGTGACGACCACCAAGCTTATCGCCAACGGCAATCTTGCGCATTTGGGCAACAAAAACTTGGATTTGCATGATGACGCCCGCCTTAAGTTCATGGCCATTTTCTCTAGAGAAAATCTTTACGCCAACAACCTTACCATGCTTACCGTTACTCATGCGTTGTGAAGTGTCACGAACTTCTTTAGCTTTTTCGCCAAAGATAGCCCTTAGTAGTCGTTCCTCTGAGCTCAGCTCCTGTTCACCTTTTGGTGTAATTTTACCGACTAAGATATCACCAGGATGAACTTCGGCACCAATTCGTACTATGCCGTTTTCATCCAAATGACGCAGTGTCTCTTCTGAAACATTAGGTATATCGGCAGTGACAATCTCAGGGCCCAATTTGGTTTCACGGACTTCAATCATAAAGTCGACAATGTGCACTGAAGTGAGGGTGTCGTCTTCAACTAATTTACGGCTGATGATGATGGCATCTTCGAAGTTGTAACCAGCCCATGGCATGAAGGCGGTAATCAGGTCTTTACCGAGCGCCAGCTCACCATTTTGGATGCTCATACCTTCAATTAGGGTGTCGCCTTTTTTAACCTTGTCACCACTGCTTACTACAACACGTTGGTTAATTGATGTACCCTCGTTGCTTCTGACAAACCGCTGCGGTTCATAGGTTACTTTAGTTCCGTCATTGTACTTAACAACGACTGCTTGTGCGGTAGCAGACATGACTTCGCCGCCATCTTCAGCCAAGATTAGCTGGCCGGTATTGCGAGCGGCATCAGCTTCCAGGCCGGTGCCAACAATTGGACTCTTCGGATGAATCAACGGCACAGCTTGCCGCTGCTGGTTACTACCCATAAGACTTCTGTAAACGTAGTTTTTCTCAATAAATGGAATCAAACCGGCGCTGGAGCCAATAATCTGGTTACGGGCAGCATCAACATGAGTAACCTCATCGCTGTCTACTTCACCAGGCCGCAAATATATACGGGCACTGACTCGCTCGTCAATAAAATAGCCATTTTCATCAGTCTGACTACCACCACCTGCTATAATTGCTGACTCTTCTTCGTATGCATCAAGATAAACAATTTCTTTTGTAACTTGAGGTTTAATCCGCCAGGTTACTTTAGACGTAACTTTAGCCAGTTTAGAGGCATCGGCTGCCGTTATCTTTTTGCCTTTAGCAACAATTGTTTTACCTTTTTCATCGTTTAAGTCTTCACCGGCAATGTGGCCGGTAATGTCTTTAGCCGGTAAAGCTCTCAGTACTTTACGATAAGGCGTTTCAATAAAGCCGTAGTCATTAACGCGGGCAAAGTTAGCAAGGTTTAAAACGAGTCCAATATTGGCGCCTTCTGGGGTTTCAACGGCGCAGATTCGGCCGTAGTGAGTAGCGTGGGCATCACGGACTTCAAAACCGGCTCGTTCCCTCGACAAACCACCTGGGCCCATAGAACTTAGGCGGCGCTTGTGGGCAAGCTCGCTTAGCGGGTTAATCTGATCCATAAACTGAGACAGCTGTGAGCTAGCAAAGAATTCCCTGACAGCAGCCACTACTGGACGGGCATTAATGAGCTGACCGGGGGCAACCGTCTCTATGTCGCTCATGCTCATGCGGTCCTTCGTATTGCGCTCCATTCGAAGCAGACCAATCCTGAACTGTCGCTGAACAAGTTCGCCGACTAGCTTAACGCGACGATTAGCTAGCGAGTCGATGTCGTCAGCTGGTTCTTGGGTATTATTGAGACGAATAATTTCAGCTACGATAGCTTCAATGTCTTCCAATCTCATTACCCTATTTTCTAGCGTATTAGGGATATCAAGATTAAGGCGCTTATTAATTTTGTAGCGACCGACTCGTGAGAAGTCGAAGCGCTTGTAGTTGTAAAACATGTTCTCGATAAGCGAACGGGCGTTATCGACGGTTGCCAGATCTCCTGGACGCAGTCTTCTATAAACTTCAATCAGCGCATCGTTCTGACCTTTGGTTGGGTCTTTATCCAGAGTGGCTTGAATATAGCTGATACGGCCACTATCAACGTGTTTGAATGTTTCCTGCATGCGGCTTTCGCTTACACCTAAGGCTCGCAGGAGCGTTGTTACAGCAATCTTTCGTTTACGGTCGATCTTAACGAAGATGGCGCCATTGGCGGCGGTTTCAAACTCTAGCCACGCACCACGGCCAGGTATAACTTTGGCTCCATATAAATTCGATGAACCATGGGCATCGGCAGTGAAGAAAACACCGGCTGAACGTATTAGCTGAGAAACAACCACCCGCTCGGCACCGTTTATTACAAACGTACCGCGCTTTGTCATCCACGGGTAATCACCTAAGTAGATCTCGGTTTCTTTAACTTCTCCAGTAACTTTATTAGTTAGTTCGACATTAGCCATTAGCGGCGCTTCGAAACTTACATTATTTTCACGGGCTTGTGCTTCGGTTAATTTAGGATCTCCGAAGTGATAATCCTTAAAGCTGAGTGATAACTTTCCACCGGTATAGTCATCGATCGGGCTTATTTCAGCTAGTAATTCACCTAGTCCCTCTTCTACAAACCACTGGAATGAGCGGTTCTGATGGTCGACTAAATTTGGTAAATTGATGGCGTCAGTATCATCCTGGCTGTTCAATGATACTCGTTTTGGCGTAGTGGCAGTCTTTGGCATACTAAAACAAATTCCCCCTTGTTTCTTAGCATTAATAATAGTTGTTTTTGATAAATTAAATATTGCCCATTTATCGGTTAAACATTGGCTTTATTTTTATATATTTTGGTTTATTTTTGGAACTTTGGCCGAAGATCCTAAGAAGGGAGAAATGCGCATTATAAAAGTTACAGCTTCCCTAGCTTACACTACTTCTTAAATATACATTATATACGCCTTGATGACGTTGTCAATTTAAAATATGTTTTTAACAACTGTTTAGCTAACTTATTAACTGCCTATGATACTTGTTAATGATAAATTCTACCGGAAAAACTATATCCTTAGTTAGCGCTTGATCAAGAGTCAGCCATACCGGTTTTTCACCTTCATCAGCTTCTGTTACCTGCAGATCAACATTGTCTTTTAATTGGAGTAGATAGGCGTGCCAGCGGTGAGCATCAGCACCACGGCTGCAGGAATCCCCGACTATATCCTCGGTTCCTATTAAATGAAAGTCTTGATCCTCGGCGCTTAGACCAACCTCTTCAAAAGTTTCGCGTCTAGTGGCCTCAAGTGGTTTTTCTCCCGTGTCGACATGCCCGGCCGGTACAGTCAAGGCAAATGGGTAAAGTAAACGTTCAAAAAACAGAAACTTTCCTTGCAGGTTACGAATAAATACGCCGCCACTTTCATGCCAGTATTCGCCGTCCTTGGCCTCCCACCAGATTATCCCTGGATCAATGGCAATTGACCGTTCAAGTGTTTGTTTACAGTTGCTGCAGTAATAGAAAGACCGGCCGTTTTTAAAAACCCGCTTTACGCTTTCATTTAAACAATTAATGCAGTACTGATGGTACTGGTCATCTTTAGTCCAGTTAAAATCTAACTTCATTTTGGATATTATAGTTTAGGCGGGTTATTTATGACATCGTCAACCAGGCCGTATTTTTTGGCTTCCGGTGCGGTCATCCAGAAGTCCCTTTCCATGTCTTTATGGATTTTGTCAGCTGATTGTCCGGTATTTTTAGCCATAATGCCTTCAATTAGCTTCTTGACGCGCAACGCTTCACGTAGATCAATTTCCTGATCAGTAACCTTACCGCGGGTTCCTGATGAAGGCTGGTGAATCATAACAGTTGAGTTGGGTAATAAATAGCGCTTGCCTTTGGTGCCGCTGCTTAATAGAATTGCAGCAGCGCTAGCCTGAACACCAATTCCGACTGTTTGTACGTCATTGGTTATGTACTGCATCGTGTCGTAAATGGCCAAGGCGTCATAAACGCTGCCGCCGGGACTGTTTATGTAAAAGAAGATGTCTTTTTTGGCATCTTCGGCTTGCAGAAATAGTAGCTGCGCCACTATCAGATTAGCTGTGGCTTCATTAACGTCATTACCTAAAAAGATAATCCGGTCCTTAAGCAAGCGACTGTAGATATCGTAGGCCCGCTCAAATCGGCCTTCGCTCTCAATCACAGTAGGTACTAAAACTTGATTTTTTATATTCATACAAACGATTATATGCTGAGAGTTAGCACTCGTCAAGTGTGAGTGCTAATTTGCCATCGATTTAATTTCTTGTTCTACATTTTCTACTTCCAGGCCTGCCACTTGGAGAGCAAAGTCGACTAAAGGTCTAATACCGTCAAGTAAACGTCTAGCGTCGGCAGGGTCAATTACTGGCTCCTGCCGGTTAATATCTTCAACATTAGGACTCGATATGGCTAATAATTTTTCGTACGCCGTTTTTGAATCTTTTGGTGTCAGAGCCAGCTGTTCACCGCCAGCGTCTAAAACCTTGTGTTTGGCTGCATCAAAATTAGCTGGTCTCTTTGATGACGGAACATTAGTTTCAGAATAGCTAAGGTTTTTAATAAACATCTTTCGCGCGATTATTCGAGCCTTGCGGTCATCGGTAATGCCATAGGTTTCAAGGCCAAATAGTAATTTAGCTAACTTCTCGGCAGTCCAGGCATTAGTTACAGGCCATCTAAGCTTATCCGGCCAATTTGTTGGATTATTTACTTCACTCATTGACGCTACCCTAGGTTATAACAGCAGTATGCGACCAAATAAACTTAGTTTCAGCGAAAATTTATACAGGGATTAACTTTTAGAAGTAGCTAATCTTCTTAAATAAACTAGCGTTTTTTCAACCATCATTCGTGAACGAATATCTCGTCGGCCTTCAGAACTAGCCAGTTCAGACTGCATCTGAGGATCACTATACTGACCTTTTAGTAGCTCCAGTCTCATATTAAGCTCATCATCCGATATAGTTATGCTTTCTTTATCGGCAATCTCGCCTAAAATTATACCGGTTTTGATCCTGAGTTCAGCAACAGGTCGTTCCTTAGCCCGGTGTTCTTCGGCAGTAATGCCTTCGGCCGCAAGATGCTCCTGCCAGGTTTGGCCCCGGTAAACTAAATTACGCTTTTCCTCATCTTCCAGTCGATCAATTTCCTGTTCAATTAAACTATCCGGTATAGTGACTTCTGATTGGTCGGCTATCTTGGTCATTAGGTCATTATTGAGTTTCTGATCAGCCTGGGTTTGTTTTTCAGTTATCAATTGTTTTTTGATATCGGCTTTGAGATCGGTAAGACTGGCGAATGGCCCAACAGATTTCGCGAAATCATCATCTAGTTTGGGTGGTTTTAATTCGCTGACCGAATTAACGGTTACACTAAAGTTAACTTTTCTTTTCTGAAGTTCCTTAACCCCATAATCGTCAGGAAAAGTAATATCGAATGATTTTTGGTCTTTAGCCTTAAGCCCGATAAGCTGCTCTTCAAAGCCGGGAATAAATGATTTACTGCCTAAAATAAGGTTATATTGTTGTCCGTCAGCACCTTCGATAGGTTCTTTAGTCTTGGCGTCAATTCCTTTAAAATCAATGTTAACTTCGTCGCCGTCTTTAGCAGCGCGAGTAACTTCCGCACGCTTTGCTGAACGCTCAGCCAGACCCTTTAATACTTCATCAACGTCCTTAGCTGTAACACTGACATTTTCAGGTGTTATTTTTATTTTCTTGTAATCACCAATCTTTAGATCGCCGACGTTATCTACCGTCACACTAAACTCGAGTTCACTAAAAGGTACAAACTTGGTAATAACAATTTCCGGTTCACTGGTTACTCTAAGTCCAGTTTGCATAATACTTTCTGGGTATACGGCATTAATGGCTTCATTTAGAAATTCGTTCTGAAGCCGGGCAGGGTCAAGGTTCTTCTCGATTAGTGCTGATGGCGCCTTACCTTCGCGAAAACCCGGCAGTTTGGTATGTTTGCCTAAATGACTAACAGCAACCTGCTTGCCCTTTTCTATTTCAGCCTGGTCCAAGCTAATAGTCAGCTTAGTTGATGTAGGGTTTATTGTCTCTCGTTTAATCTGCATAAGGTGTTAGTTTAGCAACATTTTCATATTTTTGCCAGTATATCTTTAATACCTAATAACTGCCGATATTACAGCTATGGCAGCTATAGCCCAGGCCAACTCCACAAAAGCACCGATTGGCTTTTCAAACCACTGGATAGCTGACGCGAACTTTGAGTACGGACTTGGCCGCCATTTTTTATGACCTTGGGCCTTTTGATATTTTTTAATCCATAACAGATCTGGAGAGGTAGCTAAAAAGGCACATAGACTAGCTTGTAGCCAATGATGTTCGTGAAGGCCGAACAGAACTATAACAAGAACCATACAGAGGCTGGCATCGACGGCCAGTAATCGTTTAAATGCCGAAGAACTCAGAGATGCTAATTTACTATTTTTTGTGGCACCGAAATGAGGTATGGCGTCGCATAGAAAGTGCGATAAAAACGCCACCGGCAAAGTGATCAACGGCTTATTGATAAGAAGCCCGATGGTAGCGCCGGTTAGTGCATGGTTAGTGGCCGTCATTTTTTAATAGTTGCCACTAATTCTTTAATAGTTAGCTCGTTTTCTTGACCGTTCTGTAAATCTTTAAGCTTAAAGTTACCGGATTTTAGCTCTTCTTCGCCTATTATTACTGCGTATCTAATACTTTTCTTGTCTGCAGTCTTTAACTGGTCACCGAGTCGTTTACCACTTAAATCTACCGATACATTAAGGCCGGCACGTCTTAATGACATTATTAACGGCTGCGCTAAACTGTACTGATCGCCAACTAGACAAACGTAAACATCGCTTTCCGGCGGCAATTCCGGCAGCAGGTGATGGGCATTTAGAAAGTTGGCAAGCGTAACATCGCCCCAGCCAAAACCGACAGTCGGTACTGGATCGACGCCAAATAAACCAACAAGCCCGTCGTAACGGCCGCCACCCATCATTGCCCGGTTATTATCCGGATCGTTATCGAAAACTTCAAAAACTATTCCGGTATAATAATCGAAACCGCGCATTACCTCAGGGCAGTAAATAGCATTATCCAGCTTTAATCCATCCAACAGTTCGGCCAGTTCTTGATAATCTTTGGAAGTCTTAAGATCATCGGGTAAGTCACTAAGGGATTTAGCGCTTAGAATCCTTAGTAGCTTTTCAGGAACGTTAGCTAGTTTTTCTTTGTCTAATAAAATTTCGTCCAGCTGGCTTAAGAATGACGATTGATCAATTTTAGATTTGCGGTCAATTAGTTTACCGACGTGATAGGCTGATTGTTCGCTTAAAGCTAAATATTTATTAAGTATTTCATTAACCAATCCCCGGTGATTAATTCTGACCTGATACATTGAGTGGTCTGCGCCAAACGACTTAAAAATATAGTCAGCCAGGCTTATCAGCTCCATTTCTGCATTACAAGAGCTAACTCCGAAAATGTCCACATTTAATTGCCAGTGCTCACGAAGCCTGCCTCTCTGGGGTCTTTCATACCGCCATAAATTCGGTATGCTGTATAACCTGAGGGGATAGCTTAATTCTTGCCGACGGGCCGCTACCATCCGGCTAACAGTAGGTGTCATTTCCGGTCTAATGACTACCTCACGTTTACCGCGGTCGGTAAATGAATAAGTCTGCTCGTCAACGATTTCACTGCCAGTTTTTGCCAGATATATGTCCAAAGGCTCAAGGATAGGAGCATCATACTCTTCATAGCCAAACCGCTCAACTGCCTGTCGCCAGGTCCTGAACATGTACTTTTGTAAACGCTTATCCTCAGGGTAAAAATCCCTGGCGCCTTTATATGGTTTAGTACTTAGTGCCATAATCTTTAAGAATTATATATGATATATAGCCCATCAACGAGTCTTTCCTTGATTGACTGGTGTAGTATTTAATGTCAATATTGTCCGAATGGAAGATTTGCAGCGTTTTATAGATGATACACAACTTAACGTAGACATCAACACTGAGAGACATGAATTTTACAAATATTCCCGTCGAATGAAATCCTCTTACCTGATTGGCGTATTAACTTGTATTGCCGGTTACGCCTTGCAGAAGCAAAAAAGAAATTATGGCCAAGTACTTATGATTGCCGGAATTTCGCCTATTGGACTTTACGGCGTATATAACTGGTCGCAAAAAGACGTAGCTTATACACTTGCCACCGATAAAATCATTGCAGCCGTTCGCAGCATCAACCCCGATTACTGCCCGACTCCCGACCTGCTAAGTCAACAATTGGTATCTGAGCCGGATAGCCATAACATAGGCTATAGCTGCCCGGAAAACTAGAAGTCTTGATTACGGTTGAACACCAGCCCAACCGGCATTGTTAGAATTCCAGGCTCGAACGTAATCGACTTTAACTTGAGCACCGACAGTACAGCTGCTGTAGCATCCGTTTGTCAGTATTAGGTTCTCAGGAGCACCGTTGTCATCAGTCCAGTATTTGTAGTAAAGTACGCCGTCCCAGTATACGTCGACATAGTCAGTGCCCCGATACATACCGTAGGTGTGAAATCCGTTAGACCAAACACAGTTCGGAGTACATGATGGTTGACCATGATTATATGCACCTGTTGGTGAGTGGTAATTTTCCGTTAGGACTCCCAGCCCTTCGGCGATATCATTTTCTCCAGCAGACGGCCAGTTTGGTCCACTTGTCCACCAGGCGGGCCAGTTATAGATAGTTTGGCCATTACCCGGGAAATAAACTCGAGCTTCAGCATATCCACCGACAGGTACACCGTAAGTATTAGTGCTTATTTCAGCACCGCTTGAGGTGGAAGATAATGTCAAGACTAGATTGCCACCAGTTTCGGCTTCGTTCGAAGTAGAAACTGTTATGCCGTTTTTCTTCCAACCATTTTCAGTATTCCAGGTTGTAGTGTTAATGCTTGTGCCATTGAACTCATCATCGAACGACGGCGTACCCCAGCCACCAACACTTCCAGTAGTGCTGCCAATGCAAGGCGACATTGCGCCGTTATATGTACATCCGGATCCTGTAGTAGTACCACCGGTTGAACTAACTGTCGCTACGCTAATTGTGACTGCCGGGGCCGTAACAGTTCCTCCGGCGCCGGTACAGCTTAAATCGTAGGTTGTTGTGGCGGTAGGACTTACTGTGGTTGAGCCACTCGTAGCCTGCGTACCAGTCCAACCTCCTGAAGCGCTACAACTTGTGGTGTTATTAGAACTCCAGTTTAGGGTAGTGCTCTGACCTGAAGAGAGCTGCGTAGAAGCGGACGAGAATGATACCGTTGGACTGGCTACCGGAACGTTATAACCTAAGACTAATTGAGAAAGTAACGGTGTAACGGTAGTATTGCTGGTTGTCATAGTTGCTTGAACCTGAATGTAGCGGCTAGATGCTAGGCCGCTAAGGCTACCTCCTGATGGAATGGCTGTCCAGCCGGACCACGTTGAGTTATCCGAGCTAGTTCTGGCCTGATAACTGATGCCAGTTGACGTTGGTAAAGTAGCTTGACCAGTTAAGCTAGTCCAGGTAACGGTGGAGCCAGCATCAAATGGCAGAGTAACAGTGCCAGACGTGGGATACGTAGTAGTAGTGGTTGTAGTTGTCGTAGGAGGCCCGTAAACTGCCATTTCCCAGATAGAGTAGCCCCACTTGGTCCCCCTCTTAATTCCGTACATTCGGACGTAACGTCCTGAGCCCTTTAGACCGGTTAAATCGTTAACGCCGCCCTTATTAGTTGTCGTGCTATAGATGGTCGTCCAGTTATAGGCATCATTACTGACTTGTATCTGATAAGCCTTAGCATAGGCAGTTTCCCAGTTAATTTTTACTTCGCTAATTGTCTGCGTTGATCCTAAATCAATATATGCCCACTGAGGATCCCAGTAGCCGGAACTCCAACGGGTCTTTAGGTTTCCGTCGTTTATGTATGAACCGAGCAATTTAATCCAAGCCGTATAATTATAGTTATTGCCCCAGCTGACTGAGGAAACAGATACAGGTTTATCTAGAGCTAAGTTAGCGCTAGGTACAGTTGTTGTCTTAGTAGTTACAGTTGGGCTTAAGCTTAAGGTATTACCATTAATTGAAGTGCCGGAGAGCGTGCCAGTGCTCCAGTCCGCAGCACTTGACCAGACTTTGGTAGCGGCGAGTGAAGCCGCCGAGCTAAATAATATTAAATAAATACCAAGCAGTATTACAATAACTACGATTACTATAAGTAATGGGTTACGCCAGGATAGCTGCAAAAGCTTAGGGTTAACAATATTATTACTGGTTGATTCGCCGGAACCAATAACCGGATTTGTGTTATCTTCTCTCATTTTTAATTTTTTAACCATTTAATTATGTTTATTTACACACATTAATATTAATCTCAGCTAACCATGTAACATTTCTGAAAGCAATAGCGAAATGAAGTTAAATGCTGTGATTTATCTCACGTTTCTAATTTATAACTTTGCGTTGCCGCTGGATCAAGTCCAGTCATCCTATAAAACTTCAGCTATAAGCTAATTGTTGGGTGTTTCCAAATCAATGGTTTCTTCGTAAGAACTCTTCCTAAGCCCGATAGCCTGCCTGAATTCCGCCTCAATAAGCGGTTCATTTTTAAGTTTTGATTTATAGACAATGAAACCTCCACCAATTGGTACTAGCAAACCAGCAGCTGCTATGTTTAAATCTGCCGGATTTAGATTTAAGCTATATCTATTAACCGGATCGGTTACTCCAAGCGTTTCAGCGATACCCACGATAGATCCACCAAGTCCCACAAACATTGCAGTGTACCCCCCCTCGTCTTAGCTGAGCTTTTGGATGGAGTTTATGGATGGCACGGTAAAGGACTATTAGTTCTTGACTCAGGTCTGATAAATGTTACCGGCGGAACCTCGATAAACCTATACTATATTTATTTTCAGGGTTATTGTTAATCCTGCGACTAATCAGTATTGGTGCACTTGAAAGACATTCATACGAACACCTTTTGGCTTGGTTAGACCACTTAAGACTAGGTTTTGAGGATAGCAATAATGAACTATAGCCCTAAAGCAGATCTAGCGACTTTATCTTTAGTGCTTTCTTTATATCTTGAAGTTTATCGTAGGTTGGGTTCTCTTCGCCACGCTCAATACGAGCATAGTAATTTACGTGCATGCCAGAAGCGTCAGCAACTTCTTGCTGTGTTAAATGAGCAGTTTCGCGAATACTACGAAGCTTCTCGCCTAATACTTTTCTCATCTTGTCATGCTCACTGGTCATATACGGATAGTAGCATATTTAGGTCATATTTTGTACAAGACAGGAATCTTTAAAATGCTTAGAAAGCTATTAAAAACCATCTTAGGTTCACGCAGCAAGCAAGCCAATGACTTCTCAATTATTGATACTATGACTGGTTATCAATTCGAGAAGTTTGTGGCAGATCTATTAAAGCAATATGGTTTTACGGACGTTAGACTGACAGAACACTATGATTTGGGCGTTGATATTATCGCTGAAAAGGATGGTGTACGTTGGGGTATTCAGACTAAAAGATATAACGGATTAGTAAAAGCTATAGCTGTTCGACAAGTTGTTACAGCATTGAGGTATTACAAGTGCGAAAGAGGAATGGTTATAACAAATAACTACTTTAGTAGGGTAGCTATAAGGCTAGCCGTCTGCAATGAATGTGTACTGGTTGACAGAACAAAGCTTAAAGACAGATTACCATAAGCACTATACTTGCCAAGCTTGCAAGTTTAAAGCATATGCGCTATAATCTTTGTACTAATTTAAAGGAGGAGACGAAGCAACTGACTGTCAACGTAGCACGCACAGCCGTAACCCATACATAGCATTTCAAATTGACTCCTAATAAACACTCTTACAAAAAAACAATTTATTTTAAGCTAATCGACTATTTAGTCGTGTAAAGGAACATGATGATAGACATTGATTTTATATCAGGTAGTAATAGTAACCCTAATAGCACTAGCAGCTATGATGCTATCGTTATTAGATTTAAAGGCGAGACAGACACTCAGCAAAAGATAGTGGTCATTGATGGAGGCTACTCCAACGTGGGTAACGACGTGGTCAACTTCATAAATGAACGTTATGGTGCAGAAAAGATAGACCTAATGATATCTACTCATCCCGACAATAACCATTTAAACGGCCTTCTAACCATAATCCAGCAGATGCCTGTGGACGAGCTATTTATTCATCAACCCAGGCTATAT
>DAIDIO010000004.1 GCA_027459325.1 Candidatus Saccharimonadota bacterium
TTAACTAGAAATAATGAAAGTTCTAGGCAAGCTTAACAATGCTGATGATGAGGATTTTTGTTCATTAAATATCGGTTTACTGGGACCGTAAAGATAAAGGCAATTGATAGCGATAAGGCCAGGCCCCACCAGAATCTCGGCTGGCTAGCGGTTACATATAAAGCATTCGGAATAATGAGCTCTATAGTGTTATCGACAATTTCCATTGTGGCTATGGAAGCGGTATCAGTGGCGGCTGTTATTTTAAATGCCTCCCGAGCGGTTTGGGTATTTTTTCTGACGCCTCTATAGGTTAGTGAATAGCCGAAAACAAAGGCAAGGATAATTGCCAGCGGTAATCTGCCGAGTCTATGCCAGCCAAAGGCTGACGCAATAAACATACCTACAATCTCTCCAATGCCACAGCCTATTAAACAGTGGGACGTATGGGTTATGGCTTGGCGGGTAGGTTTATCTAGCTTCATTAATTTCCTTACGAAATCGATCGGCCAACTAGGTGTCCTATTAGTGCTGTAATGGCCATTGCTGCCCCGCCTCCTAGAAATACGCGTAAAGCAGCCTTTATTCTATGGCCGCCGCCAATGTAAGCTCCTATGGCGCCAGAGACGGCTAAAGTAAGCAGCGAGAAGACTACAATAGCTATAGCGCCTTGATTCCGGCGAAAGATGATAGCGGCAAGTATTGGTAAGAAGGCGCCTATCGAGAAAGATCCAGCTGAAGCAAAAGCTGCAAGCGACGGATTGGCCAGATTATCTCTGTCTATACCTAATTCATCCCGCATATGAGCATCTTCGGCGTCATGTTTATGGAGCTGCTCGGCTACTTGCTTGGCCAGTTTTGCTTCAAGACCGCGATGTTCATAAATGTGGGCTAGTTCGGCAAGCTCGCCGTCAGGATTGGACTCTAGCGAACGGCGCTCTATATCAAGGTCGGCCCGTTCTGAATCGCGTTGAGAGCTCACCGACACATACTCACCTACTGCCATAGATAAAGCACCGGCAGATAAAGCTGCTATGCCTGCAGTCAAGATGGTGTGTTTACTGGCTTCAGCAGCCAGTACGCCAAGCATGATGCTGGCAACTGATACCACACCATCATTAACACCAAGTACTGCCGCTCTTAACCAATTGGCTCGACCAGATTTATGCTGCTCCTCAGGATGCGGACTTTCTATTTTACTCATTGTTTAATCATATCAATAACTATGGTTTTATAGGAAGATGAGATTGTTATTATATGCAAGTCATTAGCTGTAATTCAAGAATCAGCTGGCGGTGGCGCCGGCGCTTGCTCAAACCAAATATAGGCCGGTATAGGAGTAGTTAGACTTTCTGTTGTCCCGTTAACTAATCCCGAGTCACAAAAGACGTATTTTGCTGCCGGGCGTCCATTGCTTGTATCTATTCCACTACGAACACCAAGACAGTCCCAGGAAAGTGCGGTTATCTCTTGCTGTAGTTGCTCTAATTCCTGATCTAGGACGGTGAGTTCTTCGTCTTTTCGGGCAATTATTTCTGCCATTTTTGACATAACATCTTCGATCGACATTCGTGACATAAGATGTTGTTCAAACGCTTCGCCCTGCTCTCCCATTAAGGCTACTAGGAAATTCTTCTCAACGTCTTTAGCTAGTAATAGTTTTGCTGCCCGTGCGAGGATCATTCGCTGTACCGGACAAAGTGTGCACTTAGACGCAATGTTTGGAAGATCTTCTATATCATATTTAGCCGGAGCTAGGTTAAAAACAAAACTGCATTCTATCTGTTCAACAGGTGCTGTATTCGATCCAGATTCAATTTCGCCTAAATCTTCTTCCCAGTATTCTCTCATGTAGATAATATTACTGAATTGAGAGTAAACGGCAAGCTAAACCAAAATAAAAGTTGCTTATAATAATAATTTATTTAGTATTTCGTGATATATATAATCTCAGAATTGCTTTACAAATAAGTACTCTGCGTTGACTATAAAATGAGCGGGGCTCTTCTTTAGTCCCTAAAATCAATAGAACCAAAGAGGTTTATAGAACGAAAGCAACTCTAATTAATTTTGTTTTTTTATGCATAGCCTTGGAAGAAGTCGACCTTAACCCTAGAGTGATGAACGCCAAGTTCATGAAGGGCTGCCTGAACGGATTCTACCATTGAGTGAGTTCCGGATATATAAAAATGGCAATCTTCATAATCCGGAATGTACTTATGGATAGAGTCAGCCGTTACTAAGCCTGAAACTGTATATGGCTGGTCGTTGACATATTTAGGATCGGATACCATGTAAATAGTGTTTATCCCGAGGGATGTGCGAGCGGCATCAAATACGTCTTTATAGGCAAAGCTTTCATTATTTTTGGCTGCGTAAATTATACGAACAGGTCGTTTTTCTTGGTTATCTAGAAGAAACTTTATCATGCTGCGAAATGGTGTTATGCCTATGCCGCCAGCTATAAAAACAAGTTTTATGTCCTTATTCTTCGGCATTATAAAATCACCAGCAATTTGGGACGCCACGATGGGAGTGGATTTATTCATGTCCAGCATAGCCGTCTTATAGCTACTACTCTTTTCGTAAAACTTTACTCCAATTTTTACTTCTTCTTCGGTAGGAGAAGAGGATAAAGTGAACCATCTACGACTGCCTCGGCTATCGGGGTTGGTGTGAGGAAGGGTCCATTCCATGTACTGACCTGGCTCATAAGCCAGCGGTAAATCCGGAGTGAAAGAAAACTCTAGAGTGTCTTGAGCAATTTTTACTTTATCGATCAGTGACGGGAATAATTTTGTCTTAGAGCTGACCAGGTAAGCAAAGATATTACCAATAATTAAAGCAATTTCAGGTGTCGTATAGAAGCTGCCAAAATGTACTTGCGGGGCAATCAGTACCCCAACTAAAACTGCATAGATGATTTGTTTGTTCCTGGTCGTAGGAGAGGTATAGGGTTCGGTTAACATAACAAAGCCTAAGAAGAATAAAGGAGAGCTAAGCACCATGTTTTGTAAGCCAATTAATAAATTGACATTATCAATGACTGTATAAATCAAGGTGGTAATTGTCGAGGCCAGTAAAAAACTACCAACCATATATTCCCGACGAACTTTTCTGGTAATCAGTATTCCACCTACTATAACAAACGGTAGCATTACGGCCGTACCAATCCACCAGCTGGCATTTTGTTTGGGGCCTAATGCTGTTAAAACGACGGCTATAGCTGCTGGGTTAAAAATATGCTTTTCTTTGACATTAAGGATGTATTTAGAAGAGATGGCTAAACCAGAAGCGGCTAACAAAAACAAAAAGCCGTAATGCCCTAGCGACGGAGGAATTATTAAGGCTAATATCAGGGCTGTTAAAATTGATGATTCAGGATTTATAGGAGCTTCGAATATATTGGCAAAAACTTTATTGATGAGCCAGCATGCAATGATCAGAATGATTGCCACCATTGCCATCTGAATGGCATTGTAATGTAATACGCCAATGGCGCTTAAGCCAATTGCGGCCACCAATAAGCCGCCCAAATAGTACATAAGCAGTCGGTACATCGATATGCCGTCTACTAAGTTGTCGATAGTATCAATCAATTTTTGCCACATATTTTTCAAATCCTTCAGTATAAGTTGCTATTTGTTTATCATCAATCTGGTAACCTTCAAACCCAGGCAGGGCATCAATAAAGGCAATGCCAAATTTACCCATAGCGAATGCCGCTGTTGCAAAACGATCGGCTTCATAAACATCTGGGCCAATTACCGTTAAGCTTTTGATGGAGTTAACTTTCTTAAAATTATCAAGAGGGTTATAAATGTGGTCACCCCGTACGTATGTACCGGAAGTAGCTACTCCTTGGTTGTGAAT
Organism: Candidatus Saccharimonadota bacterium; assembly: GCA_027459325.1. GTDB lineage: Bacteria > Patescibacteriota > Saccharimonadia > Saccharimonadales > UBA4665 > DAIDIO01. The sequence goes on from DAIDIO010000004.1 coordinate 3,853, forward strand.
GGTTATAACCTTAACAATTTCAGTAGTTTTAAAGGGATTACGGATACCGATTTTCCAAGGCGAGCCGGGTTTGAAGTTGCCTTGTGCTTGGATATCCCCCCCGGCTTCAATAAAGAAATTGTTAAAGCCGCGTGCTTTAAGTTGGTGGCTAGCTTGATTGATAGCCCAGCCTTTGACTAGACCGGAGGGGTCAAGCTTATCGCCATGAGTGATATTAAAATAACCGTTAGATTGTTGTTTGGTTTGTTCGCAGAGTTTTAATATTTCGCGAAACTCTTTAGACCATTTATCCTTCGCCAAACCGGCATTAACCTTAGAAAGCTCGCTAGTATTTTTATACGGGCTATATTTTTCATCAATTTCTTTGAAATAATTGAATACTTGGTCAAGATCAGAAGAGCTAGCTTTATCGGCTATTTCTACCGTGATTGGCATGCCCATAATTATTTTAGTATTCTTCACTTTAGATTTAAGCCTGGGATAATGCTGATTGTAAGGATTGCTGAAAAGCTTGAGAAGTAAATGTCGCACCCGATATTATTTGAACGTTTGAGCTCTGAGACTGGATAGTTTCCTGTTTCAGATATGGCATTGCTTGCTGATTGATTATTACAGAGGTTTGATGGCTATTAGGATACTGCAAAAACTTTACATCGGTTATTTTACTGCCAGATATTGTCACTGCCACTTGGACATTACCATAATAAGCATTGGCGACGCTGCCTTTGTATGTACCGTCTTTATATGAGCTGGTCGTTGGGCTGCTAGTGCCCGAACTAACTGTGGAACTAGAAGAAGTATTGGTAGTAGCAGTAGTTCCGCTAGCTACATTACTTGATGGGGCCGTCTTAGTAGATCCACTGTTTTTCTTTAGCGACGCTGGCTTACCAACAATGGGACTTATGTGACGAATACCAAGACTATAAATCCCAAAAAGCACAAGTACAGCTATACCGGTAACATATTTTTTCATACGCTTGATTAAAAGGTAACCTTATTTATATTGGTAGTATATTGCCACGTAAGACTTAGAATTCGCTGATAAGTATGTTTAACACTAAGAATATTGTAGCCTTTTATGACCCGATTAGTAATAGGCTGATTGGAATTTAATGAGGGTTCTTATTTAAGAGACTAGTTTATTAAGACGAGATGATCAGATGTAATAATTGGGTTGTGTAAGCCCGTGCACCTTCATTAAAAGGCTGTCTTCGTGATGGATGGATAATTTGAAGGTTAGATTTGGTATCACCCATGACCCAAACAAAATCCATTAAGCCCCACTCTTCTAGGGGCTTATATTGATTTCGATTCTTCATGGTTGCAGCAATATCTGTTAGCAGGTCTTTATAAAATCCAGGATGCTCGGTTTCAGACTGAAGAGCACGCTCATGTAGATCTTCTACTGTATCATTACGTGAGCCAATCAGCATATGGCTACCGCCTATTCGCATTGCTACTCTCCACAGCTGTTTACGACGAGACAATTCTGATATTCCCATGTAGGCGATTGACTTGCTTTCGGGCGTATCATTATCCGGCCAGAATTCAATAAAAGTTACATCAGGGTCAATGCTTACAACCTTGCCCATCTGTGCTCGATCCGGGACTCTTAAAGCAGGCGAAAGATGTCGAGTAGATAGATTTTGACTAGCTTCTGCCGATAATGCTGACATTGTTTATTTGCTTTACGTGCTTATGTTTATCATTATGCACCTGTTTTTGTTTTTGTCTACTGCGCTCTTAGGCATATTTTACATAAACCCTTAATATCCTTACTAATAAAAATGTTTACTATAAAAGATGTATAAGATTTTATCTTTATAACTGCTCTACGATGTAGCTACTTATCAACGTGTGGCAGATGATGACGAAGCAAAGCAATATTTGCAGAGTACTCTAAAGCTCTTTCTATAAAATTTTGGTCAGCTGACTTAGAAGAATTCAGTATAGTCCAGGCGAAATTAAAAGATGAGTCTGCAAATTTATCGACTATAGCTATTTTATTTAATAAAATACCGGCCATATAATCTTCATGCAGTTGTCCTGGAATTTTACCGATGATATTCATCGCCTGAACTAATTCTAGAGGCATGCCTTCGGCTATCAATTCCTCGTCCGTTATAGTAGTGTCTTCTTTAATATCGTGTAAGTAACCTCCGGCAACGTATAGCGCACCGTATCCCATCCGGCGGACAATATTTGCTATGGGTTCTAAATGCATTTTGAAGTATGAGTCATTTCCGAAATGATGTGCCTGCCCTTCATGGGCTTTCTCTGCGATCTGGGCAGCTTTTATTACTAAAGCTTCGCCTTCAAGGGGTTGTGTCATGAAATAACTTTATCACAAAACAATTGTGAGAATGGTCTAGGCATTCCTTTACACCTAAATATTAACGTTAGAATTTGATTAATTGTGGTTAATTCTTAACAACATTTAATCTGTTAAGAATGTAATTCTCTAAGTCCTTGTCTACGCAATGGATAAAGGTACCTAAAATACCTCTGGTAAGTAATGTTTTATATATATTTAGAATATATCCCTCCAGCTCGCCGTAATCTGTTATTGATCTTTTGCCGTTAAAATCCATATATTTTTTCTTGTCGACTATTATTCTTTTTGTAAGTTTATCGTATTTAAGCTCTGGTCCTATGATTACGCCGACATAGTTAAGGTCATAACCTTGAACGGTGTGTATGCAGCCTACTTCATTAACGGCGTTTTTTGAATTTACCCAATCTATGTTAGTGCTGTTCCAGCGTAATTTTAGACCATCAAGATCTATATCATAATCGTTTTCGTCTTTTGAATTTTTTGTGTTCCAGTTCCAGGCATATCCAGCAACTAACCTGGCTAAACCATGTTTATTATTTAAGGCTATGATAGTATCTCTCATTTGATTAATGTTGGTAAAGTAACGAAAATCGTAACCCTTAAATTTAGGTGCTGTAGTCTGGTTATTAGAGAATAATGACGAAATGAATTTAATATAGTCATCACCACCTCTTACTCTTAATTGGCTAGAGAGATGATAATGCTTGGAGCTTAATGAGCTTATTTGCTCCTCTCTAATATCACCGGGTACTACAGATTGATTTTTGTCGTACAGTAATACTTGAGATTTGGATGCTTTCAAAATCCAGTCTAATTGTGTTCCATTACTGCCTAGTTCGTAATATCTGTTTGCATTATCGTACGAACTATAGCTACTAAGGTTTACTCTTCTTCGTAATCTGTGCGCTTCATCTACTATTAGAAGATCAAAATGTTTACCTACTACATCACTCGGCCCCATGACCATCGCTGAATTCAGACCTTTAACCTTGGAAAAGACTTTCTTTAGTGTTTTTCTAAGGGATGTCATTGGTATTACAAGTCCAATTTTGTAATCTCTTGTTGCTTCTTCTTGTGTAATGTATTTTGCTAAGTAAACTGCTAATACTGATTTACCCGTTCCAGGCTCCCCGTTAACAATATGTGTTATTTGTTCACCGCTAATCATTGAGCCAAAAATTGCTTTTACAATATCTAACTGTTCGTGTGTTAAGGCTTTATAAGGCGAGTACTTAAATAAGTCACTGTTTTGTAATTGTATTAAGTCATTCTTAACAATTTCTAGCTTTTGAAGTTCTTTCCAGATTATATTTTCAAATTTAGCTTTATATAATTCCCGGTTAAAATAATTGTGATTTGAAAGTCCTTTATTTCCGTTCTGTAGCTTATACTTTCCGTCGGCCGCTATATATTCTATAAGGCGAGACTCTATGTCTAAAGCAGCAGATTTATTATATTCAGTATCGCTTATAATATAAGCGGTATCGAGTATTTGTCTGTCTGGATTATCTAGATGTTGCTGGAATCGTTTTTTGGCATCGACGGTTTCACCAATATAAGCCTCATTAGTATTTTTTAATATATATACAACAGGCCAATCTTGTCCAAAAGGTGCCTCTTTAAGGCCGCTTAAGGTCTCTGGACTAAAATTGTACTTATATATTACGGGCATACTTTACTCTAACTCAGTATATTTTATATGTTTGCCTTTTGCCTTAGCTACCGGATAATTAGCTTCATTAATATCCATTTTTTTAGTTAACGCACTTACTAAATCAATATCCAGATCGTTTGATATTAGTAATACCCAATATAGAACATCGGCTAATTCGTAAGATATGTCATCTTTATGATGTTTTATGTGGGCTTTCATTTCTTTTTCATTTTTCCATTGAAAATGCTCCAGAAATTCTGAGGCCTCTAAAACTAGGGATATTGCTAGATCTTTTGGATTATGAAATTGCTTCCAGTCCCTGGCATTACGGAAAGCTAATACCCTCTCGCTAATAGCCGTAAGGTTTCTGTCCATTGTTTGATTTTATCACAGACAATATTTACATGATTCTGTGGCTTTTTCACCGGGCAAAATAAGTATATATTTAATTAATAATACCGTGCTATTCTGCAGTTATGGCTTTTGACGTTAACCAGATTATCTCTTACCGTGAAATGTGCAACGAGGAGGCACAAGAGCAGTTGCAGCGAGGCATGAATTTCGAAATCCGTCCTGGCTATTCGGTAGTTCTAATGTCTGTTAAACCGAATGCACCGTATGCTGATAGAATTTCTGATGATGGCCTAGCAATTTATTACGAAGGTCACGATGCACCAGGAGATAAAAACAAGCAGCTTGATCAGCCGGCATCAAACCCTTCTGGAACTTTAACTCAAAATGGTCAATTTATTAAGGCCATTAAGCTTGCAAAGAAGACCGGTGCCCTTCCCTTGGTAAAAGTTTATGAAAAGTTGCAAATTGGTATATGGACTTACCGCGGCCTATTCGAAATTACCAGTTTTCAATTTATTGAGCGCGGAGGTCGCAGGGTATATGAATTTGAATTCAGAATTACTGAGCAGGACTTAGAAGCCGCCGCAAGGCAGGGCGAATTTAGGCAGATTGATATTGAGCAGACAAGGCAGATTCCTGGCAAGGTAAAAATCGCTGTATTCAAGCGCGACCACGGCCAATGTGTTATGTGCGGATCGGCTGACAATCTACATTTTGATCACTTGTTACCATATTCCAAAGGTGGGACAAGCCTAAAAGAGGAAAATATCCAACTTCTTTGCGCCCGTCATAATCTTCAGAAATCTGCTAAGTTGGATTTCTAAGTATGACGCGATGAAGCAATTGCAAAGCTTTATTTACGCTTTAGCTATCATATCAAAATAATCTATAAAATTTCTTCCCTGGCCACGGAAAAAATCAAAATAGTACTAACTCGGTAAAACCAGTTTAAAAGTTAACCCTTATCTACTTCACGCACTTTGTGATCGGAATCGAAGCTATCTCCATATATGCGTTGAGGGGCTTCTGTTGACTACTTGAGCAACACCGCGAAGTACTTTTATCCTATTGGCGGGGTCTTCTAATAGCCGAACGACTTTTTGCGCATCAAGACCTGGTCCAGCCCATAAAGTTGCAAATGCAATATCCATGAGCTCCCTGTCTCTTGCATATATATTGTTACCTTCACGGTTATTGCTGACCGCCTCAGCTGCTTCTTCAATTAGATGAAAGCCACCGTACTGAATTATCGATGTGTACGACGACGCATAATAATACTTTGTTTTCATTTCTCTTGTCTGGCTCGTATGTCTTTGACGAAATGAAGCCAAGTTAAAGCTGATCCGGTAGATATATGGAAAATACAAAAAGTTTATTTAAGTGTGCAGTTCTGGGTTAAAGATTTCTATAAATTTGGCAACTTGCGGGAATAAATTTTCTTTTCTGGCCTCTTCTTTATTAAAAAATCTTAGCTCAACACACTCATCTGACGGCGTAAAGTTCAAGTCCTTAAGCTTCACTTCATAGATTACGTTAGCGACATAGCCTTCATGACTGACTTTAGCCGCGGTAACAAAATACTTAGGGCTAGCTGATACTTCAATAACTTCTAGACCCGTTTCTTCCTTAAGTTCTCTCTTTAGACATTCAATTGGGTCTTCGCCGTGGTCTAGTCCACCACCTAGAAGCTCCCATTTTCCGTTGTCCTCTTTAGCAAGTAAAAACCTGCCTGTTTCATCGACAGCAATGCCTTTAATGCTAACTCTGTAATGATTTTTATCGTTAACGAAAGCACTTAAATCGTTTACCATAACTTAATCATACCAACAACCATACCGTAATATCTCACCACCTTTGCAACATAAAAGCGGGTCTCCATATACTGTAGTTACTATCACATAATTACAGAGAGGAGGCCCGCTATGGCCTATTCTATCAATCCTAATCTACCTAAAGCGAGAGCAATAGGTATGAAACTACTAATTAAAGACGGGTTGCCACTACAAGTGGTAGCTAACAAGTGCGGCGTACACAGGTCTACCATCTACAGATGGAAGCTTAAATGGTTAGATATTAACCAAAATGTAGATCTAGCTAACCACTACCGCCCTAACCGTGAGTTAGGTAAGCAATTTAGGTTTACAGCTGTAAGTTGGAGAGTACCGACCCTAAACTCTAGACCAAAGACTAGCCCTAAGGCTATCTCTGAGGAGGTTGTTAAGTTGGTTCTAGCTTTAAGAAGCAAGTTAAAGCGTTGTAGTGAAGTTATCTGGTTTCACTTAAACCAGGACTACCATATTAAGATAAGTCTAAATAGTGTTCGGAGAATCCTAAAGCGCCATCACTACATAGATGGCCGAAAGAAACGGGTTCGTCCAGATAACCCTAGAAGGCCTGACGTTACCTACCCTGGTGAGTTAGTTGAAACAGATACTATTCACCATCTAGATCCTAAGACCGGTAAAAAACTGTATTACTATACAGTTATTGACCTGTTCACCAGGATGACTCATGTCACCTTGGCCCCAAAGCTTAGCCCAGGACTAGCTGCACAAGCTGTACTAGAAGCTCAGGATAAATGGGGATTAGTAATATCTATGGTGCAAAGTGACAATGGTCCAGAGTATGGGCGTTACTTTGAAGATTACTTACGAAGAAGAAACATAACCACCAGACACACTAGACTACATAGGCCTAACGACAATGCCCACATAGAAAGGTTTAACCGTACTATCCAAACTGAATGCATTGGATATTACTGGAACAGGAGTACCCAACTTAAGAACCATAAAGATAAACTAAAGGCCTATCTCGATTACTACAATACTAGAAGAGTACACTGTAGTTTACAGTACAGGACACCCATTCAAATGTTGCAAAGCTTCTGAGTTTTATACGGTCTGGCTCTCAGTAGTGTTGGAAGTTAGAACTAGAATAATTAAATAAAATACTAATAAGTATGATTCGAAATATATCTGTAATCTTGAATTGGCTCCGGGGACTGGATTCGAACCAGCGACCTAGTGGTTACACTTTATCCATACTTTCGTAATGGTGTGGACTATATCATCATCCTTTAAATAAGGATGTAGGGCGCTATTTGAAGGATTATTGTTAGGCTCACCTTCTAGTCTCTGAACCTTCCAGGGACCTTTATCCTATCCCTGGCTTGGCTGCGGATTACCTTATCTCTATCGACTTAGGCTTCCCGCAATTCACCCTATTTTCACCAACTAATTACTTAGTTAGGCTGCGTCAATTCACAGCCACCCGCTCTACCGCTGAGCTACCCCGGATTATTAAAGAACCTGTTTATTCTAACTAGTAAGCAATGGATTGTAAATGGTATCGAGGGGGTTTATTAGGTTCTTGTTAGCCTTCTGGCTTCCATTTCCTGATCTTTTCGCTTTAGAAGTTGACGCTTGTCGTATTTCTTTTTCCCGGTACCAATTGCTATTTTTAGTTTTATGTATTTAGAGTTAGTAATAACGCTTATTGGGACAATGGTGCGGCCGCTTTGCTTTTCAGCAATAATAGCGTCTATTTCTTTTCGTTTTGCTAGTAGTTTTCTTGGGCGTGTCTGGTCGGATTCGCTAATCGGTATGCCGTTTGATCCGGTAATAGTAGCGTTAATTAGATATAGTTCATTATCCTTTACTGTGACATAAGCGCCTCTAATATGGCCATGACCCATACGTAGTGACTTGGCTTCTCCACCGGTTAGTTCAATGCCTACAGTTAAAGAATCACCTAGGTTATAGTCAAAGGCGGCGCGGCGGTTCTGGATGCGACCGGGAGTTGATTTCTTCTTCTTAGCCATGGCCATTAGTATGACGTATAATGTGCTTCCTCGCCAAGCAGCAATAAGTCATAAATTTCAGGGTTGCGGTTTTATTCTATATGTGGGTTAATAAAGCTTGGTATGAATGATTTAGTAAGAGTTAATAGTTCATCTGATGAGCGTATAAGTAGCCGTGAGTTTTATTTTCAGAACGTTGAAGTCCCAGCCTTTGATCAAGTGAATCGTTGGCGGTGGGATAATATATCGGCTTTAGCTATAAGTAGTAGTATGGAAGAAAGTTTAGCCGGTCAGTTAATTGCCAGAGGTGTGGCACCTGAGGCTATTACTAGCGTTAGTGTTGGTATGGACGAGGGAGAGCAAATTGTAGATAATCTCGACTTTGCTCCTGAATCTTTCGATGTTATTACACTTACGGCTTACGGAGTCCTGCATCGGCTGGAAAAGGCCAAATTGGAAGCGACCATCGGGCGTCTTGGTGAAGTGCTTAAAACTGGCGGCCAGCTATTTTATACCGGCCATAATCCTGACTATAGCCGGCAATTACCTAAAGGCTTTTCTAGACTTAGAGAAAAGGACGTTCCTCTATCTGTACGATTTAGCCGAAGATCTCGTAGAGCCCGCCGTGAGATGGGAATTGACAAGCATGAGCAGTTCGATAAAGCCTATGTTAAGAATATAAATAGCGCAGCTGAGGTCGCTGGTCTTAGTGTTGTCGAACTGCACCGCGTACTTAATCCTAAATATAATCCAGATCCTAGTGCCGAACTTAGCTACTTACCTTACAGAAAACCTGTAACCAGGGTGGCCGGCCTGTTTATAAAGAAGCTTGTTGTTGTTGATCAGCCGCTGGCAGTTCAACTGCTGGAGTTGGAAGCCGGCCCGCAAACGGTATTAGACAAGTCTAATTTTAAATTGCTTACCGCTTAATTACTATTTGCAAATTCCTGTTTTGCTACGTTCCATAGACTGGGATCGTGTAGTACCGTCATGCGGTAATACCAGTATTCTGCTCCCCACATATAGATTTGTTTCATGCCGGTATCTTTAGCGAAGTTAAAGTCGTATTTGAGGATTCTGGCGTTTGAGGTATTGTTCTGCTCTTTTAGGCTGGTCTGAGTGATTGTTTGGTAATGCGGACCCCAGGCTTCCGCCTGCATTTCGGTAATCATCATGGGGCGGTTATAGAAGATCTTTTCTATGGCCGCTAGACCAGCGTACCACTGAGGTGGATACGGATACTGAAGGTATCTATGCGTTACACTGGCATCCCAGACTCTTACGTAAACCGAGATACTGAAGATATTGCCCCTGGGCTGGCCAAATGGTATGCCAATCGTGTTATTGCTACTGCCGAGAATTACCGGATGGTTAGGATCATCCTTCTTAACCAGTTTGAATTCGTCAATCAGTCGCTGCCGGCTGAAGTTAGTACAGAAGCCAAAGCCTTTTAGGAAGTACTCATTTTCCAGCTGGTAACTATCAAGCGCCGGGGAGTGTTTATATCTGTCTATAACGGCTGTCATGAACTTTTCTAACTGAGGCTGCCAGACACTCATTGGTTCATTGCCTATCCAAGTTGGCGGATGGCACTCCGGCCAATCAGGTTGTCTAAGCCCAATCGCTAAGATTATTTTGGCATGGTGGGCTGCGGCTTTAGCAAACTCCCAATCTAAGGTTGAAAAATCGTAATGGCCTGGGGTGGGTTCCATGTCGCTCCAGTAACTGGTTAAACGGAAGTGCTTAACGCCGATGTTCAGTAGTGCATCCATGGTTTTCTCTGGATTAAGACCGAAGGTTTCTGCCTGGTCAGGAATAAAACTGACCCCTAAGGTAAGCGGTGTATGACGCTGAGTATAGATATACCAGTCGCCGAGGCCGTATATAAGGACACCAAAGAAGATGAGAACTACCCAGAATATGCAGACAATTTTATGCCACAAACCAGAGTGCCAGTAAGAGGAGAGAAAATTCTTTAAGCTTCTACCCAGATCTTTTATGTATTTTATAGAGACTTTTGCCATATAATTAAGTACTAGTATAAATGAAAATAAGCATAGTCATTCCAGTTTATAACGAAGCCGACGCTTTAGCCGATTGTTTAAGAGCCATTGCAGGCCAGACTAAGTTACCGCATGAAGTAATTGTCGTAGATAATAATTCTAGCGATTCAAGTGCTAAAATCGCTTCGGAATTCCCTTTTGTCAGATTAATTAGTGAACCCCGCCAGGGGGTAGTTTATGCCCGTAGCACCGGTTTTGATAAGGCTAGCGGTGATATTATCGCTCGGATTGACGCCGATACTAATATACTCCCTCGTTGGCTCGAAGGAGTAGAACAAATCTTTAAAGATAAGTCTGTTGATGCGGTCAGTGGTTCAGCCCTTTATTACGGCGTAGCGGCAGTTAGTCTAGTCGATTCTATAGATCTATTAGTTAGGCGCCGTTTAAGTGAAGCCCTGGCTAGCGAAAACAAAATGTATTTGTGGGGTGCTAATATGGCCATCCGCAGGAGCGCCTGGTTGAAGGTACGAAGTAGCTTATGTCAGAAGGCGCACCAGCATGAGGATTTTGATATTGCTATCCATATGCAGGAATTAGGCCTGAAATTAATATTTGATGAATCACTGCAAGCTTACGTATCCTCACGTCGCATAGATATGAAGTTTTTGGATTATATGCACTACGTTATGATGAGCCCTAATACCTATGCCCAACACGACATAAAGGTTAAGAAGCAGATGTACCCAGTTGTTGCCCTGTGCGCGCTCGGCTATATCCCTGGTTATGTTCTTTATAAGGGGTATGATCCACTTAAGGATAAGTTTAGTTTAGGACGTCTGCTAAGAGCTCCTAAGACAATACCCCGGGTTGATCCGACTATTTACGTGGCTTAACTATAGACCCAGCTTTTTGACCAGTTCTTGTTCATCTATATTGGTACCGTCTATTTCTATGGCATGTTCTTCTAGACTTGGCGGTTCCAGTTTTTTAGCAATATCATGGAACTGACCGGCGCTCATGACATAATCGTAGTTATTGCGTTTAAGCTGGCTGTTTACTGCTCGGTCCATGGCGATATTCATAGGGGTTTTAACCCAGATAATTATTGTTTCAGCCTTATACTTCCTAGCAATAGCTTTTAGCTTCAGTCGGTCTGATTTGTAATTAAAGTTGGTATCAAAAATGACGCTTTTACCTTGACCAAGCATGTATTCGGTTGCCGTATTAAGTTTGTCGTATAGCTGGCTGCTTTCTTCAAGACTATGGGATGGGTTTGGAAACATTTTGTGTCTTTCGACATCTGCCCAGAGGTGAAAGGCTCCGGTATGTTTAGCAATTATTTTAGCCACCGCTGTTTTGCCGGCGCCAGGATAGCCGATGAATAGATAGAGTTTAGGGCTGATCATTATAGCTAGTATAGCCCATTTAGAACATTGTAAGATGAAACAAAATATGTCAGAATAATTAACCTATGGGTATCAATATAGAGCCACCGGTTGAGTTAAATCATTTATTATTACCGAAATCTAGTGAGTTAGTGCCCGTGGAAGAGCACATTCAAGATAAAGAAGGATTAGTTCAGCCTGAGATATATACATTTGACTTTGAGAATGAAGATTACCGGAGGTTTATTCTTTTTAATCTTGGCCGACTGGCAGTGCGTACTAGAGAGGCCGCCGCTGAACGAGCAAAGTCTTATAGGGGGTTTACGCTTGGAGTTACTGCTGTAGCTATTGATATGGAGGCGTCAAGGTTAGGAATATTTACAGAGGGCAATGTTAAGAATGACAAAAATGACCCGACGAATTGTGGCGAGTTAAACACGGAGATCCCGATAGTTGAATTTTATCGTATGGAAAGGATCGCGGCCTTTTTTATTGCCGCAACCAGTAACGTTGAAAAGATAAAAGAAGTTAATCAGGTGCCTGCCCGGACATTGCATCCGTGTAAGAACTGTGGAATAGCCTTAAAGCGTAGCCGCGAAGTGGATAACGAGACTTTATTGCTATCCTTCGGCAAAGTAATTGATATAGCGCAATTTATGACGGTTAAAGAGTATAACGCCCTATACGCTACGTTTAGAAAGACTGGCAATGTCAAGGATTACAAAGATCCTCAGGCTTATAAACTTAGGACAGATGATGATGAGGGAGCATTCTTGGCAGAGAGCTACAGTCGTTCTGTAAGACGACAGAGTATTGGCGGCGGAGAGTTTCACGGTGACAAAAAACGCGTTCAAAAGAGGAATCAGGAATTAGCCGATACTATAACAAGAGAATCTATTCACTTCCGTTAATAGTCAATACCCTGATTAGCTAAGTATTTTTCGTCGAAGTGGTGCTTGAGTTTAGTCATGTTGGTGGCAATATCGACGCTTGCTAGCAGGCTTTTGGGGAAGTCACGGCCGGTTAAGCATAAACTGGTGTTGTCGGCTTTGCCGTCAATTAGTTCTTTTAGCTGCTTTTCAGTTATTAGGCCGTCGTGTACAGCGTTATTTATTTCATCGCAAATAACTATGTCATAGTCGCCGCTGGTCGCTCGTTCCAGAGCTTGAGTGTAGGTTTCCTGGGCCGCCTGTTTGTGCTGCTCTTCAGTTATATGATTCTCGCTTAAGTCACCTGCTTTATAGAAGCCCTTGCCGCCTTTATAGAAGTACAGCTGGTCCTTAAAGAGTGGCATTATATCTCTAATAAAAACGTGCTCACCTACTCCCCAGTACTTGATGAATTGAATAAAAGCGACTTTTTTTCGGCTACCGAGAGCTCTGGCCATCAGGCCAATTGAGGCAGAGGTTTTACCCTTGCCTTCTCCGGTATAAACAATAACTACCGATTCTTTGGTTTTATAGTCTTCAAAAGCCATAACTTTTAGGCTGTCGGATGAGCGGTTTTGATAGCCTCATCAATAGCTGGTCGGTCAAAACCGATAATGATCTTGCCATCAATATCTATAACAGGGATACCACGCTGACCTGATTTAGTAACGGCCTCAACAGCGTATTCCGGCTTTTCGTCAACATCAATGTATGTGTAGCCTATTTTCTTTTCGTCGAGATAGCGCATCGCCATGTGACAAAAGGCGCACCATTCGGCTCCGTAAATAATAATATTCATAACACTACTATTATATCACTAAGCCGCCTTAAAAAGAGCTGGTTGCGTGAGGTAAATCACAACTGATATAATAGATAAGAAATGAAGCCATTATCATCAACGGCTGGCGGAAATATTAAAGTAGATTCTCTTAGTAAAACCCAAGCCAGACAGCTATTTATGAGTGCTGCCCTCAATATGAGTTGGCAGTTGGCTATTGGCGTCCTGGTTCCGATTATCGGCGGTTATGAGTTAGATAAAACACTTAAAACTACGCCGCTTTTGACTATACTGGGCCTTATAATTGCCATGATACTGTGTGCAGTTGTCGTGTCTAAAGCTTTAAAGGCTTTTACATTGCCTGCTAAAGGAGGAAAGAAATAGTGCTCGGTTTGATGTCTGGTTTTGCATCCAGCGCCCCAAATGTTCATATAGCTCCGGGGCCGGTTATGAAAATTGGCAGCTTTGTTATTACTAACTCAATGCTTTATGGCTGGATAGTTATTGTTTGCTCTATCATCTTTTTTATCTGGGTAGCCAGGCAAATGACCATAAAGCCAAAAGGTGGCGTTATTCAGTACATAGAAGCGATTGCCGAATACATCATTAATACTGTTCAGGACGCTTTTGATGATCCGGCTATTGGCCGTAAATTCGTGCCATACTTCCTCACTTTGTTCTTCTTTATTCTGTTCAATAACTTATCCGAACTGATCCCAATTTCCGGAGACGGCATTCATGCCGGCAACTTACCGCTGCTTAAGCCATTTACGGCTGATCTTGACGCAACGGTAGCTATGGGCGTCGTTACCATGGGGCTGGTTTACTTTTATTCGATTAAATTATCCGGTGGATTTCGAAAGTACGTCCGGCATTTCTTTGTCGGAAATCCGCTTAATCCGCTGTATTTCTTTATTGGACTGCTGGAAATGTTTTCTGACGCGATCAGGGTTATTAGCTTAAGCCTTCGACTATTCTTAAACGTTACAATTGGCGAAATGATTATTGTGGTCTTTTCATGGCTTGGTCACTTCCTGGCTCCGGTTACGGCCCTTCCCTTTGAATTACTTGAACTACTGGTATGTTTCATTCAGGCCTACATCTTTACGCTGCTTGGCACCATGTATCTAGCGATTGCTGTTAATGCAGCCGGGCATCACACCGATGGTGACGACTTGACCGAAGGGCCCTTTCCTGAAACAATAAAGGCAACAGCAGCTGCCGCTAAGGGACAACTTTAAGATGGGCAATATTGCGGTAGTGTTTGAAAATATTTTAATAAGTAAAGTAAGGAGTTTGTAGGATAAATTATGACAGACATAAGCGCAGTGGCTTTAAGCACGCACTTGCTAGCGACAGCAACAAGTACTCTTAACGCCCAATATATTTCTAAAGGTTTAATTCTAGGTGGTGGCTTCATCGGACCAGCTATTGGAATCGGTGTCGTGGGTGGTAACTACGTACAGGCAGCTGGACGAAACCCTAAGGCCGCCGGTAGTTTACTGGGCCAGGCTTTAATTTTCGTGGCTCTGGCCGAGCTATTTGGTTTACTAGCTTTCGCTTCAATCTTTATCGTAGCCTAAGGAAAGGAATAGTTGATTCTAAAGTGCTAATTACAAATTTTGCAGACAGTTCAAGTGGCATCGGTGCGCTAGGCTTTAGCGGCACTGATTTCTTGGTGCAACTGCTGACCTTTCTATTAGCTTTTCTTGTGCTTAGGCGCTACGCCTTTCAGCCGATAATTAAGGTCATGCGGGAACGCCGGGAAATTATTGACCGGGGTGTCAATCTTGGTGAACAACTGGAAAAGGAAAAAGAAGAGCTGGATAATAAAGTTGAAGAGCTGCTCAACGAAGCTAGGGTTAAGGCCGATGAAATCATCTCTACCGCTGAAGACTCAGCTCGCACTACTATCCGTGAAGCAGAAACTGCTGCCCGAGAAAAAGCTGACGGTATAGTCGCTGATGCTCAGGTTAGAATCGAGCAAGAAGCCGCTAGAGTTAGAGCTAAACTGGAGTCGGACATTGTCAGTCTGGTTTCCGATACTACCGAAGCTATATTAGGCGAAAAAGTTGATGATAAAAAAGATATTGCGCTAATTAGCCGGGTTCTTAAAGAAAGAGCTAACGTATGAGCAAGCGAACTGATCTTGCCAGTGTGGTTTCGCGTACCACTCTTAAAAACGGTGTCAGCAAAAAGTATGCCCAGGAATTGGCTGCTTATGTACTGGATAACCGTATGACTGCCGAACTCGATAGTTTAATGCGTGATGTACAGGCCGATTGGGCTAGAAGCGGTTATTTAGAAGTACTGGCCTACTCTGCTCATCCTTTGAGCGAGCAGATAAAGTCGGAGATTAAGCGCCAGGTTAAAGAGTTGGAACCGGACGTAAAAACAATTGTTATAACCGAAGTTTATGATGAAGCTTTAATTGGCGGGGTGCGGATCAGTTTGCCGGAACGTCAGTTAGATTTAAGTGTCGAAGCGAAGCTAAATAAGTTCAAAAGTCTTGTTCAGAATGGAAAGGAATAAAGCGAGTGGCAGAATTATCTATAACAGAGCTTTCTGAAGATATTAAGAAAGCAATAAATGAACTAAAGAGCCGTCCGGAAATAGAAAATGTCGGTGTTGTTACCCGTGTTGGTGATGGTATTGCCTGGATTTATGGCCTGAGCTCGGCTGGTTATAACGAAATGCTGGAGATTGATTCAATCACCGGCAGCATGGTTACGGCCTTTGCCCTGAACCTTGGCCAGGATGAGATTGGTGCAGTAATTCTTGGTGACGATACGCTTGTTGAAGCCGGCGCCAGCGTTAGGCTGTCCGGTAAGGTTTTGGAAGTACCGGTTGGACCTGAGTTAATTGGCCGCGTAGTTGATCCTCTGGGTCGTCCACTGGACGACGCGGGCCCAATAAAAGCTAAATTAACTTCCCCGATAGAGCGAACAGCACCGGGAGTGCTAGCAAGAAAAAGCGTTCATGAGCCACTTATGACCGGTATAACGGCGATTGATGCGATGGTGCCAATTGGCCGGGGCCAGCGCGAGTTACTGATTGGTGACCGTCAGACCGGTAAGACAGCGATTGCTGTAGACACTATGATTAATCAGTCTCGTCAAAAGACCGGTGTTATTAACGTTTACGTGGCTATTGGGCAGAAGTTATCCAAGATTGCCGCCCTCCAGGATAGATTGAAGCGTGAAGGTGTAATGGACCAATCAATCATTGTCGCTACCAGCCCGGCCGATCCGGCTGCCATGCTTTACCTTGCCCCATATGCCGGTTGTGCCATGGGCGAATACTTTAGGGACAATAAGCAGCACGCCCTGATTATTTATGACGACCTTTCCAAGCATGCTGCGGCTTATAGGCAGATGAGCTTACTGCTTCGCCGCCCACCAGGACGTGAAGCATACCCAGGAGATGTTTTTTATTTGCACTCAAGGCTACTGGAACGATCAGCCAAACTGTCTGAGGAACTCGGTGCCGGTTCACTAACTGCCCTACCGATCATTGAAACCCAGGCCGGCGATATTAGTGCCTACATTCCTACTAACGTTATTTCTATTACTGATGGCCAGATATTCCTGGAAACCAATTTGTTCTACCAAGGTATCCGTCCGGCTATTTCAGTTGGCTTGTCAGTTTCCCGTGTTGGTGGTAATGCCCAGACTAAGGCTATTAAGACGGCTGGTGGTGGGCTTAAACTGTCGCTTGCTCAATTCCGTGAACTAGCTGCCTTCTCACAGTTCTCTACCGATCTTGATCCAGAAACTAGGCATACGATTGAGCGCGGTCAACGGCTAACTGAGCTACTTAAACAGCCACAGTACAGCCCATATTCTATATGGGAAATGTATGTCAGTTTATATGCGGCCACTAATGGCGCTTTTGATGATGTGCCAGTTGAAAAAGTTAAGCAGGCTCAGGACGCCTTGCTGAGAGAATTTAAGACTAAGCAGGCTAAGTTAACCGATGCGCTTAATACCGGCGCTGCTCCGACTGATGCCCAGAACGAACAGATTCTAAAACACGCTAAAAGCGTATTATCGACCTACAAAGTGGCAGATAAAAAAGTTAAGACGGAAGCGAAGTAAGGCTAAACAATGGCTAGCTTAATTACCCTACGCCGTCAGATTGCATCTATTAAGAGTACTAGGCAAATTACTAAGGCTATGCAGCTGGTTAGTGCGTCTAAGCTACGCCGCGCTCAAGAATATGCTAGCCGGAGCCGTGATTACCAGGATCTGGCTTATGATCTTCTTACCCGATTAAGCGCCATGAATGAAATTGCTGATCAGCCGCTGTTTGAAAGACGTGAAGTTAAGGATCGATTATATATCGTAGTAACCAGCAATACTGGGCTAGCCGGCGCCTATAACGCTAACGTCCTTAAACTGCTGCATCAGGGCCTTGATAGAGACCGTCAGGATAAGGTTACTTCACACGTAATTACTATCGGCTCTAAGGGTGCGCAGTTTGTTAGACGGATCGCAGGGGTAGATTTAATGGCTGTTTATCCGGCTTTCGCTGATCAGCCACTAGTTGATGATATGCGGCCGCTACTCAATACCATTATTGAGCAGTATGACCAGAAAAAAGTAGATGATATTCAGTTTATTTATACCCTGTTTAAGTCAAGCGTAACCCAGATAGCGACAGTCAAACAGTTACTCCCTGCTCCAATAATTGAAGTGGACAAAAATTCCTCAATTGCTGTTAGTAACTTTGAGCCGGATGTTGAAACAGTAGTGGTCGAAATAACTACCCGTCTTGTCGAGGCTCAGGTCTGGCAAGGTATTTTAGAGAGTGCTGCTTCTGAGCATGCCATGCGTATGATAGCTACTAAGAATGCTACCGATAATGCCAACGATTTAATTGATGATTATACTCTGGAACTTAACACCGCTAGACAAGCTGAAATTACTCAGGAATTAGCAGAAATTTCTGGCGGAGTGGAGGCGCTAAGCACATGACGGAACTAGAAGGTGCTTCAGGCGGATTCATAGCCAATCTAAGGTCGCACGAAGCCTATGATTACGTTGGTTTTTTGGCTGGTTTAAAAGCTGACCCTGCTTACATAGGGAGAAATATAGTACGGGTAGCTATGACTCCGGCGGATGCGTTTTATTCTCCTGAGAAGCCAATCCGTCCGCAAGAGCAGATAGATTGCGACAAAAATATGCTCATAGATGAAGTTTTAGAATTATATGAAAGAAGGCTGAGAAAAGGTGAGCCATTATCTGAACGTCAAAGAACCCAAGCAGTTATATCCAGAATGAGTAGAGCTGCGACACAAGCGTATCTAGAGAATGCGACAAGTAGGAATAATTGGAATGATGGCTGGTTCGATCATGCAGAATGACAATAAAATATCGATGATAGGAGATATGAATGGCAACAGCGAATAAAGAGAGAACTAAACTTGGTAAAATTACGCAAATAGTAGGCGTCGTAATTGATGTTGAATTTTCAACCGGCAATCTACCGCCGATCTATAATGCGCTAACTGTAGCGCATGGCGATGGCATGTTGACGATGGAGGTTGCCCAGCACCTTAGTGAATCCAGTGTTAGGGCAATTGCCTTGTCTTCAACCGATGGATTGAAGCGTGGTTCAGAAGTTACTGATACCGGATCACCAATTAGTGTGCCGGTTGGCGATGAAACCTTAGGCCGGATGTTCAACGTTACCGGCGAGCCGATAGATAATAAAGGTGGTAAGTTCTCTGAACACTCTTCTATTCACAAATTACCGCCACCGCTTGTAGATCAGTCTCCAACAGTGGAAATACTGGAAACCGGTATTAAAGTTATAGATCTTATTTGTCCAATGACCAAGGGTGGTAAAGCCGGACTTTTCGGTGGTGCCGGCGTTGGTAAAACCGTACTTATTCAGGAACTGATTAATAATATCGCAAAGTTTCATCAGGGCTACTCAGTTTTTGCCGGGGTTGGTGAGCGTACCCGTGAAGGCAATGACCTGTATAACGAAATGACCGAATCAGGCGTTATTAAGAACACTTCCCTGGTCTTCGGACAAATGAACGAACCACCAGGAGCTAGGCTTCGGATTGGCCTTTCCGGCCTGACTATCGCTGAAAGTTTTAGAGATAAAGGCAACGATGTGCTTTTATTTATAGATAACATCTTCCGCTTTACCCAAGCCGGATCAGAAGTATCGGCGTTGCTTGGTCGTATGCCTAGCGCCGCCGGTTACCAGCCTAACCTGCAACAGGAAATGGGTGCCCTGCAGGAGCGTATTACTTCTACTAAGCAAGGTTCCATTACTTCAGTACAAGCGGTTTATGTGCCGGCTGACGACTTTACCGACCCGGCTCCAGCTACGACCTTTGCTCACCTTGACTCAACCATTACGCTTAACCGTGCTTTAACCGAGATTGGTATCTATCCGGCTGTTGATCCACTTGACTCAACATCTAATATCCTTGATCCGGAAATTGTTGGTGAAGAGCACTATAACGTAGCCCGTGAAGTTCAGCGCGTTCTGCAGCGTTACAAAGACCTTCAGGACATTATTGCGATCCTGGGCATGGAAGAACTGTCCGAGGAAGATAAACAGCTTGTCAGCCGGGCTAGAAAGATCCAGCGTTTCTTATCCCAGCCATTCTTTGTGGCCGAACAGTTTACCGGTAACCCAGGCAAATACGTTAAGCTATCTGATACGGTAAAAAGCTTTAAGGAAATTCTTGAAGGTAAACACGACTCTAAAAGCGAAAACGCCTTCTATATGAAGGGCGATATCTCAGAGGTAAAATAGTGTTTGATTTTAAACTGGTTAGTATTAGCGGCACCAAGTTTGATGGTCAGGTTTATGAAGTAACCTTGCCGACTAAAGATGGCCAAATCGGGGTGCTAGCCGAGCATATGCCGCTAGTAAGTGTTGCCGTACCAGGTATGGTGATAGTCAAAAAGAATGCCCGGGACACTGATAATGACTGTGAGTACTTTGCTATAAACGGTGGTGCTATTGACGTGGCTGACAGTAGTTTAAGGGTATTAGTTGATGAAGCTGAGCAACCGGATGAAATTAACGCTGCAGAAGTGCAGAGAGCGCTGGAACGGGCTACTAAAATGAAGGCTGAAGCTAAGGACGAAATTAGCTTAGAGCACGCCCAGAGCCTTATAGACCGTAGTGAAGTTCGGCTTCAGGTGGCTAGTCTAAAACGCCGACATAAGTAGTTATTCATCTGTTTCGTTACTGATAATACCGGGATATACCTCCGGTATGATAAGTGTGATCGCTTTTTGAATAGCATAATCTGCCAGCTTACTAGCTACTGGTTCAGTAGTTTGCCAGATTTGCTTAGTGACCAGTTCGACGCCGGTTAGCTTCAGCAGACTACGGTTGATTGATACTACCCTCTCGGACAAATGTAGTAAATTTTCAGAGTTATATCGAGAAGTGATACCCATTGCCGTTATCTGATTCCCTATTTAAGTTTAATTGCACAAAAAGCACAACGTGTGGCCTTCATAGGTACGTCGCTAAGGCATTCAGGGCATTTCTTGGTGCCCGGTTCAGTTGGCTTCTGATTACGGTTGGATAAGGCAATAAGCTTGTTAATTGGCTGAACAACCAGAAAGAAAATAACGGTTGCTAGAATCAGAAATGATATGACGGCATTAATAAAGTCGCCGTACATGAACTTGCTGTGATGTAGCGTAAAGAAAAGGTTTGCAAAGTTAGGCTTACCGCCCAGCGCGGCTATTAAGGGTGTGATTAGGTCTTTAACCAGGGACTGGATTATGGTGTTAAAGGCGGCCCCAATAACGACCGCTACCGCTAGATCAACGACGTTACCCCGAAGAATAAACTTCTTAAAATCGCTTAACATAAAGTCTCCTTTTACTACTTTAGAGTAATAAATTGACTTTATTATACTACTGCATATTTAGCTTGTTTATGTATAGTGCGTTTTTTATTGAAGCACTGCTCCACGTATTTTGAGTATTTCTGCATGAAATCCAGCTGTTCAGGTCCTATATTTTCAGGATATTGATAAAAGCTAAATATTAAAGCGCCACCGTCGTTCACATTTATTGGATGAACGGAGCTATAGGCGATGCCGGCATTACTCTGGTTAATTCTTGCCTGTTCGGCGTTAAGAGCAGGGGTAAAAAGGTCTTCCCAGTCGGTAGTGTCTTTTACGATCCCGGTTCGAATGGCCTGGGCGATTATATTCCTTGGCTCGTTTACACCGATTTTAATTTCATTAAAAGGTCGGGCTGAAACTTCGATGGTTCGCTTGGCTAGGTCTGTGTCGGATAAAGCTACTCTATCGATAGTGCCGGTTTTCTTGTTTACCATCAGTAAAACTATTATGCCTAAGAAAAGAAAAGTTGTCTGAACGGCATATTCAGAAAAGGGCGTATTAACCGCTAAATCAAACAAATGATTTTCGCTAGAGGCGCTCCTAAGTATTTTTTGCATATTCTTATAATCTATCGTCGTAATTGTCGGGTTCATTGGCTTCGTATCCTTTCGCGAAATCTATTTATATTATATCTGCTTTGGGTACTGTAAACCTAATAACTCTAATATTGTGATCAATTAGAGTTAATACTGATGGTTACAGAGAGGAAAAGCTGTAAGGAAGTTTACTGACAATAAATGCTGCTCTGGCTTTTACACAACTTAACCACAACTTCCTATCTATTTGTGTATAAATATCCAAGATTTTTTTAAAGCTGAGAGATGTCGCTTGAGCTTTGTATATGCTCGTATAAATGATGTAATGGAATTAATGAGTCGGTCAAGAGAAGAGATGGAATCGAACTTTATGGCTAGGTACCATAAAGAGGTGGAAGCTTTAAGGGGTTATGGCTCCGGCCCGTACGCGCAATTAGAGCATACCGCTATTGCTAATATACATAGTGAAAAACACCAAGCCAGTCCTTTCGTAACTGAAGCCGTATATAATTTCATGTTCGCTAACGGCAAGGAACGACAAATGTCTCCCCGCGTATTAGCTAACAAAAACGGCAAGGCAGTACAGAAATATAAGATAGTCCGGCATTATGAGAACCATGACGAGCTATGGACGCCGGAAAGCGAGGGCGAGCGGACGAAAACCGTCAAGGGTTGGGAGGATATTATTTTACCTTTATATATCGGCGATGATATGCCGAAGGAGTTTGAGTTGGCACTTGAACTGCCTAATTCCGCCAACCCACCCGGCCGGCACTGGCTCCAGATATTGGCCATGGCAATAATGGGTAAAACTGGTCCTCAGACAGTATTGGATAAAGGTTGCAGTATCAATACTAATCTTAAATGTATGGCCTTACCCCGAGACGAGGATCTTTATTACTTTCCGATGCCCGTTGTATCAAATAAAAATAAGCGATCGGCTATAGACGAGAAAAAAACCAAGGCTTTGCGGAAGTTTTTAATGGAACAGATGGTTATTTTGGAAACGGGTCTTGGTATGGATCTGTACAATTGGCAACGCCCGGAGCTGGCTCTGCACGCTAAGAGTAGTACGTTCTATTTAGATGAACTTTCTAACCAACAGTTAGTTGATCAGTACGACCGGATTGTAGCAACTAAGCCCGCTAATGTTAAGTTTCAACAAGTAGATGTGGCTATAGATTACGATAAACCAGATGCTCTAGAGGAACTTGAGAAATCACGTCGCCGGATTATTTTTGGACGTCAGCAGTTGCAGCCGCCCGAGATTGATTTTTTGTTTGACGTTGTCTGCATCAGAACTATGCTTTACCAATTAAACTCAAAACAACGGCGGACGGTTTTAGAAAACGCTCATAAGTGGATTAAACCGGACGGTATTATTGTAGTTCAGGATTTTATTAACTACGATCCGGATAATGGTTTCTCGCCTATTCCACAGCGCAATTGGCCAGGCAATTACAAAACCTGGATTAAAAATATGAAGAAATCTAAAGACGGCTTCGTTCACTATTTCACGGCTGATTCGGGAAGAGCCCGACGGGTTGTTTTCGGGCCGGCAATGGCTAAGCTGGCGCTTCCTAACCAGTATGAATTAGTTCCTTAAAGAACTAATCTCGGCGGCCAATAGTTGGTACATCAAGAGTTATAAATACCCCGATTGCATCAATTATTTCAGCAATTTTTTGCAGCCTGGGATTCATTACTCCCCGTGCTTCATTTATTGCATCAACTGCCCATTGGTTATGGTTATAGGCAGGCAAATCTTCGTTGATTGCCCTTGCGGTATCTAGTGTTGTACCGATTTTACCATTCATTATTCCAACTCTGGCTATGTGATCGCCCTTCACTACTATTGGCTTGGCACCGGCTTTTACAGCTGATAATGCAACTGATCGTCCGCCAGCTTTAAAGTAGTTAGCATAAGTTAGCATGCGGCTATGCGCCGCTATTACTTGGTGCGCTATTATACTTCCCTCTCCTGTTGAAAACAGTTCAGGATAAAGGCCGGTCGCTTTGATAATTATACTTTCGGCATTATCTACAATGGTTTGGCTGATGAGTTGGCGCGAATTAATGTAGGCGCAACCGATGGGCCCCTCGTGTTGATTCAGATTGAACTCGTCGCCATGTTCACACTTGTTATCGCTGTGAACGCCTGGTTGGAAACCCTTATCTTTTAAATCAGCCGTATCGTCTTGGATCTCGTTGTCAAAGGGCTTATCCTGCATGCTGCCCGGTGTGGTAACTTCTTCGGTGATGCAGCGGTTGTAGGTCAAATAGGCTACTCCGCCAAACATCTGTAACCCTAATTGGGCTAACCGGTCATCGGCGCAAGACTGTATGTCGTAAAGGCTAGCCGCTACATATAGATGGTCTCTTTGAGTAATAGCTTCATTTATTTCGTTTATTTCTGTTGTGTTCGACATGACTTGTTCCCCGTATAACGTGGAGCCTTCATAGGTCATAAAGTCCCCTTATATCTTCATTATTACTACTGTTTGTGATAAAAAACACAAATTCCTATTATACTCTCCGGTGTTTTTTAGGAAAGAGTTTTTATGAAAAATAATATGATAAGGGACTTCAAAGCCAAACAGCAATTAGACGCACTTTTAATAGCAGACTTTACAAACTGTAAAACCTCAGGTACTCTTATCTTTAATAACTTAAGTGGAGGTTCCAAGGATGTTTGGAAGAAAGAAAGTAGCTGCGCTACTTGCGGAGTTCTTAGGCACTGCCGTGCTAACCCTATTAATTTTAAGTGTGCAACGCTCACAATTAGGCTTGCAATATTTTGTAGCCTTAGGTGCCGGTCTAGTACTTGCCATACTAACCTTCGTCTTTGTTGAGTACTCAGGAGCATTTTTCAACCCAGCTGTTACAGTTGGACTGTGGACTGCTCGTAAACTATCAACCTTAGCTACCCTTACTTTTGTTGCAGTACAGTGTGCCGGCGGTTTTGCCGCTTTTGGTATCTACTCATACTTCGGCAATAATAAGCTTGCTAACGTCGGCGGACATTTTACGCTGCGGATTTTAATCGCTGAATCAGTCGGTGCATTCGTATTTAGCTTCCTGTATGCTGCAACCCTATATAAAAGCTACAGCTCAGCAACCCGAGCTGCATTTTCAGGTATTGCATATACTTCAGGTATTTTAGTCGCTAGCTCAGCTGCTATCGGTATTCTAAACCCTGCTGTTGCATTAGGAATTCGAGCTTGGGCTACAGCTTACCTGGTTGGTCCATTCATCGGTGCTATTATTGGCATAAACCTTTACACTTTAGTTTTTGCTGAAGGTAGCGCAGTTAAAGTAGCGAGCGTTAGCGCTCGATCAGAAACTCCTGCTACTTCT
The DNA here is from genome assembly GCA_027459325.1 of Candidatus Saccharimonadota bacterium. Taxonomy (GTDB): domain Bacteria; phylum Patescibacteriota; class Saccharimonadia; order Saccharimonadales; family UBA4665; genus DAIDIO01. Next base: position 28,880 of record DAIDIO010000004.1, read on the forward strand.
AAGCGAACCGTTGCCAAGAAAAAGACGACCCGCAAAAAGTAACTAAAATAGAGCAAATTTTAAAGACTGTCCGTTTAGGCTAAGCGGGCAGTTTTTTATTTGTTATATAGCTTTGTTGATTAAGTCAGCTTCAAATTGCAAGACACCGGCATGGTTGGCAGGATACTGGCTGACAGCTGGGAAGTTTAGGTCCGTAATATGTTCCCACACGGCTTTAATAAGCTCTTTAAACTGCAGAATTTCTGTTTCATCAAAATGTAGTATTAGATTATCTATTAATTTTCCTGACTCGTCAGGCTCTATAAACTCTAAGGCTCCGGAGGTAACTTTTAGCCTGCCGCCGAAGTTGGCTGAGTTTTCAACCAGCAGTTTGTAAAATAGCAGTTGCTGGCGGTATTTATGCAGTTTAAGTTTCTCGTAGTCCTCTTTGCCCGACCAGCTGGAGCTAGGTTTACCGGTTTTAAAGTCAATGACCGAAATTTCGCTACTCGAAATATAATGCATTTTATCTATGTTGCCCGACAAGTGTGCTTCTCCTATAACCACGCCTTCGTTTTTAAAACTGCGTTCCAGTTTGTCGGTTAGAGCTAAACTGCCCGGACGTTCTCTAAAGTAATCTGATAGGGCCTTAGTGCCCCGCTTCTCCAGCCTTTTCTGGTCGCTTGCACGCAAATGCTTGCGGTTCAAAAAATCTGTAAAGTGGTTATTTATGTCACTCTGTTTTGGCAGCTTTTCGGTTCGGCATAATTCCTGATGAGCGTAACGGAGGGTTTTATGGATAGCATCACCGTAAGCTGCGGCTGGCGATAAGGCCTCCGGGAACCGCAATAAGTTATGCGCCAGATAAAAACTGGGTCCGTCCTTAGTAACATCGAGGAAGTTATTGAGGTGGGTGACGCTGAGTTGGTAGTTTTTCAGGATCGGCTCAAATAGAGTTGGTTTGTCGGCTACGATTTGGCGGAATTTATAGGCCCAGTCGGTCGATAGTATTTCGGCTGACCGCTCACGGGCCGGTGTGTCATGGTCTATTGGCTTAAAACCGGGCATTAAATACTCGGCGGTTTCGTTAAATAGAAAACTAAGTGGTTGAGACGGCTTATTATCCAGATTGCTCTTATAGCTGGTTATATGAAGGCAGCTTTTAGCTCTTGTCAGGCTGACAAAGAATAGTCTGAGTTTATCATTTAGGTTATCACTGGCCGGTGCAATGGTTAGATTAGCTGGCAAGCGGATTCGCGAACTTGCGCTCCTGGCTGTCGGCCCCCAGACTTCATCGGCGGCATTAATAAGGAAAACAACATCAAATTCCAAGCCTTTCGCTTTGTAGGCGGTCATTACCTGTACAGCCTTGGTCGTCTGGGTGTGTGGGTTGGTATCGATGATTTTTAGATTAGCTGTCCTGTGCAGGTCGACAAAGTCGATGAAATCAGCGACGTAGAGGGTCCTATCGGGCCGGAAACCGCGTAAACGCTGGCGTAATGTAGAAAGTTGTCCAAGCAGCGTTAAATAGCTGTCTGTGCCTTGCTCGTAACGACTATTGTTGAAGTAGTAGTTTCTCATTGGTGAAACAAAGCTGCTGACGCGCCTTTTGGGTAACAATAAATCGTCAAATTCATCATCGTGTAAATCACTGCTTTCGCCGACCAATTTATCCAGAAGATACTCCAGTGGTTCAAGCTTGGCAGTTTTAGCGAGCCCCATGAACCATTCCGCAATTGCCTTTAACTGCTTATCAGGGTGATGAATAAGCAGCTCCAGCCAGTGTTTGTGGTCTTCATACGCCTGGATGCTGAGCTTTAGCAGGTCCTCTGGATCATAGTCCCAGAAATCGTAACTTAGAACTTCAAGTAGGTAGGCATCGATGTCGTGCTGGTTATTGTCGCTAATTGCTGTGATCAGCCGACACATCGTGATGAGTTGAACGATTATAGGTGAATCTAGAATATTTTCTCTTCTTTCGTAAGCGACGGGAACGCCGAGATCGCCTAAGTACGGCATCAACCTTTCCAGGTAGCGATGCCTCGGGGCAATGACAGCTATTTCTTCTGGCTTAATACCGGATTTAATATAATCTTTTATTTTCTGACTTATAAAATCGTACTGGGCCAGCTCGCTGACGAATTGATCGTGCACTAAAATGTCTTGGCTGTGCTTAATTTTAGCGGTTAAATATTTTAATAATGGTTGGTTATTTATTTTAAGCCGGTCGGTAATCTGATTGGCTATAGTCTGACTGGAATTAAGTATCGTCTGGGTGGAGCGGTAGTTATCGGTAAGTGTAATAAGCTCAGCGTTGGGATAAAGATTCAAGAAGGCCGACATATTTGAGGCCTGAGCGCCTTGAAAGGCATAGATCGCCTGATCATCATCACCGACGGCCATAATGTTTGGTCGTCCCTCATTGACCGGATTATTCCCAAGGGCACGGAGGATCCGCAGCTGGGCTTTATTGGTATCCTGGACCTCGTCAACCATGACGAACTGGTAGCGTTCTTGCAGGTCGTACAGCAGTTCCAGGTTGTTCTCCATGGCGTGTACGGATTCTATAATCATATCGTCAAAGTCATATAAAGCCTGATCTGCCATTTTTTGCATTAGTTGTTCGTAAACTTCATTGACTGCCTTCATTTTGGCGAGGTTGCGGCCACTGTCACGTAAAACGTGCTGGCCATTGAGATTTTTCTCGCACCAGTCGTTACGCCAGGCTGTTATTTTAGGTGCATATTTTCCGCTAGGGTCGGTCATTTCTATGGCTTCGAGTAGTTCGCTTTTAATTCTAACTGCGTAACTGTCAAAGCCGTAAAGCGGCTGTTCTTCAATATTCTGCAGGGCTTCCAGTAGCTGCCGGTATTCATTTAGTAGTTTAGGTGAAGCTTGGGCTTTAAAGCATTCGCTTGTTAAATCGTTGAGTTTATCAGTGACGGATTGGTTACGCTGAAGAATTTCTTTCAGTTCATCTGGTGATAAAGCGTTCTGTTTAAGCCAGCTGATTATACTCATCGTGTCCTTGAGAAAAGTAAAATCATCACCGGCTTTAGAGCTTAGCGGGTTAGAGTGTGGTAATTCGTCAAAGATGCTGCGGATTAGCTCAAATCGGCCGAGTTCATCAATTTGCTGCAGCATCTGCCGATTGCTGAAGAAGTCCGGATACTGATTTATTAGCTCGCTGCCAAAGCTATGGAAAGTATGAATAGCGACATGATAAGCCGCTTGGCCAATTACCGACTTAAGCCGGTCGCGCATATTCTGGGCGGCATTATCCGTAAAAGTTAAACATAGAATATTAGCCGGTAGTACACCGCCCTGTTTCAAAATGTTTGCTACCCGGTAGCTAAGTAACTGGGTTTTGCCAGTGCCAGGACCGGCTATAACCAGCAAGGGTCCATCAATTGCATCGACAGCTTGACGCTGAAGATCATTCAAAGCTTTGTAGCCCTCACTGAAGGTATTATTCATAGACATTATTGTACCTTTTTAGGGATGGAACTAGTAGCGGGCGTGAGCTAGAGCACAAACTTCACAACCATCTTCGCTTCTAAACTGCATAAAGAATTGTTTGGTGGCAGCGCTCCAAGGTTCGAGATCTTTAAAACCTTTCAGATCGGCAGCCTCACGGACCAAGAAGCCAAGTCGTCCGTGAAAGCGCAATTTGCCAGTATCAACGACTGCCCAGTTATTGCCAGCCGGTATGACAGTGATCGGTTTCTTGACCACATAAGATTTATACATTTCACCTTTTGCTGACCTGATGAGGTTATGCGCAACAAAGGCCCCGTCATGTAGCGCGGTTTGGGCCATGCCGCTAAATGGCGTATTGGCATTGTCGCCGATTACAAAGACGTGAGGTTCGGCCTGCAGATAGGCGTCAACACCGACTTTCCCACGACCCATTAATATAAACTTATTACTTAAAAAGAACGGATGATTGGTGACGCCGGCGGTCCATACAACAGTGTGACTTTTAATAGGCTGACCATTAATTGTTAAGCCGTCGGCAGTTTCTCCTTCTACTTTAGAGTTCAAGTATACCTTGATGCCTAATTTTTTAAGTCGCCTTTTAACTTGCCTGCTGGTTGGTTTAGGTAGATTAGGGAGTAATCTCGGTAATGCCTCAACCAGGCTTACGTTCACCCTTTTGCTAGCCAGTCCATGGTTTTTAGCAATTTGCTTAACGTAAGTGGGTAAGGCTCCGGCCAGTTCGATTCCGGTAGGACCGGCACCAACAATAATATAGTGAAGATCTGGTTTGCCTTCATCGATGAGTTGCTTATGGAGGTGCTCTTTAAACCTGGCTGCTTCGGCCTGGGTTTTAATGCTGTAGGAATATTCAGCCAGGCCCGGTATGCCAAAATAATTGGTTACTACACCAAGGGCCAGTATCAGGTAGTCGTAGCCAAAAGACTGGTTATCTTTGGTAATTATTAATTTATTTGCCCGGTCAAAGGTCGTTGCTTCGCCTTTTACAAGTTGGATATTTGTATTGGCAAATATAGTTGAGTAAGGGATGCTGGAATTAGACCGCGATCCACCTGTTGCTGATTGATACAGCGTCGGATAATATCGGAGATTATCGTCGTCGCTTAATAGTGTTACCGAAAACTCAGGGTGACTACTCAGCTCTAGAGCAGCTTTAACGCCACCAAAACCACCGCCCACAATTAATACTTTGCTTTTTGACATCTTGCTTATGATTATACCTTAGACAAAGTTTTTATTGAACAACTATAGGGCCATTGGTTGGCGGTGGAGGTGTTGGTGATTCTGGGCTAACTACTTGAGGTGATGCTGGGCTTTGTGTGGGATAACTTTGAGTCGGTTGAATGACAGCTGGCGCCGGACTAGCTGGCTGCGGACTAGCTGGCTGCATAGCCTGATAACCAGCTGGTGGTACCGGCATCGCTACCGGCTGTGGTGGCCCCATTGGCTGACTACCCTGCCCCGGTACGGTGCCAGACTCAATCATGTCGTTAAAGGCATCCTGCACAAACACTACCCCAATAAAATGAATTAACCAGAGTAACAAGAAGGTTAAGGCGGTGTTCATTTTGCCGTTAGTGTATTCGCTTACAGCTTTAGAGAACTTAAAGAACCAGTAAAAGGTCAATGGGAGGATGATCAGGAAAGCCAATACACTCATGAGCATGCCGGCTATTCCTAATCCTGCTGATGCTGGACTGGCTGTTTGTTGTGAAGTCGGGCCGAAACTGTTAGTGGCGACCTGAGGGCTTGATGCTACAGCTGCAAGGATTACAATTAATGCAACCACGGCTAAAATTACTGGGACGAAAAGTAACCAGATAGTAGGAACATGGGTGCGGGTTTTTTGGTTAAGTTCTTTTTTAGTTACCACCAGCCAATAAAGATCATAAATTCCCAGTGTAACTATGCTTAATGCAAAAACCGCTAATAGATTTCGTTTTTTCATTTAATGTTTGCTTATCCTCCTGATGTTGTTAATTTTATCTTCAGACTACATTGTTCTTATGCTTAAAGCAAATTATTTTTTTTGCTGAATTGGATTACTTCTGGTGAAGTGGTAAAGGATAATCATGGCAGCACTATAGATAATGCTAAAGTAGATACCGATCAGGATGAGAATCAGTACGCTAAACAATACCTGTACACTAATGACTCCCCAAACTTCCACGGCATGGCCTTTGCCGTTTCGCCAAGCGGCTTTCAGGGATTCAATAATGCTCAGGTTTTGATCAAACATATAATACGGCGCCATAATCAGGCGCGGCAATACAATAAACACCGGCACAATAAAGCATATTATGCTTAAGACAATACCGAAGAATATCAGGATGTATAGCCCGGCCATTCTGAGCGACAGTCTGGTGCCTCTATCGAGGGCATCGGCGATGGAAATTTTGCGCTGACGGACGCTGTTTATTAGAACGACGGTGGCCGACAACATAAACAAGTAGGAAACTATATAAAGCAGAGACGTCAGTAAATATCCATTTGTATAACTAACGGTTATGTCGGTTATGTAGGTCAGTATGGTAAGGATTAAGAAAGCTGGAAGATTGAGTGTGACTACGGCTTTGGAGAACTTATATATACCGAACGGGCCGGGCCAATTGTGTTCCGGTACGAATTCTAGATTTTCTGAAGACGTTGTCTTGTACTTAGCCATAAGCTTCAGGCCTTACTTTAAGTGACAGCACGGATAATAGTCAATTTAATTAACTGATTTATTAATTAAAATTAGATTGCCATAAGCAATAAAAAGTTGCAATTATGTATGAATAGCCCTTAAGCTTGTAGCTATGGATACAGTTGAAGAAGCACTGGCGGCTGCCGGTTTTAAGGGTGAGATAGATAATAGTCCGGAGACCTTAGAATTTTACAGCCATGATGCTTCCATGTTTGAGCTCAGGCCTAATTTGGTTGTTAAGCCACTGGACGCTAAAGACGTGGAAATACTAGTCAAGTTTACGACTGAACATAAGCATGAGATTCCCGATTTAAGCCTGACTGCCCGGAGTGCCGGTACATGTATGTCGGGTGGCGCTATCAATGATTCGATAATTGTAGATTTTAAAGAGCACTTTAATAAAGTCATAGATGTTAGTTCTAGTTCGGCACATGCCCAACCGGGTGTATTTTACAGGGACTTTGAACCAGAAACATTGAAATATGGGGCGCTGATGCCCACCTACCCAGCTTCCCGGGACTTAGCCACTATAGGCGGAATGGTTAACAACAATTCCGGCGGAGAAAAGTCACTCGAATATGGCAAAACCGAGGACTTTGTAACTGAACTTAGAGTGGTGTTTTCTGACGGCATTGAACGAACTGTTAAGCCACTCCACCGCAATGAGCTGGATAATAAGATGGCTCAGGATGACTTTGAAGGCGAAGTTTATCGTAATATTTTTAAATTAGTTAGTGACAACTACGAAAAACTCAAGTCTGCTAAGCCTAAAGTTAGCAAGAACTCAACCGGCTATAACTTATGGGATGTCTGGGATAAAGAACGGCAGATTTTTGATTTGACGAAGCTAATAGTCGGAGCTCAGGGCACCCTCGGTTTTGTAACCGATATTCATTTTCGTTTAGTTCCAGTTAGAAAACACTCAGGACTGCTGGTGCTGTTTATGAAGAATATTGATGATCTGGGTGAAGTGATACCGAAAGTCCTGGCCGCTAAGCCGGCTACTTTTGAGTCGTTTGATGACGCTACCATGTATTTAGGAATTAAGTTTCTGCCAAGTTTTCATAAAATGCTTGGGTGGTGGGGCGTAATTAAACTGCTACTGTCTTTTATTCCCAGTGCTTTTCATATGGACGTCTGGCGTGGTTTGCCTAAGCTGATATTAATGGTTGAGTTTAACGGCGAAACCGAAGACGAGGTCAGGCAAAAAGTAGTGTCATTACACCGTGAACTTAGTAAGCACCGGGCTAAGTATGAGATTAACGGTTTTGAGGAAGATCCTTCTGAGGGTAAAAGTGCTAAGTTCTGGCTTATGCGCCGATACAGCTTCCAGTTGCTTAGAAGCAAGGTTAAAGATAAGCATACCGCACCGTTTATTGATGACTTCGTGGTGCCGCCGGAGTATTTAACCGACTTTTTGCCGAGACTGCAGCAAATAGTTAAAAAATACAGTTTATTTGCGACAATTGCCGGTCATATGGGCGATGGTAATTTTCATGTCATTCCTCTGATGAAGTTAGAAGATAAAAAGGACCGTGCGAAAATCTTGCCGGCTATGAAAGAAGTTAATAATCTCGTCCTTCACTATAAGGGATCGTTGTCTGGCGAACATAATGATGGACTGATCAGAGGGCCCTGGCTTGAATACATGTATGGTAAAGAAATCCTAAGCCTTTTTAAAGAAGCTAAAAAAATTATGGACCCATTGGGGATATTCAATCCTCATAAAAAAGCCAACGCCGACTGGGACTATTCGTTTAGCCATATTAGAGATCATTTTTAAAGCGCTAGTGTATAATTATGCCTGAAAGCATATGAGGCGAAAAAGAAAAATTCTAATCTTGGTAGCTGCTATTTTGATAGTTTTCGGGCTGCTTTCGTACTATCTCAGCAATAATAGCGTACCGGTACTCTCTCCGTCCGGTTTGGTTGCTACCAAACAGAAACAACTAATGATACTGGCGCTGGCGCTGGCGGCAATTGTTGTTTTGCCTGTTTACAGCTTAACGATAATTATTGCGCTTAAGTACCGGGAAACCAATCGTAAGGCTAAATATGACCCAGACTGGGACCATAGCCGCGTGCTGGAAACGATTTGGTGGTTGGTACCGATGGCTATAATTCTGGTTCTGTCAGTTATAACCTGGAAAAGCTCACACTCCCTGAACCCTTATAAGCCCCTAGCTAGTAGTGGAAAAACGTTGAATGTAGAGGTGGTGGCGCTTGATTGGAAGTGGTTGTTTATTTATCCACAGCAAGGCGTAGCTAGTGTTAACCGCCTGGAAATGCCCGTTAGCACTCCGGTCCACTTCTATATTACATCCGATACGGTTATGAACTCTTTCTGGATTCCGGCCTTAGCCGGCCAAATCTATGCTATGCCGGGCATGACCACACAGCTTAACCTAGAGGCTAACAAAATCGGTACTTTCGCCGGTTCGTCAGCTAACATTAGCGGAGAGGGCTTTGCCGGCATGACATTTTCGGCTGTAAGTGCGCCGCTGTACAAATTTAATGAATGGTTAGCTCAAGCTAAAAGTTCAACCAATAGCTTAAGTGTTGCTATGTACCAGCAACTGGCGCGTCCGAGTCAATATAACCCGGTGGCTTACTATAAGCAGCCGGTAAATGGACTATTTAATGCCATAATAAACCGATATATGATGCCTAATCAAAGCCTGGCCAGTGGGGTTCAAATGTAATGTTTGGCAGTTTATTTGGACGGTTTAATCAAGGTAACGTCTTTCCGGATAGTAAAATAACGGCGTCGGCAGCTATTGGCATAGTTGTATTGATCGTAGTTGTGCTTAGCTTAATAACTATTACCAGGCGCTGGAAATGGCTATGGAATGAGTGGTTAACTACCACCAATCATAAAAAGATCGGCGTTATGTATATTATTGTAGCTATTGTCATGCTGCTTAGAGGGGCCTCTGACGCAGCCATGGTCAGATTACAACAAGCTACCAGTGTTGGCGTGCATCACGGCTTTATGTCGGCCTCAATGTTTCAACAGGTTGTCAGTGCTCACGGCACTATTATGATCTTCTTTGCAGCCATGGGCCTGATGTTTGGCCTTATTAACCTGGTTCTGCCGCTGCAAATTGGCACTCGTGATGTCGCCTTTCCGTTTGTTAACGCCACCAGTTTTTGGCTGTTCGCTGCCGGAGCTTTGCTAATTAACGTTTCCCTGGGACTCGGTGATTTTTCCGGTGCCGGTTGGCTAGCATATCCGCCACTATCGGAGCTTAAATATAGCCCGACTACCGGCGTCGATTACTGGATCTGGAGTTTACAGATTGCCGGCATCGGTAGTCTAATGAGCGGTATTAACTTTATAACTACGATAATGAAAGAGCGGGCCCGGGGCATGAGTTTAATGAAAATGCCGCTATTCAGCTGGAGCGTGCTGGGCAGTATGTTGCTGGTAGCCTTTGCTTTTCCGATCCTGACAGTTACCTTAACGCTACTGGCACTAGACCGAACACTCGGCATGCATTTCTTTACGGCCGGCGGTGGTGGCAATGCCATGATGTACGTTAACCTGATTTGGGCATGGGGCCACCCGGAAGTCTATATATTAGTTTTGCCGGCGTTTGGCATTTTTTCTGAAGTTGTTTCAACCTTTTCATCGAAACGTTTGTTCGGCTACAAGTCGATGGTCTGGGCGATTATGGCTATAACGGTTTTGTCTTATAGTGTTTGGCTGCATCACTTCTTTACGATGGGCGCCAGTTCTAATGTTAATGCAGTCTTTGGTATTGCTACTATGCTGATTGCCATCCCAACCGGTGTGAAGATATTTAACTGGCTGTTTACAATGTACCGCGGACGGATAAGGTTCGCTTCCCCGATGATCTGGTTCATGGGTTTTGTCTTCTTATTTACCATGGGCGGAGTTGCTGGCGTTTTGCTGGCCGTACCGGCTATCGATTTTCAGTTGCATAACAGCCTTTTCTTAGTAGCTCATTTCCATACCATGATTGTTAGCGGCGTGTTGTTCGGTTACTTTGCCGGGCTGACATATTGGTTTCCAAAGGTATTTGGCTACCGCCTTAATGAACGGCTCGGTAAATACGCTGCCTATCTCTGGATAGTTGGTTTTGTGTTGGCTTTTGGTCCGCTATATATTCTTGGGCTTATGGGTGCTACCCGCCGGCTTGATCATTACAGCGCTGCCACTGGCTGGCATGTCATGTTTATAGCCGCCGGTATTGGTGGTGCGGTCATTGCCTGTGGTATAGGAGTGCAGATTATCCAGGTTATATATAGCTATTTGAAAAGGGACTCAACCAGGGATATAACTGGCGATCCATGGAACGCCAGATCTCTGGAATGGTCGACGGCTTCACCGGCACCTTTTTATAACTTTGCGGCCTTACCAGTGGTATCTAGCCGTGACGCTTTTTGGGAAATGAAGCATGCCAAGAAACGGCCGGAAATCCCTGAACTTGAACCGCTGCATTTGCCAAAGAATACGCCGGCTGGCTTATTTATAGCGACATTTGCTTTCTTGTTTGGATTTGGCATGATCTGGCACCTGTGGTGGTTGGCACTAATTGGTGTGCTGGGCATTATTATGACAGTGCTTATTCGAGTTACTAGCGGTGAGCATGAGGAGACTATATCTGTTAAGCAACTTAAAGAAGTTGAAGCCAGTCTTACTAACTGGAGAGATTACGCATGAGTGAAGTTGAAACGGCAGTTATAACTAAAGTAACCCGGCAGACTGAACAGCACGAGGCAGATAACAAGACGCTGTTCGGGTTCTGGGTATATCTGATGACCGATTGCGTACTATTCGCTAGTCTGTTTGCCACCTTTGCCGTACTTCATAGTAATACTTTTGGCGGTCCAACTGCCCACAGTTTGTTCAGTCTACCCTACGCCCTGGCAGAAACTCTTATATTGCTGGTCAGTAGTTTTACTTGTGGTCTCATGATACTGTCGGCTCAGAATAAAGCAAAGCGGTTAGTCCTGATCTGGCTAGGTATAACATTTATTTTAGGAGCGGCCTTTTTAACCTTGGAAATCCGGGAGTTTAGTGACTTCGTCAGCCGCGGCGACAGTTGGCGCCGTAGCGGGTTCTTGTCGTCGTATTTTACACTCGTAGCTACTCATGGTCTTCACATAACCATGGGTCTGCTGTGGATACTGACGATGGGCTATCAGGTTCTAAAGCGTGGGCTGACCCGTATTACTATTCGGCAACTGACGCTTATGAGTTTATTCTGGCACTTTCTTGATCTTATATGGATATTCATATTCAGTGTTGTCTATCTGATCAGTGGAGGTCTCAATATATGAGTAAAGAAGGCCTGATCTCTGTTCATAATACTGACAAAGCCAGCTATAAAGCATACGTAACTGGCTTTTTGCTGTCTCTTTTTTGTACTTTGCTCGCTTATCTTCTGACTGTCAATCATGTTTTGTCTAAAAGCTGGGCGCTAGCTTTGGTAATTGCTACACTGGCGTTGATTCAAGCCGTTACACAGTTAACCCTGTTCTTGCACCTAGGTAGCGAATCTAAGCCGAAATTTAAGTTGCTGGTTTTTAGCTTTATGACAATCGTTGTTTTCATATTAGTTGCTGGTTCAATATGGATTATGCATAATTTAAATCACCGTATTATGACACCTAAGCAGATTAATACCTTTATGGAAAAGCAAGATGACGGTGGACTCTAGATCTGCTCATCAACGACACCAGAACGAGCCGATTATATCTAAACCAAAACTTTATTACCAGCTGGTTAAACCGGGTATTGTTTATTCTAATGTTATGACTGGTGCGGCCGGTTATCTCTTGGCAAGCAAATGGCACGTTCACTTATGGAAGTTGCTGGCTTTGGTAATCGGCATGGGGCTGCTGATTGCGGCGGCCTGTGTTTTCAATAACTATATCGACACCGGTTTAGATGAGAAAATGGAGCGGACAAAAAAGCGCGCAACGGTTTCAGGTGAGATTAAGACTAGACATGTACTGTCTTACGGGGCTATATTACTGGTCTTAGGCTTTATAGTTTTGCTTCCTACCAATAAGCTGGTGATGTTAATTGGTGCGCTGGCGGTATTATTTTATGTGGTAATTTACGGTGTGGCTAAGCGGGCTAGTGTTTACGGGACTTTAGTAGGGACTTTGCCTGGGGGCGCTTCGTTAGTTGCCGGCTACTGTGCGTATACCGGTAAATTCGGCCTGGCAGCTTTTTTACTGCTACTAATAATGGTTTTTTGGCAAATGCCGCATTTTTACGCCATTGCTATATTTAGAATGAGAGATTATAGGGCGGCCGGTTTACCGCTATGGCCTATAAAACGCGGAATACCCAGTACCGTCAGGCAAATGAGACTATACATTATGGGTTATATCTTAACGGCCTTTTTCTTTAGTGTGCTCGGTTATGCCGGCTATAGCTTCTTAATTGTAATAGTAGTTGTTGCGGGCTACTGGCTTAACCTTGCCTATAAAACCCCGGAAGTAAGTAGCGAGGAGGCCTGGGCCCGGCGGGTGTTTAAGTGCTCTTTAGTGGTTTTATTAGTCATGTCGGTAATGCTGCCGGTGTCAAAACTAATACCATAGAACATAGGATCGTGATCACAGTTTTATATCAGCGTAGCTATTGTATAATTAGGCTATGATTTTACTTATTACTCACATATCAATAGCTCTAATTAGTTTAGTTATAACAACGCTGACGGCTTTACTTCCGTCTGCACTTAAAATACGTATATCGGGATTATTTATTGGCCTGACATTAATCAGTGGAACAATTCTGGTTATTGCTACTCATCAACCTATCTTATCTTCCTGTATAAGCGGGCTTATTTATTTAGCTTTTGCAATGAGTGGCGTGATTGTCGGCTCACGTAGACTGGCTAAAGAACAAGCGACTAAATAGTAGCCGGTTTTGGCAAATGAACCGAAACAGTTGTGCCCTTGCCTACTTGGCTGGTAATTGAAATTGATCCGTTATGAACATCGGCTATCATTTGAGCGATACTTAGCCCTAACCCGTAGCCTTCAGTATCACCGGCTTTGTTGCGGGAATTATCGGCCCGGTAGAACCTGTCAAAGACGTGCTTTAGTGACTCTGGATCAATGCCGACGCCGTGATCTTCAATTAACCAGATAGTTTCGTCTTTGTCTGACTTGCCGCGAAGGCTTATGTCGCTGTCGGCTGGACTGTATTTAAGAGCGTTATCGATAAGTATAACTATAAGCTGCTCCAGGCTGTCTTTATCGCCTAAGACCTCAAGTTTCTCAGGTATATTAAGGCTGATAGTGTGAGTTTCGGCTTTTTTGCCGAGTTTAGTCATGGCACCGTCAAACAGCTTGTTAGAATCAAGGCGCACAAAATTTTGCTGTAGTTCATCGGCTTCCAAACGCGAAAGACGTAGTAAATTGTTAATAAGGTTTTCCAATTTAGCTACTTCTTCAAGGTTGCTTTCCAGAGTGGCTCGCAGTTCCTTAGCTACCGGCTTGCTATTCATTAGCGCTACCTCGCTTTCCATTTTTATGGCTGTAAGTGGGGTTCTGAGTTCATGAGAGACATCGGATGTGAAGCGTTTTTGCCTTGCATGCGCGGCTTCAATTGGCTCAAGCGTTCGTCTGGCCAGCCAGTAACTAGAAAAGCCAGCCAGAACGAAAACTATAAGATTAAGGCCGACAAGTCTAATTAAAATCCGGTGACTACTATCGCGGTAATAGGAGTTGGGCCCGAGGTTAATATCCGGATCGCCCTGAAAAACCGGAAATTTATTGTATATTGTCTGCGACTCACTTCTCAGTCCCCTGTTCAATTCCCGGGTTGTTTCGTTGTATAGGATACCGCTAAATATAAGGCTGATTGCCATTACTATGGCAAGGTACCATAGCGTTAAGCGTAGGGTTGCGGAGCGGAACATAGATTTATTTTAATTGGCCTCAATTTTATAGCCAAAACCACGCATGGTATGAATTAGCGGTTTGAGAGTTGGAAAAGGCCGGTCTATTTTGTTCCTTAGGTAGCCGATGTACACTTCAATGGTGTTAGGCAGGATATCGGCGTCCTGATCCCAGACGTGATTAATAATCATGTCCTTGGTGATTACCTGCCCGGGATGATGCATAAAATATTCGAGTAAAGCGAATTCTTTGCTGGATAGCTTAATTTCCTTGTCGCCCCTAATAACCTTATATGTGTTGGTGTCTAGCTGTAGATCACCGACGCTGACCGATGTGCCGACATGTGTGGCCGGTCGTCTAAGTAAAGCTTTGACTCTGGCTGTCAGCTCGTCAAATGAAAATGGCTTAACCAGGTAGTCATCAGCGCCACTATTGAGACCTTCAACTTTATCACCAATAGTACCGCGAGCGGTCAGCATTATGATAGCCGTATTAATACCGTTATCTCTAAGTTTGCGGCAGAGTTCAGCGCCGTCTATACTACCAGGCAGCATTCTATCCAGAACTATTACGTCATAATCCGGATCGGCGCCGTAACTGAGCCCGCTGTCGCTATCATAAACGACGTCAACCGCAAATCCTTTAAGCTCCAAACCTTTCTTAATGGCCTGAGCAATCTTCGGCTCGTCTTCTATAACAAGTATTCTCATCTAGGTCATATTATATAGACGTTATTGAAAATTAGCTGTAAGCGTGACGACATATAGCCGTTTATTTTACAGTTAAAATGATTTCTGGTTGCTAAACTTGTTGCGATGACTTATTGGAAAAGAGTGACTGCCACTTATAGCGGACTAGTTTTAGGGATTGCTGTGGTCGTTACACTAGCGCTAATTAGTAGTAGCCAACAGGCCCATTACCCTAACCTGCCCAGTCCGCCGCTTAAGACCTTAGCGGCCCGTCATGGCATCGAGCTCGGTAACTTTGCTATTTCCACTTATCTAAATAATCCGATTTACAGCAAGATACTTAGTTCGCAGTTTAATTTAGCAGTTATTGATAATACTCCAAATTGGTATTTTACTGATGGCGGGTTAAGACCAAGCCCGACTACCTATAATTTTACGACCATGGATAAGATTGTCGCCTATGCTCAGGCTCATCATATGCAAATCCAGGCACATCATTTAGTCTGGGGCGAAGAAAAGTGGCTTCCCAATTGGCTTAAAAACGGTCACTACGCGCCGGCCCAGCTACTCAATATTATGCATCAGGACATAGCTACTGTCGTTGGTCGATATAAGGGCAAGATTAAAGAATGGAGTGTGGTTAACGAAGCCTTTACACGCGCACAGCACATTTATGGCCTGCACGACTGGTGGGCAGACCATATTGGTAGCGATGCGTATATTGATCAGGCATTTATTTGGGCCCATCAGGCTGATCCTAACGCTAAACTGATTCTGAATGATTTTGATAATGAGCACTTTAACCCCGTATCTGATGCCATGTATAACTATATTAAATCGGCCAAGGCACGCGGCATCCCGATAGATGGTATAGGTATGCAAATGCATATTGACGCTACCCATCCACCCGATATGAATGAAGTTATCCAAAATATGCGCCGGTTCGGTAAGTTGGGAGTACAAGTATACGTAACAGAGTTTGATGTTAATATGAGTGCTGTTCCAGCGCCCAATTACGTCAGAGACAATATTGAAGCCCAAATTTATTACAATATGGCTAGAGCCTGCATAGAGGCCGGTGACTGTCATAGTTTTTCAGAGCTGGGTATTACCGATAAAGAAACCTGGTATAACTACATGGGTCCGAGCACCGCTGACGCCAGACCTCTGATGTTTAATAGTAATTTCCAGCCGAAACCGGCCTTCTACGCTTTCAGAAATGCACTACTGCAGAAATAACAAGCGTGGGAATTTTGAGCTATGATTATTGACATTAGAATATAAAATGTTCATCATAATAAGACATATGTCACACATAGACGCTGACATGGAGTCATGTACACTGGCTGAGTATAACTACTATCTCGACGAAAGAGTTCTGGAGAACGAGCTGTCCGTTCAAGGTTTATATTTGTTTATGTCTAGGGCGGTGTTCGGCGTAGAGGCCGTCAGATGCCCTGTCAGAATAGAAAGCTATGTAAGTGAGCGAGCTTTGTTTGTGGTTAAGTTTAGCTTACTTAGTCAAACGCTTAAGCCTGTCTTGTCATTGTCGGGAACAATGGCAGATGGGATGCTGTCAGGGAATGGAAAGGCAAATAACCTTATAGAGGCTAGTTATTTTCGTGAGTCAGGGCTAGTTGATTTAGACGATGAAAGCGGTAGTAGTATCCAGGAAAATGTAGGTCACACTACACAGATAAAACAACCTGAGCAAGTGCTTATTGCCGCTTAAAGGCATTTACAAAAGCTATATTTAGCCAGAGCCAATTATTAGTTAATTCACGGTCTTGTCTTTGTGTGAGATGCTCGAATTCTTCTTCGTTATTTGACGTAGTACATTCGTACAAACATAGTAACTTACTGTAAACCTTTCCATGAAAGAGAGTTCCCCATATACGAACGAATAGCGCTATCAAAATACGTAATATTTGTAAAGATGTAACTAATATGGTACAGTATTTTTATGAATGTATTTGCAGACCGCAAACGTCCGGATATTGAGCTAAATCAAGCAGAAGTTCAATTAGCCATTGCTTATATTGCAGATGAACCCGTAGCCGAAATGCTTAAGAAGAATTTGAGCGGTAACCTGTCGATTCGAAGATATCAATTAGTTAACTATCGAGAAGAATTTCCTGACTCAACTATCGAAGAATTGGACTCACTGTTGGAGCAGGACATTCCTTCCCTGTATTCTTATAAAATGCCCTTCAAGTATAAAGCTAGTCTGTTTGGAGCTTTCGCTCTAGCCATTGATCATGGTATTCCTAGGCGGCCAGCTGAAATAAGTATGTTTACAACGGATGAAATAATTGCAACAGCCAGCTCAGGCGTATTAGCTCTAAGTGTTCATTAGAAAATTACCTATCGATTCCTGGCATAACTCGAGTTAAAGGCAAAAATGGAGCCTGTTTCCTTACATAACTTTTAGAAAGCCATGTTGTAATGTAGTTAAATGGCTACAGCAGAAATAAGACCTTATGAACCAGCAGACCGCGAGCAAGTTCGGCAACTGTGCTTTGACACTGGCCTGATGGGCGAGTCAATAGCCAGCCAATGGAGTGATGAAGCTAGTTGGGCAGACATGATTACCGGCTATTACTTAGACAAAGAGCCAAACAATACTTTCGTTGCGGCAATTGGCAATAAAGTCGTCGGTTATCTTCTAGGCTGTACAGACACGGCTAGAATACCTGATCCGGTTAAAGACTACGTTGCTGTAGTCGTTAAAAGGGGTTTGTTTGTCCGGCCTGGTACTGCTGCTATGTCCTGGCGGACAGTTTCAGATGGTTTGCTTGATAATTTCCGGAAAGATAAGCCTAAAGAATTACATTTTAGCGAGCGTAGGTGGCCGGCAAATTTACAGATAAATATAGCTAAGGACTTCAGGGGTCAGGGTCTGGGCTCTGAACTAATGAGCAACTGGGTAAGCAAGTTAAGGTTGCTCAATGTTTCGGGTTGTCATTTAGTGACTCTAACGGAGGACGGTACTTCTAATTAATTAATTTCTTTGAGAAGAATGGCTTTAGAAAGTATCAGGATAAAGTACTGCTGCCTGGCATGCGAACACCAGCCGGCAAGCGAGTGTATTCTCAAGTTATGGTCCGTGATATATAATCTAAAGCAATTCATATGCCTAAACACGTTATTCTTGCGCCACATTTTGATGACGCCACCATAGATTGCTGGTATGTAATTCGACATCAGCCTGACGCCGTAGTCATGACTGTTTGTGCGAAGATTCCCGATGTCGGTGTTAAAACCTTATGGGATACAGTTTGCGGTATCAGAGATAGTAACCGTCTTGTTAAAACCAGGATAAAAGAAAATGCAGAGGCTTTGGCTATCAGTGGACAAATTCATCCGGAAGTTCATTTAGATTATTTTGACAGCCAATACGATAATAGCCCGGTGGATATTGATCAAATGTGTAAAGACATACTAGCTAACTCGCCTAAAGATGCCATTTTTCTAGCACCCTTAGCAATCAGTAAAATCTTTCAGCATAAGAACCATAAAGACATTCTTAAGGCTGGTATTAAGCTGCATAGAGATGGTTATAAGGTTCAGTTTTATCCGGATAGTCCATATATAACACTACCCCGGCAGCCTAATCCTCGAATCCTAAATAATCTTAAAGTTCGGGCCGAGGAAAAACTCGGGATTAAATTTGATATGACCATCAATAATCTGACTGATTCAGACGTTGCGACTAAAAAGGCCGCCCTTAAGGCTTATAAAACTCAATATAACCCAACTAATATAAACTCATTTGGTGGGTTAACAAGAGTTAATAAACGAAAATACGAACTACTGTTTACGCCTAGCTGAAACGTTTTTTTAGCCAGGTAGGTATCGCCAGTAAGCTTACTACCGCTACGATAGTCAGGGTTATTCCGGCTGGAGTTGGTTCCCAGAACCCAGTTACCATGGCTCCGCCCTGGATAGTAGAAACGATAGCCGCGGCTGCCGACAGAAGAATACCTAACTTAAGGTTTTCCTCGCGGCGGCGTTCTGGCTGCTGCATTTGCTTAAGGATTATAGTTATTGGTGTTCCTACTAGTAGTGTAATAGAAAAGTCACTCGCTAGGCTGGTTTTCAAACTTAGCACTCTACGGAAGCCGGCTTTGGCAATTAACTTCTTTGTTCCTTCAATCAGTGATGTAGCCCGCTTTTTAGCAAGTAAATCGGCGGTCGCTACAGCTCCCAGCATGTCTAGAATTAGAGTAGCACCGCCAAATACCAGGGCGCTAGCTAGAACGCTATTGGTTACCGCTATGGTGGTAAACAGGCTGCCAAAGCGTATGGGTTCGCTAATGAGCGGGTTAAGATCAATAATTACAACCGCTGCTTCAATGGTGCTGAAGCTGTGTTTAAGCCACTTTCTAGATTGTTGTTGCAAAGTCATTTTAGATATAGTACTTTTCCGACTTGTTCTCTTCGCGGAAGGCTGGAGCTTGTCCGA
Source organism: Candidatus Saccharimonadota bacterium (assembly GCA_027459325.1). GTDB lineage: Bacteria > Patescibacteriota > Saccharimonadia > Saccharimonadales > UBA4665 > DAIDIO01. The sequence goes on from DAIDIO010000004.1 coordinate 48,081, forward strand.
AGAATCGTCTCTTAAATAATCGGTTTAAATTGTATTCAATTATTGAATAAGCTAGCAAGGTTATAAATATATTATATAATAAACCGCGCTCAAGACGTCGGGCTGAGGTTTTAACCACTAGGTGTGACTTAAATACTACTTTGCCCTTCTTACGAAATCTTTTTAGTTGATCCATTTCGTCGCCGTACTGGGTCATTGTCGTGTTATACCCTTCCCAGGCGGACTTTTTAAAGGATAGATTAGCAGCTGGTGAATATAGGACTATGCCGGTAAGTTTGTAAATTAGGTCAAGCAGATTAAATAAGGAGTCGGCATAACTACTCCAGATAGGTCCACCATCATAGGAAAATGGTCCGGTTACTGCCACGATATCATCACTTTGCGCGAAGGCTTCATCGATGCGTTTCAGCCAGTCTTTATCAAAGGTTGAATCGGCGTCTGTTGAAACTATTATTTCTCCCCTTGCGGCATCAGTACCTTTTTGTCTGGCGTAACAAACTCCGGCGTTTTTCTCTTTGACAACTTTTACCCCCAAAGATTTAGCTATCTCGGCTGTTTTGTCAGTTGAGTTATTATCTACAACTATGATTTCGTAAGGTCCAGTGTAGGTTTGAGACTTTAGGGATTTAATAGCTGACGCTACATAAGCGCTTTCGTTGTAACAGGGAACTACTATACTGAAACGGAGTTTGGTATTTTGAGGCATTGCTCTTACTTATTCAAATATAACTAGTACCAGTATAACCCAAAATGACACAAATCGGGAGCTGTGCTTATCTAAGTGGGATTTATAAGGAACATCCGTTGTTTTAAACAATACTGTTAACGTTTTATGCTGGCAGGTGTATATTTATTTTATAAATGACAAAACGGGAATTAAACACACAAACTGACAGACTAATAGATGTAGCCTTTAAAGGTCCCGGAGGAGCTGTAGAAAAGCTTCCGGTTCTTAGGGCAATAGCCAGCCAGTTAGAGCCTCAAGCCAATGAATACCTTGAAGAATTTAACGAATTTACTCCCAGCGGACTTAGAACTAGCGGCTTTTTGGCCTGCCTGCCTAGTATTGAGATGATTGCTTCATCACGCACTCATAGTGTTCAGACTGCTCAGGAAGTAAGCAATAACTTCCGGACGTTGAGTGCTAGAGTACTTGCGACTACCTTGCAGGCTCAATGCCAATCAGAAGGAGTAAGCAAAGCCGTGACGGGTATAATTTCCGAGATTGGCGTTAATGGTGTTCTCTGGTGGAGTATTGCGAGTGGGCGGCGGTTGCCGACTTCTTATGCCCTACCTTCCACATTTAATCAGGATCAAGGGGTCAAAGTTGAAGGCTATAATATTGGAACAGATGTCTTTTTTCACTATGCCCAGAGAAGAAAACCTCAGAAAATACAGGTAAAAACTGCTATCAGTAAGGGTGAAATTGCTATGCGAAACAAATACTATCCCGATATTGCCGTGGTTGTGCTATCTGATATAAAAACATCTAATGGAAGCCGCTTTAAGCCTAACAAAATACTTGAGTCGATTACCGACGCTGACGATAGGCTATTAGAGTTAGCGAATGACTATATAGATAAAACTATTGCGCAGTCTAGGGAAAAATTACGGCTTCATATAAGCCACAAAAGACGACAATTGTTACGGCAGCAGTTGGGTTCAATAGACGCTGCTAATAGTTATAGTAGAGCGTAGCTTTTTGTTAGCAACCGAACAATATTGCTAAAAAGGAAAGCAGATTATATAATACTTGCTTATGCCAGAAAACTTATTAGCAGTTGGCTATCAGTATGAGGTAATTAATCTTGGCAATCAGGTGTCTAAGAGGCTACTTACGCCTGATGAGTCGTTTGCACGATTCAGTACCCATGGGCGCCAGCTTTTACCGATGAGGAAAATTGCTATTAATGCGGTCGAGAACGGCCTACATAGCGCAATAGGCGTCGCTGCTTTAATTAATGAATATCCTGAGCTAAGTCCAACTTTTGCCAACCCGCAATTTAAAAGCAATGGTTGCTATATACAGGATAAGGTAACGGTTTTTGGAGAGGCCCTCAGAAACCGTTCCACTAAAGAAAATAAAGGCTTAATTGATAAATACGTTGAGCTGTCCTTACTTCATGTTAGTTATGGAATGATGGACAAAGTTTGTTTACTTACGGAGAACTGCGGTATAGATAAGAACGGTAAGGTAGTGTTAATTGATTTTGGTGAAGTTACTTTCGATAGACAAGAAGCAATCCGATTAGCTCGAACTAGGCGCTGGACCAGATCCCAGGCGTTCTTCTACCCTTTTTCAAAACCGAGAAATTTTGCACTGCCAATTGAGCTTAAACCTTATTATGCTATACGGATGCTAAGTCAATTTGGGCCAAAAGCAATAGAGCAAACATGGCAGCAATCACTACATTCCTAGCCGTTTTACGGCTAAACCCTTAAGCTTATTTATATCTGAAGACTTGACATATTTTTAACCTTTGGTATTCTAAAACCTTGTGTCCGCAACTAGGGGTGGGCATTATCCTGGATTGTACTTCCGAAACAGAAATTCAAAAAACATCAAGTAATTGTAAGTACATTGAAAGGGAGGAAAGTAAGGAGAGTTAATGCATTTAAAAGCGTTAACGGCAACGTTAGGTGTTGCTGTATTCGCGAGCGGTTTTATTAGTACCGCTTCAGCAAAAGCACTAAGTCAAACTACAACAACTAATTCAAAATCAGCAGTAGCAATATCGTCACAGACTAGTGAGCCGACCGAGAGTAATCCGCCGGCTGTGAGTTCTGTAACCGTGGCTTCAGGAGATACTTTGTCATCGATTGCTACGCAATATAATACAACCTACGTCAGGTTATTTGATGATAATTCTCAGATTCAAAACCCTGACTTAATATTTGTAGGTGAGCTGATAAGCATACCTTCAGCAACGCAACAGTTGCCTGATAGGTATGGTCAATTTCAATCAGCTTTGGCTGCTTCTCAAGCTAGCCAAGTAGGCACGGACAGTCAGCCCGACCAAGATGATAGCCAGGCTGCGCCAGCACCAGTAGCTACGCCGGCGGTAGTGGTAAGCACACCCGCACCAGTGGTAGCGCCAGCGCCAGTCGCCAGTACGCCAACTGCTCAGGCTTCGGATACTAGTATCTGGACTCAGATAGCCCAGTGTGAATCGGGTGGTAACTGGTCAATCGATAGCGGTAACGGCTTCTACGGAGGCTTGCAGTTTACTCTATCGAGCTGGGAAGCTGTAGGCGGTAGTGGGATGCCGAATCAAGCCAGCGAAGCCGAACAAATTGCTTTAGCTGAAAAGCTACAAGCAATTCAGGGCTGGGGTGCGTGGCCGGTCTGTTCAGCTAAACTTGGTCTTTAAGGTCTAAATCGTTTAGAAATATGCCCTCGTTCTTAACTTCCCTAGTTAACAGGACGGGGGCTGTTTATTACCTACTATATATGTCAAGAAAAAACTTCTGTTATAATAAGTCTCACGTTATTTAAAAATATGCAAAATTCACGCCGTCAGAACACCTCACCAGCTAGTAACAGACCGCCTATTAAACCCGGCAATTCTAATGCGCAGTTTCCTGGTGTAGGAATGACTCTTTCGACGTATGGACAAACAAGGCGCACGACCGGAATTCGGACTATGAACGCAGACAGCTTGACTCCTAAAAACAGGCGCATAACTTTAAAGAGAATATTCCTAAGCTTGCTGGCTATTGTTATAATTGGCGTCGGTTACCTGGGCGGTAAATCCTTATATGAGCTACATAAGGCTTTTGGCGGGAGCATATTCGGGCTGTTTGAAACCCAGAAACTCAATGGCGAATCGACCGGTCACGTCAATATTTTGCTCGCCGGTATGGCCGGTCAAAATAGTGGTCAATCGGGTGGCCCGGAGCTGACCGACTCCATAATGGTTGTTAGTCTTAATGTTAAAAAAAATACCGGCTGGATGCTTAGCATCCCAAGAGATCTACTCACGCATATAAAGGGGCATGGTTATCAGAAAATTAATGCTGTTTACGAATATCAAGGGGTCAAAGGACTGGAGTCGCAAGTTGGCCATGATTTGGGTATCCCCATAAATTATTACGCGGTAATAGATTATAACGCTTTTAAAGAAGCGGTTGATGCGGTAGGAGGAATACGAATTGATTTACAAAGTTCCGACCCACGGGGCGTCTATGACGCATATACTCAATTAAAACTACCAAATGGTTGGGTGACTTTAAATGGCAACGAAGCACTTGACCTAGCCAGGGCAAGAGGTGACAATGTCGCTGGCGATGTAAGTTACGGTGTTTATAGTGATTTTGACCGCCAGCTTCATCAGCGGCAGATGCTTGAGGCGCTTAAGACTAAAGTCACTACGGCCGGAGTATTTGCTAATCCAATAAAACTAGCCAGTTTATTTAGTGCGCTAGGTAATAATGTTAAAACCGACTTTAACTTAAGTAATGTTAGGCGACTTTATGATCTGTCTAAGAAAATTCCAAATAACAAGATTAAATCAATCAGTCTAAATAATGTAAATGGCCAGAACTTGGTTCCACCTTACGCTTATTATTATTTCGGTGGCCAGTACGTAGGAGCGGTGTTAGTACCGGCTGCCGGTTATGGCGATTTTAGCCAAATTCAGGCGTTTGTTGCACAGCAGAATTAAAAATAACCACTGTGTAAGATTTCATACCATAGTTGCTGCAATTACCAGCATATTTTATTTAAATGCAGTATAATAGAGATATATAAGATAAGGTAACAATGACTGACAGAGTAGCTACTAATTACTTAAAGACCTTCTTAAATAGACAGCCTGTGAGAAAATTTAAGAAGGGAGAAATTATTATATTCCAGGGTGAGGCTCCTCAGCACGCCTTTGCCGTAAAATCGGGAACCGTCAAAGCCTATAATCTCAGCGTTAGCGGTGATGAAAAACCGGTTGCCTTTTACCCAGAGACACATGTTTTCCCGGCCAGTTGGATTTATGGTAAGGTGCCGAGCGCTATTTATTATTACGAAGCCTTTACGCCCGAAGTCGAAGTCCATATGCTGGACAGAAATGCTTATGTAAGCTTTATTAAAAAGAGTCCCGAATTGCTTTATCAGGAAATGGAGCGGCTGCTAGCCGACCAGTTAGGCGGTTCAATGCGACTCAATGCCCTGCAGCATTCCAGAGCCAGCGATAAGCTAATTTACACGTTACACTATCTCGCCCTTACCCACGGTCATCAAGTTGATGCCCATACTATAGAAATAACCCTTGATCTTACTCACCAGGATTTTGCTAATCTAACCGGTCTTACAAGAGAAACCGCTGCTACTGAGCTAAATAAGTTAAAACGTTCAGGAATTATATATTACGGCAAACATATACCATATAAGCTTGACCTTCAGAAATTGCTTCAGACAGTTAACGATCAGTTTATAGCCGATTTAGACCCGGCTACGCTGGCGTCTTAACCCTTTTAGCTTTAGGGGAGCCATTGCCGCTCTTAAGAGTCTCGGTTACGACACGGGCAAGATTGTGAGGCGCTGTCCAGCTTTTGATAATGCAACGACTGGCACCTAGTTTATAGGCTTCAGATATTTCCGGCGAGTTTTCCATATTAGTAAAAATCAGGACTTTGACGTTTTTTCGGTCAGCGGTTGACCATGACTGGAGAAACTCAAGACCACCCATAATCGGCATTAACAAGTCAAGCAGAATCAGATCAGGTTCAAATTCGTCGACTTTTGCTAAGGCTTCTTTTCCATCGAAAGCAGTAATCACTTCATGCCCTTCATGCCGAAGGATTATACAATAAGCTTTATTTAAATCACGGTCATCTTCTACGACTAAAATTTTGGCCACTGGCTATCTCCTTAAATTATAAACAAAACACTAATAGGAAAATATTCTTAAAGTTTTTTGATGTAACTATTTATATCATAGAACTCTGGAGCGTAGTTGTCTAATATCTTACTGTTCATATAGATTATTTACCTAGGCAAGCTAATATAAAATATGGTGCCCTTTTTTTCATCGCTTTTAAACCAAATTTTCCCTCCTAAAGCGTCAAGCAGACCTTTAACCAGATAAAGGCCTAGTCCAGTTCCGCTGGTTTCTTTTTTAACAATATTTGAGCCTCTGAAGAATTTTGTGAATACTTTATCGCGGGCGTTTTCAGGAATGCCCCAGCCAGTGTCTTTGACTTCGATAAGTAAGTCATTTGTTCGTGGCTTAATATCCAGGCTAACCTGCCCGTTGTCAGGCGTGTACTTTATAGCATTGGAGATTAAATTTGTAATTACTTCTTTAACAATTAAGGAATCTGTTTTAATCTTTATTGAACCGTTAGCATGGACTTTAACGTTAAGACGGATAGCCTTACCGTCGGCCATTATGGTTAGTTCTGGCAGGATTTCTTTAAGCAGTTCATCGATGTCCACAGTTTTTAGATTTACCGATATAGTGCCGCTTTCAATCCGGGTTATGTTAAGTAGTGTCGAGATGAGTTCGTTCATGCGGTTTGATGCATTAATTATAGTCTCGAGTGAGCTTTTTTGCAGTTCATTCAGTTCGCCCATGTAGCCGTCGCTGAGCATGTGGGTATAAGTTTTGATAGCCGATAATGGTGTTCTCAACTGGTGTGAGGCTAGTGAGATAAATTCACTTTTCATTCGGTCGATTTCCAATTCTAGACTAATGTCCCTGAAGACCTCAATAGCCCCGACTGGCTTATTGTCGAACATCAGTGGTGAAACATTGATGTCGACAGGTAATAGATCCCCTCTTTTAGTTCGGTAGAGCATTTTACCGAGGACCGGTTTGCCGGTTAGAAAGGCCTGGGTAATCGGCCGGTCGATTACGCCCATAACTTTGCCGTCTAAAGTTTCGGCAACTACGTTCTTAAGAAAGGGTTGCCCAATCAGCTCAGTTCTGGAAAAACCTAGCATTTTAAGAGCGGGCTTGTTTATTCGAGTGATGCGACCAAATTCATCTGTCGTAATAGCTCCATCACCCATAGAGTTAAACAGCGCATCGGCTTCGCGGCTTTCTCTTATATTCTTTTGCTGGCCTGGTTTCAACTTTGAATGATCGGTCATCTGTTATTTCTCCGATTTTCTACTTTTTGGAAGCGTCAACTTATTAAGTTCGCTAATGTACTCCTCTACTATTTCGGTGTCTTCAGTGATCAGTGAGACTATTACTCTAATCCAGTCAATTAAGGCGGCCAGATCGCTACGGGTAAGTTTTGAGGGTGATTTATGCAAGTGATTTTCAACTTGACGGTCAATAAACCGTTCGGCTGCGGGACCCAGATAGGTGTGCGTGACTTTAACGACTTGTGAATAGACCGAGGCGGGTGTTTTACTATTCATGACGCTCAGACCTCCTCAATCCGTTTTAGTTTGTTTGCACCGACAGCCAAAAAGATAAAGCCAAGGCCGCCAATAATTCTAAACAAAATGATAATAATTAACCGGTAATCGACAACTATGTGCGCCTTGAGAGGCCACAAAGCAGCCAGGTACTGGATCGCTATAAAGCTTAAGATGACTGCCGATAGGCCACTGGTCAAATACCATAGCGCTTGCTTATACAGCATTCCAGGAACCGATCTGCTCAATAGGCTTAAATCGTAAACCGCCAATAACCCAAGGAACCAGCCGTATAGATAAGGAATTATTAATGTAATAATCATTAACCATACTGGTATGCCGTAAATATTGTTTGAGCTGGAAAATGAGCTTAAATCTGCGGTTTTTAGTACCAGATAACAATAAATTGCACCAAATAATAAAAACACAGACATAAGCAAGGATGAACGGGCTTCTCCTTTGAGTAGCTTATGGCTTTTAACTAGTGACTTGGTAGCTACAAAAATAATAATAAAGGCTACTAGCGGCATTAGTAAGTTGAAATAATTACTAATTATTGTCATTGTGTGACGACTGTTAAGGTTGTGAGTATCTAAGCCTGCCAAGAATCGGTTTATTATTGCCAGGAGTGGCAGAGACCAGGCTAACCAGGTTAGGCCGGTACTTAGTTTTTGATAGCCATTGGCTTCAGGCGCGTCCCCTAATTGTTCTACGAAGGCCTTTAGCCGGCTATAACCCCAGAAAGCAACAAACCAGACCATTACTAAAGGGAGGTTTACCATAATGCTGATCAGTCGGTAAGCAGACATAGAGGTTCCAAAATAGCCAGTATCAGCGGCGCTGACCGGAAGTAGTAATTGTTCGCTTATAAAAATTGCGGCTAGCAGAATGCATATAATAATTGCACCGGAACTTGAGTTAGCCGTAAACTTCTTCATTTACCTTCTCTGGTTTTTAAATTGTCTTCTAGATTGCATAATTAAACCATATCTAAAGTGATTGCTGCGTAAGAAATCGAACATTAAAATTTTGCAGTATATGCTGAAATTTTTCGTTATATGATTTATGCAGACGTTGCTAGCAAATCTTTTACATCTGTATTCGGTTGAAACGGTATACGGCAAAGCTAATCGATATAATAAAGCTGACTGTCATAACTATTAAATCTTTAGCTAAACCGAAGTGACTTTGGTTGGCAAGTAGCGTGCGTAAGGCGTCGACCATGTAAGTAATTGGATTAATCGTGCTAATAACTTTCAAAAAAGTCGGAATGTGATTGAGTGGATATAGCGCACTGGACAGGAAAAATGCAGGCATGACAATAAGGTTGTTTATGCTTTGAAATCCTTGGAAATCTTCAACCGATGAAGCAATGCCGGCACCTAGGCTAGTTAGGGCTAAACACATTAAAACTAGAATAAGAAAAGCCGGCGGAACTTCTAGCCAGTTATGAGGCCGAAAGCCAAAGATTACAGCTATAACAAAAACAATTATGCCCTGCAGAATCGAAACCGTTGCGCCGCCCAAAGCACTACCAAGTAAAATCTTTAAACGGCTCACCGGAGCCACCAGCATTTCAGATAAAAAGCCAAAACGCTTATCCTGCAGTATAATTATTCCCCAGAACACACCGGATAATAGAACTGTTTGGGTGACGATGCCTGGCACTAAGAACTGTAGGTAGTTGCCCTCGCCTGCACGTCTGTAGATAGCGCCAATACCATAACCGAGAGCAAGTAATAAAAGTACCGGTTGGCCCAGGGTTCCTATAACACGGCTACCACTTCGATAGTAGCGTCGCATTTGTCTAAGCCATAGTATATATATAACATCTATATCCATATGGTTACCTTAAGGCACTGTTCCTCCTGGCCATTCGGGCATTCAGGCCGTCATTATTTCCGCTTTCATCCCGTATTTCCGTTCCGGTTAATTTTAGATAGGCATCTTCCAGACTTTTGGTACCGGTTTCCTTAGTCAGTTGCTTAGAAGTTCCGCGGCGTATGATTGTTCCATGGTCAATAATAGCAATTGTCTCGGCGACGTTTTCGGCTTCGTCCAAGTAATGAGTTGTGAAGAATATGGTCATGCCTTTTTCTGTGCTAAGTTTCTTGACGTACGTCCATAACATATTACGGGTTTGAGTATCTAAACCAAGAGTCGGTTCATCTAAAAACAATACTTTCGGTTCATGAATCAGTCCCCGGGCAATTTCCAGACGACGGCGCATTCCGCCTGAAAAGGTTTTAATTTTCGAATCCTGGCGGTCAAATAAATCAACCAAGCGCAGTAATTCCTCAATGCGTCCGGCTCGATGGTTTTTAGTTACCCGGTAAAGAATGGCGTGCATTTCCATATTTTCTTTGGCGGTTAATTCTTCATCGAGACTGGGATCCTGGAACACTATACCGAAGGCTTTTCGGGCACTATCTCTGTCATGCGACACGTCATGACCGGCTAGCTTTAATGTGCCTGACGTCGGGCGTAGCATAGTCGTTAGCATTTTAATTGTTGTGCTTTTGCCGGCGCCGTTTGGACCTAAAAACGCGAAGATTTCGCCTTTTTTAACTTCAAAAGATATTGAATTTACGGCAGTGAAGTCGCCAAACTTTTTAACCAGATTTTCTACCGATATAATTACATCACTCATATATGCCTTTTTCTTTGATTTTGAACCGTTAAAGTATACAGCATTTCAATAGTATCGTGAAAAATTAGGCATTATAGCTTGATGAAGTTGTTATGCCCCCCTCACCGGTCCAGTTGGTATGGAAGTATTGGCTTCTGGGTTTATCGATTCTTTCGTAGGTATGCGCGCCGAAGTAATCGCGTTGGGCTTGGATTAAATTAGCCGGTAATCTATCCGTCCTGTAAGAATCAAAAAAGCTAAGAGCTGAAGATAAGCCAGGCACGGCTATGCCGCTATTAACGGCATAGCTAACGCTACTACGCCAAGCCTGCTCATTTTCTTTAACGGCATTAACGAAAAAGTCGTCTAACAACAGGTTTTCTAAGTCCGGGTTTTTAGCATAGGCATGCTGTATGTCGCCTAAAAAGCGGCTTCTAATAATGCAGCCACCGGTCCAAATACCGGCGACGCGGGCATAGTTAATTTGCCAGTTGTATTCCTGAGCCGCGGCTTTTAGCAGCATATAACCTTGGGTGTAACTTATGATTTTACTGGCGTATAGAGCTTTGCCGATGTTGTCTATTAAAAATTCCTTGTCTGATGGGCTCGCGATTTGGCGGGTTCCGTAAATTTTCTGGGCCTCTTGACGCTCTTCAGTAAATGATGACGTAAATCGTGCAAACAGTGCTTCAGCAATGACGCTGATCGGTTGGGCTAGATCGCTAGCGCTGATAACTGTCCATTTGCCTGTGCCTTTTTGGCCGGCCGAATCAAGTATTTTGTCGACTACGTACTCGCCGTCTTTGTCTTTATAACCGAGAATTTCCGCGGTTATCTGAATCAGGTAGCTGTCGAGCGGACCATTGTTCCAGTCGTTAAATTTCTGGCTCATTTCGGCATTAGTTAAGCCCAGGGATTTAAGTAACGCATAGGCTTCGCTGATTAGCTGCATATCGCCGTACTCGATGCCGTTATGAACAGTTTTGACATAATTGCCTACCCCGCCGCTACCAATCCAATCACAGCACGGTTGATCATTGATGCCTCGTGCAGCAATCGATTGAAAAATTTCACTAACAGCCGCCCAGGCTTTTTCGTCGCCTCCCGGCATGATGGCTGGACCATTTCGGGCTCCTTCTTCACCGCCAGATATGCCAGTGCCAATATAGAGGATGCCAGCCGGCTTTAGTCGCGCGATCCGTCTTTCGGTGTCGGTAAATAAGGTATTGCCGCCGTCAATAATAATGTCGCCAGGTTCCAAATGATCGATAAGTTTATCGATTGTCTCGTCCACAGGCTGTCCGGCTTTGACCATTAACATGACGCGTCTGGGAGATTTTAGTTGGCTGATCATCTCTTCAATAGTATGGGCTCCAATGACATCAGTGCCTTTTGCCGGCCCTTCTAAAAACTCATCAACTTTAGCAGTTGTCCGGTTAAAGGCGATAACCTTAAAGCCATGATCATTCATATTAAGAATTAAGTTTTGGCCCATTACAGCCAAACCAATAACGGCAATGTCAGCTTTTTTAGAATCATCCATTATTAAGTAGTATAAGGCTTTTGTAGCAAAAGATGTAGAATTAGCTAATATGAATTTTCTGCAATTCAACAGTTCTGATCAGTTAGCTGAATGCGCTCTGCAACTTACAATGTCTAAGTTGGGTTCTTCAATTGCTGATTACGGCAATGCAGTCTGGGTTTTAGCTGGCGGCAGTACCCCGCTCAGTAGCTATAATCTGCTGGCCAGCAAACATCAAGACGACATTGATTGGGCTAAGCTATGGCTGGCTGTTGGTGATGAACGTCAGGTTGACTTTAATAGTCCTGAATCTAATAGCGGTGTCATCATACCGCTCTTTGATAGTTTGCCTATTTCAAAAGACCATATCGTTGTGCCGGAATTCGCTACAAATTTGCCGGCAATGGCAAATAATTACTCTATGAAATTGAGTTGGTTGCCGAAGGGCTCTAATCAATTGCCACGTTTTGATGTGATCTGGCTGGGTGTAGGTGAAGACGGACATACGCTATCGCTTTTTCCTGGTCATGAGGTCGCTTCATCGGATCTCGTAATACCTGTCGTTAATGCGCCTAAGGAGCCTAGCCGACGTATTAGCCTGAGCCTGACTGCTTTGCTGCAAGTCCGTTACTGTTTTATTCTCGCTGTCGGCGAAAATAAAGCCGCTGCCGTCGCCGGTCTTATCAATAAGCAATTAGATCTGCCTATTACATTGGCGGTTGCAGCTATTGAAAAGGCCGGCGGTGAAGTGTGTTTACTTGCTGATAATTTGGCTACTACTGGAATAAGGAGTGTCCTTTAAGCATAAAATCTTACAATATTGCCGTTTAATGTAGTTTAATATTTAACAACATCTAAATGTGTTGAGGCGGCAAATGGGCGTCTTTGTAAGTCAACCGGCTTTCTTAGGAATAAACTTCGCCACTTTTAGTTTGCTCGGAAATAGCCTGTTTAGTATCTCTGCCAATATAATTATTCTTGCCTTTTTTGTTTATTTGCTTGCACGAACTATTGTTTATCTGAGCTTTGCCAGCTTCAGAAGTCGCCAGCTTGTAGCTATGGAGCTTCACGGACCTGGTTATACCGATCTGATATTGCAAAATTATGAAGAACTCTTCGGCAAATTATGGACACAGCATAATCAAACAGGTTTATTGCAAAATCGCTTTGCGCTCCGTCCTACGTACAGCCTTGAGATTACGGCTAGCGAAAACGGTGGCCTAAAGTTTTTGGCTATAATGAGCAGCTCTGCTAGCCAGACCTTTATTAATGAAGTTAAAGTCGCTATGCCGGGAGTTATGGTCAAAAGATTAAAATACCCACCCAAATCTGTTAATCTGAAGCATAGCAGCCGGCTGGTTGAATTTAGGCTAAAACGGCATTGGACTAACCAGCTGAAAATTAAAGCTGATGGACCATTGGCTTTTCAGGCTAGCCTCATGAATTTAAACGACATCGATAGAATGGTTTTTCAGATTTGTTTTTCTCCCCTTAAGCCAGCCTATAATGTTTATTGGCTTAAAAAACTTAACGGTAGGCAGAAATCTGCAAATCTAAAGTTTTTTACGCGACTGCAGCCAAATACCGAACTGTCTAACTTCAAACTCGGACAGCCACTGTTTAAAACCGATCTTAGATTGCTGGTTGAAGGACAGGACGCGCAATTGGTCAATGCTAGAGTAAGGGCATTTCAGTCCTCCTTAATTGGCGGTTTAGCATATCCTGGCCGTCAAATGCTGGTTCAGAAATCAATCAGCTTCAAACCCCTTTTAAACTGGTTTTTTATAAATCGGTTAAATAGTCTTTTTCTCAGTCGGCCAGCAATTCTATCTGCATCAGAGTTGGCTAGTTTATATCACTTCCCTACCGCTAGCTCTGCCGGTAGTGAACTGGTTAGTAAGAATTTAAGCCGTAACTTGCCGCTCAGTCAGCAGCTGGCTATTAAAGAAGACGAAGTATTGATCGGCAAAGGTAGTTACCAGGGTAAAAACCGGCTGTTCGGGTTAACTCATGAAGAAAGGTCCAGGCACATGTATATTGTTGGCGGTACCGGTAATGGTAAAACCACAATGCTCGAGTATATGCTTAGCCAGGATATAGCAGGAAAAAATTCTGTTATTGTTATCGATCCGCATGGTGATTTAGCTGAAGACTCAATAAGGCTCGTACCTGGCAATAGAATTAAAGACGTTATTTATTTTGATCCACTGGATATTGACTATCCTCTTTCCATAAATTTGCTGGAACTGCCAGCCGGACTTAAGAGGCAAGAACTTAGCTTAGCCAAGGAAAGTTTAACTGAATCAGTTATATCTATTTTCAGAAAATCTTTTGGTGATAATGAGCAAAGTTCGGCATTCAGGATTGAACGGTTGCTGAGAAATGCCGTCCAGACAGCACTAAGCCTTGAAAATCCAACCTTGTTTACTGTTTCAAGATTACTTTCAGATAAGTTTTATAGATGGCAAATAGTAGACGGTATAAAAGATCAGTCGCTTAAACGTTTTTGGACTGAAGAGTTTAATAAAGCCGGCGATTACCAAAGGGTTAAGCTGTTGCAAGGACCGCTGGCCCGCCTAGAGCGATATGAGCGTAACTTTATGGTTAAGCAAATTGTCGGCCAGCCACATTCCAGTCTGGATATCGATTCAGTATTTAATGATCATAAAATTCTGATCTGCAAATTTTCACGCGGTCAACTTGGTGAAGACACCTCGGAATTACTCGGCTCACTAATCCTTGCCAAGATACAGCTAGCATCCTTACATAGGCAATCTGTCGAGAGACAGCAACGTTCCCCTGTTTATTTATATATTGATGAATTCCAGCACTTTGCTAATACTGGTTTTACGGCAATGTTTTCCGAAGCCCGAAAGTACGGCTTAAACCTAGTTATAGCCCAGCAGTCGACAGCTCAGATAAAAGACCCTCAGCTACTGGACGTAATACTGGACAATGTCGGCAGCATAGTTGCATTTCGCTCCGTCAGTCCGGGCTTTCAAAAATACCTGTCACGACTGTTTATGCCACAGCTAGGACAGCAAGATATTGCAGGTTTAGCAAAATATAATTTTTATGCTAAACTGGCCGCCGACCAGTCTTACCCACCGGTGTCCGGACAGACAGTTCCCGTCAGACTAAAAGCTCAGATGTCAGCTGATAAAGTAGTAGTTTCTTCAAGAAACAGGTATTCGTATAGAAGCGATAAGTTGGTTTTGTCTAAGACGGCCGTAGGCTAATTAGCTACTGTTAGCACATACTGCATATTTAAAATCTAACAGCTAAACTTGTAAGCAATTGATAAGGTTAAATAGCAACCAACTTAAAGGAAAGGAGTTTGATCATGGCAACAAGTGATCGAGGTTTTGCGTCAATGGATCCCGATAAACAAAGGGAGATAGCTAGTAAGGGAGGAAAGGCTAGCCACAGCGGTGGCCGTACGACCAGTACACGAGCAAGCGGTGCTGCTGGGAAGACAGAGGCCGCCAAAAGAGGTGGACAGAATAGCCATCGTAGCTAATTACTGAACATTTTCTTCCGGGGCATTCCTTAACCTAGAAAGGAGTGCCCCGTTTTTTATTTTCTGGCCAATCTTAGCGGGTCAGCTTAAAACATTTTGTTTAGAACTTATAAAGAGCATATAATGCAAGACATGCAAGACGAAAATATAACTAAAGCCCAAATAGTAATAGTAGAAGACCAAACAAGTCTGGCCGAAATATATAAGACTCGACTGGAGATAGTTGGATATAAATGCGTAGTGGCCGCTGACGGTATCCAGGCGTTAGTGGAAATTGAAAAAAACCGGCCTCAACTTGTGTTGCTAGATTTAATGCTGCCAAAACTGTCCGGGGAACAAATTCTAAAAGTCATGCGTTCCTCAGACTGGGGCGAAGATATAAAGGTTATTGTAATATCCAATCTTAACGAAGCCGATGCGCCAGCCGGCCTAAGAGATTTGAGAATTGATAATTATTTAGTTAAGGCTAATCTAACTGACGACCAACTAGATCAAATTGTCAGTACTTTGCTAAAACCAATTGGTCAGAGTGAAGACGTTTCTTTAGAGGGCAGTTCAACTCAAGTACTTTAAACATTCATTCAAGTCTATAATAAAAATAGTAATTGAGGACATGACAATGAACCTTGAAGTATATCTGTATTTTAAAGGTAATTGCCGCCACGCAATGGAGTTTTATAAAGAAGTATTTGGCGGTGAGTTGCATATAGTTACAGTTGCCGAGGCGCCTGAGGTAGACGGCATGCCCATGACTGATAAAAACTGGGTTATGCATTCAACGCTTAGGTCGGATGGAATCAAACTAATGGCTTCGGACTCGCCTAAAGCCAGTGATCATGCGGCTAAGATTGAAATTAGTATCGTAGGTCATGATGAGCTGGAGCTGCGACGAATTTTCGCGAAATTGTCCGAGGGCGGAAAAGTTAGAATGCCACTGGAAAAACAGTTCTGGGGCGATATTTTTGGCGCCCTGGAAGATAAGTTTGGAATTGCCTGGAATATGAATATCGGGATGGCGCCTGAGCGCCTTTAAAGTTTTTAGCTTTATCTATAAACTAGTCCGAATGCTTTAAACAATTCTTTGGTGTAATAAATAGACTATATGGCTGCTGTAATGTAGGGTAAGCCACGCATCTATAAGCAGTATAAGCGGGAAAATAATCCAGTTCTCAACTCGCTTGCCGGTAGTTACACGTAGTGATTTTATAGGTGGAAAGCCGAATTTAAGGGGAAATGGAAGTAACCAAGGAACTCCTTCTTTAGTCAGACTGTCCATTATGAGATGAGAAATCATACCGATCATGAAGGCCCACCAGACATACTTTATGTTTACGTCAGCCATAACCGGATGAAAGAATATAAGCAACAGATGAAATAAAAAGCCAAACAGGGCTAAGCCAAGTAGTGAATGGCTTAAAAAACGATGACCACCAAGCAATTTGTCGAATACTTTGCCGAAGTATTTGCCAATAGGCAGGTTGCGCCAAAATGGTGCGGTAGGCTGATCGATATCTGGAGCGATGCCGCCTAGAAGATTAGCAAAAACAGCAAGTATAACTGTAGACATTCTGACCGGGCTGATTGATGTTACGGCAAATATGATTACTAAAGCAGATATTGCCGTAAGATCATGCGTTCGAGCTGTCATCAGTAATTAATCTTTGCCTGTACTGAAAAAATGAGTATGAGGGACTTTTTGAAGTAGTAATATAGTGCCGCTATCAAGCATGAAGTCAATGAGTACTATTGCTAACAGCAATACTATTACTGTAAGCAGTGCGCTAACCTTGACGGATCGCTTTTTAGCAACAGCGTTAATTGGCAAATAATATTGTTTAGTTTCGCTGTATTTTTTTAGTTTTTCGGTGAGCGCATCAGGCTCGGCTGTGGATTTAGTGTCCGATGATTGCTGTTGATCGGAGTTTTGCTTTCCAATCGTTGGTTCTAATTCATCGCTATTGGCATCGGCCGATGCCGGGTCTTGGCTCGATTCGGCTTTTGGTTCGGTTGGCGCGGACTCGGTTTTTGTACTTTGGTGTGTTGGTGTTTCGGCTTTCGGCTTTGCGGCTACGGCTTCAGACGCTTCATTTAACGGTTCTTGGTTTACAGACTGGGCTTCTGTTGGTTTTTCTTCCGCTGTCAGCGGAGCGATTACCCGTTCCTTCCTTACGGTTACCGGCACACCAGCATCGATATTTTTGCCGGAAGTTGGGCTTGGCGCAGTGGATTCCGTATTGTGTTCTTCGGACGGTAAAACATCTTGAGGTTCAGCGGTATCCATAAATGACCGTTTCGGAACATCGATTAATGGTGCAGTCGGTTTTTTGTTTGCTTTAGTTGAATCGACTGTTTCGGTTTGCTTAAGATTTTTTTGAGCCATCTGGTTTTCTCGTTTTCTTATTTGTTAATTGTTCGATAATTAAAGGCTTGGCATAGACAAATTCCGGGTCAGGCTGGGGTTTTTGCTCTGTTATTACTTGAGGATCTGAAAGTTCTATGATTTGTCTGTGAGCTATATTTAGTTTTATTCTGGCCTTTTTTTCTGTGCTCATTGTTTGCTTCTATTATCTCTTTTTAATATTCCGTATAGCTTTATATTACCTTAAACATTTTAGATATGTAAATTGTTAAAGCTAATGGTTTTCATATATACTTTTCTATTAGTATGCATGTGTCAGATGATCTTGTCGCAAAGTTGCTTAAGACGACCGGAAAGTTTAATGCCGATCAGATTAAGGAAGCGCACCTTCAAGCGGAAAGCGAAAAACGCCCTCTGCAGGATATTGTTATCCAATCCAATATAATCAGCGAAGGCGAACTGACCAGGCTTTTCGCCCAGGAAATTGATGTACCCTTTGCGGAATTCAGTGTTGATAACCTACCGAAAGATACTCTACAGCTTATTCCTGAACGAATAGCCCGACAGTACCGTTCAGTTGCTTTCGGTATAGACGAGGATGGCGTGGTTTATGTGGCCATGGAGGATCCGGACGACATTCAAGCAATTAACTTTTTACAAAAACAGATAGGTAGGCCTATTCGAGTCCATATAGCGCCGGAAAGTCTAATTGAGACGGCAATTGATCAGTACAGTGGCGGCGGCACTGTTAGCACTGAGCTTGCTAAGGTTATAGCGATAGAGGCGAAGGAAGAAGTTGAAGAGAGCGTTGCCGAAGAGGATGTAGCTGAAGATTCTCCAATCGCCCAGACGCTTAACTTAATAATTGATTATGGCATTAAAACGAGAGCCAGCGACATTCACATTGAACCACATGAGGATGTGGTAATAGTCCGTTACCGTGTTGATGGGGTTCTTCATGAAGCTAATAAATTACCACGGAAAGTGCTAAGCGCATTAGTGTCTAGGATAAAGATATTGGCTAACCTAAAAATTGACGAGCATCGGGCGCCACAGGATGGCCGATTTAAGATATCTGCTTACGATCGAGTATACGCCCTTAGAGTTTCGACCTTACCTGTTGTTGATGGCGAAAAAATCGTAATGAGAATACTCGATGAATCTACTAAAGCCAGTAATCTTGAGGAACTCGGTTATTGGGGTGAGTCATTAAGAAGAGTCCAAGAGGCGATTGTTAAACCTCACGGCATGATCTTGGTTACCGGACCAACCGGCAGCGGTAAATCGACTTCACTGTTTAGCGTGCTTAGTAAGCTTAATAGTCCGATGGTTAACATTAGTACTATTGAAGACCCTGTTGAGTACCGGATCGTCGGCGTCAACCAGACTCAGCTTAATCCGCTAGCTGGCATGACCTTTGCAACCGGGCTGCGTGCCCTTCTCCGACAGGATCCGAACATTATCATGGTGGGAGAGATTAGGGACGTGGAAACTGCTGATTTGGCTGTTCAGGCAGCCCTAACCGGTCACTTAGTTTTTAGCACTCTACACACCAATGATGCCGCCACCTGCCTACCAAGATTGCTGGATATGGGAGTAGAACCGTTTCTAATTGCTAGCACCGTTAGAATCGTGATTGGTCAAAGATTGGTCCGGCGGTTGTGTTCGGAATGCCGGGAAGAATATACGCCCGATGAAGGGGCTATGAGTCGAATCAAAGAAACTTTTAATTTAAATAAAGCGTCAGATTTTGAATACATCGCCCGACTGGAAAAACAGGCTATTGAAGCTGGTATCGGGGCGACCGATTCAAAAGATTCCAGCAAAAATGTATCTGCCAGCCCGTCTGTTACCGAAAAGACAATTACAAAGCTCTGGAAAGCTCATGAAAAAGGCTGCAATAACTGTAGTCATACCGGTTATAAAGGCCGAATTGGTATTTATGAAGTGTTGGAAAATAGCCAGGAAATAGAAAAACTGATTGTCGGCAGTGCGACTAGTGAAGTTTTGGAAGAACAGGCAATAAATGATGGCATGGTGAAAATACAGACAGACGGCTTTATAAAGGCTTTACGCGGCGAAACTAGCGTTGAGGAAATAATGCGGGCGACGAGCAGTGAGGTTTAAATATAATGCCTGATTTTAATTACACTGCCATGTTAGCTAATGGCCAAAGTCAGAAAGGCACAATTAGTGCGGCGAATAGAAGTGCGGCTATAACTGCCTTAAGAAATAAACACTTGCAGCCAATTGTTATTAAAGAAGCTAAGGCTAAGGGCGGTGTCAGCTTAAATATGAACCTAAGCATACCGGGCTCAAGTGGTGTGAAGTCTAAAGAGTTAGTTATATTCACCCGGGAATTTGCAGTTATGATTAATGCCGGCGTACCAATACTGCGAGCCCTCACTATCCTCAAAGACCAGACGGAGTCGCCTGGCTTAAAAGTGGTGCTTGAACAGATAGTTGCAGATATTCAAGGCGGAGGAAATCTTAGCGATGCTTTTGCCAAGCATCCTAAAGTATTTTCTTTAATATATTGCAATATGGTCAGGGCTGGTGAAACCGGTGGTAACCTGGACGATATTCTAAACCGCTTGGCTTACCAGCAGGAAAAAGACGCATTACTCCGTTCAAAAATTCGTGGTGCGATGGTCTATCCGTCAGTTGTCTTTTCGGTAACTCTTCTTGCCTTTTTCATTCTAATGACTTTTATCGTTCCAAAAATTGCTACCATGCTGTCATCTTTAAGCGGCGGCACGGCAGCGCTCCCTATCTATACGAAAATATTATTGGACGTCAGTAAGTTTATGAAACAGCCAGCTTTCCTCTTAATCGTATTCATCGGCTTGCCTATCGCCATAGTTTTCTTCAGACGCTACATTAAGACAACCAAAGGCCGGTATAATTGGCATGCCTTTTTGCTTAGAGTTCCAGCAGTAAAGGTTATCATTATTAAAACGGCAATAGCCCGCTTCTCGCGAATATTTGCATCGCTGCTGGGAGCCGGAGTAAATATAGTTGACGTTATTAATACCACTGCCGGGGCTATTGGTAATGCCGTTATTGAAAAGGAATTATTAGAGTGTTCCAAGGCAATTCAGTCAGGTAGTCAGTTATCCGTTGAGCTTCAGAAGAGTAAGCATTTTCCGCCGATCGTGTCTGAGATGTTAGCTGTTGGTGAAGAGACCGGACAAACCGACACAATTATTTTAAAGATCGCTGAGTTTTATGAAGATGAAGTCGATACGGCCGTCGACGCTTTATCGTCGGTTATTGAGCCTATAATGATTCTATTTCTTGGCGGTATGGTCGGCTTAATTGCGGTAAGCGTGTTTGGTCCAATAACAAAAACAGAAACCAGCGCCGGCAGCGGTTAGAACTCTAGTTTTTCGACAAAATATTAAAACTTTGTTGACAACAGTTTAAGCATAAGAAATAATGTTGTCTATGGATAGATTAATATCTAGTAAAAATTAAAGTTTCACATATTGAAAGGTGGGATCCAATAATATGTACTTAAAAAAAGAAAAAAAAGTTAACGATTCAGGCTTTACGCTGATTGAGTTATTAATCGTAATCATTATTATCGGTATTCTGGCTGCTATTGCCTTTATTGCCTATAACGGAACACAGAACAAGGCTCACAAAGCTGACGCCCAATCAACGCTAGCTGAAGTCCGAGATAAAATGGGTGAATATAACGCTGACAACAGCACTTATCCGGCTACGATCAGTGACATCGATAACTGGCTTAGCAGTAGCGCGGGTGGCAATAATACCACTCTTGCAAGTAAGTTTACTGCAGCAAATGGTTACTCATATTCTGTCACACCAACCGGTTGTGGAGATACTGTAGCCAGTGGTGGAGCTATTACAACAGGAGCAACAGCTTGCACAGGCTACACACTGACGGCTGCAGCGACAATCTGGGGTGATTCAAACGCAGCTGATAACATCACAGTTACAAATTAAAAACAGCATAATCTAAATAGTTCTTAAGTTTAAACACGATCAAGTTTATACTATAAGGAAATGGTTAAAGTAAACATAAAAACTGATCTAAGACAAGTAGAGCCACCGCAGGGTGGCTTTACTTTAATAGAACTGCTGGTAACTATTATTGTTTTAGGCATAGTTATAACCAGCTTAAGCAGTCTTTACTATCAGCTACAGATTACTCAGGTTCAAAGTCAGCATTATGATCTTGCGGTACGAGCCGACCGGACAGAAATTGAGGATCTCAGGAATAACGGCTACAACTCACTGACCCCAGGCTCTAATATCAATTTTGCTTCTAGCCTGCCGAGTAACTTTCCAGCTGGCGCTACTGCTACAGCCGCTATTAGTCAGCCGACTAGTGGCCTGATAAGGGTGGACGCCACCATAACCTATAATGATTTTGGTAAAACGGAGACTGTAACCTTAAGTTCAGATATAGGTATTATTGGGATTGGACAAGGCTAGATGAGAAAATTGAGTTCAAAAACTGGTCAGTCTGGCTTTACACTAGTTGAGCTGCTGGTGGTTATGATAATTATGGGCATATTATCGCTGAGTCTTGCTAATTTCATTGCCACGTGGCTGCAAGCTTCAAATCTGGCCCAGAACCGATCGACGCTGCTTTATACGGCTGAAAATGCTCTTGATACGATGACTCAGGATATTCAATTATCCGGCGATGCCGATCTTAACAATCGCTACCCGGATCCTTACGCGCCTGGCGGACTATATGGCTGGACATCGGGGCCGCAAGTACTAGTTTTAGCTAAGGTTGCTGTAGACAAATATAATAATGTAATTTATAGCGATTCGGCTAAGTATATATCGCTTAAAGATAATGAAATTTATTTTCTTTCTGGCAGTACCCTGTACCGACGGACATTGTCATCAGGTAATGCTAGCGATGTGGCTGTAACTACTTGTCCTGCGGCTGATGCGACCCCTTCCTGTCCGCCTGATACGGTTATCGCAAATAACGTTTCTAACTTAAACTTTAGTTATTATGACGCTAATGAAAATATTGTCGCCCCAGATGATGCTCGATCAATTCAGGCTGCTATTACCGTATTTCAAAAGTCTGGAGTGAAAACTATAACCGCTAGCTATACTACAAGAATGGTCTTTAGAAATGAATAGATATAAATTGGCTAAATTATACGAAGGCGAAAACCAAAGTGGCTGGCTGCTCATTACGGCCTTAATTATGATCATTCTCTTTACTTCCTTAGCGCTGAGCATTGGCCTTCTAACAACAGAACAATATCAACATACAAAACGCGAGGCCTATGTTCAGAATGCCCAGCTGGTTGCTGAAGCGGGAATAGAAGAAACAGTTAATCAGCTAAATAGCAATGATTCGTTTTCTGGCTATTCTACCCCTCAAGTATTTTTTAATAACTCAACCCAAGGTAAAGGAACCTACACAACCACGGTTACTACTAATTCTGATGGTACATCTAAGACTATTATCTCCACCGGTGATGTGTATAACGGTTCGAGCTCAACTACTCCTTACGTAACTAGAGCTATAAAAGTAATAGTTGTAGGTACGGGCAGCAGTGGATATTCGGTGTTGAGCGGTCCCGGCGGTTTAATTGTAAGTGGTACGGCTAATATAGCTAACTCCGATGTATATGTAGGTGGCACGTTAACTATGGCCGGATCTGCCCAGATAGGTACTTACAGCGATCCAGTTAATGTAGACGTTGCTAATGATGCCTGCCCAACAGGGCCTAATCCTGGATCAACTTATCCCCAGGTTTGTAGTGGCACACAGCCTATTTCGCTGGGTAGTAAAACCGATATCTATGGCAGCGTATGTGCCACCGGGCAAACCAGCACCGGGCCCAATAACAATATACAAACAGGTAATGGCGGCGCAGGGTTGGAAGTCGGTTGTACTGCTCCGGTATCTTCGCCGCCAACCTACGATAGAAGCGCGCAAATTAGCGCTGTTACAACCACCGCTTCCGGCAGTAGCGGCAGTTACGCCTGCAGTGGCGGGAGCAATATAAGCTGGCCGGCTAACCTTGAATTAACGGGCGACGTAAGTGTTGCCAATAACTGCAATTTAACTATTAACGGGGATGTCTATATAACCGGTAATTTATCTATTGGCGGTTCATCACAAATTACCGTAGCAAACAGCGTTGGAACAACCCGTCCAGTAGTACTCGTGGACGGGACAATAACCGTCAATGGTTCGGCTTCTATGATTGCCAACTCTAGCGGTACCGGCATAGAGTTTATTAGTTTTGCTAACTCAACCGGTAATCCGGCAGCTACACCGACCGGGACTGACTTATATAATTCTCAGCAGGAACAAAATGTTACGGTGAGCGGTTCAGTTAATTTACCTGGCATGATCTTTGACGCTTATTGGAGTGAAGTGGTCTTATCAGGCAGCGGTAACCTCGGTGCAGCTACGGGTCAGACCGTATATCTAGATGGTAACGGTACAGTTATCTTTGGTACGGCCCTCAGTTCTGGTTCTAAAACCTGGAAGATAACCAGTTATGAGCCGGTTTATTAGCCGAGAAACATATCGCGTTAGATATTAAGTAAGTGTTACCAAAACGGACGATTTAAGCATGAGCTTTACTAATAGTGGTATCCAAGCTCT
>DAIDIO010000005.1 GCA_027459325.1 Candidatus Saccharimonadota bacterium
ATCCTACGCTAAAGATTCTAGCAAATCCAGATCAGATACGGCTACTGGTCTATTATCTCCGAGACCATATCTGCAACCTGAGCAGGTGTGTGATGGGCTTTTACAATATACCTTTCAATATTCAAGAATCTTATTTCTGACGGGGCGTCATCGCGGCTAATATTGGTCAGTATGACTACGCGTATTTTAGCCCCCTCCTCAGATGTTCTTAGCTTCTTTAGCACTTCCACTCCGGACATTCCTGGCATCCGTAAATCCAAGAGTATGAGATCGGGATTAAAGTGACTTATTTCTGTAAGGCCATCCTCCCCGTTTAGACAAACCTTTGCCTCATAACCGTTTTGGGCAAGCTTGAATTTATACATGTTAGCAATAGCTACTTCATCTTCAATAATCAGGACTTTTTTCATTGTTTGACAGTTTTATTATTTTATGTATTGACATTCTATCACATAAGCGGTATAATAACGAGGTTCTTTAGCAGATTAAGCAGCGCTCTACCTTCAATAGTTATGAGGGATAGAGTGCTGTTTATTTAAATAAAGCAGTAAATGATGAATAATTATAAAGATCTTGAACCCACTATATATCGTCAACGTTTAGTTATTGAAGGCTATCCAAAAAATTTAATAACGGACAAGCAGATAAAAGACTATCTTTCCGAGCTTTCTAATAATACTGGAATGAAACAACTTATCGAACCTGTAACACATAAAAGCGATACTTATGGATGGGCGGGATGGATTCATTGGGAAACTTCAGGAGCTCACTTTTACGCATGGGACGACCCTCTCTTTTTTAGTGTAGATATTTATACTTGTAAAAAGTTTGACGCCAAAGAAGCTGTTGTATTTACGAAGAATTACTTCTCTACATCCCAGATCGAATATAAAGAATTTTGATATTTCAGGAAATTATTATGGTAGAAAAAATTATTGATTATCCGGAAGCTGAGAAGAATGCATTAAGTCAAGAATTTGATGTGCCTTACGAAGCGTATCATCTCACACAAGAAGCTATGACAGATATCGAAAATGATATTGTAAAATGTTTTGAGGAGTCCTCTGGATTAAGGGATGGCATTGGAGTCTTTTTAGTACAAGCTGATAATTATTTATCAGATTTTGGTCGCACAAGTGAAACAATTGCTTTTGAAAACGAAGGATATGACTTTCATCAAGGCATGGAACCATATGAGACCAGATCTGAATTTCTCTATACAATTGACATGGACATAAGAAAAATCGCTCACGTCAAGCGGTTAGTAACGGCAAAGTCGGAAGAAGATATTATTAAAGACGGAACAACAGGAGTAGAAGTGATTGACGACAGACTCACTACAAAAAATCCGGCGGAGCAGGCTTCCTTAGAAGAGATACTTACTCATCATCAGATAGATTCACCCGCAAAAATCATGAATGTAACAAGTAACCTAAATACAAAACGCGGTCAGAATAATGTCTTCATTAAACCATATTCTCTTTATAGCTATAAAGCAGTGTTTAATTTAGCATACGGTCGCGGATTATCTGCTTTAGTGGCGTACATGAACTCAAAAGCCTTCAGGTCCCTTAGGGTTGGTCTCGGAATAGAGAGCCAACTTCTTGCAGGCAAAGAGTTTCATTTACCCGCTCCAGAAAAAGAAGGCGGTTATGACACTGATTATTTAGCGGTAGCTATATTTGCAACTCAAAACAACCTTGCAGCTTTCAGTACGGTTAACCGTCGACATCCAGGGTCGCTTTTGATTGCAAATATAGAAGTACCTATCTTTAGCTAAATTTAAAAAAGTTACATAGCCAAGCTATTTTACCTAGTACCTGTTAGAATTTAAGCATATGCAATATGCTACCTTGTTAATACTTGCATTTGTTCAGGTTATATTTAGCGTCATCCTGAGTTACAAACGAAAGTATAAAGTTTCTCGCTACTTCTTACTGCTAAGCTCGTCTCTATTTGTATGGACTTTATGTAATTTAGAACTAACCTACATTTTAAACAACTTCAGTAGTACAAGTCACTATGACATTAGGCTGATTAATCTTATAAATACTGCCGGCTTTTTTACAGGAACAGCTTTACTCTTGATCTTTTATCGAATCATGCGTATTTTCCCACTTGAACATAAGGAGAATCGTATATCAAGATCAGTAACTATTTCAGGATCTATTATTATTCTGATAACTCTTATCAAAAAAGTAACTGGTTATTATATAGTTTCGGGCAGCAAATTAGTTTACCATTACGAAACTCTTACTTTACTCTTAGTCATCATCTTTGTGATTGTAGCAGTGCTATCAATAATTACGTTAAGTCAAAGCTTAAATAGACATATAAACCAAGAGGTGAAAAGTCAGGCTAAAACAATTCTTGCCGCATTCATAATTACTGCAGGTGCAACTGTATTTCTATTATTAATATCACCTTTAATCTTTAATTCTGATAAGTATATATTTTTTGGCTACTACACCCCGTTTATATTATCCATAATGATCTTTTATAGCATGGTTAAGCAGAAGTTTTTAGATTTCCAATTTATCATAGCTAGATCCTTTGCATACTTATTTACACTAATAACTTTTACGCTTGCTTTTATTTTAGTTACTTTCACTATAACGAATTATCTTCTCACCACTTCGCCTAATTCTCCGACTACAAGGTGGGTATATATCTTTTTAGCTTTATGTCTGGCTTTTGCTTTTGAGCCTATGAAGAAGTTTTTTGACCGTAGTACTAATAAGTACTTTTTCCGGGACTCATATGACGCGCAACGGTTTTTAGATGAACTTAACAAGACAATTATTGACAATATTGAACTTGGGATATTACTACAAAGCACAGCGCTAGTTATTCAGAAATATTTGAAGTGTGAATACGTTATATATGCTATCCAGACAGAGGATATGAAAAGTTTTAGATTTGTAGACCCCAATGGTATTACGACCATTACTGACTTTAATCTCATTCTAAGAACTATTGAGCAAAAAGAAGACTGGGTATTTGTTTATGATGATCTTGAAAATCAGGAACAAAGTCTCAAGCATGCTTTAAGAGAAAGAAAAATCGCAGTATTAGCAAAGCTAAATCCGGTTAATTTATCTGAAGCACATAAGCAAAACTTTTTGATACTAGGTTATAAAAGCAGCGGTAATCCATACAATAGCCTTGATATAAAGATGTTGGATATTATTGCAAAGGAGATGACAATTTCTATCCAAAATGCACTTCGCTTCGAAGAGATACAAAACTTCAATACTACTTTGCAAGAGAAGGTGTTTGAAGCCACGCGAAAGTTGAGGCGTGCAAATGAAAAGCTTAGAGCACTCGATGAGACCAAGGATGACTTCATTAGTATGGCCTCTCACCAATTACGCACTCCCCTGACTAGTATTAAAGGATACTTAAGTATGTTGCTGGATGGCGACGCTGGCGAACTGAGCCCAACTCAGAAAGATATGATCAGCCAGGCGTTTATTAGCTCACAGCGCATGGTTTTCTTGATAGCCGATATGCTTAATGTATCACGCCTAAAGACGGGTAAGTTTGTAATTGAAGCCAAAGAGGTGCAATTAAGCACGCTTATTGAAGAAGAAATTAACCAGCTTAAGGAAACGGCCGCCGCTAAATCAATTGAAATTGAGTATAGCAAGCCTGAAGATTTTCCTGTTCTAATGCTAGATGAGACTAAGATCCGTCAGGTTATTATGAACTTTTCAGATAACGCCATATATTACACACCTGAGGGCGGTAAGATTACCATTCAGTTACTTAATAAAGAACATAGCATAGAACTCAGAGTTAAAGATAACGGTATCGGTGTACCTAAGAGCGAACAACATCATTTGTTTACGAAATTTTACCGCGCAACTAACGCTAGGAAAGCCCGTCCTGATGGTACCGGCCTTGGCTTATATATGGCTAAGAAGGTTATCATTGGTCTAGGCGGCGCAATTATATTTGAAAGTAGCGAAGGTAAGGGCAGCACCTTCGGCTTCATCTTTCCTAAGAAGTAATAAAAATAACAGACGCTCCTCAGCCACGTAAGCAATAATAGGGTCTATCAGACAAGCAGAGGAGCTGCCTCAATGATTCGAGACCTTATTCAGAGATTAGTCTACAAAACTTCCACTTTTATTATCCTTATAGCCCTGATTCTTACTGGCTTAAGCTTAAATCTGGCTGTTGGTAGTGCGGATAACTTAAGCGCTAGCAGAACTTCCAGCTGTAACGGTAGTCCAGACAATGTAATTTATTGTGGTGTTCCAAGTATCGCAAGCCTTATTAACAAATACGATAATGGCGATAGCCGTAATACCGCTTCAAGCATCCAGTCTATTTATAGCTATTTCCATATATCGTCTGCGGATATTCATGCCATGAACGGATCTAATGGTGAAGAAACAGTAACGCTAGGAAAGGTAGATAAAAATGGTAATGTTTATGGGGCGGGCGGCAAACTGGTTGCTCGTGATGCCATAACGGCAGGCCGCCAGAACATTGCCGGAAGTACAGCTAAATCAGCCAGTGGCACGACGTTTTACGTTAGGAAAACCAGTGTATCTTTCGCCAGTAACAGCTTAGATGCTTACATTATTATGCTAAAAGGCCGATTTAGTTTCGCGGTATTAGTTAGTTGCGGCAACCCAGTAGTTGCTACATCAGTTGTGGAGCAGACGCCGAAACCAGTTAAAGTACATAAGTCAGTGTCAACTAAGACAACTTCGACTGGTTCGACAACTATCGTCAATGAGACTTGCAGCAATAATATTAACAATATTGATGAAGGCGGAACTTGTTCCAGCGTGAGTACTACTCAACCCCCTCCAAATAATGTTACGGTGTCTTCAACTCCTACTGAGTCAAGTCAAACACCTGCCAGTACTCTAGTAAACACCGGGCCAGGCGATATTATAGGGTTATTTGCAGTAACAACCATCGCTGGCTTTATAGTCTTCAGGATATTTCTAAGCCGAAAACTAAACAGTTAAACTATATGGACTTAGTCTTCACCCTTAAGTAATTTTTCAAGAATGTGGTGAGGTATTCGGAAGTGATAGTTTGTCGGTAGGTTATGAGCCATAGCCGTAGTCAAGTGATTGTATGACAGAACCTGTTGAATATGGTTGGCCACAACAGTTTGTGCTTGTTGGGCACTTAGCTCTGGATTATGGGAAGACACAATATTTGCCATCGTTGACCACGTTGAACTGTGTTCAGGTGTCAGGGTGAATTCATTTGCTTTTGCTGTTTCTGCCACCCTGTGACTGTCTGAAACTTTGTGCGCCGCAGCGTGAGTGTGCTTGGCAGCCTCATGAATGTGTTTCGCCGTATGGTGAACCGGATCTAAGACTAATGTATGGCCAAGGTGGTTAGCGTTCGATGCTTTAGGCAATAGGCTTTCCAAGTTGCTATATGGCGCACTGCTAGGCGTTTTTGTGGCATGGGAGGCCAAGCTATGAGTCATTCCATGAGCTCCACCCTTATTTTCCAATAGGTATAGGGCCACAGCAGCAGCACCTAATAGGCCGCCAGCTGCTAAAACACGTGCGGCTTTATTCTTATTATCTTTACTTTTCAGTTCCTGAAGCTTATTAGTGCTCTGGAGTATTGCCCCATGCAGTTTAATACAGGCTAGCAACGGTAGCTTCCTGATTCGTGAGATTCTACTACCTCGGTCTATATCAGCACTGATTGCTTGATCAGCAGTATTTTGATTAGCCGGAAGACTTGCTGAATCACTAGCAGCTGCTTCTAGAAGATCATGAGCTTCAACGAAAGGTTCTTGCCATGCTCCATATTTAATAAGTGCACTGTATTTATCTAATTGCTCGGTATCTTTTGTGCTGACTTCGTCAACTTTAGCGATTACCCGCTTAACCGGTGCAGTAATATGATTACTGTCAATATGCCACTCTTCGCCAATTGTTAGACTTGGAATTGTTGTCTCTTCAGGCACGACTAAGTTCCTGAGATCACCATTTTCATCCAATTCAAGTTCAGCTATTCTATCATTCGTTACTAAGTATTTTTTATCATCCACTGTTTCCACAATGGCCTCAGAAGCCTTAGTATTAACAAGTTCGTCTATGTTAACCTCAACATTATCTCGTTGGTATAACTCAGCTATGGTTACCGTATCATTAACTTCTTCATAGCGAAAAGTAGTATAGTCTTTCAGTTTCACTATTTCATGCCGGGGGTCGATATAAGCGGAACTGATAACTGTAGGTGCAGATTCGGTATTTATGGTTAGGGCTTCAGATGACATTTTGCTTAGCTCTGCTAGAGTCCGAGCCTCATTATCTGATGCTTGGTCTTGTGCTAAAGTCAGTTCTTCAACAGCTTGAATTACGTAGTTATCTCGAACCTTTCTTTCCATCTCTAAACTTTCCATCAAACTTTCACTCATCTGAATAAGTCCTTTCTTAGAAGTCCTTTATGCCAAATTATGGCCTTAGAATCAAAACATACTTTAGCAAACTTATGACAAATTGTCAAGTATGATGTACTACGGCTATTACAGTACTGGCTGTCTTTTTATATATATGATTCTATGCATATAATTAACGTTCACAACAATATTGACAGAAAAACATTAATATGCTAGTATTACCTAGTAATAATTTAACAGGTGGTAATATGCCCTTTGTAAATGAACTGATAGAAACAGCACAGCACGTACCAGAACTGGATTCAGTTTCTGATGCTGCTAAAATGCTTGCAAGTTTTGCGGTAGCCGGCACTGCCGGAATATTTGGGTATAGGAGGTATAACCAAGCTGTCGATGAGTACGCCGCTGACGCTTCAGACCCAGTACTACTGTACGACACTATTAAAAGCATTAAGCATGTTGATGATCATAATGCTGAATCAGCTTTTAAAGAAAACCGACGAAAAAGATTAATGCCGGTTGCTCTTTGGTTGTCTGGTGTTGCAATCCTAGGCGGCAGCTATTTTGGTAATTTGAATGCAAAGATTACTAAGGCTGACAGCGAAGCCAGCGTAGCATTTGTAAGTGGAGTTACACCATCAATGTGGCAGACGGAGGCAGCTGGTACTTACGAAGGGAAGAAGCTTACCCGCAGTCAAGCTGTAATCGATGGCTTAAAGCAGGCAGAGGCTACATATCATGGCGCAATGTCAGTTATTGACGCCGGATACACTAATGAAACAGTTATTCCTATGTCGAAGAACTGGAACTCCTTCCTTAATAATTTAAACAGTAATAAATATGAGCAAAGGCAAGGCAATTACTTAAACCTCGTTGCAGCAATGAAGATAGCTGCCGAAACACTGCCACTGAATGGTAATACTAATAAGCGTTCAGGCACTGAAGTAGTGGCTACCGACGGTATCACAGACGACAGCAACGGACAAATAGCCAATGAGGTAAATACTCTTAAGAATAGCGGTATTAAAGTTGAATTTATTGTGCCAGGCAATACAACTGATATGTATAAGCTGACCCCGTCTAGTCCTAGCACATCAGCTGCTCCGCAGGTGCAAAAGTTTGCTTCAACCGGCGCTGAATATAAGACACCAGTTACTGCCGAAGCTATAGTCAACGACACTAAGGCTACCATTCACGCGGCTGGCAATACGCCGGAAAGACTGCCGTATCTTCCAGCATATTTGCTTGGCGGAATACTACTGTTTGCCGCTGGAGTTAAAGAATACCTACAAAGAATTAATCGAGTCGTTTAAAGGAGCAGGAGAATAATCATGGCAATTATAAATGAAAGTATAGGAGAAAACGTTATGACAAATTTAGAAAACCCGGAAGATCGGGCAATTAGAGGTAGTTTTATAGACACTGAATTACAGGAGTCTCACGCAACTCTGCAGGCCTTAGAAGCCGAGGTTGGACGAGTGGTAGTTATTGATGACGAAAAGCTAGAAGCAGTTATTGGCGGAGTTGTATTAGGCAGGTTATTACTTACCGGATCATTTGGTACAGGAAAAACCGAAATAGCCAAAGCTATTGCCGGAGCTATTAACGGTACTTATGGCCATGTACAAGGAACATCAGATCTTATGCCATCCGATGTACTTGGTAAGGCAATATATAACCCGGCAACACGTCAAATGGAGTTTGCGAAAGGCCCAATATTTTCAGAAGTTTTCTTCTTTGACGAAGGAAACAGGGCTACTCCTAAGACAAAATCAGCCATGCTCGAAGCTGCTAACAGCGGTGAAGTAACGCCTGCTGGTATAAATGAAACATATAAATTACCCGCTTCACAGGTTCAAATTGAAGCTCGAAACGATTTCGATATAGAAGAGGGAACGTACCCTACTCCTCAGGCCGATGATGACCGTAAAAAAGTTGGCGTATTAATG
Organism: Candidatus Saccharimonadota bacterium; assembly: GCA_027459325.1. Classification (GTDB taxonomy): domain Bacteria; phylum Patescibacteriota; class Saccharimonadia; order Saccharimonadales; family UBA4665; genus DAIDIO01. The sequence goes on from DAIDIO010000005.1 coordinate 8,341, forward strand.
ACTCTCACCAAAGAACAGAAGCATGAGATAGCTGGTAGACGTGCTTACGGCACACCTGAAGTTAAAGCTGTTGTAGAAAGTCCTAGCCGAATCGGTCAGATAAGAGAGAATCTCGGGAGGATTTCAGTTAGTCGTGATCTAACATCGGCAATAGTTGAATTCGGTGAAGCTTTAGCATCCGATGAAAAACTCGAACAAGGTCAACTTGCTGGCGCCCGTCACATTAACGATATGATTGATCTGTCGCGTGTTCATGCTTTAGCCCGCGGCAGCCTAAAAATCAATAAAGAAGATGTTCAATTCGCAGCTAAATATACACTACCCCATCGAATCCGCACTACCTATGACGCTCAGAACAATGGTGTTAGCGCTATGGATATTGTAAAAGATAAATTGAACTTAATTAGCTAACAACCGATTAAAGGTTAAGCACCATGTCTAGTGAAGCACTAACAATTCAGCCGTCATTTGATCCTTACGAACCGGGCCTTAGCCTGGATAGGATTAATGCGCATTTGCCGGTTCACGCTGCATGGTTAAAAGGAACAGTCTTTGGTGACATGCAGTCCCGTATCAAAGGAGCAGGCACTGATATTGACGGTATCCGGCCATATGAATTCGGTGATGACACCAGGCATATTGACTGGGCGGCAACCGCCAAGGATGAAAATAACTGGCCACAGCTTAGGGAGCATTACATGGATATTACGCCTAATCTATATGTAGTTTCAGATATTCTCAGTCCGAGAAATAATACCGACACTGAGCAACCTCATACGAAACAAAGCCTAGGACTGGCGGCTATTCTTAGCGTCATGAATATAGCGAACAGTACTGTAATGCCCAGTAGACTGATCGCTACTGACGGTAATCGTTTAATAATACCTGAGCGGTCACCGAGAAGTGGACGCCATCATTTGCTTAATACTGCTAATATTCTGTCCCGGGAAGCTTTAGTTAGCGCTCCTAATGAGGAGAAACATACTTTAGCTGACTTGCTTCATTTTGTTGGCCGTAGCGCTAGCCGAAGTGTTGTCCTGGTTGTAAGTGATTTTAGAGCGGAATCAATGAGCGGACAGGATGAGTTCAACTGGGGTCGGGCCCTAAAAAGCCTTAAGGCTAAGCATAACGATATTCTGGCAGTTGAAATAACTGCTCCGCGGGACTTTCATATACAACCCAATACTAGCCTTTTTAGGCATACTGGCACCAACCAAGTTACGCCGGAATATGATAAAGATTTAAGGCGGGAGTATGCCCTAGGGGCACAAAAACGTCAGAATCGGGTGGATAAAGCCTTATCAGACGCCCAAGCTCGTCACATTAAGCTGTCGACCAGTGATCCTCAGTGGCTGACTTCCTTTACCAGCGGACTTAGATCAGTCCAGTAACAATAAGCATAAACATTATAATACAAACTTGCCAAACTAACAAAGAAGAGGGAACATAGTTGACACATTCCATCTTTTGTGATAAACTTTAGAATATTGGTAAGAGGTTAATCTTTAAGGGATTAAGAGGAGAAGATACTATGCATGAATTAAATAGCGCTCCTGTTCAGATGGACAGAGAACACGATATACGCAACAGGCTACTCGGAGCAACTGCTGCCGTAGCTATGGCTATAGGCGTAGCGGCTTGCGGAAGCGGCCAAGTAAAGAAAGCCAGCCACGAAGGACCAGCAACTATACCTGCCGCTAATACGGCTAACACAGTAGAAGGTAGCTGCGGTGTTCCTGAAAACTTCAGCGTAATGCGAATGAATAAGGTTTACGGCTCTCCTGAGTCAGCTTTTCCTTCTCTTCAAGTTGAAGTTAACGGCCAGCTTAAATTGATGAATACACAACAAGCTGCCCAGCAAATCAATAAGCAGCTTGCCGAAGACCCTAGAGCGCTCGGCCTATTTTCAGCCTTCTTTATAGATACCCGTAACAAACTTCAAGAACCAGACGCTGGAACACTATCGAGAGCTGAAGAGTTCATGTCTATGTTCAACAGTAATCCCAATGGCAATGCAACTAAGCAATTCCTTGATACCTCTTGCAATCTCGTAGGAACTGAATTAACTGAAACAAATTCATTTGCTGTCACTAAAGACCAGGCTACAGAAATACAGGCAGTTCATAATTCAGACGGTAGCATTACCTATAAGACTGCAAAAGTTACTACTACTGGCACCCTTGACGGTTACACAGTAGGCTTTAACGATAATAACCCTGACTTAAGTAGTAGCGAAAAAGCTATCTTAAGAAAGCTTTCAGATTTAATCCTGATTACACCTAAGGGTACTATCGTAATAAATGAACTAATTGGCCCAGGATCATTCACGGTTGTTACTAATTCAAAGAACACGACTAAAGCTAAAGTAGTTCCCTCAGCTCACCACAACCATGTGCTAGTTTTACCTAAGGAAAGTAACCAGACACATGTCTCAAGTGCCAACACAAGTTCTAATAATAGTTCTAAAACTAGTTCCAGCCCTTCAAACACCGCTTCCAGACCTTCTAACCAACCAAGTCACAATGGTCATTCAGGCCAAAGCGGCTCAGGCAGCCATGCTCCGTCACAGGCTCACGGCCAAACACCGGAGAACCAACATAACGGTGAGAGCACAAGTCCTAAGGGCACAGGTCCTAAGGGCACGGGTAAAGAGAGCAAACCAGGTAATGGTAAATCACCTGGCGGCGGTTCACACACCGGTACAACTCCTGAAGGCACAACTTCAACTCCTACAGGTACTACATCTACCCCTGAAGGTACGACACCTACCCCTACAGGCACAACTCCTACAGAGACTACACCTACTTCTACAACTCCTACAGAGACTACACCTACTTCTACAACTCCTACAGAGACTACCCCAACTACCACTACACCAACTACCACTACACCAACTACCACTACACCAACTACCACTACACCAACTACCACTACACCAACTAAAGGTCCAGCACCTTGTGATCCAAGCATCGCAAGCTGTTAATAATTAAGGCAAGGAGAATATAGCTATGAGAACTTTTAAGAAGATCATCGCAGCAGCTGCAATAACAGCAGTCGCTGTCGGTGGCACAGTATTTGGTCTGCATTCAACATCAGTATCTGCAGACAGCACTAGCACGGCTAGTTGTAAATATCAGTATGCTAACAATGGTGATTTTACAACTTCGGCAACACCAGTATTTAATAGTATATGTAACGTGCCGAATGGCGTTGGCAACGAACCAGATTTTGTCCGGATTCGTCAAAACTCAAATGGTAATGATGAAGACAACACAAACAATCCGACTTATACCATTGGAAGCTTAAGTGCTACCTGTAACACCGGCGATAAATTCGACGTCTGGAACTATATGCACAATAACGCACTATCTCAGGATAATAATAACGGAACAGGTAGCGCGGTAGCTCATGACGTACAGACCCTACTAAAAGCCAGTGGTATCAATACTACAGCTAGCCAGTTTAGTTTTGGCGACACTATAAGTGCCAGCAATGCCGCTACAGTAAGTGATTCAGTACAACTTGATTGTAATGGCCAGCCAGTTAATTTAAGTCTAGTTCCAGGTAGCGTTCATATATACTATGAAGCACTTAACAACTGGGCTAACCTGAGCGACTCAGTAATTAACGGTTCAGCTCTTACTGTTGGCGACCCAACTCCAGGTAGCGGTGACATGTGGGGTTGTTGGACTTACCGTATGGTAATTGTTTACCAGGTAGAAGTAAGCCGTCCTACACCTCCCCCAACACCTACCTATGCCTGTACTTTACTGCAAGTAACACCAGAAGATAATCGTACGGTTAAAGTTACTAACCTTACACAGTCAGCTACCAATGGTGCGACCTACAACAATGTCAGCATAAACTGGGGTGACCAAAGTAATGTAACAACAACTGCTAATGCAACTGGTATAACTCACCAGTTTAGTGGCAACGGCCCTTACAACATAGTGGCTACCGCTAACTTCACGGTTAATGGTAAGACTCAGTCAGTTAGCAGCGCTAATTGTGAAACTACAGTCAGCTTTACTACTCCCCCTACTACAACTCCTCCAACAACAACTACAACAAGCACTCCTCCTGCTCAACTAGTCAACACAGGACCAGGAAGCGTGGCAGCTATATTTGCCGGAGCTACCATATTTAGTGCCTTAGTTTATCGCCTAAACTTAGGTCGACGATTAAACCGACAGTAAATAGGTGTGGATAAACACTAGCACTAAAGCCAGTTTTGTGCTAAGGTAACAATGTTCATTAAGAGCACATGACTGACCGCTCTAAAGATAAAAATAGCAATATTAGAAATCCTCTCAGGTGGATGAGGGGATTTTTATTTTGTCCCCTGATATGGTAAGATTTACCATAACGTAAGAAGTAAATGGCCTCATCGTCTAACGGCTAGGACACCAGGTTTTCATCCTGGCAATCGGAGTTCGATTCTCCGTGAGGTCACCATAGACATAGCGATTTATAACTTATGTTATGCTTTTATTTATGGATAACCAAAATCAACCACCAACAGTTAACCAACAGGTCGATACACCTTCAGCTCCACCAGCAGCCCAACAGGTTGCTCCGCAAACTCCAAAAACTAGCAATGGTGTGAGACTGGTTTTATCTGTAGTGCTTGTATTATTACTCATGATTGCAAGTGCTTTTGGGGGCTATTATTACGAGCACAGTAAAGCAACTACTAAAGAGAATAGCTTGCAGACTCAAATCACGTACTTACAAAAACAAATTACCAGCTTAAAAGCTCCGTCTGGCAATCTTCAGGCAACTGAACCAGTGGATAGTATGGTGAACCAGGTTTTAGCTTACCTAACGACATATAAGCAGCAAAATGGGCAGTATCCTGCTAATGAAACTACCGATTTAGATAAACTTGTTTGGAGCTATAACTATGACTTTAAAGATGGTGGTGGTCCAGACTTAACCTGTCCTCAAGATAGTCGATTCTTAACATATGTGTCTCTAGCAAAGCAGACTACCCATCAAAACGACACATTCACACTGTATTACTGCAATGGCAGCAAGATAGCTCAAAAAACACAAGCGGACGCTCATTAGTAATTGTAGCCCGTAAGAAAGTACTCCGTCTTACAATTTCGCTAGCAATGAGCTTATAAACCGAGCGGTCTAGGGTCACCATTGGAATAATGCAAATCATCTATTTTTAAACCTTTTATTGCATGAAAGCGTCTTTTTGGTCTTTCCCGGAAACTATTAAATTGTGCAGGTTAACATTTATAAGTGTTTCCCAGGCATTAGAACAGTTATTGTAACAGACAAATTTAGGTGTTAAGCCAGAGTGAGTAAAATGAAGCTCTGTTTTATCGCCTTTCTTGGTAATATCAAAAATAATGCTTGTGCCAGTCCATTCATCTTTGTCAGGTACAAAACTCAAGTAAGCATCAATAACATTCCAGACTATTTTTTTACCTGGAGCTAATTCAGTAATTTTTTGCGAGGAGCGGTGCACGTCTTTGTAACGGTAAATAAATTTAGAGCCAAGGGAGTCGGTTTTTCCTTCAATCTCACCAGACCACCAGCCCCTAACATTGTTAATGGCGTCAAATACCTCCTGTGGAGATTGGTCAACTAGCAAGGTTGTAGAAAAGTCTTGATCTTTCATATCTAAAAATAGTTTATCTGAAATATAAGAATATTCCACACGTGTGCCTAAGCTAAAACTGTTATTCTAAATAAATGAGAGTGTATGTAGCGCGACACGCTGAGACGAATTATAACGTTCTGGGTTTATGTAACGACAATCCCAAGATCAACGTCTATTTAACTGAAAAAGGCATTAAACAGGCAGAGCTGCTTAGAGATTCATTAAAAGAAGTTAATTTTGATTTAGTAATCACTTCAGAATTCCCCCGTACAAAACAGACGGCTCTTATAGTGAATAAGTACCATAAAGCGCCCATTATAGAAGATGCCCGTATTAACGATATAATTACCGGTTTTGAGGGTAAGCCGGTGGAAGATTACCGTAGAATTAGAAATGCTGATAAAAACTTTTGGACGGTACGGCTTAACGGCGGAGAATCATTTGAAGACGCAGAGTTGCGCGTAAAAGCATTTCTTGGTGATTTAAAATCAAGACCCGAAAAAACTGTTTTAGTAGTTACCCACCAGGCGATAGCCCGATTACTATACTTAGTAGCTAATAATTTACCCCACGATATGGTCAATGATATAGAAGCCGGCAATGCTCATGCCTACCAGCTGGAGTTATAAGTTTTAAATAACAGGACTAAGATCACACATAAATAATGCTTTTTCCGCTATCCTTGTAGGCATGTATAGCTAAAGGTTCAAGGACAATAGATAAGAATAAATAAATTCTTACACTCATTATGTTAACTTTAAAACAAAGGTTATGATTAGAATAAATGTATAACTTTGCATCAGTAGTAAACCTTAACCAGCCAGGACATTATTTCCATTGGTCTATATTTACCATATCAATTGCTAACCTAATAATTATCGGGGTAATGGTAGTTATATTTGGCTTGGCGATAATGCTACCGTTTCCTAAGATTAAAGCCGCAAAAGAAACTAAAGGATATGAAGAGCAACTTCATATTCACCCCACTCCTTCAAACGGTATGTGGACTAACAAGCTTAGAAATTTCTTGTTAAAAATATTGCCACCCAGTAAATTATTACCCGATAGCCAGCCAGCTTATGTCGCTTCCTGGATTTATGTATTCGGGGTAGCTACACTAGCCGCTCTAGGTATAGTAGTGATGTCTGGAATAATTTTAGCTATTGGGGGAGTTAGCTGGTGGCATGAAAACGCCCTAGGACATTTTTTTAATAGTTTACACCTATGGAGCGTAGAACTGTTCATGGCCTTTATGGTCATTCATCTATGGGGAAAATTTTGGATGGCGGCTTGGCGAGGCCGTCGGGCATTAACCTGGATGACGGGGGTACTGGCTTTTGCTATATCTGTCCTTGATTGCTTTACGGGCTATCTGTCTCAGCAAAACTTTGACTCACAATGGATTGCAACCAACGGTAAAGATGCAATAAATTCGACCGGCCTTGGTTCCTTCTTTAATCTTATGAACTTCGGTCAGATGTTGACCTGGCATATAGTTTTAATACCCTTGATCCTGATTCTGTTTGTAGGGGTACACATTTTATTAGTAAGAGTTAGGGGAGTATCTCATCCGATTCAAAAGGCTCATGGCAAGGCAGAAAAAAAAGCTCTTAAGCTAGCTGAAGCCGCCGATTGGCGAGGTCCCAATAGACGTTATGACATATTGAAAGAAGGAGTTACTGCATTTGCCTTGGTTTTGCTATTAACTGTACTTCTGGCCGGGCTGTTGTCTTCACCCGATGAACCACCGGTGACTGTTGCTACCTGGGCAAAAGTAGCACCCGCCGATTTCATGGCGACAACTGCCAGTGAACTTGCGGGTACTAGTGAGACGGCAAATTATGGCACACCGTATAACCACGGCTCAGCCAATGTCCAGAAAGTCGGTATATCCTGGCAAATGCTGACAGGCGTTCAGCAGCCAATAAATCCAGCTCAAGCTTTTGTACTAGATCCGCTTACAAGTATTTCCCCGGGCAATGCTAAACTGGCGAACGCTCTTTCCAGGTATCGTACCGCCAGCGCTATGCAGCAAAAAACCTGGGACCAGGCTTATCTTAATGCTGTTACTAGCGTTACCTTCAAAAAAGGACTACCAGTGCTGCCAAGAGCTAATGACGGTCCTGTACCGGTTTTAGTATCCAGCGAGCTTGCTATGGCCCAAAGTGGTGCAATTGACGCCAATTTATTGGCCCAGCAACCTTTTTACGGCACTAATTACACAAAGCCGTTATTGTTCATTGAGGATGGCAGTTATTTTTCGTCACTTGCTAAGGAGCAGCACTTAACGGGCTCCCAGTGGGGTGTTATGAACGAAACGGGATCATACCCTGGCCAACCGTGGTTATGGCTATATACGTTATGGTATCAGGTGCCAAGTTTTAGCAAGTCGCCCAATGTTGACCTTATTGCTATCTATCTAACCGGACTAGGTACGGTACTCCTGTTACTCGTGCCATTTATACCAGGCCTTCGGGATTTGCCCAAATGGATTCCAATTCACCGCCTAATCTGGCGGCGTTGGCAAACGAAACCAACAATCCACTCCAACTAAGGCTTAGTAATAATACCTATGTTAGCGTGTTTAATAGTCTTTATTTCTGTACCGAAGTATTTGCTAATGGCTTTTGCGACTCCGGGTAAAGCTTCCCGCATATAATCATCAATACATAAAACCCCGCCGCGAGATAGTCTGGGCCAGCTAAGTTGCAGACTTTGGTAGATTGAATCATAGAAATCACCGTCAAGAAAGGTAAAAGCTAGTTTACCCGGTACATCCTGATCAGTTAAATCTTCAAACCAGCCCTTATGAATAATAGGTAACGGTAGGCCTGCTTTATGGTAATTGCGAATAAAATCTTTTTTAGATACCTGAAGCTTACCTTCTTGAAATTCATGACCCACACTGCCTTCGTCCTCATTACTCTTCGCCGGCAAGCCCTCGAATGAGTCATAGACATGGAATTGTCTGGAATGTTCAGCCCTTTTAAGAAGCAGCCTTGAAATAAATAAACTGGTAGTCCCGCTATAGCAGCCGAACTCAGCAATATCTCCAGGCACGCCGTTTGCCAGTACTTTTTCTAAGTTTTCTAAAACTACATACAGGGAACGTCGGTCGATCTGGTCTGATATCAGCGCATGACTATTAATGAGCTTTAATATTTCTTTATGCATTGGCACTAATTATAAACTCTGCACATGGTTGTCAGTTAAGGCTCTCTTCTGATATATACTGGGCAGATGAAACTCTATCTATCTTCATATTACTTGGGCAATAATCCTGAACATTTTTCGGCCTTATTCGGTGAAAATAAAAAAGTAGCAATAATTATGAACGCATGCGACTACTATAGTCCGGCTAATAGACCGGAATATCTGGAAAAAAACCTTGCCGCCTTGGCGTCAATTGGCCTTAAGGGTGAAGAACTCGATTTAAGGCACTATTTTGATGGCGCGCAGTCACTACGCAGGAAACTAAGTAGCTACGGCGGCGCTTGGGTTGTCGGAGGTAATACCTTTGTACTAAGGAGGGCTATGCGCCAAAGCAGCTTTGATAAAATTGCCTCGAGGCTAATTAATAGTAATCAACTTGTTTATGGTGGATTTAGTGCCGGTGCGATCACAGCAAGCCCCACCCTAAAGGGCGTAGAACTTGTAGATGAACCAAACTCAGTTCCGGCGGGTTATGACAACCATATTGTATGGGAAGGTTTAAATTTATTTGATAAGTCTATAGCGCCCCACTATCGTTCAGGTCATCCGGAATCGGATAAAATTGAAGAAATGGTGAAGTATTTTCAGGCAAATAATATGCCATATATCACATTACGTGACGGAGAAGCTATTACAGTTAAAACTGCCTAGATAGACCGCCAGGGCTAACGGCAATATTCATGCCATAAGTATAACTTGATAAAAATACAATAAAATGCTATAGTCAGATGTATAACCAGGAGTTAACATGACCAAGCGTAGTCAGAAGATCATACTTTATCTCATTTATGCTGTTGCAGTCGCTGCCCTTGTCGTCTTTATTATTAATATAGCCGGCAGTAATTCTAAAAACACCAGTAAAACCAGCTCCAAACCGGCTATCAGTCATAGCAAAGTGGCTACTAAGCCTGCTACTTCAGGCTCTAATTCAACGTCTAATTCTAGAAGCGCCAATTCTTCTAATCAAACAGCTAACACTAATATTTCCTCCGCAACTCCCTCAACCCTTACCAATACCGGTCCAGGCGATGTAGCAGCGGTATTTCTAGCAAGCAGCCTGCTGTTTGGGTTAATGTATTATGCTAAGTGCTATTATCTGGCGGCTCGCCAGTAGCGCTTATGTTAAAATAGCAGTAACAATACTGATTAAAAACAAATAAGGGGGAGGGCCAGTTTAAGATAATGTTTACCAAGCGGACTATTAAAGACATTGATGTCGCCGGTAAAACAGTTTTACTTCGGGCCGACTATAATGTACCACTGGACGGCAGCACAATTACCGATAATTACCGTATAAAGCAAAGCCTGCCAACAGTTGAATATCTGCTTGAACATCACGCAAAAGTGGTAATTTGTTCTCATCTGGGCAGGCCGGATGGTGTACCAAGTACAAAATATAGCCTAAAGCCTGTAGCCAAAGAACTAGCTAAGTTAATAGAAAAGCCGGTCGAGTTCGCCGATGATTGTATTGGTAACCAAGCCGATGAAATGGTTAGCGCTCTTCAGCCCGGAGAAGTATTATTACTGGAAAACGTCCGCTTTCATGCGGCCGAGGAGGTTAATGACCCTAAATTCGCCGAACAGTTAGCTAAAGGCAAGGATATTTTTGTTCAGGACGGATTTGGTGTTGTTCATCGGGCTCATGCCAGTACCGAGGGCGTAACCCATTACTTACCAAGTGTTGCCGGACTTCTGCTGGAAAAGGAAGTCGATACTATAACTAGTGCCATGGAAAGCCCTAAGCGGCCACTGACAGCCATCATTGGCGGGGCTAAGGTTGCAGATAAGATTGAAATATTGAAGCGCTTTATTTATATTGCAGACTTTCTAGCCATCGGTGGCGCTCTCGCCAACCCTTTTCTTAAGGCTAGAGGAGTTGACATTAAATCCAGCTTGTATGATCCGGCTGAGCTTAGCATCGCCAAAGATATACTTTCAGCCGCTAACAAAGAAAGCGCTAAACGACCGTTTGTGTTTTTTATTCCCCACGATGCCGTAGTTGCCAAAGAAATAGATAAGACATCCACAACCAGACTGGTAGATTTTGCCAGTAATAGCTTTGCCGATATTGTTAACTACCCTAAACCGGTGCCAGCCAATGAAGTCAATCTGGAGGACGGTGAAAAGATTTTAGACATCGGGCCATTCAGCGCCTCATTTATTGCCGGCTCTATTAATGTTTCAGAAACCGTGGTCTGGAACGGCACTATGGGGGTCACCGAAACCCATTCTCTCAGGGGGCCTGTCGGCCCGTTCGCCCATGGGACCGAGGTGGTGATTGAAGCTATCACCGGTGATTATGGTCATAAACCGTTTAGCGTAGTAGGTGGCGGTGATACGGTTGGCTATATTGAGTCGAGAAACTTAGTCGATAGCTTTAATCACGTTTCCACTGGCGGCGGCGCCAGCCTGGATCTGATGAGTGGCCATAAACTGCCTGGAGTAGAAGCGCTTGAGGACAAAAAGTAGTAAGATATAAGCATTAGCATGAAAAAGTTTTTAATTGTCGGTAACTGGAAGATGAACCTTAATGTTCATGAAGCTTCTATTCTAGTAAAGCGGCTCGACGATCATATCAAGATCCAGCGGAATGTGGAGGTGGTTATCGCTCCCAATTTATTAGTACTCCAGCCGATTTCCAGAGAAATAGACAAGCGTAAGTTTAAGCTGGCGGCCCAGAATGCTTACTTTGTTGACGAGGGTGCCTATACCGGAGAAGTCAGTTTTACGATGCTGAGACACTTAGTTGACTACGCTCTGGTCGGTCATAGTGAGCGGCGTATTTACTTTAATGAAAGCCTTGAAACAATTAGGGATAAAGTAGCTGCGGCAGTTCGCAATGATATTAAGCCAATACTGTGTGTTGGCGAAACAGCCCAAGAGAAAAAAGACAATGAAACTAAAAGAGTGCTGCACGACCAAGTAACAACCGCCTTATCTAATCTTACCCCTGAGGAAGTGGAAAATGTGGTTATCGCTTATGAGCCAGTTTGGGCCATATCAACATTTGGCGGCGACCGACCGGCGCAACCGGAAGAGATTAAATCGGCTATCGATTGGATACGCTCAATTATAAGGGACCTTTATGGACATTCTATAGCTAAAGACCAAACAGTTATTTATGGCGCCAGCGTGGAACCGGAATTTGTTGGCGAGATACTTGGGCTAGACGGCGTTGACGGATTATTGCCTGGGGCTGCCAGCCTTAATTACGCAAAGTTTACAAAAATTGTTGAAGCTGCCGCAAAAGTCAGTCGTTAATCTGTTAGAATAGATCAGTGAATAGCGACATTTTTGCGGGGTTGAACCCTGAACAAGTCAAAGCCGTTGAGACTACTGAGGGTCCCTTGCTTATTTTAGCCGGCGCCGGCAGCGGTAAGACCAAAACCTTAACACATCGAATCGCCCATATCCTGCTTTCGCATAAAGCCAGAACCCATGAAATCTTAGCCGTTACATTTACAAATAAGGCCGCTCAAGAAATGCGTGAGCGCATTGCCAACTTGCTTGGTCAACAATCGGATAATCGAGGTTTTATGCCGTACATGGGTACTTTCCACGGCATTTGTGTACGGCTGCTTAGAGCCGACGCTGAGTATATAGATATCCCCAGGAATTTTGTAATTTTCGATGAAAGCGATCGCCAGGCTGCTATCAAGCAGATCATAAAGCGTCTTTCAATTGATGAAAAAACCTTTCCGGCTAAACTAATATCGAACTTAATTAGTAGTGCTAAAAATGAACTAATAAATCCGGATACTTATGCCGGTATCGCTTCGTCGCCGGCAGAAGATACTACCGCGAAAGTTTATCCGCTTTATGAAGAGTCTTTGAAAGCTAACAGGGCACTAGACTTTGATGACCTTATTAATAAAACTGTCAGTTTGTTGGAACATAATCGTGAGATACGCACCAAGTGGCAGATCCAATTTAAGTACGTAATTATTGATGAATATCAGGACACCAATGCTGCACAGTATAAATTAGTTCGGCTTCTAACTAACCCGCATACCAATAATATTGCAGTGTGTGGTGATGACGCTCAGAGTATTTACGGCTGGCGCGGGGCCGATTTTAGAAATATTCTTAAATTTGAATCGGACTTTAAAAACGCTACGGTCATAAAACTCGAACAGAATTACCGCAGTAGCGGAGCGATACTGGCAGCCGCTAATTCTTTAATACTGAATAATGCCCTACGCTCGGATAAGAAACTCTGGACAGCCGAAGCGACTGGACTGCCGGTACAGATTTTGTCCAGCAATACCGAGCGGGATGAGTCTGAAGCGATTATTCGGCGTATACGCCTGGGCGTAGACGCTCAGCACAGGAGATACAAGGACTATGCCGTTCTCTACCGGACGAATGCCCAAAGCCGGGCAATTGAAGAGCTGTTTGTTCGCTATAACATACCTTACCGGGTAATTGGTGGGGTCCGTTTTTATGACCGTAAAGAAATCAAAGACGTAATGGCCTACTTGAGACTGATTTATCAGCCGGATGACGAGGTCAGTTTTAACCGTATAGTAAATGTTCCAACGAGGGGCGTCGGCGCTAAAAGCCTACAGAACTTTTTTGCATTTAAAAGGGCCAATAATCTAACCTTAGCCGAGGCTCTAATGGAAATAGACAGTGACTCGAGTCTGACCAAGAAGGCAGGACAATCCTTAGGTGAGCTGGGAGATATTTTAAGTTCCTTTCGTGGAGTCGCTGAAGAAGTAAGTGTTAGCGGACTCATTGAATCGCTACTTAAAAGATTAGATTACCTGAGCTTTTTAGAGGATGGTACGCCGCAAGGTGAGTCAAGGGTGGAAAACGTTAAAGAGCTTCTCAGTGTGGCTCAGGAATTTAATGATGTCGGACTAGCTGGTTTTCTTGAAGAAGTCTCCCTAATAAGTGATATAGATGGTATGGATAATAACTCTAATGCGGTTACCTTAATGACGCTGCATTCAGCTAAAGGCCTGGAATTTCCGGTGGTTTTCATGCCAGGTATGGAAGAATCCATATTGCCTCATTCACGGTCGCTTTATGACAATAACGAGATGGAAGAAGAACGCCGCTTAACCTACGTTGGTATTACCCGGGCCAGGCAAGAGCTATATTTATTGCATGCTAACTCCCGAATGTTGTTTGGCGGTGTTCAGTATAATCCGCCCAGTCGTTTTTTGTCGGAAATCGAAGGCGCTACCGAAACATCCGCTAATCCTGAATACTCTAGTCATCAGAGTTTTCAGCCGGGTCCTTCCGAAATGCACTATGTTCCGGAGGTTGAAACCGGCGACATAGTTAGGCATAAAGTATTTGGTGAGGGCACTATTATGGAGCTCGAGGGCGAAACCGCCGTTATCTATTTTAAAGGCAAAGGAACCAGGAAGCTTAATCTAAGTTTTGCTCCTATTGAGAAGCTTGGCTAGCGTTTCAAACGCTAGTAAAATAACAAAATAGAAGGTCTTCAAGGTTTTTGTTACAATAAAGACTTCATATGCACAAGCAGCTCCGCAGGTGGAATTACAAAGTATACCGGTTTAGGCGTTTATTACCACGGCGAATTAAGAGAGTTAAGAAGGCTAGCCGCCATCCTTATGCTGTGCCTGTAATAACCTTCATAGTTCTTATAGTTTTAACGGCTGTAGGTGTATTTCTTGTAAGTCGTCATCCTAGCCATAAAGCCCAGCCTTACATAGTTATAATTAACCATGACGGTGTTACCAGTGACGTACCAAGTATAGAGCCAACCGTTGGGGCTTTACTTAACAAATTAAAACTCAAGCTAAATCCTGGCGATGTCGTGGAACCAGGTCTAACTGCTCGAATTAACGAGGATAAATTCCGCATTAACATTTACCGGGCGTTACCGGTGGAGATAAGTGAGAACGCTATTAATACTTTTACTTTCAGCGCTGCAAAGACGCCGCGAGCAATTGCTCAGCAAGCCGGAGTTAAGCTTTATCCTGAAGATCTGGTAACCAGCTCCCAAACGGATTCGCTGGTCAACGGTGGAGCAATTGGACAGGTTATAACCATTAAACCGTCAGTACCCATTAATCTTATACTTTATGGAACGCCAGTGGTTACACGGTCTCATTCTAATACTGTTGGACAAATGTTAGCTGAAAAACATGTTGTCTTGCAGCCCGGTGACTCAGTTCAGCCCGACATAAAAAGCACCATAACGGCCGGTGAAAATATCTTTATTCTACATGCCGGAGAGGTGGTAACAACAACCACCCAACCTATTCCGGAGCCGGTGCAGTATGTAAACGACGGCTCGTTAACGGTTGGCACTAGTGCAGTAGAACAGACGGGGTCACCCGGTGAGTTACTCATAACTTACTTTGTTAATAATAAGACCGGTGCGAAAACCCAGATTCAGTCGGTTCAGATTCAGACACCGGTAACCGAGATTATTGCTAGGGGTACTGCCCCGGTTCCTGAAAGCAGTAGCTTGTCCAATTGGTTATTAACCCTACGTGACTGTGAATCGGGAGGCAATTATGCCGAAGATACCGGCAACGGTTATTACGGGGCTTATCAGTTCTCTTTGGCTACCTGGGAGCGGTTAGGCTACGGCGGTCTACCTAACCAGGCGCCGCCAGCTGTTCAGGATGCGGCGATAGTTAAGAATACCAATGCTTCCTCAGGTGGCCTGGCTACCCAAAACCCAGGCTGTTACGCTAAAACAGGTATCTCTGCCTTTCCACCATAATGAGCGATATATTGCCGAAGAAAAGTTTAGGACAGCACTGGCTGAAAGATCAGACTAGTTTAGAGAATATTGTGGCGTCAGCGGAATTAAGTAAGCAGGATACCGTTCTAGAAGTTGGACCCGGCCTCGGAGCTTTAACAAAGCACCTCTGTGAGGCAGCTCAAAAGGTAGTGGCGATTGAACTGGACCAGCATTTGGCACAAGAGCTAAAGATAAAAATACCGAATTCCAACCTGCAAATAATAAATGCCGATATATTGAAGTTTAACCTGACTGAAATAGACCGAGGCTATAAGATTGTTGCTAACCTGCCGTATTATCTGACCAGTAACTTTATAAGGATAATAAGCGAATCAGCTAATCCCCCTAAGCTGGCGGTGTTACTCGTGCAAAAAGAAGTCGCTGAAAGACTAACCGCAGCTCCCGGTCAAATGTCTATTCTAGCGGTGACTGCCCAAATTTATTGGCAGCTGGAACGAGGTCTTGTTGTAACAGCCGAAATGTTTGATCCGCCTCCGAAAGTCGATTCGCAAGTGGTTATTCTTCATAGGCGCCGTCAGCCGTTATTTGAGGCTGACAATAAAGTTCTGTTTCAAATAGTCAAAGCCGGCTTCTCCCAGAAGCGTAAAACTTTACTGAATAGTCTTAGTGCTGGACTGCGCACCGAAAAATCTGTAATTTCTCAGGCTCTAAAGAGAGCAGGTATAGATGAATCACGGCGGGCCCAAACATTATCACTGGAAGAATGGTATGAATTATACAAGGCGCTTAATTAACGTGTTAAGATAACTTTATGAGTCCAGTAAATAGTCTCAATTATCTAATGCATCACTTGGCAGCTGTTTTAGGTAAACAAAGTGATCAATTACTAAAAGAACAGTTAGGCATTGGCTTCAGTCAATACCGGATCCTGATGGTGCTAGAATGGAACCCCAGGATACAGCAGAATGTTATTGCTAATCATTTAGGCCAAACAGAAGCCAGCATCAGTCGCCAAATCAAGGTATTAAAGGACAAAGGATTGTTGACGTCTAAAGCCGATCCGCAAAACAAAAGAAAACATATTAGCTTGCCAACACCCCGGGGAATGCAAATAACTGAGGCTGCCTCAGACATTCTAAGGAGAGGACTAGCCGGGGATATTATATCGCTAGGGGATGATCAGCTACTAAAGCTGAATCAGAACCTGCAGCGTCTACATAAACAGCTGTGTCAACCGGGGAAGGCCGGGGCGTGTGATCATCAGCTTGACTTCTAAGGAATGAATCGATAGTCGGAGCATTAGCAAAAGTTCTAGGCGTGGCCTTACGGCTATAGAATATTCCGTCAAGGCCAATGGACGATCCAACAGCACATACGGCTGCCCCAAGAGCCGCCACAACTTTCGTCGGCTCCTTATTTATAATATCGGCCAGGACGGCTAGAGTAACGGTATCAACAAGTAGAAATCCGGTGCTGGCAATTAAACGGTTCCGTATTTTTGCCGGTGGAGAATTTGTTTCTTCCAGCGCTTCATAAAGATATTGACCAAATTTCATGTCTTTAAGCTAATAGTACACCCCCTATGTACGAATAATCAATAAAAAAGAGAAGCATAGGAGACTATACCTTCATAGCAAGTAAAAAGAGTATAATCTCAATAAATGATTTATATATCACGTTACCTTACTAAGGCCGAGAAGAAAAACAGTAAGAAAAACGAACTTATTGCTCTGAAATTTGCCTTAAATCCCGGAGAAACCATGATAGATACCTCATACGTTTCTCCTCACGAGAAGAAAACTCTTGAACAGCTGAAGGGTGGTACTTATGCCGAGTCTTACAAAGGAAACAATAGGAAAGTTATTGATGACCGCTATAAGGCCCAACGGGAATTTGAAAGGTGGATAGAAAACACTACAAGACAAACGAGAAGGGAAGCGTTGGAAAAGCTTAGAGACGGGCTAATCCTCATTCTAATTATCATTGGATTCATCGTATTCCTATATTTTGCTCATCAGAACTCCCCGAATACTGAAATTAACTTGAAAAAGCTAACCCTTTAAATTAAGATGTAGATAACCACTGACCGGTAGATACCGGAGGTGGCTAGAGAAGAAAGGCGTAAAAGCTTCTTGTATCTAGTCCCTCTGGAGGTCAGTAAAATATGAAACTCCAGATGGATGAACCACTGGGGTATTTTTTTACCCCGAACTTGACGGGTGAGCCTTAGTGCTAACCAAAAAAGTATTAAGATTACTCATCCGTCTGGCCAAAGAAAAAGCCCCTTCCAAAACTAGGGGCCTTGACTATATCTATTTTAACATATTACGTAAATGTACAATGCTAACTTCTTTATATATGCCTTGACAAGCAAGTATTTATTTGCTAGTATTAAAGGTATGAGATACACACTTAATGACTTCAAGGCTGAATACCCTAACGATAGGGCTTGCTTACTAGCAGTCTTAGAAAACCGTTATGGTGATACTTGTCCTCGTTGTGGCGTGATTGGCGTTAAGTTTCACCCAGTTACAGGACGAAAGAGCTTTGTTTGTTCTGAGTGTGACAAGTTTATCTCTCCACTAGCTGATACTATCTTTCGTAAATCCGAAACATCTTTATGGAACTGGTTTTATGCTATTTATCAGTTCTCAGTATCTAAGAATGGCGTAAGTGCTAAAGAACTAGAGCGAAGCTTAGGAGTAACTTATAAAACGGCTTGGCGGATGTGTAAGCAGATAAGACTACTTATGGAGCAAGACAACGATAAGCTTGCTGGAGAAATTGAAGTTGATGAAACCTATGCACCTAGTCGTAAACATCCAAGAAGAATAGGCAGAAGTAATAAACAAATAATATTTGGTGCTGTTGAGCGAAACGGTAGAGTTTCAGCTAATCATGTTAAAAGTTCTGGAGCTAGAGTTTTAATACCAATTATCCAAGATAGAGTAGAAACTGATGTAACAATCTATAGTGATGAGTTTGGTTCGTATAAAAGCTTAACTAAAAGAGGCTATACCCATACAACTGTTAATCACTCAACTCTTCAATATGTTAGAGGCACCGCTCATACAAACACCATAGAGGGCTTCTGGTCTCAATTAAAGAGAAGTATAGACGGAACTTATCACGCTGTATCACCTAAGTATTTACAGAGCTATGTCAACCAATTTGTATTTCAGTATAACTTTAGAAATGTGCCTACTTGTCCGATTCTTTTGGAACGGGCTGCGAAGCTTTCTTAATTAGCTGTTTGAATAGTTTTTTGCTCATTCTTTGGTCTGTCCTTGAATTCAAATGTTCCATCTACAAAATCTAATATCAAATTTTTACCAATTTTTTCTAAGAGTTGAGTTCCAATCAAAACAGTATTTCCATCCTGAAGATATACTATAGTTTCAATTTCTTTTCCTTCGACAGTTACAAAGCCTTCACACATTAGGCTGACGACTGTTTGACCGTTTGCTATCGTACTTGGCATCACTCCTATTAGTTTCAAGCCTAAAGGGAGAGCTTGCACCATCGGTATTTGTAGATAACCATTAAACCCAGTATCTATAATGCCGTTAAAATTTTGGCTAGTTTTTTTGTCTATACCGTGAAGTTCAAATTCAAGGTAAGCGAGGTTATTTTGAAATTTGCCAGGCATAGTGGAAATTATTCATCTGTGGTCGGCTAACCGAACCTATTACGGCAATATAAAAGAGTTTCGCTGGATATTTTTCTTGCGCCTTTGTTATAGCTGCACGTATATCTCTATCTACAAAGTAATCGTGACTCTCTACCTCAATAACTATATATTTTCCATTATTCTCAGGTTCTAGTTCGCTCTGAAGGTTAGAGAAATAGTAGTCTTCTCCCATACGAGTAATATCTTGAGGGGTCAAAGCGTTATTCATAAGCATATTATACCACAGTTTTAAAGTTTTTTAAAGACAATACACCATGCAAATTATTTATCCACATCAAAGAAAGTATATATCATAAGCATTAACGCAGTAAATAAGATTTACCTCACAAGATTACTTGCTGTCATGGTATTGTCGCCGAAGCATAAGCTTTACAAAATAGACCAAAGACTATATAATATAGGTTACATGGGGCTGAATTTAAGCTCGACGTTGGACTTTATCAGTTAGATCAGCAGGCCGCTTGTCAGCGTTATAGGCAAATATTTTAGATGCAAAATCAGTATCTGAAAAGTTGAGTGGTCTTAGTGATGCTTTTGTAGCAAGTCTGCAGAATGCTTTTGCTAAGCCTGCTCCTCAGTTAGTCTAAGGACTAGCAATGCCTTATATGACGCCAGATAGTTGAAAGGCATTTCATATTTTCTGGATGCTCGGCCAAACAAATCCGATTTGGTTGCTAAGATAAGGGTTGCTGCAGTAGAGAAGTTTGTTCGTTTATAAACCTACTGCAAAAGACAACTAAAGCGAACTAAGCCTGTAAATGACTAACACTAGATAAACTGACGGACGCGGAGGGCAGTACTCCGCCAGCTCCACCATTTCAGTAGAATTGGCCTTATCCAGGCCTTTTTTATTTGTACCTAATCTGTAAATTGTACTTAAGTTGGGGGTGTGAACATTTGCAGAATTGTCTACATAAATTTTACCGTTAAATATAATTTGTTCACCCCTCTTTTTATTTTCATAGGATAAATTCCACCATTTAGTTTTGAGATTATCAATGAAATCAATCGCAAATGCGACGAATTCTTCGCTAGCTAATTCAGTATTCATCATATTAGCAATATCTGTCTCTATTTCTTTAAGTTTAATATCGTAGTCCTCAATGAGTGCACGTAATGCATCTTTTGCAGGTCCCGCCTGCTCCTTGCTGAAGTTTATTGCCGCTGTTTTGAGGTCATGAGTAACTTGCTTCTTTGTAGCCTCTAAACTGCTAATGCGCTCAGAAACTGATCCTCTTTGACTTTTCCATACTTTGATTAGAGCTTTTTTAAACATTTCTGGGCTAGGAAGAAACTTTAGCTGTTTTAGGAAATTATCAAACCCTTCATGGATATCTTCTCTATGTATCCTCTGTCTGCAATCTCGGCAATCGTATACTGGTCTGAGTGGTCTTGGTTTCCCATTACGGCTTTTACCTCTATTGTGAAAATGACCAGAAAACTTTTCGTATCCACCACTATCCTTACATTTTTCATGTCTGATTATATTAGCCATAGGAAATTCGGGATTATGCTTTTGTCTTATTCTAGGATTACGTTTTTGGATTACTGACACTAATACCGAATGTTCTCTTTTAGATAACATAGGTTCATGTATACCTTTAACATCTTTCGGCCAGCCATCTGATTTGACAGTTATAATTCCGCAATAGTACGGGTTAACTATAAATTCACTGAAATGGTCTATAGATACCTTTCTGCCACCAAGTGTTCTATAACCTTTATCGTTTAGCCATTGAACAGCCTGGTTGACGTTATACTGCTTATAAATCAATAGCCTGCAGCATTCCTGAAGTAGCGTAAACCTCTGCAGGTCCGGGACGTGTAACCCTGCGATACTTGATTTCATATAACCGGGATGGGGATGGGATAAGTAATAGCCTGACCCAAACCTGCTTTTCATCTTAGAAATTGTTGTATCGGCCCTCTCTTTATTTTCTTGTTCAGTCTTAAAGCCCTCTAATATCAACATCAGTTGAGCAATTTGATCATCGCTATTCAAGTGCCTCTGAGACGGGTCACAAAAGATTACTTTAACGTCCAATTCCTCAAGTTCATAAATGTACAAGATTAAAACTTTCCATTCTCGCATCAGTCTGCTTACCCTATCAACTAATAAGTAGCGGGTACTTTTATTCTTCCTACAGAATTCAGTTATCTCCTTTAGGTCTTTTCTCTTCGCATTTATGCCCGCTTTACTAGATTGAGTAATGCTCCAGGTTTTAGTTATTTTTACCGACATCTCTGCAGCCATAGAGACGACGCTTTTTTCTTGCGCCTCTAAGCTATGCCCAGCTTCTTGGTTTTTAGAAGATATACGGCATAATGCTATTGCTTCAGTGTCCATATCCAACCTTCAAATGAACGGATGGCAGTCCACGGATGCAGCTTGGCATACGAGCATGAAGACTGCCATCTGTTGATTTGATGATTATTTGTAGTAACATGCCAAGCTTTTACCGTAAATTCTATTCTTCCTCTAAAATCGTTTCCTCATAAATACCATACAACCATAAGCAAAATTCTTCCAGATCGTCCTGCTTTGGTGTTCTGCTATTTTTAGTGTGTAGATTAGAAAGGCACATAAAAACCCTAATAGATAATTTATTAGGGCTCTTCGTACTATGTTATATATCTAGCAAATTCGAACTTAACGGCCTGAATGATTTGTTAAGTATTACTATATTATCACATTCCATCCTGTTCTTCCTGACGTCGTAACCGTGCCATTTGCTCTAATTGATATGAAGTAAGTTTTGGACCCGTATAGTTACTATTATTTGAAAACTCAATTTCAAGCTTGTTGGCATAGCCGTGTTTAAAAAGTAGTTCTGTCGCTTTAATATCTCCATTAGCAGCTTTATTAATTAAAGCATCTAATATAACGGCTATAGGAGGAGCTTTGACTTCGCTAGTTTCCGGCAGTTTATATCTAAAATTATTATTTTCAAGAGCTTCTCGAATGTACGTAGCAACATGCTTAGCTCCTTTAGGTTTGCTCCCCCGTCGAGAGTCATATCCCTTTTTAAACGGTTTTAAATTATCATTATTAGCCATAGATTGTCACAGTATTCTCGCAGTATTTTTAAAAATAAAAGCCCGCATAGATAGCGGGCTGATGCCTATAAGTTAATAATAACTTAGTCTTTCGTATTTAACAAAAAACATATTGGCTTTTTTCCTGAACTTAAATTTTGCGAAAATTACAAAGCGAGCAGGCAATCCTGCAAACTAGACAAACTATGACAAAAGTCGTAAAGTCGATATTTAGAGTAACTATTAATATTTAGTACCAGAGTCTCAATGGAACAATTATTTGACCTAGAAGGTCATCACCGAAAGCAGAAAAAACAACTTATTTATAAGGTTCTCATTATTGTGGTGGTGGTAGGAATAGCGACGCTTGGAGGCGTATCTCTTTTAGCGAAGAAGCAAGTCGCTTCAAGACAGTTAGCGACGGTTAATTATGGCGCAATGGCTAATGATACGACGACACCGTTGGATACAAGTAGCAATTCGAGCGGTACGAGTTCTGAATTAAGTAAACTTAACCAGGAGATTGCCCAAGAGAAAGCCCAGGCTGCTCAGGACGAGGCCAATGCCGAGCAATATTTAAATGCAGCCGAGAATACTTCGATAGATAGTACACCTCCTCCTGTTGATAGTAGTAGCACGCCCACCGTATCACTGCCTAATGTGCCAAGTACAACTCCATCGGCTAGCTGTAATATACCTAGTAACCTAAATACCTTGGAAACTCAATATACTCAAGCAGTGGGAGCTCTCAACAGCTTCGAGAGCCAAATGAATACAGCTGGAGGCAAATATGGAATGAATGCGTCAGAGCTTCAGGCATATGACCAGCAGCAATTATCATCATTAGAAACAACAGCAACTAACGCTTATAACGCATACACTTCAGCAGAGTCTCAAATAAGTTGTTAACTGTAGCAGAGTAATAAATAACGGATTATGTCATAATTATTTTTTAACAGGGGTGAAGGTATTTGTATGTCGCACTTGACACGCCATTAGTATAAAGAAATTTATAAATTACCTCTGTTACTCATGTTCCTACAATACTCATTGTGCGACGTTATAGTATTAATAATTCGTTTTTTGCTATTATTCAGATATGAGCACTAATAATAATCAAGAGTCAAATCCTTGGGTTAAGGCAGGGATGGAGGCGTATAAGCAACAAATTGCAAAGCAAAAACTTTTGGAGCAGATTGTTTATGATGCAGCAAAAGAGGGTGAACCCACTTTGGCAGCCCAAATTGGGATGTTTGTAGTTTATGTCCAGCAACTTGAGCAAATAATAAAGCAGATACTCAACATTACCTACAGTTTTAAGAGTTACTTTGATAATAATGGCTATTCTGTCCTCTATAAAACAGACTCTATTATTAGGGATAGTGATAGTTTGGGTACATTAGTAAAGCTACTAAAGACTATTAATGTAAGAGACGAAAAAACTTATAAACAGGTTATGGATGATTTTGTCATTAAGCTAGAGACTTTTGTGCAGAAAAGAAACAATTACATCCATAAATTATTAAAAGATCCGAGCATCAATGATCTAGCAAAGTTGAAGGTTTCTGTAATAAACGCCAATATGGAGTTACTTGAACTGATCGACGAAGCCGAAAATAAGTTGAGTATTCTGAATGGTTTATTCGAGTTAGATGGATATCCTTATACACTTGCACGGCATATGATAAGTAGCGAAAAGTATAAACCAAAACCAATAAATAAAAAGTCTTCCTGAGTAGCTTACGAGTAGGGGGTAGATACCTATATGACTGGACGAAATAACTACCTCAAGTTAAGGGCGTATACCTGTAGGGGATACAGACTTCTTTCGTTGTTTATGATAGTGCTGAAAGTCTAAGTAGTCGTCCCAGATTAATTCATGCAAGCGCTGTACTTCATCAATAATGAGGGGTGAACTTTTTTCGAGGTGCTCCACCATAGATAAGCATTATCCACTCCATTGCAAAATGGAGGAGCCCTTCATTATGAATACGGGTAGCTCCTCGATTTGGCAGAAGAGTGGATTCTTTATAAGATTTATAAGCTATAGTGATAGCTATTATGCGCTTTTAGCGACTAAATGAGCTGGTTAGGTAAAGCTTCCTTATCGGTTTAAAGAACAAAAAATCCGTTACTTAAATAGTAGTCTACTGCCTCTACTAAATCTTGGCGGCCTTTTAGCTCTTCTATACCGTAAACTTCTATTGCTGCTCCTTCAAAAATAGCAAATTCAGCTTTTGGAATAGATGATTCATAAACGAAGAAGCGTCTATCTTCAGGATAAACTCCCTTAGATATTATAAAATCGCTTAAAGCAGTAATATTTAAGGTTTTGATATCCAAAGAAGTTTCTTCTTTGAGTTCTCTACGAATACATTCATCCGGCGACTCGTTATTATTTTTTTGACCGCCAAATACTCCAAGCTTCCCCAGTGCATATGGTGCATCGGAGGTTCGGCGTTGCATGACTAAACGATTATCTGGAAGTTTGAGAAATATGATGGCAAATTGCTTCATAAGGTCTTTCAGGCAGACAGGTGCTGGCACTTCCCGCTATGGCTTCGCTACATGAAAATTAGCAACCCCGTCGCCTGTTACTTGGCCATTAGTATCGCCAGTGAAAGTGTAAAGAGGCATGCCTTTGTAAGCGTATTGTTTAGAACCGTCGCTACGACTAATTATAGTTATATGTGCAGGCAGGCTAGCGGCAGAACTGGTCGGTGCATATATAGGCCAACTGCTTAAACAGCTGCCAGTACAGTTACTAACCCCATTAGAGTCTGCGCCGTAAGTGTATAAAGGCTGACCTAAATTGTTAGCTAAGTATTGGCCGATATGAGGAGCTGTCTTTATTTCAATAATACTGGCCGTTCTAGGCGTTGTTTTGGCGCTTTTAGTTGTAGTTACTGGTGTTGAGTAAGATTTGTTTACGGGTGATTTTTGAGTTAGTGCATATACTCCGGCGACAATAATAACTAAAGCAATTATGGCTAGTATTAATTTCTTTAACATGACGGTCTCCTTCTTTAACAAAACTTATTTTTTAGTATACTCCAGAAATTACCACTATCTGAGATGGCATTATGACGGCTTAAGATTTATTATATTAATAACAAAGTGAAGATTATTATGAATAATATACAGATATCCACTGCCCAGGCTAAGCAAGATAAGCTGTTTTATGTAGTAGCGAACATAATTATTGTTAACCCTAGGGATAATAGCTGTTTAATCTTAAAGAGGAGTGAATCAGAGGTAGTTCATCCGGGTAAGTGGGCTTTTCCGGGAGGAAAGTTAGAGCATGCTGATGTCCGGAATCTGTTAGTTGAAAAAGGCCTTAAACCAATTGATGGCATTGAAAACATACTTGGTATACTTGCGAAAAGGGAAGCAAAAGAGGAGTGCGGGCTGGATGTCGATAGCGAGACCGCTGACATTATTAGCAATAAAGTTTTTGTACGGCCCGATGGCATTCCGGTTTTCATGGTAGTCATGACTGCTGAATATACAACCGGTGATGTTAGGCTTGAAGAAGCGGCTTTCACTGACTTTGCTTGGGTAAATTCATCGGAAATATCCAATTATGACTGTATTGACAGTGTTCCAGACGATGCTAAGCGAGTTCTTGAAGCCTATGAGGGTGGAAAAAAGTAATTTACTTAAGCTTGCTAAATAGATATTAGAAATTAAAATTATAACAAATAATTACTTAACGGAGCGCTACTATGAGGAAAGAAAGAGAGCTGGAAAATTACGGAAACGGAGCAGTAGCAACAACGGTTGCCGTTAACTATTTGCCTGACGAGAATGTCACCAACAGTACTCAGCTGACTTACGATATTGGCGCCACTCAGTTTGCGCTGAATCTTATTGAGGGGCAATGGCAGGATAAAGAGGGCTGGATGACCGAGTTCTTGCGAAGAGTTATTGTTAATGCCTCCGCCAACGGTATTAATATGTACGATTTATTGCCTGAAGCTGATTCTCGCGGCGATGAAGTTAACCTGCGTAGGTGCAGAACCGGTAGGATTGGGGCTGTTGTTGAATCGTTATTTGAACCAACAGTTAGTGAAATACATAAAATTGTTGCCCAGGCGGCAATTGATGGAAAAACTGAAGCTCGAAAGGTATGGAAAATTTTCAAAGGCGATAGACAGGAACCTTATGTTCAACCCTTTGAAGAGTTACTCAAGTACCGTGAATTGAGCGGCAAAGTATCTGAACATTTTGGAGCTCTAGGTCTTATATCTGAAGTCATCGAGTCTGGTAGTGAAGTGGTTGTGCCTTTTCAAGGCGTAGATAGGACCACCAACCATTTGAACTGGTTGGTAGGGATACGTTTATCCTGGGCTGAGCCCTTAGCTGAGAGCAATTGATAGTTTGTTCTAGTAAAGTCAGCCTTACTAAGGCTTACGGTACACTTTTCATATAAAGCTCAAAGTTGCCATAGCTTAGCATAATCACGTATTATTAATCTAATGCTTATTTAAGCTGACTTATGGATAGTAACGCGCCACCACCACAAAATGGAAATAATAATAACGCTCAACCGAGTCGACATCCGGCCGACATGGACCGGTCTAGAAGACCTATGCAGTCAATTGATTCGTTTCGCTCGGTGCAGCGGCCTCTGCAGCAGCCAGGTCAGCCAAACCGACAAAACATAGGCTACTTATCCAGATCATCATATAATTCCCAACCGCCTACTCAGCGACCAACGGATACTAACTTTGCTAATCAACCAACGCCAGCTCGGCCCCAGCCAAATCCTACCTTCCCTGAAACTAAGCCACTCAATAGCCAACCCCCTGTGCCTTCTCAGCCGAGTACAGCCTACGGATACCCGCCTGCCACGCACCATCCAGCTTCTACGCCAGCCTCAACACCGGTAAAGCCAAAAGCCGGAATTATTAGAGGCTCTAGCGAAAATCTAGTTAAGCTTTTTGGTGGCTTTATGATTTTCCTGTCTGTCTTAAGTTTATTGTCCTGGGTATCGGTCGGACTTAAGTCGTCTACTGAAGTAATCGGTCTAATCCTAGCACTGGTCCAACTTGGCCTTGGTATTGGCATAATTATGAAAAAGGAAATTGCTAGGCTTGGCTATATAATTGCGTCTTCCATATTGTTAATATTTTCTTTATTTGGAACTTTTAATTATATTCATCAGCAAAACCAGGTCGATAAAGTTAATAACCCCCAGCTAACTAGCCTACAGAACACCATTCAGAACTACCAGAATGATTCGTCATTGTCGCTCTCTCGAAAGGCTACGATTCTCAAATCTCTGCAAAAGTCAGAAGCGGTGGTTATCAGCCAGCAAATTTCCTTGAATGAGGTAGGTAAGACAATGATACCGCTTAGAAATGTTGTAGTCGGCTACCTTATAGCTATATTACCGATTGCCTTCCTAACCCGTTCAAGGGTTAAAAAAGTCTTTAGCCAGGATTAGGCAAAAATCCAACCGGAATTGGCAGACTAAACCTGACCCTAAATGTAATTTTTGCTGCCTATTTCGGTTGAGCAGTCACCTTTATATGATCTGTTAAATCATGAAATTATCGTCCGAAATGCTTGAGTCTTGTACTGAAACATAAATATCTGATACACTTGACGCTAGCTAGAAGAGCTGCTTTAAGATTCTAGATAGAAAGTTAAGAGATAAAGAGGAGCAGCTAAACTGATTTGTCAGGTTACCTCTTTCCAGCCAGTTAAAGGAGTTAATGTAACATGGCAAGTAAATTATTTATCGGTTCACTAGCGTGGGCCACTAACGACGATAGTTTAAGAGACTTTTTCGCAACTGTTGGTACAGTAGTCTCAGCTAACGTTATTAAAGACCGTGAGACCGGCCGAAGCAAAGGTTTTGGCTTTGTTGAAATGTCCAGCGATGAAGAAGCCAAAGAAGCAATTGCTAAGCTTAACGGTAAAGATCTTGATGGACGCGCAATTGTTGTAAATGAAGCCCGTCCCCGCGAAGAGCGACCAGTAGCTAACTAAGAATATTAAATAAGAAAAAACAGTATTGACGGCAGACCCTAGCAACGCCTAGGCTGTTATATAATGGCAAAACTCAATCGAACACGGGTAATGGTTAAGCGTGCACTTCGCCCATTGTCTTTTAGGCCAGATATTGATCTTAGACCTGAAGACGTAGCGGAGGCTAGAAAGTATATAAAAAATTACTGGCCGAAAGTCGAACGCTTCCACCCCAAAGACGACGAAAGTTTACTGGGTCTGCCAAAGCCATACCTGGTCCCGTCTTTCAAGTTAAAAACCGGCTTTGACTATAACGAACTGTACTATTGGGACAGCTATTTCATGATTCAAGGCATGCTGGACGAAGAGCACGAAGAGCTGGTTACCGGTATCCTTGACGATCTTATTTCGCTTTATAAACGGTTTAAGGTCATACCAAACGCTTCAAGAACTTATTTAACCGGCCGCAGTCAGCCGCCACTGCTGACTAGTTTTATTTTTGATGTTTATAGCGCATACAATAAAACCGATCGATGGCTAAGGGATCATATGGCGGTAGCCGAGGAAGAGTATCAAACGGTTTGGCTGGGTGTTAAAAAGCCGAATGAACGCCAAGTATATAACGGTCTTAGCCGCTATTACGACATTAATTATCTTCATGATCTCGCGGAAGCCGAAAGTGGCTGGGATATGACCCCCCGGTTTGATAGACGGGCACTTAATTTCTTACCGATTGATCTAAATAGTTTGCTATATAAGTATGAAACCGATTTTGCCCGCACCGCCCGAATACTTGGAGACAAGCGTAAGGCTGCTTATTGGGAGGACGCGGCTAAGGTTCGAAAAGACGTTATTGATACACTCATGTGGGATAAGCTCAGAGGCATGTACTTCGATTACAACTATGTTAAGAAAAAACGCGGCGATGTCTTTAGCCTGGCTGCTTTTTTCCCGCTGTGGGCTGGTATGGTCGATGAGGAAAGGGCCGCTACACTTGTTAAATCTCTCAAACGTTTTGAACATAAAGGGGGTCTTAGTACCACCGATGCCTTGCCGCTTAAGCAATTTGTTCTGGGCAGTGTACCAACCCAGTGGGCTTACCCGAACGGTTGGGCGCCTCTCCACTTTATTGTTGTTAAGGGGCTGGAGCGTTATGGTTATCATAAAGACGCCCGGCGCATAGCTACCAAGTGGCTTAAAACCAATCTTCACTGGTTTAATACCGAGAATATGTTTCTTGAGAAGTATAACGTTGTTAACCCGGAGAAGCCGCCTGTTAAAGGGCTTTATCCATCGCAAACCGGTTTTGGCTGGACTAATGCGGTCTTTGAAAGATTCGCCCAGGACTATGTCGATAGGCCGCAGTAAGGACAAGTTAAAGTCTTACAAAATTCTTTATAAAACGGTAAGCTATATATAAGACTCATGAGTAAATACTACGTCACTACCTCTATTCCCTATGTCAATGCCGAGCCGCACATTGGGTTTGCGATGGAGCTGGTTATTGCTGATGTGCTGGCCCGCTACGCCGTCTCTAAGGGCGATGATGTCATTTTTAGCACCGGCACTGATGAACATGGCGGTAAAATAGCCGAGAAGGCCGCTGAAAACGGTCTTAGCCCTAAAGACTTTACCGACCAAATTAGTGAGCGTTTCCAGCAATTAAGTGATTTATTGAATATTTCGAATAATCGCTTTATACGGACCACCGATACCGGGCATGAGCAGCGGGCGGCGGTTATATGGGAAGCCCTCAAAAAAGATATCTATAAAAGCAGTTATATTGGCTGGTACTGTACCGGCGACGAAGCATTTTTTACAGAAACTGAGGTTAAAGAGCTTAATGGGATCTGCCCTAATCATAACCGACCGTTTGAGAAGGTTGAAGAAGAAAATTATTTCTTCAAATTGTCTCAGTATGAGGACAAACTTTTAAAGGCTATAACTTCCGGTAAATTTGTTATCCTCCCAGAATCTAAGAAAAATGAAATCGTCAGTTTAATTAAGGGCGGTCTTGATGACATTAGTGTTTCCAGACCAAAGGATAAAATTTCCTGGGGAATACCAGTACCAGGCGATCCGGATCAGGTAATGTACGTATGGTTTGAGGCGCTTATGAATTACATTACAGTTCTGGGCTATCCCGAAAATGAGGACTTTAAGAATTTCTGGCCGGCCAACGTACAGGTAGTCGGTAAGGATATTATCCGTTTTCATGCTGCTATTTGGCCAGCTATGCTTATGAGCCTCGGTGTTGATCTGCCTAAAAAACTCTACGTACATGGCTTTATAACAATTGACGACAAGAAGATAAGCAAGAGCTTAGGCAATGTCGTTCATCCGAAAGATATTGTCGAAAAATATGGCGTCGATGCCTTTCGTTACTACTTCCTTCGTCACATCCCGTCTTATGAAGACGGTGACTTCAGCTGGGAACGACTGGAAAGCGCATATAATAACGAGCTGGCCAACGAACTGGGAAACGCCCTGCAACGAACTTTGACAATGGCTCAGAAGTATCTAAATGGCAATCTTGATTCAAAGCCGGAAGCCGACCATGACACGACCCGCTACAGTGAAGCGATTGAAGCCTGCCGGTTTGACCGGGCCCTTGATGAAGTCTGGGAGCACATCAGAGGGCTTAATCAGTATATCGATGAAGAGAAGCCCTGGGCAATAGATAGGCAGAAGGATAACGAGCATTTAGTGGAAGTTATAACCCATATGCTCGGCACATTGAATTTACTGGCCGATTTACTAGAACCATTCCTGCCTGAAACCAGCCAACGTATGAAGGACTTATTAAGCGCGCCTAAGCTAATGCCGCCCGAGCGGACGTTATTTCCTAAAGCCGAGACAACCAAAAAAGACTGAGGTTTAATTATGCAGTTAGTAGACACTCATTGCCATATTCAGTCAATTGGTGCAAAACAAGGTGAAAGGCATACCCAGGAACTTTGGGCAAAAGCTGAACAGCTAAGCATACAAAATGTCTTAGACAGAGCCATGGCGGACGGAGTTAGTAAAATGATATGCGTCGGTTGCGAGCTAGAGGATAGCCAGCTAGCCATAGATGTGGCAGCGGAACATGCTAATATTTGGGCCAGTATCGGTATTCACCCCCACGAAGCTAGCAATTTTGCGGTAGATAAAAATGCTCAGGATAAATTTAAAGCTTTGAGCAAACAAGCTAAAGTTATAGCGGTTGGCGAATGTGGTCTAGATTATTACTATGAACATTCCCCAAGAGATCAACAGATAGAAATACTTAATATCCAGCTCGAGTTAGCCAGCCAGCAGGCTTTGCCGGTTATTTTCCATGTCCGGGAGGCTTTTGATGACTTCTGGTCGATAGTTAATAACTTTCCGAACTTGCATGCGGTACTCCACAGTTTTACGGACAACCTGGTTAATTTAGATGAGGCGCTCAAGCGGGGATTTTATATAGGCGTTAACGGCATATCGACATTCGCAAAAAAGCCGGAACAAATTGAAATGTATAAACGTGTTCCGCTTAGCAATTTACTGCTTGAAACAGATGCGCCCTTCTTGACACCGGTGCCTTTCCGTGGTAATATAAATGAACCAAATATGGTGGCAGTTATAGCTAAGCATCTGGCGGAAATAAGGAACGAAAACTTAAACGACCTGGCAGCCGCTACGACGGCTAATGCCACTAAACTATTTGGAGTATAAGACACATGAATAATCAATCACAACCTCACAATAACGAAAGAAACATCTCAAGTTACATTGAGATAATTACAAGGCGCCAGGAAGTGGTAAGGTATGCCATCGACAGATTGGAAATTCTTGTCAGAGCCAGCGGAACCGATATAGATAATACCTCGGGACTAGAGCATCAACCTGACGGCCAAAACCTGACTAAGCGGGTCACTACAAGAAATGTCGGACCGATGGACGAAAATACTCATGCCATTATGCAGCCTACAGAGGACAATAATCAGACTCCATTTCAACAAGATGTATTTGAAGAGAAATTGGTTACACCACCGAGTCCAACTCCAGAGCCAAATATGCAGAACCTGACCATTGAGGGTGCTCAACTGAGTGTTAAATATGCCTTTGAATCAGAGGACACAAAATAATGCGAATTTTGCCAAAATTTACTAATGTCAGTCGACCGTTGACGACCGATGATTTAATTAGGAGTGAAGCCGAACTGGGTGGTACTTTATTCGGCGAAGTTCCTAAAGGCCGAACCCGGCAGTTCTTTTGCTTAGATCAACACACTTGGGTATGGCACGAAGCCTGGACCGATAAAACCGGCAACCATAGTGTTACTACAAGATATGAAGTTAGGCCGAACGGCATCTTCAAAGTTCAGAACAACGGCACTTATCAGAGCTTATCGGACAACGAAACACGCAACTTTGTCAGGGCTGCCCGTATCTATGCCGATAAAGTTATCCGTTCCTACGATAACCAACTATTAGCTGTTTAGTGAGATTTACGTATATCAACTAGCTATACTGGAATAAATGAGCAGTAAGTATATATATTTAGATCATGCCGCGGCTACACCGCTAGATCCAAGTGTGCTTAAGCTCATGCTGCTTTTTTACGAATCAAACTTTTATAATCCTTCGGCCGGTTATATCCCGGCTATTGAAGTCAGGCGTAAAATCGATGAAGCCAGAGCCAGGGTGGCTTTCTGGCTGGGTGCTAAGCCGCCGGAAATTGTCTTTACGGCCGGCGCAACTGAAGCTAATAACCTGGCCATTAATGGCATTATGTCTA
Source organism: Candidatus Saccharimonadota bacterium (assembly GCA_027459325.1). GTDB lineage: Bacteria > Patescibacteriota > Saccharimonadia > Saccharimonadales > UBA4665 > DAIDIO01. The sequence continues at coordinate 41,326 of DAIDIO010000005.1, forward strand.
AATACCCAAAAGCCAATATGCTGATCAGCGCTATTGAGCATGAATCGGTCATTGCACCCAGTCAGTCATTTAATACCCGCAATGTGAAAGTCACTAAAGATGGCAGAATCGATTTAGAGGATTTAAAACAAAAACTGGATGAGAAAACGGTTTTAGTAAGTGTTATGCAGGCTAATAATGAGATCGGCACAATTCAGCCGATTAGGCAGGTATTTCAAATAGTCCAAACCGAAAGACGCAGGCGAAGTGGCCAAGGCTTGCCGTTATATTTACATACTGATAGCGCTCAGGCCGCTAATTATCTGGATCTACACACCTCCCGTTTAGGCGTTGATCTTATGAGTCTTAACGGTGGAAAGATTTACGGCCCTAAGCAGACTGGCGTGCTATTTATAAAAACCGGCGTCCAGCTTTCCCCTCAGATAAAAGGTGGTGGCCAGGAGAGAGGTTTACGCTCTGGCACCGAAAACGTCGCTGGCATCATAGGGCTGGCGGCGGCACTGGATTTGTCGCAAAGTAGCCGAAATGAAGAGGCTGAGCGGTTAACTATTCTTAGGGATAATTTCATAGCTGAACTTATAACAGCGCTTCCTGATCTGCAGCTTAATGGTTCCTTAAAGCATCGTTTACCTAACAATGTTCATATAACTCTGCCTGGAGCAGATAATGAACGACTTTTAATGGAATTGGACGGTCAAGCTATTCTGGCTGCCGCCGGCAGTGCGTGTAGTGCCAGTAGCGACGAGCCTTCACATGTCCTTAAAGCGATCGGTAGTAGTGATGAAGAGGCCAGAGGATCGCTGCGCTTAACTCTGGGACGCTCGACAACTGAAGAGCAGCTAAGGACTGTGGTAAAAGTTCTCAGCTCGCTTTCTTAAAAACACTTTACAGGTATCTTATCCAGGGCTTATACTTGTATTGTTATATAAAGCCATAAGCATTAAAATACAAAGCAAGCTATATAGATAAATAGCGGTGGGTAAACAAACATGACAATTTGGTGGCTATTACTAATCTTAGGCTCCCTAGGTGCAGCGGGGATTGGTTTCATATGGCTGATAGTTCACGTTTCACGGATGAGTGGCGGTAAATCGTCCAACCTTAATGACTCGATTGAGGCGGCAGCTCGAGAAGACGTTGAGCATATATTCAACGATGACTTCCGGGAAGAGCTCCGAAACCGCGGAAGACTCAACTTTGAGAATATTATCAATGAAAATGCCATGTTTTTGCAGCAGGATCTAAGACTGACTATTGCGCAGATCAATGATTATATGAAGGGCGAGATCACCACTAAGCTGCAAGCCGAATTTGAAAAGTATGAGCAGGGTATTAATGATGCTAAGCAGCTGGCTGTAGAGTCGCTGCAAAAGACCAACCAGGCAATCGATGAGGAACGTAAGAAGCTAAGCGAGCAGATCCAGGCAGATATAGAGGCAACCAAGCGCCTGCTAATAGAAAGATTTGAAAACAATATGACGGAGATAGTTAATCACTATCTTCTCGCAGCAATTGGCGATCAGATTGATCTTAATGACCAAATCGACTTTATTCTGGCTGATCTTGAAGCCAATAAGACTGCCATAATTGAGGATCTTAAGAATGGCGCATGAGCGGACTTTTAAATTGCCACTATCTATAGTTAGCCCGGGCGACTTACGAAGAATCAAAAGAGAAGTCGATGAGCTCTGTGATACTTTGCTGCAGATGGAGCTTAGAGAGGGCGGTCAAAAGCAGCCTAAAATGCCGAAGACTAGTCGTCAGCTCGACGATTTAATTGAAGTAAATAAAGCCAATCTGCTAGTGAAAGATGAACGAGAAGCTTTAGTGAAGGCTTTAAACGAAATAGTAGATAAATCGCCAGTGCTGCATATGAGCTTTAGCGCGGAGCCATCCACTAAGTTTTTAGATAAATTGATTTTTTATATCCGTGACTCGATTAGTCCATACGCCGTAGTGACGGTCGGTTTAGCACCTTCAATCGGTGCCGGCTGTATGGTTAGAACGGCTAACAAATTCTTTGACCTCAGTCTAAAACAAACCCTGATTGGCCACCGCGCCGAGCTTATTAAAGAACTTGATACCAGCGGTATAGTTAAGCCAGTGGAGGGTGCCTCGTGAGCGACCAAAGCCATTTTGAAGCCTTTATTAAAAAGGGTAACCCGGTCGGTGAGGTAATTTCCGTAGATAAGTCATTAGTTAGGGCCAATGGCTTACAGCCCTGCGCACTTAATTCGCTGGTCATGTTTGATGACGGCTCGAAAGGCTTTGTATTCCAGGTTCAACCAGACCATGTGGTGATTCTGCATCTAGGGGCTGTTCCAGTCAGAGTAGGCATGGTGGTGGTAATCCAGCACGAAACACTTGTATGTAAAGTCGGAAAAGGCTTTATTGGAAGGGTTGTTAATGTCAGCGGTGATCCGCTGGATGGCAAGGGACCAATCCAGGCTGATGACGTTTGGCCGGTCTTTAATGAAGCACCCAAGCTATACGAAAGAAAACTGGTTGAAGATCAGGTTGAGTCAGGGGTATCAGCGATTGATGCGCTGTACCCGATAGTGAAAGGCCAGCGTATGGCCCTGCTCGGCGAGGGCAAGTCCGGTAAAAGCACCATCGCTACTCAGTTTATGATTAACCAAATGAATACCGATCAGGTCGGTATTTACTGCCTGATAGCCAAAAGACGAAGTGACATAGATACGGTCTTATCCCGCATTTCTGAGGCTGGCGCCACCGATAAAATAACGGTGGTTATTGCAACAGCTTTTGAAAGCCTCATTAACAATTACCTGGCCCCTTACGTATCCTGTGCTATAGCTGAATATCTCTGGCAAAAGTGCGATCAGGACAGTGTAATTATCTATGACGATTTAACCAGTCACGCTCAAGCTTACCGTGAAATATCGCTATTATCCGGTGTCAGTCCAGGCCGAGATTCCTACCCGGGTGACGCTTTCTATGCCCACTCATCACTACTAGAAAGAGCCGGACGCCTAAATAGCACCGGCAAATCGCTAACTTCTATTCCGATGGTCCATGTTCCTAATGGCGATATTACCGCCTTCCTGCCAACCAACATAATGTCTATCACCGACGGCCAGTGGGTGCTCGATATGAAGACCTTCAAGAGCGGTATTAGGCCGGCTATTAATATTGGCTTGTCTGTTACCCGTGCCGGTGGTGTTGGCCATAACAAGCGTCAAAAAGAATATGCTTCAAGAACACTTAAGTTGCTGGCCAGTTACCGTCAGGCCCAGGAATACGCCCAGTTCGGTGCCGAATTGTCAGCTGAAGCCCAGCACAGCCTAAGTATTGGTAAACTTATATACGAGATTCTGACGCAAGGGCCTACCGACACCTACAATCTGCTTACCCAGCAATTACTCTTCTCTATAGTGCTTGATCTAAAGGACGATGAAAAGATTAGTATTAACGATTTAAAGCAGAACGCTAAGCAGTACGCATTGCAAATAAAGACTGATGAAGACTTCGATAGGGTCAGAGATGAGCTTAAAGCCAAGTGCTTAATAGGTACTCCTAAACCAGCAGCAGCACCGGCAGCCACTTCACCCGCAGAAACTGCCAAACCGGAGACAGACACTGCTAAAAAAGATGAGGAACATAAAGATGATGACCATGAGAAGAAGCACCACTTTGGGTTGCACAAAGAAAAGCATGAAGAAAAGGATGAGGAACATAAAGAAAAGGTAGCGGCATGAAGAGACCAACTGAGCTAGAAGCTGAAGAAGCCTCTATGGCTACACTCGTCGAGCTAACCAGCGCCTTTGAGGGTATTGCCAGTATGCGTATTGCTCAGATTAAGGACCAGGTTATGCAGTCAACGAAATTCTTCAATCAGCTTTGGGGCATTTACTCGCAGATCAAAATCGGTGACGGCTTCGGCTACGGCCGCGTGGCCGGTAAAACGCAGTCCACCATTATTCCGAAAACCCTTTTTATTATTATTACGGCCGAAGGTGGCTTCAGCGGCGATATTGACCAAAAGCTGGTTAGGCTAATGCTTAAGGAATATGTCCCGGAAAAGCACGACATTATTGTTATCGGTCACCACGGTGCTCTGCAGTTAGCACAAAATAAGGTTTCGTATGGTAAATATTTTAAACTACCAAAACGAGATCGGGATATAAATGTCACGCCGATTAGCTCGGAAACTAAGCGCTATGAGACGACTAAAGTTTTTTACCAAGAGTACGTATCCCTTATGGAGCAGGAAGTTAAAAGTATTGAACTGTCTACCGCACTTACCGACCGTGGCGTTAAGGATGCTAAGGACGTAATTAACGAAGAAACCTATATATTTGAACCTAGTACCATGGAAGTGGTCGCCCACCTTGAGAATTCTATGGTCCAGATAGTTATAAGCCAGCTGATTTTGGAGTCAAAACTGGCGCAGTATGCTTCCCGGTTTAAGGCTATGAGTATTGCTCATGAGCGGGCCGATGACATGAAAAAGGAAACTCATCTGAACTTTAACCGGGCTAAGCGCTACATTAAAGACGAACGCCTCAAGGAAGTTATTAACGGGTTAAAAAAATCTAATATGGCAGGAAGGATCTAAAGCTATGCCTGGTGTTATTAGAGCAATAAAGAATTCCATAGTTCAGGCCCAATTTGATGACGACGTGCCTGCTCTTAATGAACTGGTCGAAATAGATAACGGTTTTAAGACCCAGTTAATTGTCGAACACTTAGAGCCGGGTGGCATCGCTTCGTGTCTCAATATGCGTAGTGACCTCAGGATTAAGAAGGGCATGAAAGTAAACCGACTAAATAAGAGTATAGAACTGCCTGTTGGAGAAGCAATTGTCGGACGTGTACTTAATGCTTTCGGTGACCCCCTTGATGGCGGTGACCCAATTCCTGAAGGCTCAACCGAAATGAAGGATATCTTTAAGCTGCCGCCGGTGTCCAGTAACTATGAAGTAAAAAAACCGGAGATTTTAGTCACCGGCATTAAAGTCATCGATTTCTTCACACCGTTTGTTAAGGGCTCGAAGGTCGGTATTATTGGTGGTGCTGGTGTCGGTAAGACCGTGCTCACTATGGAGCTCATTAACAATATCGCTAAAAGTGGGGGCGGCTTATCCTTCTTTGCGGGAATTGGCGAACGTATCCGTGAAGGCCATGAACTATTCGAAACCCTGAAAGAGAACGACCTGCTTAAAAATACCTGCATGTTCTTCGCACAGATGAATGAAAATCCTTTCCAGCGTTCTTTAATTGGCGTGTCGGCAACTTCATCGGCCGAGTATTTCAGGGACACGCAGCATAAAGACATTCTGTTCTTCGCCGACAACATGTACCGCTATATTCAAGCAAAGACTGAGCTGTCAACCATACTTAACCAGGTGCCAAACGAAGGTGGATATGAACCAACCATCTTTTCAGATGTTAAAACTCTGCAGGACCGCTTAAGCTCTAATGACAACGGTTCAATTACTTCCGTTCAGACCATATACGTGCCGGCTGACGACGTTTCTGACCCGGCTGTGCAGTTTATCCAGCACGAAATGGATTCAACCATTGTGCTGTCCCGTGCGGTTGCCGAACAGGGCATCCGGCCGGCGATTGACTTAAACCAGGTTAATTCCAGCCTGTTAACTCCTGAAGTTGTCGGTGACCGCCACTACTTATTAAGCGTCAGAGTCCAGGCGTTACTCCTAAAGTACGAATCGCTTAAGGGTATTGTAGCGATTATTGGCGAGAACGAACTAGGAGCGGCTGACCGAGATGACTTTAATAAAGCTAAGAAATTAATTCAGAATTTCTCTCAAAACATGAATGTTATGACTAAACATAGCGGCGTGCCTGGCGAATATTACACTATTGAACAAACCCTTAACGCCATTGAAGAGATTCTTATATGAGCGATCAAGTTCAAGCGGTTGACGAAGAAAAAGCTATTGGATCGGAGGAACATCAGGAAACGGCTGTCGAAAAAGAAGAAAAGCAGGCGGCCGCCGAATACAAAGAGGCCGATAAAGACAATGATATGATGCATGTCCGGGTGGCAGCGCCATTCCGTGAATATTATGACGGCCAAGCTTTCTCTATTAGCGCAGTTAACCTAACCGGTCCTTTCGATATCTTACCCAAACACCATAATTTTATTTCGCTATTAACAGCTTGCGAACTGGTGATCAGGGGTATTGTTAAGGATGAGCAGAAGGCAGTTAAGATTACTATTTCAGGCGGCATAATGCACGTTAAACAAGACGAAGTAATTGTCTTTCTAGACGTATAAGCTTAAAGATTATATAATTACTGTAATCTATGTCTAAAAAAGTTTACGTCGGCATGAGCGGCGGTGTTGACTCGTCGGTTACGGCAGCCCTACTTAAACAGCAGGGTTATGATGTGGTTGGTGTGTTTATGAAAAACTGGACCAAAGATTTGCCAGGTTTTATATGTCCATGGAAAGACGATTACATGGATGCTAAGCGGGTCGCCACCCAGCTCGGAATAGAGTTTAAGCTTTACGATTTTGAAAACGAGTACCGGCAAAAAGTAGTCGATTATATGGTTAACGAATATATGGCCGGTCGCACTCCCAATCCCGACATTATGTGCAACCAGGAAGTAAAGTTTAAACTATTTCTAGAAACTGCTCTGGAAGACGGTGCTGACCTTATCGCTACCGGACACTATGCCAGGATTAAAAACGGCAGCTTGTATAAAGGCCTTGATGACAATAAGGACCAGACCTATTTCTTATATCGAGTTACAGAAAACGCCCTTAAACGTAGTCTAATGCCGATCGGAGAAATGACTAAACCGGAGGTTAGAGTTCTTGCTAAGAAACTAGGTCTTTATACCGCCAACAAGAAGGATAGCCAAGGAATCTGTTTTGTTGGCAAGGTTGGCATCAAAGAATTTTTACTAAATGAATTAGGGCCACAACCTGCCGGTCCGATCATTAATCAAGACGGACAAATAATAGGTGAGCACGACGGTGCCTTATTCTACACCATCGGCCAACGTCATGGGCTTAACGTCGGCGGCGGTTTACCTTATTACGTAACAAAAAAAGATATTGCCACTAATACAATTTACGTGACAACTAACCTAGACGATAAAAACCTCTGGAAAAAAGACGTTAACCTAACCGATCTACACTGGATTAACAATAAAGAAACGAAAGATATAGAAGTCCGGTTACGTTACCGCGGTCCGCTTTTCAAGGCCACACTAAATGGCAATAGCTTAAATCTAGCCGAGCCGGCCAGAGGTGTCGCCAGCGGGCAATCAGCCGTATTTTATAAAGGAGACTCAGTACTAGGCGGTGGTATTGTTGCTTAAGGACTAAGCAGATTATTAATAAACTGGTATACTCTAACAGATGACAGCTCAAGAAATTCGCAATAACTATCTAGATTTTTTTGCTGGTCGTGGTCATAAAGTCATACCCCGGGCACCACTCGTTCCATATAACGATCCAACAACCCTTTTTACCGGCTCTGGCATGCAGCCGCTTATCCCTTATTTACTTGGCGAGAATCATCCGGAAGGCAAACGCTTAACCGATAGCCAAACCTGTTTAAGGGCCCAGGATATTGAGGAAGTTGGAGATAACCGCCATACAACCTTTTTTGAAATGCTCGGTAACTGGAGTTTAGGAGATTACTTTAAAGCCGATGAAATACCCTGGCTGTTTGAGTTTTTAGTTGATGTTGTCGGGTTAGACCCAAACAAACTATACGTCACTTGTTATATCGGTAATAACAGCTTTAACATACCTAAAGACACTGAATCCGCCGAAATTTGGCAAAAGCTGTTTGTAGCCAAAAGTGTTAGTGCAGATTTTGCGGATATTGGCAGCGAAGACAATGGTTACAGGCGCGGTATAAAAAAAGGCGAGCGAATATTCTTCTATGATGGATCTAAAAACTGGTGGAGCCGTAATGGCCGGGAAGATACAACCCCCATAGGCGATCCCTGCGGGCCGGACACCGAAGTGTTCTATGAGTTTGAAAATATTGAGCATAACCCTAAATGGGGCGACAAATGTCACCCTAATTGTGACTGCGGTAGGTTTGTAGAAATTGCCAATAGCGTGTTTATGGCTTACAAGCGCACGACAGCCGGATTTGAACCGTTAGCTAAACCAAACGTTGACTTCGGTGGTGGCTTGGAACGCATAGCCGTTGCGGCAATTAACGACCCGGACGTATTTAAGATTAGCTTGCTAGCGCCGATTATCTCTAAGCTTGAAGAAATTTCAAAAAAGAATTATGACAGTCATACCGAAAGTATGAGGGTCATAACTGATCATTTAAGGGCGGCAACATTCCTGGCCGTTGACGGTGTCAGGCCTTCCAACAAAGAGCAGGGCTATGTCATGCGTAGACTAATTCGGCGGGCTATTAGGTTTGCTTTTGAGCTCGGTATAGAACAAAACTTTCTGCCGGAGATTGTCCCCGTCATAGCCGACATTTATCAGGAAGACTTTCCGGAAGTAGCGGCCAGCCGATCCGAAGTAACGGAAGTTTTAGTTAAAGAAGAAAAAGTATTCCGTCAGACGCTTCGTAAAGGACTGAATGAATTTAATAAGCTAGCTGAAAACAAGCTAACCGGCGCCGATATCTTTAAGCTATATGATACTTACGGTTTTCCGGTAGAGCTAAGCTTTGAGGAAGCCTATAAAAGATCGATTGAAGTAGACCAAACAGCAAAAAGCGACTTTGAGAAACTTATGGAAGCCCAGCGGTCTAGAAGCCAAACGGCTGCTAAGGGCACGTTTAAGGGCGGTTTGGGCGGAGACAGCTTGCAGCACAAGAAATACCACACAGCTACACATTTAATGTATCAGGCGCTCAGAATAGTGCTTGGTGACCATGTTGTCCAAAGAGGCTCAAATATTACGGAAGAGCGACTACGTTTTGATTTTTCACACCCAGAAAAGGTGACGCCTGAGCAGCTTAAACAAGTCGAAGATATAGTCAACGAACAGATTAAGAAGGATTTAAAAGTAAGTTTTAAGGAATATCCAACCCCGGAAGCTTTAGCTATGGGTGCTTTAGGCCAGTTTGGTGACCGCTATGGCGATACCGTAAAAGTTTACAAAATGATAGCAGAAAACGAAGAGCAACCGTTTAGTTTTGAAATATGCGGCGGCCCGCACGTTGATCATACTGCCCAGCTGGCTGAGGGTAATAAAGCATTCAAAATAATTAAAGAGGAGGCCAGTTCTGCCGGCGTAAGGCGAATAAAGGCAGTGCTGGCTTAAAGACTTAGTAGTAGTTGTCGTTATCTTCATACCAGGAGTACGATTCCGAAGCGTCTAGGTCTTGTACTTTATCCGGATCTAAAATAACCAGTTCATCTTCAAGCTTATTACCCCACGCTCGGCAAAGTCTACCTGACCTAATAACCGATTCCATGTAGTTTTCTTCTATCCAGTCAGTGTGCCGCTTACCTATTGCTCGTAATTCTCCTACTTCAGTCGCTCTTGGTAAGCCGCGGCTTAAGAGACGTCGCCTCGCAATTAAGGTGTCCACCAGAACATCAGTATATTCACTGTCTTTGGCTGCAATCCATTTCATGTCCCCTATAACGTCTGTTGATTTCTTGCCGAAGTATTTTTCAGTTTTTTTCTGAACAAGTGCCCGCATTCCAGGTTTGTCACTGACAGGGGGCAATAACTCGCCGATCTCTATGGTTGCCGGTAATATTTTTCGGCCAATAGCGCTGGCGCTTTCAAAGGCACGTTGGATAACCATATGATCGGCGAAGCCGATATAATCTCTTTCAGCTTTATCAAATAACAGCATTTTACTGATGAGATAGTCGCAGGCCTTTAACATAAGATCAGATTTACTTGGTAATAATTCCAGAGGGTTTTTTAATTCTTCAAAGAGAAGATCCGAGGCAGTAGGTAATAACTTAAGACGATCTTTTAGCTCATTCGCAGGGTTGCCAACCCGCCATTCAGGGTACCGAGAGCATATGTCATAAATATGTAATGCGTAGCCAGGGTCATCTTCGTCGGGTTTGCCACCCGGCGGATGCAATTGGGCTTCGAGCGTCACGCCAAACAATTTATCAATTGTAAACCTTAGGTGTTCTTTGGTTCGGTATGCCGGGTTATATGAATCGGAATCATGGATAATTATAACGTCCAGATCACTGCGGACATAGGCTTTACTGCCAGTTTCATAGCCGTCAACGGTTGATCCGTAAACAGCTGCCGATTTAAAGATTGGCCGGCCTTCTGTGTCTAATATTGATTCGCCATCTGGGAATAAATAATTGAGAGTATACCGGCCTGCTTCCAGACCTCTTGGCTTTTCTGATACTAAGCCAGCTAGCACCTCCGGAGTTGTTGGCACCCTTCCCATAAAGAAATTTAACCATATAAACAGCCGTATCTGTAAGAATTCTTACAGTAACATTTACGACGATTTTACTACTAAAAATGCGCCGTATAGTGAAAAATCGATGTATGGTTATCCACACCAATTGTTTGTTATTTGAATATAAGCGGGTACGACAATGGATCATATTAGATGATAAGGCTGCCTTAGAAAGTCTAGCAACTTAGCCTCAATAAAGTTATGCTTATATAGATAAATGGCCGACCAAAGACTAATGATGGCTATCGAGGAGGGCGTCAGCAAAGGCGTACCTATGGACTTTATTGTCTATAGTTTAAGTCGTGCTGGCTGGCCAAAGATGGTCGTTGAAGATGCTCTGGCCAAATGGAACGAGGAAAATGGCCGCAACACTAAAACTACTGAATTCGGCGTTTGGTTAAAGAAATATTACGCCCAAGCTAAACCGGCCGTTATTGCTATGGTCGTCTTAAACACCATATCCTCGATGTTTGAGCTCTTGCAACCATGGCCAACTGCTCTACTAGCTAACTCGGTTTTTGGTAATATACCCGCACCAGGTCCGCTTAGACCGCTTACTCATAAGCCGGCCCTCATTGTATTCGTCGCACTGGCAACTCTGGCAATCTTTATAGCGGGCTATATCTTTAATGGTTTTAAAGATTACTTTTTACTGCGAATCGGCTACTGGCTAAACCGGTCGATTAAAGAAGAAGCCTTTAGACATATACTTCACTTACCGCTCTATCATGATAAACGTTTGCCTAAGGGTGACTATATTTACCGCCAGAACGAGGTGACCAACAGCTTATCCGATCTGATTCTAAATACAACCAGCGAAATCATTGGTTCAATCATCTTGGTACTCGGAGTAATTGTCATAATGCTTTTTTTAAACCCGCCACTGACTTTAGTTACCGTGGCCGTTTTACCGTTGCTTATCTTCTCAGTCCGGTTCTTTAGCCCTATTATGGCAAAATGGGGGCAGGCAATGGTGTTGCTGCAGAGCGATACAGCCACTTTAATTGCCGAATCCATAGATAATACAGAAACCGTTCAGGCCTTCGGGTTGGAAGAACGTCAGGTCCAGCGCTTAAAAAGCCTATGGGTACAGGTTTATGACGTAGCTCGGCATGGCCTGATATGGAATAAGTTTTTCGGCTTTACCAACAGCTTTATAGTTATATTTGGAACTACGGTTGTTATCTATCTAGGCGGTAGTGAGGCCTTAAAAGGTCACTTTTCTCTTGGTACGCTTTTGATCTTTATGACCTATATGGGTTATGTAACCGCACCAATCCAGGACATTACCGCTCAGATATCTATCCGTAAACAGAAATTAGTTAACGTTAAGCGGGTTTATGACGTACTGTCAGATCATGAGGCCATTGAATATGCCCGTCAGGACCGCCATTTACCACAAATAGCCGGTAAGATTGACTTTCAGAACGTCAATTATGCCCGAGGCGACACAACAATATTACGTAACGCTAATCTCAGCATTCAACCAAAAGAAAAAGTCGGTATTATTGGACCGTCAGGAGCAGGTAAAAGTACGCTTCTGAGACTTCTTGATTTATATATAGAGCCTGATGCCGGCCGTATATTACTTGATGGTATTGATATACAAAGTGTCAGTTTAAACGAGCTTCGCCGTAATATAGCCTGGGTGTCGCAAAGCCCTCAGCTATTTGCGGAATCAATTATAGATAATATGCGTGATGGAGATATTTCCCGGGTTATTACACCCGAAGAGTTAACCTGGGCCTCCAGGGCAGCTAACGTTGATGAATTCCTAGGCAATTTGCCCATGGGCATGGACACCAAAGTTAGTGAAAGCGGCAATAGCTTAAGCGGTGGCCAAAAGCAGCGAATTGCTATAGCCAGGGCTCTTCTTAAAAGGGCGCCGGTAATTTGCATGGACGAGCCAACTTCAGCGCTGGACAATAAATCAGAAAAATTAATATTAGCCTCCATTGGTGAGCTAATAGACAATAAGACTGTATTACTCGTAACCCACCGTTTACCACTTCTTAATCTTATGGACACAATTTATGTACTTAAGGATCATAACTTTGTTAACGTTAATAACCTGGGCGGTTTAGATAACTATATGTTCCAGATGGAGAAAGCCGGAGATATCTAATTTTGAGCTAACACCTTGACTTAACTAGGCCTTTTGTTGTTATATTGTTATATAAGCTAAACATAAAAATAAAAGGAAAAAAATGGCAGACAATCAGAGCGATCCAGGTACCGTTCAAGCCTATCTGGCTAACGGTAGGGTCGACAATATTACATCAGTAGATCAAGCTAACACGCAGATCAGTAACTACACAGCATCGGCAGCGCAAGATAAGGCTATCATGGATTCTGCGGCCAGTTCCGGCGGAGAAGTTAGAAATGCCACAGCCCGTTACCATGCAGCCGAGTTTGATATACAGCAAGTTGAGGGCGCTGAAAACGAGCTCAAATTGCAGCAACAGGCAGTTACCCCTGCTATACCAGCTAGTCCTGCCTCAGCCGCCACGCCACCAACAGACAACACCGGTCAGTTAGCCAGTGCTCTTACTTCCCAAATGTCTGCCATAGAACAATCCGGCACTACAGCTTATGTGGTACAAGCTGGTGACACTATGACATCGATTGCTCAGGCGCAGGGAATTTCACTTCCCGCTCTAGAAGCTGCTAATCCGCAAATTCCAAATCCAGATGAAATAATTACCGGCAATTCAGTGTTTATACCGCAAGGCGGCGCTATCAGTACAGACGTTGCCGGCGGTGCAGGTGCCATGCAGCAATCTCCATCTCCAGAAGATACAGTAATGGCTAATGGTGTAGTTGAGCCTGGCAAAAATGGATTTGTTTACAAGACAATAAACATGTTTCGTAAATAAGGTTCTTAATAAATTTAGTTTGGTATTTCTTCAGCAATCATTTTATTAAGATTGGATTCCAGGACACCTAAGCCTTCAAAATGTAGAACCTGTAGTCCCATGGCTTTGGCAAATGCCAGGTGGTAAGGGTTACCACTTACATAAAGGCATGATTCGGCAGTTTCTCCAATAGATTGAAGCGCCTTATTAAATACTTCCCGCTCTAGCAGAGTTTGCTGTATTTTAAGGCTATACGGTGATGCAATGATATCAATGATTTTGTTTTTATCATTGAAATTTTTTAGTACATCGTATTCCTGAGGGCCCAGGTTGCCGAGTATTCCAATCTTCACGAAATGACCGTGCAAATCTTGCATAAATTTAACTATTTCAGCAGAGATAGCGTTAGGACTGAGTTTGAATGTTTCCGGTGCTACGTCTCTTGCTTCCAGCTTATAGCGGATAGTACCGGTTAAATCATCCAATTTCATTTGCCCTAGGTAATACTTTTGGATGCAGTCGTAGATCTCTTTGTAAACAACAGGATTAATAAGTTCAGCATATGCCAGATAGTAGGCCAGCTTATCTGGTGTCCAGACACTATAAAAGTCAAAAAATACCGCTCTTATCATTTTTGTTTCCTTCTACGAATACTTTTCATTATAACCTGAATTAAACATAATTATAAAGAGTTTAATCGCTGTTCTGTGTGCTAAAATAGTGCATATGCTTGATAAGCTTAAAATGCTTAGTAATGACCTATATAAAAGGGCCAGTGACACTGTAAACAGTGCTGCGGCTAGTCGAGTAGGCAAAAAAGAAGAAAAATATCTGGTAGCACTAGATATCGGTACCGAATTCGTTAAAGCTTTAATAGGCAAAGTAGCCGACAATGGTAACGTAGAGATTGTCGGTGTTGGACGCGCTCATCAGGGTTTATCTGATATGCAAGCTGGCGCTATAGCCGATATTGCTGCAGTGGTTGAAAACTGTGACAAAGCTCTTACTCAAGCGGAAACCCAGGCCGGTGTCAGCGTCCGGACCTGCATTATTGGTATCGCCGGTGAGCTGGTCAAGGGCACAACTACGACTGTAAGAGTGGCTCGTAAAGATTCTACTAAGCCACTGGATATTGCCGAGATGGAAAAGATTATTAATTTGGTACAAGATAGGGCTCAGGACAAAGCAAAGCAACAACTGGCCTGGGAACTAGGCGGCAAAGAAGTTGAAGTCAGGCTGGTTAACAGCGCTTTAGTCAGCATTGAAATCGATGGCTATCCGGTGACCAATCCGATCGGCTTCCAAGGTAAGGATGTTGTGGTGCAGCTCTATACCGCCTTTGCGCCGATGATTCATATCGGCGCTCTCGAAAAGACTGCCCAGGAGCTTGATCTCGATCTGCTGGCTGTGGCTGCCGAACCGTTTGCTGTCGCCCGGGCGGTAATAGGCAATAACGTTAATCAGAATCTTAGCGCCATATTAATGGATGTTGGTGGCGGCACAACTGATATTGCTGTTATTAATGAAGGTGGCGTCCAGGGAACTAAGATGTTCGGCATAGGTGGCCGGGCATATACCCACTCAGTGGAGCGTGATCTGGGGGTTGAATTCAGTGAAGCAGAAGAGCTAAAAGTTGGCCTCAGTACTAACCAAATTGCTGCAAATAAGCGGGCGCCCGTAGAAACAGCCCTGGAAAAGACTGCCGAAGTCTGGGTCGGAGGCATCGAGCTAGCCTTATCAGAATTTAATAAGCTGGATCATTTGCCCCACCGGATGTTCCTCTGCGGTGGTGGCAGCTCGCTTGGTATATTGATGGACAAGTTAGAGCAAGCCGAATGGTATAAGAGCTTACCGTTTACCAGGAAGCCTAGCGTTCATCATATAAGGCCTGACCAGGTAATGGGAATTAAGGATTCAACCGGGGACGTTAAAGACCATACTTTCATTACTGCCATGGGACTGCTGAGAGTCGGCATGGATACCCAGCAACTAGCCGGCGATGATGAGTCAATCCGCGATAAAATTGATAAAATGTTGAGTGTATAAAGAAGAATAATGGCAAATCCACAAAAAGACACAATTTATGTAGACATCGATGATGAAATAACCGGTGTTATTGACAAAGTCCAAAATTCCTCAGCCAAACTTATAGCCCTGGTATTGCCTAAACGGGCAAGTGTCTTCCAGAGCATTGTTAACATGAAATTGCTTAAGCGTGCGGCTGACTCTAATAAAAAGAACATAGTTCTAATAACTTCGGAAGCCGGACTTTTGCCTCTTGCTGGAGCGGCCGGTATACATGTTGCAAAAAGCCTAAACAGTAAGCCGGAGATTCCACTAGCACCTAGCTCAATTATTGATGGTGATGAAGCAGTCGATGAAGATGACCCGATTGCTAGATTGCCTGAAGACGATCAGCTTGATGGTAGTCAAAGTGTTGGCCTGCTGGCGGGTGGCGCTATTGCCGGCGCAGCCGCCAAAGGAGATCTGGAAACCGTCAATTTAGATAATTCAGAGCCGGATTCGGTAGCGCCCGATGCTGCCGCTGTAACTGCCGCTGCCGCTTCCACTAGAACCAAGAAGGATAAGTCGCTTAAAGTTCCCAATTTTAACCGCTTCAGATTAATACTCGGCATTCTTGGGTTATTACTTATTCTGCTGATAATTGGCTACATACTGCTTGGCTCACTGCTTGGTAAAGCAACCATTAATGTATCTACAAATGCTAGTAATGCTCCCGTCAGTTTAGATCTCAATCTTTCAACCACGGCCAGTAGCATTGACCCAAGCAGCAGTACTATCCCCGCCCAATACGCCCAGAGTCAAAAAACCTTTTCTGAGCAAGTGGCCACTACCGGACAAAAAAACGAAGGTAATAAGGCAACCGGTACAATTAGCGTTACAGCCTCAGGTCAGTGTACCGCCCTTGGAAATGTGCCCGACATTCCAGCCGGCACCGGCGCCAGTAATAATGGCCAGACCTATATTATTGAAGACGATATTACCTTCCAAACGGGAACGATTAGTTCTAAAAACACCTGTGAATACCAAGGTACAGATGCTACTAACCCTAGTAATGGCAGTAATATTCCAATTACTGCTCAGAGTGGCGGTAGTTCCTATAACGTCAGTGGCGTAAAATTCACTATCGCCGGGGACTCTAGTGGTGTATATTCGGCAACCGGTTCGGCATCTGGAGGTACTGATAATATAGTTCAAGTAGTCAATCAGAATGATATAACTAACGCTGAGAATAAGATCAGTACCGGTAATGCGGGTACTGTGAAATCTGACCTAGCCGGACAACTTACCGGACAGGGATACTATCCAATAGACGCCACTTTTTCACCTGGTACTCCGACTATTACTCCATCGGCTAGTGTCGGCTCGGCAGCCACCACGGTAACTGTAACCGAGAATATAACCTATAGTATGTACGGCGTCCATAAGTCTGATCTGCAGCAACTAATTGCCGACAGCCTTAAGGGGCAGATTAATTCCTCATCGCAGAGTATCCTGGATTACGGACTAACTAATGCGAACATTAGCGTTAATAGTCAAACTGACAAATCAGCACAGTTAAGTTTAAATACTACCGCCGTGATCGGACCGAATCTTAATATTAATAATATTAAGAAAGAGGCGGCCGGCAAGAAAGCCGGCGATATCAAGACTGCCATTTCGCAAAACCCTAACGTAACTGGCGTTAAAGTTTCAGTCAGCCCGTTCTGGTCGAGCACTGCACCCACGAACACCAGTAAGATTAAAGTTATTATTGCTAAGCCAACCAATAAGTAATGTCAGCTCAGCTTCCTAAAACTGTAATGGCTCTAGACTATGGAGATAAAAGGGTTGGTGTAGCGATTGCTTCGATTATCGCTCGAATAGCTAACCCGCTTACTACACTGGATAATAACGAGGAACTATTGAGTAATATTGATAGATTAATAATTGAGTACAATGTCGATCTTGTTGTGGTCGGCTATCCCAGGGGAATGGACGGGCAAATAACTGCACAAACAAAAATTGTCGATAAGTTTATAGAAAGACTTACCCAGTCGGGTTTGCGTGTAGTAACGGTTGATGAGAGCCTAACTTCCGTTCAAGCCGAGGCCGAGCTGGCTCAATCCAAGCGGCCGTTTGAAAAGGGACAAGTAGATGCGTTGGCAGCAACTTATATCCTGGAAGACTATCTTACGTCAATTAAAAGATGAGATAATAGGTTACTATGCGCTACATTCATAATGCCAAACGACAACGTATTCATAAACGAATTACAATTTTAATAAGTATCTTCGCGGTTCTTGCTTTAATTGGCATCATTTTTACCGAATACTTGTATACTCAGGATTTAAAACCGGTTAGCTCCAGTCAAAAAACCCAAATCGTAACCATTAATCCCGGCGCTAGTGTTAAACAGATTGCTAGCCTTTTAACCCAAGACAAGTTAATCAGGAGCGCTTGGGCGTTTGAACTTTATGCTCACGCTCATAACCTCTCGAAAAATCTACAAGCCGGCACTTATGCGCTTTCACCAAGTCAATCGACGGCAGCCATAATTGTCGTACTTACTAAAGGCAAAGTAGAATCTAACCTTGTTACTATTTTGCCAGGTAAGCGGATAGATCAAATCAGGACCGACCTTATAAACGATGGCTTTAGCCCTGCTAGTGTAGATAATGCTTTAAACGTAGCAAATTATTCGGGACTGCCAGCATTAGCTTTCAAACCAGCCGGTGTAAACACCTTGGAAGGTTTACTTTGGCCGGATTCATTTGAAAAACTGGCTAATACCGATCCGTCGGTCATCATACGCGAGTCACTTAATGAAATGGCGCAGCATTTAACTCCGTCCGTCCAACAGGCATTTGCCACTGAAGGCCTGACACCATACCAAGGCCTAACCCTAGCTTCGATCATTCAGCAGGAAGTTAGTAAGCCTTCAGATCAGTCCCAAGTAGCCCAGGTCTTTTTATCAAGATTGAAAGCTAATATGCCACTCGGTTCAGACGTTACTGCTTACTACGCTTCTATTGAAGCCGGCCAGTCCCCCAATCTCAGCTATAACTCCCCCTATAACACTCTGATTAATACCGGCTTGCCGCCGACACCGATTGCCACCATTGACAGTAATGCTTTGTCAGCGGCAGAGCATCCGGCCAATACTAACTGGCTTTACTTTGTAACTGGTGACAATGGAGTTACGTACTTCTCGACGACTCTTGCTCAGCATCAACAGCAAACCAGCCAGTATTGTCATAAGCTATGCAGCCAATAGGTTGATTAAATAGCGGTATTTTTGTTAAAATAGAGCAGTAATATTTGTGAGCGTTGCTTATCAGATATTTACATAATAGAAATTTGCAATCGTAATTAGGGTTTTTAGGAGTTGTTACATTAGTACAACCTCTTCAACGTCAGCTACCAGACTTGCTCAGCCTAGCGTTTTAGCCAATAAAACCAGGGCTCGTAGTCAAGTCTCTTTTAAAGTTAAACTATCTGCTGCCAGGAAGCGTAAAGCTGTCAAGCGGGCGGTATTATTTGCTAATTTCCTGATTATCGGCGTTATTGCAATTTTTATCTTGAGTACCACCTCAAGCGCCAGTCCTTCAATTAGTATTAGCTCATCATCACCTTCTGCAGTTAGTATTAATCCTCTGGACCAGGCTTCCAGTGCTGACATTGCTTTAACGGTTGCTCAGGTCAGCCAACTGCCGGAATATACGGCGGTTGCTAACCAAGCTCAAACAGCTGCGGCTGATGAAGCAATGGCTTCAGACAGTAGTAATATAGTAACCAAACCTGAAGTTGTAACGACCGAGCTTAAATCGCGTGCCGATATTTCCTACTATGTTACCAAGGCCGGTGACACTGTAACATCATTGGCACAGAAATTTGGCGTAACCAGCAGCAGCATAATGTGGTCCAATAGTTTAACGACCGACTCCCTTAATGCCGGTCAGCGCTTAGTCATACCGCCGGTTAACGGCATCGTCTACACTGTAAAAAGTGGTGATACCCCAGCTTCCTTGGCCCAAAAATACAGCGCTAACGAACAACAGATTATTTATTATAACGACGCTGAAATCGGCGGACTAAAGGTCGGTGAACAGATTATTATTCCTAACGGCCAAATACAAGCACCCATCTATTCGGCGCCTAGTTATAGCGTGCCATCTTGGGGGGGTCCGACTTATGGCTATAACGGCTACGATTTCGGTTATTGTACCTGGTATGTAGCCACCCAAGTGGCAGTACCAGCTAATTGGGGTAATGCCAGCTCTTGGGCTTACTATGCTTCTCTCAGTGGCTGGAACGTATCTACAACGCCAACTGTTGGCTCAATCGCCCAAACGGCTCTAGCGGCCGGAGGTGAAGGTCACGTAGCGATCGTTGATGGAGTAAACGGCGGCATGATCCATATAAGAGACATGAATAATTACGGTGACGGCGGCGGCTGGGGACGGGTTGGAAGCGGGTGGGTTTCGGCCTCATCTTTCCAGCACTTCATTACCCCATAGCAGACAATGATATTTGTTGATAAGGTAAACATTAAAGTCCGGGCCGGTGACGGCGGTAATGGCAAGCTCAGCTTTCGGCACGAAAAGTTCATTGCCAAGGGCGCCCCAGACGGAGGTGACGGCGGTAATGGCGGCAATATTATCTTCAGAGCGTCTAATAACCAGGATACCCTAACAGCTTTTCGATACCAGAAAGAAGTTAAAGCCGAATCTGGTCATTCTGGTGACAAGCGACGAAAACATGGTAAAACCGGCCAGGATCTTATAGTAGAAGTACCGGTCGGTACTTTCGTAACCGATGAAACCGGACACGTTATTGCCGATCTAACCGATAATCACCAGCAGGCGGTTGTAGCTAAAGGTGGTAAAGGCGGATTTGGGAACGCTCACTTTGTCTCCAGTGTCCGCCAGGCACCTAGCTTTGCGGAAAAGGGTGAACCCGGCGAGGCCTTTAATTTAACCCTCGAGTTAAAAATGATTGCCGACGTCGGGTTAGTCGGGTTACCTAATGCCGGCAAATCTACACTGCTGTCTAAAATTAGCAATGCCCGTCCGGAAATTGCCGATTATCCATTTACTACTCTGACACCAAATCTTGGCGTTGTTGACATCGACAAAAGCCAATCTATCCTAATAGCTGATATCCCGGGTCTAATAGAAGGAGCCGCTGAAGGTAAGGGACTGGGACACGACTTTCTCCGGCATATTGAGCGAACACACGTCATACTCCATTTAATTGACGCCTATAACGAAGATGTCGCCGAAGTGTATAAAGTTATTAGAGGGGAATTAGAGGCTTACCAGCCGAAGCTGATTAAAAGACCGGAAGTGGTCGCTTTAACTAAAGTAGAAGGGCTGGATGATGAGATTGTTGCTGACCTAATCAATCAGTTAAAAAGGGTGACCAAAAGAGGCACACCAGTCATGGCTATCTCAGCTTTCTCCGGAACTAATTTAAACGAGTTAAAGTTCAAACTGAAAGATAAAGTTGACGAACATAAAGCTAAAAAGACCAAGCCGAAAGTTGACGACACGTTGCCTGTTATTACGCTAACGGACACGGCAAAAGCTTTCAAAATTAAGAAGGAAGCTGGTGCTTACCTGGTCAGTGGTGAGCGCATTGAGCAATTTGCCAGGCGGACTGACTTTGATAACGATGAAGCTGTAGAGCGCCTAAAAGATATTATGCGAAAACAGGGTATTATTCACGAGCTGGTTCGCAAAGGCATAAAGGCTAATGATATCATTCGTTTTCCGAATGGTCAGAAAATGAAGTTTTAGGATCAGGGCCTGAAAACCTGTAGCTCTACGTTTGGCTGGCTTGTATTTATATCAACAAGGCCGCTGAGCGTATGATAGGGCAGTAACCGGCCCCGGCGTTTTAGGTGTAGTACACCTAAAAGATACGGATAGGAAGTTAATCCTATGATGATCCCATTTTCTGTTTCGCCAACTTCCAGAAATTTCCCGTTGCCCATTTCGTTGTAGGGAGCAGCCATTTTTCGCCAGTGTGTCCATATACGCACTGTTTCTGGTTTAATTACGCTTAACCTAGCGCGTGGCACGTCCCACCTAAAACGCGGCGGATCGACCGCCAGCTCTCTGCCCTCTGTTACATCCTTAGCAATGCTGAGTGCTTTAACCGCTATGAAGCCTAGAGCAAATGCCTTTATCTCTTCATGGTTAAAGTTCTCAAGCGTATCATGGATCGATTCTCCGGTTAGTGAGTTAGTTGCAATTAAGGCTTCGATCGATGCAGAGGTATAGTTACCAGTTGTTTCTTCTATAAAGTCCAGCTAATCGGCTATTTGCATCACTTTATTACCAAGGCTACGACACCGATTTACATTGTCGCTAATTTCACTTAAATAATACGCCCCAAGCGCATTAGGGTCAGTTTGATATGTCCGCATTAGTAACCAAAATAACTTTTTTAAGGCTTTTCCTCAATTACATATTCTACAATTTGAAGTAAGCTGATTTGCCGCAAGTGGTTAATCAGGCAATCACTAAGCATTTAATGTTAAACTTAATCTTTAGATTATGTCAGCTAGCTTTTTCTTCTATGATCTTGAAACCAGCGGTCTTAAGCCGGCTGAAGCAAGAATTATGCAATTTGCCGGTCAGCGCACCGACATGAATTTAAAACCTATTGGTGAGCCAATCAATATTCTTATTAAACTGACACCGGATGTCCTTCCGGAACCAGACGCTATTCTCTTAACCGGCATCACTCCTAGTCAGACTTTTGAAACCGGCATCACTGAAGCCGACTTTTTGAAACGATTCTATAAAGAAATCGCCACTCCGGACACTATCTTTGTTGGGTTTAACAATATTCGTTTCGACGATGAGTTTATAAGGTTCCTAAATTACCGTAATTTCTATGATCCATATGCCTGGAGCTGGCAGGATAACCGGAGTCGTTGGGATATCCTTGACCTGGTGCGCATGACTAGAGCGCTGCGTCCTGAAGGCATAATCTGGCCCTTTAAAGACGATAAACCCATCAACCGCTTGGAAGAGTTAACAAAAGCTAACCATCTGTCTCATGAAACGGCACATGATGCGCTCAGTGATGTCTATGCCACAATCGACGTGGCCCGCTTAATAAAGAAAAAGCAGCCAAAGCTGTTTAAGTATTTACTTGATTTAAGGTCAAAAACCGCTGTTAGCAGATTAGTTGAGAATTCTAGCCAGCTGGTTTATACGGCTAAACAGTATCCATCTGAAAATTTACATACAACTGTTGTCATGCCGCTGATGCCGCATCCGGACGGTGATGCTTTTCTAGTTTATGACCTACGGCACGATCCTGCGTCTTTCCTGGAGATGGATCCTGAGAATCTAGTAAGCTGTTGGCAATATTCTGACGATCCGGAGATTCTCCATTTGCCGGTTAAGACTATCAAATATAACCGGGTGCCGGCGGTGGCACCGATGAGTGTATTGGATGAAGCGGCAATCATACGAATTAACCTGAGCCTTGAGGATACTAAACTTAACTTTAATAAACTTCATAGCCAAAAAGCTAACTTTAACAAGCGTTTAAGCGAAGCTTTAGCTATTATGAATCAACACCGAAATGACCGGCAGCTATCTTTAGCGGTTGAAGCCGATCAAGATTTGTATGGTGGATTCTTTAATAATCCTGACCGTAATTTATTTGCTGACATTCACTTGAGTGATCCTGAGCAGTTGGACAGTTTCTTATTAAAACTGCACGATAAACGGTTAAAGACGCTGTTGCCTCTTTATAAGGCCAGGAATTATCCAGCCAGCTTAACTCCCAGTGAAGCTAAGGCCTGGTGGGAGTTTTGTCAAAGCAAAACTAACGGCGAGAAAGCATATAGATACCAAGAGCGTATGAACGTGCTTTATGGGCAAGTGACGAACCAGAAAGATCGTGCATTACTTGATGAGTTGAAAGATTACTTAGAGCAGCTTTCGGTAAATCCAAAGTCCAGTGAAGATCTTGAGCACGGGGGCCGTAAAGTCTAGTTATGTAGGGCATTGCCATATTTGGCGTGAAGGGTCGTTTTGAATTTCTGACAATAAGTATAATGCAAATTAAAAATAGCATTGCTATTAACCAGGCCTGAAAACTAAACTGAATGTTAGTTCCAGGTAAAAAGCCGCCAAAAATAAAGCCTCCCATAGTGGTGCCCCTTGTAATTAAATCAATTAATTTGAATTATACACTTAATTGTCAATCTGTCAATAAGATTGTTTGAACTTATGCTTTTCTATTTCTTGTATCCGGCCCTATAGACCCGTGACTTTAAGGTGGTTTTGATGTATAATTGGTGGCCTTACTAAGGGAGAAAGGTCGAACTAAAGTGCCTGATGTTATATCTGTTAAGGGAGCCCGCGAGCATAACTTAAAAAACATAGACGTCAACATTCCGAGAGATA
>DAIDIO010000006.1 GCA_027459325.1 Candidatus Saccharimonadota bacterium
GATAAATTCCAAGCATTAATAGCGACTAATCTTACCGGCTATTTTATTGTTGCAAAGGAAGTGATACCACGCATGCTCGAGCGCGGCATAGGCAGAATAGTTAATATTTCGATGAATCATTCAACCATGAATCGTAAGGGCTTTATTCCTTATGGTCCATCACGAGCGGGTGCCGAAGCGTTATCCCGAATCATGGCTGCAGACTTGGAAGATACTCCCATCCGGTTAAACATTCTGCTACCAGGAGGAGCTACAGCTACGGGTATGATTCCCGACGAACTAATGTTACCTAATAATGTATCCTTGCTGAATCCAAAGATCATGGGACCACCGATTGTTTGGCTAGCTTCTTCAAAAGCGAATAATGTTCATAATGAGCGGATTATAGCCTCAGAATTTCAAGACTTGCTAAATAGGAGAAAGTAGAAATATGGAAAATAACATTGTTTTAGAAGTATTAAATAAACGTGCGCAGTTGCTAGACGTTCGCACTAAGGAAGAGTGGAACGACGGTCATGCAAAACCCGCTATTAATATTCCATTACAAGAGCTAAATAAAAATACTATGAAAAGCCTAAAAACAGACCTGCCTATTTATGTATATTGCCAGTCTGGTAATCGATCTGGGGTAGCTACGAACATACTGAAGCAAGCAGGCTACGACGCCCATAACTTAGGCGGTTTGCGCGACTGGCAGGCGGCAGGCGGAGAGATTAATTTCTGATAGGTTTTATTTATCCTGCCGAACATAATAACATTTGTAATATTATCTAATTGATGGTATTATGCTCTAATGGAATCACTCAAGAATAAATGGTCGTTACCCCTTAGCATCTTAGGAGGCGTAGCCTTAGGTGCTGGCGTTACTTTGGGCGTGCAATCACTAGAGAATTCTACTTTAAAGTCTCAATATGAGCATGTCTACGAAAGCGACTTTGCCTGTCTTAAAAACACACCGTTCGATTCAGCAGATGGCGCCTTGATAAGTATTAATTACTTAAGGCAAGCGAACGAAGACTTAGTTTCCGTAACACCAATCCATGCTAATTACTACAAACCTTCAGTACTATTTTTTGTTGCGGGTAACGATAAATTATACCCTGCAGATCATTTCACGGCCTCGTTCCTTGTGCAATCACATTGTCAGAACGTACCAAACGGCACATAATCAGGCCAGCAAACCATAATTTCAAGACTTAAATTGAAATCAGCACTTCTTGCATTATTTCTGGAGACTTAAGTAATCTATGGTATTCTACATTTACTATGGCTATGTCAGCTACACAAACAGCGGAAGGACGCGTTAATTTTATAAGGCATGCTAGAGATGCAATTTCTACTGGGGGCCCTTTGGGAGCGATTTTTGGCGGCGTAATTGGTGGGGTATTTGTAGAGGATGCGGTAACTAACTATACCGGTCAACAAAACGCAGCTAATCACCTTAGGTCAATTGAAGTTGCAAACCATAACATTGTAAATCTATTAGTTAAAGCCGAAGGGCACCCGGCGGTAGAAACTTTTTTGCAAAATGCAATTAAGGGAAATACACACCAGATTCATGAAATTCAATCAACTGCCCCGCCTCACGCGGGGGTCGGAGAAGATTTAGCATTCATCGGCGGCGGGGCACTTATAGGCGCTCTCGCGTTATCCGCTATCTTTTTGACATTAGCTCGAGATCGCATTTAAACTGGAATTATGCTTTAAGCATAAGCAATATAGTATAATTGCTTTATAAAAACAACCGTCAAAAATCCAATTCCCTCACCTTTTCTCATTCTTATATCTGTCGCCATACTATTAGAACTAACAGGATTAATACTAAGCTATTTTTCTTTCACACAGCCGGGCTGCAGTAATAAACCGTTTCCAGTTCTTCCAATAGGACTAGAAACTTTAGGGGCGTTTTTGCTTCTAATCTGCATCATCAACATCTTGATAGAGCGGATTAAGCTTGGGGTTGTTAATGTTGTTATTGCATTGTTCCTGATTGTTTTTACAATACTCGCTATTTTCTTTTCGTTAGTTTTAAACTATTCTTGCATCATAGTCTAGTTTCAGTGGAAGCATTCAACTGCAGCCTAGCACTGTTTGTCTAATAGTAATATTTCTAATCTACAGCAAATACTGTTCCGTGTAATACTTTTTACTGGTCAAGCAACTAATTGCATTAAGGCAGGACTAGAGGTTTGTATGAATAAGTCGGAGGTTGAGTCAGCTACTAATAACATCGAGAAACGCATGACATCCCCCGTGGTGCCTTTAATTGTCACTCTAGCTGTAGCCGGAGCGTTTGTTTACTTAGATTATTTATTACAACCTCGGTTCCGGGGCGATACTCTGCCTTATTTAATGGTGATCATTGCCGAGATCTATGTCATTATTCAAGGCTTTATCTCTTTCTGGACTATTCTAGGTGGACGTTATAACCCCCGTAATTTCGAGTACCACCGAACACAGGATAACCTTTATGCAGCTCCTGTTGGAAAGTCTGCTATAAAAATTCTAGCTAAACATGATACAAAAGTGTCGACTACTGTACCCATGTATATTCACCACAAGAAAATAACAGTAGATATATTCATACCGGTATATGGGGAACCAATCGAGGAAATAAAGTCTACCTTGATAGCAGCCCGAGACATCTATGGCCTTCATGAGACATACGTGCTCGATGACGGCGAATCCGATCAGATAAAGAGCCTGGCTAAAAGCCTCGGCGTACATTATATACGCCGGCCGACTCATGAAAATGCCAAAGCCGGCAACATTAACTATGCCCTTAGCAAAACCAAGGGCGATCTTTTTGCTATTATAGACGCCGACTTTGTTGCCGATCCCCATTTTTTATACGAGACGGTCCCATTTTTTGAAAATGATAATTTGGCCTTCGTTCAGACCCCTCAATACTACGATAACGGCGATAATTTTGTATCAACGGGGGCTAACTTTATGCAACACGTCTTCTACTCGCTGATTCAATCCGGCAAGAATAGGTTTAATGCCGCTTTTTGTGTGGGTACTAATGTAATTTTCCGGCGGTCGGCAATTGACGCCATTGGCGGAATATATAATCTTTCTAAATCCGAAGATATCTGGACTTCACTGTTTCTGCACGAGCACGGTTATAGTTCAGTTTACATTCCGAATGTACTAGCCGTCGGTAAGACTCCTGAAACTCTCAAGGCTTATTCTAAACAACAACTCCGTTGGGCGACAGGGAGCTTTGAAATCTTCCTCAGACACAACCCGCTTTTTTCTAAAAAACTAACCATGGAGCAACGTTTACAGTACCTGGCCACCACTTCCTTCTACTTTATTGGCTTCTCCGTATTTCTACTGCTATTACTGCCGCCACTGCAGATCTACTTTAATTTATCGCCAATTAGTTTACTGATTCCTTTTTGGCAATGGGCGCTGCTGTATAGCAGCTTCTACATTACTCAAATGCTGCTCGGCTTTTATACCCAGGGTGGTCTGAAACTGGAAACCTTGTTTCTGGCTAACGCTTCCTTTCCTATATACATTAAGGCTTTTTGGAACGCCCTAATAAGACGAGACATGTCCTGGCAGGCAACTAACGCTAAAAACGACTACGATTCCCCTTTTAATTATGTGCGCATGCAGGTCTATGTATTTCTCTTTCTGTCACTAACTTCGATCGTAGGTGTAGCTAAAGCGCTTTATGTGCACGCTTTTTCCATTTCTTTGATTTGGAATATTTTCAATACCTTCATCTTTGGCTACTTTGTCCAGGCCGCATGGAAAGAAAGTCGTGAAATGAAACGTGTTAAGAAAGGCACGGCTAAAAAGGTTATGCGTTTGCAGCAAGGTAACGTATGAGCTTTTGGTCAAGATTAAAATTCACTATAGGTATTATGGTGGTTTTTCTGATGGTTGGATTACTAGCTTTATACCTAAACTCTACGCTTTCAACCGTTCAGGCCACTCAGGCGTACTTAGGGGCTGACACGACTACCGTAGGCGTGGACTATGCCGGCCAGGTACTTGCCCAACATGTAAATGCCGGCCAGAAGGTCAGACTTGGACAAGTTATGTTTAAAGTCCAAAGCCCAACACTTGCTAGTGACATAGCTAATCGGACAGTGGACCCTTCAACCCTACCATTTACACTTAATAAGGATGGTAATATATCTGTTACCGCGCCGGCTTCTGGCATTGTCCAAAAAGTTAATTACCAAACCGGATCATATGTGTCTGGAGGTACGGTCATGGCTGTGATCTATAATTCCCACAGCTTATATATTACTGGTGCATTTCATTTAACTCCTCCGGATTACACGAGACTGACAAACGGTGAAATTATGGATGTGACATTTCCTGATGATACAACTACTCAGGCGAAAGTTTACAACATTGCCTTGCAACAGAACGGCTCTACGGTAGTGACGATTGTTAACGCCAGATTGCCAAGAAATTACAAGCCTAACCCGGTCTTTAGTATCGGTACGCCGGTACAGGCATCGCTCCGGCTAACGAAGAACACTTGGTGGGATACCATTAAAAAAGAAGCGCATAAACTAATAAGCCCTAAGTGATCATGAAAAGATATCTATTGATTAGTTTAGCGGTCTTGGTTGCGGTTATAGCGTTAGTAATTTTGACAGGGACCAGAAATAACACTAAAGATGGCGGTAAAGCTCAGATAACTAACGTACCGGCACTAGTTAATCGGGCGACGCTCGATTCCTTGCCCGTAAAAAGTGCTTCCGTTGCCGATACGAGCCATTTGGCCTCCGGTTTATTGCCGCCGACCAATTGTTGGATAAGCGGTATGGTTTTACAGAAAATTCCTCAGCCCGTCTATCCCCTTCCCCTCAGTTTTCTTGCAAAAAACAATGGCTTTCAAATAGGCCTCCCGACCGTTACTTCTAGTCCTGCAGAGATAAGTGGCGAGTTTCAGCCCGGTATTATGGCGCAGCTGCCAGCAACTACCTTTCGTCTTACCCGCTTCGATAAAATATCTGCAACTCTGACTTATTTTAATGGTCTTTCCAGGCTAGGTAATCTTACTTTAGCCGAAGGCTCACCATTCGTTTTTTACCAATCATTTGTTGCAGGCATACTTAACCTTACATCAATCAATCCGTCCAGTATTAATTCGCAAACGGATCACTACCTGCGCTACAACTTAAACGGACATAATTACGTACTAAATACCAACTCAGCTGACATCCACGTCAGTAACGTTGCGGTTTCAGTACGATTAAAACCAGGCAGTAGTCTTGCTCTCTATGCCCTACCGGGATCAGCTGACCCGCTCAGGCCTTATGCCAATAACCTGCTTAGCTCGGTTGCTACCCACTACACTAAGCTTGGTCGATCAATTGACACCACCTTTACTTACCATACGGCCAATGACAAGCCTACCGTTTTTGCACCCCTGCCCTACACAAATATTTCTGGCAATTCAATTGCCAGCTATCAAAGCATATACGGGCCGATGCCGGCATTAGTAGGAAAAAGTTTTACTAGTAGCGTGCCGGCTATCACCCCTTCTAGCCAGCTCGATTTAGCAAAATTGACTGCTAGCCAGAAACAAAATTTAACTGCTATGCTTGAAGTAGACACGAAAAACACCAACATTTCAGACCAGGATAGTTATTTTGCCGGTAAGGAGCTTGCCCGGGCGGCTAACTTGCTTTCTATAGCCGAACAACTTGGTCAAAAAAGCATCGCTTCTCAACTCAAGCAAACACTTGCTAATGCTTTCGCTAGCAGATTAACACCTAAGTATTTTTACTACGACAGTACGCTTAAAGGCGTGGCTGCGCAAACAGCTGATTTTGGTTCGCAAAACTTCAACGACCATCATTTCCACTATGGCTATTGGCTATACGCCGGCAGCATTCTAGGGAAGTATGACCCCAACTTCCTAAGTCGAGATAAAGACATGTTAAATCTTCTGGCAGCCGATATAGCCAGCTACCAGACCAGCGGGTCCTTTCCTGTAAGCCGTTACTATGACGCCTACGCAGAGCACTCCTGGGCCGACGGCTTAGCCCCATTTGCCGATGGTAATGATGAGGAATCGAGCAGTGAGGCCATTCATGCCTGGAACGGGGTGACCCTATGGGGTCAAGTAACGAGCAACCGATCCCTAGTTCAAGTGGGTCAATGGATGCTGGCGAATGAATATCACTCTGCGGCGGCAATCTGGCGCAATGTGGATGTCAGCAGCCCGAACTTAAAAGGCTACACCAGTCCATTAGTTGACATTACATTTGGCGGCAAACGGGTTTATAGCACCTGGTTTAGTGCTAGCCCGGCTGCTAAATTAGGCATCCAACTCATACCAATGGACCCGACCATGGCTGGTTTTGTCTCGGATAAGAATATCTCAGCTAAGGTAGCTGCCTCGATTGCTGGCAATAACTTCAATGTTAGCCTGGGAGACTATGCCTTGATGTATTTATCTCTTAAAAACCCAAAGCAAGCTTCCCAGTTGGCCCAACAACAAACAAATATAGATAATGGTGATTCTAAAACCTATTTGAATGCTTTTATATACGCTCAACTCGACAAAGGCTATTAATCGAGAGCTATTTTAATCATTTCAGAACAAGCTAGCCAAGTTTGCATATAGAGGTGATGGAGAAATTTTTCTGATATTATTTACATGTTATGGAAAGACCGAATCCTAAACTAATTAGCGCCTGGCGTTTTATTGTTTGGTTCGGCATAGTAAGTCTGTTTGCGGATTTCGTTTATGAAGGTGCTAGGGCGGTAACAGGTCCTTTCCTGGCCCATTTAGGTGCAACTGCGTTACTGGTCGGAGTGGTGACGGGTGCCGGTGAAGCCCTTGCTCTTGCCGGTAGACTGGTTACCGGACCACTGGTTGATAAAACTAAGGCTTATTGGCCACTAGCCATAATGGGTTATCTGCTGACCATAATTGCCGTTCCCTTGCTGGGAGTTGCTTCAACGGTGCTTGCCGCATCAGTGCTAATTATTGCTGAACGGGCGGGTAAAGCTGTTCGTAGCCCCGGTAAAGATGTAATGCTGTCTCATGCAACTGCTAGTATGGGCCGCGGTAAAGGGTTTGCTGTGCATGAAGCACTTGATCAAATAGGGGCCGTAGTTGGACCGCT
Source organism: Candidatus Saccharimonadota bacterium (assembly GCA_027459325.1). Lineage (GTDB taxonomy): Bacteria > Patescibacteriota > Saccharimonadia > Saccharimonadales > UBA4665 > DAIDIO01. Next base: position 7,113 of record DAIDIO010000006.1, read on the forward strand.
CGTAGTAGCGCTGGTGCTGGCCATATCGCACAATAATTATCACCTAGGATTTTCTGTACTCTCGATACCAGGACTTATAGCTCTAATCATTTTAGTTAAATTGCGTAAGCAAGTTCCTGACCCGTCAGTCTACGACAATAAAGCTGACAAAACATTTAGTCTAGGAGCCGGTAATATTCGATCTTTCCCTAGAGAATTCTGGACATATTTAACTTTTACATTTATTGCCACCGCCGGCTTTGCAACCTTCGGTATACTGTCTTACCACTTGGTAAAACAGCATGTCGTAGCGACTCCGGTTATTCCTATCATTTATGCCGGCACTATGGGTGCGGCGGCGCTTATGTCTCTTATTTCGGGCGTTTTGTATGACCGTATCGGGCGAGGAAGCTTATTTCTAGTGCCTATTTTTTCGGCGTTTATTCCGGTGCTGGCTTTTCAGTCCCGTCCAGTTCTTGCAATTATCGGGATAATCTTCTGGGGTTTCGTTATGGGTATCCAAGAGTCCACTATGCGGGCTGCTGTTGCCGATATCATTCCCTCCGAGCTTCGTGGTACAGCATACGGTGTTTTTGCCCTAGGCTTTGGTGTATCCAGCCTGATCGGCGGCACGCTCGTCGGTTTTCTTTACGGCCAGTCCTTGCAGGCTTTAATATACACCGTATGGCTGCTGGAAGCGCTGGCATTATTATTCTTTTTTATTACTATAAAAAGTGTCAAACATAAAGTTTCAGCATAACTCCAGCTTGATCCTTTTTAATGATACCGTTAATATGCTTATAAGCACATGAATAGTATTATCATTTTTTGCGCCAAGTATGTATTTTTGCTGGTAATTCTGGGTCTAGCGATCGCTTGGCTGCCGACCGATAAGGAAACCAAAAAACGCTTTGTCGTGGCAACTATACTGGCAGGCGGCATTGCCTTCGTAATCTCTCGTATCGCTAGCCATCTTTACTACGACCCTCGGCCTTTTGTGACCGAGCATGTAAAACCCCTAATCCCGCACGCCGCCGATAACGGCTTTCCATCAGACCATGCCTTACTAACCATGACACTCACTTCAATTACTTACTTCTTCAATAAGAAGATTGCCGGTGTAATGCTTATATTTACAATTGCTATAGGACTAGCCAGAATCCTTGCTAAGGTGCACTCGCCCTTGGATATTGGCGGCGGCTGGGTCTTCGGTATCATCGGCTCAATATGTGGTTACTACCTGATGCGCTGGATTTTTACCCAATACTCGAAACATCAAAAAACTGCCTAACAAATGCAGGTTCGGCGCCAGACTTTACTGAGAAAAGTCCCCCAAGTTGGACTGGTGTTCTGGATAATTAAGCTCTGCACAACTGCAATGGGAGAATCAACCTCTGACTACTTTGTCTTTCACATTAATCCCTACGCTGCCGTAATAACAGGCTTCTTGGCATTTGTTACGACTATGGTGCTGCAATTCCGGACATCCAGATATACCCCGTGGATTTACTGGCTGAACGTACTAATGGTAGCCATATTCGGCACAATGGCGGCCGACGTAACTCACGTTGTACTCGGCGTGCCATACATTATCTCAACTATTACCTTTGCCGTTGTCCTAATAATCGTCTTTTACCTATGGCAAAAAAGCGAAGGAACGCTATCAATACATAGCATTACCAGCTACCGGCGTGAAGCATTTTACTGGACTACAGTACTAGCTACCTTTGCCCTTGGTACAGCGGCCGGTGATCTCTTTGCATTTGGCTTTAAACTAGGCTTTTTGGCTGCCGGCATTATTTTTGCAGCAATCTTCATAATTCCAGCCCTGGGTTACGCCGTCTTTAAATGGAATCCTGTCTTGTCTTTCTGGTTCGCTTACATCCTAACCCGCCCGCTCGGGGCATCCTTTGCCGACTGGACAGGTAAACAGCACTCTATAGGAGGACTTGGCTGGGGCGACGGTCCGGTTGCCGCTGTGCTTTTTATCCTTATTGTAATCTTTGTTGGCTATCTACAAATAACCCACGAAGATGTCGACAGATCATCGTGAGATTAAAGCAATTTAGAGGGCTTCAGATCGGTGACTATTGGACAGCGCGAAAGTACCTAACGCGCATATTAATTGCCGGCTGGCTGTAGTAAATATAGTCCAAAGCAGGTTTTTGAAATGTTTCGCCTCGTGTGTGCCTATATGCTCCAAATCCAGAGCTATCTCTTCCTCATTAAGTATCAGACTGATTAATTCGGGTTTTTGCATAGCTTGTACAAACCGCCTTAAGCTATCCTCGTCATAATTGATGCCTAAGTATGTCATTAGCGATTCGCAGAGGTTCTCTAGCTGCGCTTTAATGACCTCTTTTGCTTCGGTTTCAGCTCCACTAGACTCCAATAAACTAAGGCCATGCAAAGCACCAACAATATTCGTTAAGATTACCGAAACTTCCTCTTTTGCCTCTTCATCTAGTTCTTTCAGACCTTCAAATACATTCACTATGATTTCGGGAGATTCGTCCAACTGAATATCATCATTTAAAGAGTCGCTTTCTATAGTATCTGATTGCTTAGCTATTGTATTAATGTTGAATTTAAGAATATATGCGGCAAGGCCTTCTGTAAAATCCTCTAATAGCTCTAACGGCTGTTTGGCTAGCTCGACTTCGTATGCCAAACTCATATTAATATGCTCTTCAGAATTAATAGGGTCGGGTTTTTCGTTAGTATTTTGAGGTGGATCATAATCTAAGTCCTTAATAAACAGGTTTATTGCGGACTCCGGTAATACTTCAGTCATAAAAGTTGGTATGTCTGGTAACTCTAATGGGTATTCATGCGTCGTTTCTGGTTCCTTGGGGGCAACGAAAACTACCGCTCCAGAACCATCTGCACGGCTTACTACAGAATTTGAGCCTATATCTACTTCTCTGTCTTGCTTTTCTTTTAGACCGCTTGGTGTCTCAGGCATAACGGCAGCTTCAGAAATCTTATCCTTAGTCGCTATTGATAGCAATCGCTTATCGCTTGTTTCTTCGCTGTTTTTGCTGCGTTTCACTACATCCCTAGTAAGCTCTGCCTGAACAATATCATTTAAAGCCAAAGTTCCAGTTAAGCGTTGCTGTTCAGCTTGCCTTACATAATTTTCACTTCTTGATCTATACTCTAATGCTTTTTGAGGCAAAGTCGGAGAGGTTAGCGGCTCTGAAGTTTGTTTACTTTCTGTGGCTTTTGGTTTTTCAGGTTCTACCCTCTTAAGATTGGCGTCCGGCTCATTCTTAATAACGCTATACTTGCGCTCAAGCCCTTGCTGTTCAAGAATTTTGTCAAAAATTACAACGTACTTATCCTCGATCTCTAAGCCTGCTTCGTTAACAGCTTTAACCACAAACCTATTTATAGCTTCAGTAGTGACTTGAGATAGGTCAATCGGGCAAGAATCTGCCAGTTCACCAATAGTGCCCGGGACACCGAATAAAGTTATTTGTCTGTCTGCAAATTCTGCAAAAAGATCCACTTCAGGACTATTTTCTAGACTCTCTGCCCCCACCGCCATAGCTAACTATTCACTTTCTTCTATCAGGTACGCATGCTCAGGGAGTAATGATCCACCGGCCGCTAAAGCCCGCGCCAGGAAACGTACCCGTCTAACCGGATCCTGTCGAACCTCTTTATTAGCCTCGCATAACATCGCTTCACGAAGTAGTGCCTGCTCTAAGGTTAGCGGTTTACTGCCTTCCTTGCCAGTCACAACTAGTGCATCCGGTCCATACATTTCCATAAATCTTTCTGGATCAGGTATTTCAGAGCTCATATTTATATTAATAATAAAGCTTACAGTTAATTCCCGCAAAGTGAACTGTGTCACGACTCAGTTATTTTTAAGGTATTTTTGACTTTTCTTCTATATCTGTTAATTTATAAACATGAAAAAGTTTGGTCTGGAGTCGGGTTCATCGGTTTTATATATGCCACCAGGTCAGCACGAAAGTGTTGGCATTAGCTCAGACAGATACGTTCATGAATACAGGCACTGGCATTTAATTCTTGAATCCGAAGAAAATAGACAGAAACGGGGCTTGGCGGCGGGCTTAATCATCGCTCGGCGTCAATTAATGTTTGTTACTGAACTAAGTGCAGCAGAGTGGCAAGATCTCCGTAATGTTGTTCATGACGGTCCAGAAAAACTGTGTGACAAAGTCGGAGTGACTTTTACTGGTAGGTTTAGCGGGCCTGAATTCAATAACGGCGAACTGGCAGGACAATCTGACGCTCAAGTTCATGGCCATTTATATCCGGTAATCGTAGAGCAGCTACCATTTACCATTTCGTGAACCTTGAAATGGAGAGGGCGTGACAAGGCTTAAAACGATTAATGTGGACTGAACAATCCATTAGCTATACCCTTTTTTAAGCTTTGCCTTTTGACAGTAGTGTCATTTTTTAATTAAATATACTTTTAAGGGAGTGTGAGGATACGATGCGTAATTTAAATATAAGTAGAGCGGTTAGTCTAGTAGCGGCTAGCGGGGTCCTGGCCGTCCCGGCAGTAGCTAGTGCAGAAACCGTGCCGACTCAAGCCCAAGTGGATCAAACCTTAACCCAAGATTATCTGGATATAACGGCACCGCTCGACAAAAAATATACACTTCCTGTGTCGCCCAGCCACATTGGTAATTTAGCGGTAACTATTAATACTGCAAGCTTGGAAATCAATGGCAGTCTGGATACTGGAACTTCTGTGAGAGTTCAGATAGATGCCTTTAACAAGCGTTCTCATACTTTACAGGAATCAATTATTAACGTAATTACGCCTCGTGATATAGCAGCCTTACCTGTGCCCGCATTTGTTCAGGTTGCCCTATTTAGGACCAGATATATTCATAAAAGCGCCCCTCAAACTCCAGCCGGCTTTAACCGGGTTATGGCCTCTACGAGCACTACTCCATCGGAGTACGATTTTAACCTCGGCAATCTAGATGGTAGCTGGCAGTTATCTGCCTCTCATAGTCAAGGAAGGAACCAAGAAGAAATATTTAGTGAAAACCCAGAACCTAACGCAACCGGTACTATATCCTTAAACTTTGACGCCACCAAAGCCCTGATCACCCAAGGTGAGCGGGTACTGAAAGCAATCGAAAGAGATAGAGTTTTACCTCCGGGCCAGCCAGCCAACTTAATGCCAAATCACCTAGATAAGTTATAGCAGGAAAAGTTGAGCTAGCTTTTTATTAAGCAGCTTGTGCATGTCTTCTGGAGTACCATTCAGCAAAGCCATGCCAAGCATCTTTTCTGTTTAGATAACGCTCGGCAACAGCCGATTGTCACGTCTCGAAAACTTCAGCTATAGTTTTACCATTGTCGTCGTCTAGCACTGTCACAAGCATATTTGGCGATCGTTCATTAATACCTCTTGCTTCGTTAATAATCTTGCCAGTTATATCATTAGTGAAGACCTGGAGCTCTTTTCCATCGTAGTATGCTAGGAGCTGATGAAGAATAATGCGGCGATCATTCCTGCCATTCATAAGTCTTAAAAAATCTTCGGCTGTAAACCACTTATTTATAGACTTCATGTAGGGACCGGGGAAACCTTTTAATGAAGGAATGTCCCAGCTATCATCGCTGACAACCACCGGCCTAGCAAGAGACTCAAATGCACGAAAAGCTTTATCTTTGACTATATAAGCAGGGTCCTCACCTTGAATTTCATCTATATCTACCTTGGCCTGTTCAACCTTAATGTTCCACTTAGAGCAGACAATTTGAGCAATTAGTAGCTTTTCAGTATTCCCGGTAGCGAAATATACGGTGTCCATAACGTTAATTATAATAAACAAATGTTTTTTGAATGTATAATTGGGGGATATGTTTGAAGCCGAATATCTTCTCTTTTGCGCCGGCAACTCGACAGGCGAAAACGGTACGCTGAGCCTGCATGGCATATTTGACCGTATATATGCCTCAGACTTCCCGACCAATCAAAGTCCGTTTATTATCGTATTCAAACTAAGAGCAAAAAAAGCCATTGTTAATGAGCATTTAAGGTTAAAAATCACGGTTGAGTCGGAGAAAAGTGAAGTCAATAAACTGGATATTGAAGGCGACTTTACAATTGAAAAAAATAATAGCCTTGTTCCTACTTTCGATGTCAGCCAGTTTGTTTTCCCAAAAGCCGGATCTTATGACATTAACCTTTATGTTAACGATAAGCTGCTGATTAGCCGTTCACTGTTTCTTCACTCAGCAAATGAACTTAGTGAAGCTTAAATACTTTTGCAATAAACAGTTTTTCCTCTTATGATTTAAATATGAAGAAATTAAACAAAAATCAAAACGGTTTTGGCGTAATAGAGTTACTGCTGATCTTAATATTTATAGCAATCGTAGCGTTCATTGCGGCCTACATTGCCCATAACCACAAGACCAGCCTTTCTATTACCGGTTCTACTAACAGTTCTACCCTAGCTAACAATAAAACCTCGGCGGCGGCTGGTGCTGAGGCGGCTATGATTGCTAGTGATTTACTGAATGCTGGCAATGCTGGTAATGCCGCGTTAGTTACTTACGTCGATAATCACGTTTCGGATGGTCAATTCGTGAGCAGCTTTAAAACGGCAGTCGATAGTCGAACAGCACTTCCAAACGGCGGCGCCTCACCAGTTGCCTGCACCAACGGTATCTTTCCTGACAGCTTTAGCGCAGGACAGACAACGGTTGCCGGTGATACTGCAATCTCGACGCCTATATTCATAAAAGGCGGCCAGGACGTTACCAATCAGTACGATCAAAGACCTCAGGTGACTCTCACTTACCTGAACGGCAAATGGTCTGTAGTTAATTACACCTGCGTTACTAATCCAACGTCAGTTAATAATAGTTCTTCTACGGCCGGCTTCCCGTAAGCAGGAGCAGCGTTTGATAGTATATTGCCTTGTCTGCTTAAGCCCAATCTAGCTATTTGTAAAATCATATTTTCATAACTTAGTGCTTGGTCCAGCTCGCAAGCCTTAGGGAAAGAGCCGTAGCCGGCAATTAAACTGGGTATAAGATTGGCTTCCAGAAAATAAGGGGTGCCAGTTTTTGACATACGTATATCAATTCTGCCGAAGTCTCGTGCTCCCAGTGACAAAAAGCAAGCCAGGGCTAACTGGCAAACCTGGTTTTTAATTTGTCTATTAACAACAGGTTTTATTTCCTCGATATTCTGCTTCTTGACCTTGCCGCCTAACAGCCGATTGCCATTTATGTCTGCCGGTGCAATAAGTTCTAGCGGCATAAGCCGGTAGCCTCTACTGCGCTTAAGTATGGCCACGCTGAATTCCCTACCAGGCAGGTACTCTTCGATCAGCGCTGGAGACTTTAGTTTGATCGTAATATAGTCGACTTTGCTTTTTAACTGATCGAAGTTGTGGACCACCGATTGGCTATCAATACCCAAGCCGCCACCACGATTAGCTGGCTTTACAAACAAAGGATACTCAATATTTAAGTTATCCTCTAAGAGTTGGTCCGGCATGGCAACAAAAGATTTTGCCGTATTTAGTCCGCTACTGGCTATACGCCCTTTGGCTTTGGGTTTATTTCGGCCATATTCATGAGCAATCCGAGCAGAGCCGGTATAAGCGATGCCGTATTGATCTAATACATCGGCCAGCCAGATCTTATTTTTATCCAAGCGGCCAAGGTGAGGCTGGGCAGAGACATACTCCATGCCTAAGAAAACTAGATCAGGCGTCGCTGCAACTAACGCATCCAGATCTTGGGTATTATTTATAATTCGGGTGTTTACTGAACTAAAATGTTTAGATAAAACACTGTTAATGGCACTAGCCGACCCCTCGCTCATAGAGCTTAATCCAGGGACATTGGAGCGCACAATCTCAATATGCATGTGTTCTTTTGACATGATAAACCTAACAAACTAAGGGGCTTAAAAGTATTAACTTTAAGCCCCTGTAATGAATTATTTAAAAAATAATCTTTTAGTAAGATCTGCGGTAATTGCTATTACCACCACCGCCACCGCGTCGGTCTTCTTGTGGTCGTGCTTCATTTACCATGATAGCCCGGCCGCTGACTTCTTTACCGTTTAATGCTGCCATAGCAGCCTTTGCTTCACTATCATCGGCGAATTCAACAAAGCCGAATCCCTTTGACTGATTGGTGTCGCGGTCTTTAATTACTGCAGCACTGGTAACTTTACCGTACTCTGCAAATAATGTTTCTAGTTCTTGTTCGGTGATGCTGTATGCCAGACCACCTACGTATAGCTTCATAGCCATAATTATTCATTCCTTCTTTTAACTTAATAGCTTGCGACACTTTTCTTACCGAGATTATATTAAGTTTTTTGAGAACTAATTATGACGACGGGATTTACGAGTAAACACTTGCTTAACTACAATTATACCACAAATAATGATTTGATCCTTATGTAAATGAAAGGAGTGTTATATGTCTAATATCTTTAGATTTATTTCCAAGGCAGAAGGTCTCGGCGCCCTAATAACTCCCTGCTTCTGAAAGTAAGGCATATTTATACTCACCCCTTCCCTTGTTACTCCTGTCATGTCAGCAATAAACTGATGGGTTATAGGGAAAGAAACGGCCGCCCAACCATCTTTACTCCGCTTACCGGTATGGTAAACCATTAAAAATTTTAAGGCGGCGGTCATTTTTTCCTTAATATCAGATTTACTTAGACTACTCAAGCGAATTAATAGTTCATGTACCTGAAACGAAAACCATGCTGTTAAATCTAACGCTAGCTGACCGTCTGATTGCAAAAGATTCCGTACTTTTTCAGGCTTTAATATATATAACTCACAATCTGTATACGACAAATAGCTCCATTGACTAATGGCTTTAGGTCCGGAGAAAAAGGCAAATGGCATAAGTGCGAGCGGACGTACAACATGTAAAATACTCTGGGAGGTACCCTTCGGTGAAACCATGATAACCGTACCGGTTTTAAGAATGTAGATATGATTATATGTTTCGCCTTGACGGAATATGATTTGCTTTTTCGGGATATGAACTAATTGTGCATTATGAGCAATACGTGCTAGGGGCGAAGATTTATCTACCATAATTAAAAGATAGTTTAGTTGAGATTACTTTTCAGTTAAAAAAAGGGTTATTAAACAAAAGAGGGCCCTAAATCAGGCCCTCGACTGAACTATCACCTCGGCAATAACCGATGCTGAGATATACGCACTACTCCCGCTTTTCCTATTTCACTCTATAGATTTTCGGCTTGGTTAGCTTTGTCTGTTGAGCCTTTTGCTCTCTCTCCGCGTTTTTCACCTCCCTTATGTCCTATTTCCTGATAGAATTCCTTACCATGAGTATCACTGGTTCGCTGTCCGCCTTTTTGTCCGGCTTCACTTTGAGGTATATCGCCACTATCGCTATCGCTTGCCATAATAAACTCCCTTTCCTTTACTGAGGCCGGCTACTTAAAGCCGCCGCACAGTTAAATATCTTCATTAATTTTTTCGCCTTTATTCGGCACTTTCGACTTGCTTGCCTTTATCGATTAGCTCGCTGACTCGCTCGCCGCCTTTTTGACCAATCTCCTGATAGAATTCCTTATCATGCGTATCACTGGTTCGCTGTCCGCCTTTTTGTCCGGCTTCTCGAACGCTCATATCCCCTTTATTATTAGTATCACTACCCATAAAAAAACCTCCTTGAAATTAAATAATTGTAAATAATTGTCAGCAACGTTGCCTATTAATAGTAGTCGGCTAAGGCTGGGGGAGCAGTCGTATTGGCCACATAAAATATGTAAATATTTACCACTTGGCGTTTTAGTCGGTTAATCTTACCTCGATAACACTAAGTTTCTTGCCAAACCCGAACATAATCGACGTACATGTTCAGAGGTGGGATAATGTTATTCTGATATCCTTTAAATACTGCTAGATCGAGTACTAAATATTGATAGGCGCTGACAAAATTATTGCCTAAGCTGCTAGCTTGGGCCGCCGTTAACGTGCCCATTTTTTGACAATCATAATACCAGGTAATGAGACCAGGCTGGAATTCAACCGCATAGGTATGCCATCCTCCGACATAAGGCGCCGATGAAGCGCAACCTTGAAAATTGGTTCCGTCGTTAGTCCAGCCGACTCCCCCGCCGTTAGGAGGCCCATGCCAGTGTCCGCATAGGCTGTTCGGGTGTAAACCTTCAACGGTATCAAGCTCACCGCCAAATGGGTAGCTAAGAGAAGAACCGATTTGCCAAAAGGCTGGCCATCCAGATATTGGATTCGCAGCGTCAGTAGGCATCCAGATACGGGCTTCAGCGTAAGTTGTATTAGTGTCTACTTGGTAAGAAAATTTGCCGGCTGTTGTAACTATACCGGTTGTAAATGGTTCACTTTTTCCTTTACAAAAGTTGGTCTTTTGTATTAGTTGCAGCCTAAGAGCATTTTCTTTATGATAGTTTCCCACCGTAACCTGATTAGGGTCATAGCAATCGGCTTCATTATTATTAACAGGACCGTTTGGATCGGACGATGAAGACCAAACTGAATTCCACTTAGAAGTATCTAAAGTTGTCCCATTGAATTCATCATCGAAAATTAACTTCCAGTTAGGATATGTCAGCTTTGAAGAAGGTATTGCACAAGGACACGAAACACTACTGGCGACAATAGCCGGATCTTTATAGCCGGCTGCGATATCCGGGGAACCAAGTCGGTAGGTCATACTCTCTTGCTGTGGGGTTGCTTCACCTGCAGCATCCCACCTAACCATAAAAGTGAAACTCTCTTCTTTGCAACCGCTGCGGCAACTAGACGGGAACGGCGTAGAATATAGGCCGTTATAGACCGTTCCGGCAGCGTTAGCTTCGTTGATACTAACATAGTATGGCGGCCCCTGCTGGGCGCAACCGGAATTGTATTCCTGATAACCCCCGAGTTGATCAGCTTCAGCACTAGTGGGTACTGGCTTAATAAAAGCCGCCGATAAGCTGCCGCTACTGGTAATACAGAAAAAATTGCTGCCGTTTTTTGCCAGACTTAATACTGCCGACGGGTCGTTATCCATAGCCAGCCGTAATTCTTCAACTTGAGAGTCTAGGATACCGAGGGCCTGCGAATGTTGCTCGGCAACTAGTGAGGCGCTCAGACCGCCATCAGCTGTTTTGTATGACATGGCCAAAGAAAAACTTAAGACAGATAGAGCCACCATAACTTCAATTATTGTGTCTCCCGCCTGGCCCCTTACAAATATCATTTTGTTTTAAATAGTACTTATATACAAGCTATCGCCCCCTCAACCGCTTTATAATAATTTTATACCGCATTTGAAGCGATCCCAACGTTTTTTATACACCACTCTTCTCTAACTGTCGGATGGATACCTTTCTCGGTAACTAAGCCAGTTAAAAGGCTTCTAAGCCTTTATGGGCTACTTTACTTTTTTTGGTTTCTTGATCTCTTTACGCCCTTTGTCTTTAGACATAACGTTCCTTTCATGGATATTTATAAAAGTTACTATTAGTATACGCTTATGATTCTTTTTATGTAGTAGAATGGGGTTATGAATGATAACCCGCGACTGGAAGGTAGTGTCCTAAATAACTTTACCCCAGGACTCCAAGTAGACAACCTAGAAATTATAGATTTGTCAGACGGCAGCGGTGAAGTCGTAAGTGAAGGGGCAACGATAGAAGCGCATTACACTGGAGCTTTAGTAGCTAATGGGGTTATATTCCAAAGCTCCCATGATTTCGGTGACCCTATAACCTTTGGACTTAATCAAGTCATCGAAGGCTGGACAAAAGGCGTGCCAGGTATGAAGGTCGGGGGAATCAGGAGGCTTATCATACCGGCAGCACAGGCTTACGGCGCTAACTCTCCAAGCCCGAATATTCCACCCAATTCTGACTTAGTCTTTGATATAGAGCTCGTTAGTATTAAATAACTAAAATAACCAAATACTTTTTAAGGTTGCGGTCTAGCTTAAGCATAAGCATAATATAGCGAAGATGAGTTACAAGCATAAAAATGAAGTCGGGGCTATTGTTAAAAAATCAGGTGTATCTTTTCGTGTCTGGGCACCTTTTGCTGAACGAGTATCGCTTATTGGATCATTTAATAACTGGTCAGAACAACCGCTGAACTCCGAAAATGATGGGTATTGGTCGACCTTTGTTAAAGGAGCGATCGCCGGTCAAGAATATAAGTTTGTTATCTATAGGGGTGAAGAAAGGCTTGTTAGAAATGATCCCAGGGCGCTACACTATACCACCTCGGCTGGTTGCTCGGTCATTGTTGATCCTGAATTTGATTGGCAAGATGACAACTACTCTGCGCCTCCATCAAACGAGCAAGTTATATACGAGCTACATGTCGGAACATTTCACAGGCCTGACCCGGCTATTACCGGTACTTTCGTTGACGTTAGCGCCAAATTAGATTATTTAGCCGGGCTTGGGGTCAATATGATTGAACTGATGCCGATTAGCAGCATGCTAATGGACAGGGGTTGGGGCTATGCCATCGATTACATCTTTGCCATAGAAAGTTTATACGGTGGAAGGTACGGATTTTTAAAGTTTGTTGCCGAAGCGCATAAACGGAATATAGGGGTAATTGTTGACGTGGTCTTTAATCACTTCGGCCCGGATGCCAATCTTGACTTATGGCGATTTGACGGCTGGTATGACAATAACCTGGGCGGCATTTACTTCTATAACGATTGGCGGGCGGAGACTCCCTGGGGCAACACCAGGCCTGACTTTGGCCGCAAAGAAGTACAGCAATATATTCTAGATAACGTTAAGATGTGGGTACTCGACTGCCACGTAGACGGACTCAGAATGGACTCGACTATTTATATGAGGAACGTAAAAGGGCTGAATAATGATCCCGCCAACGATCTGCCCGAAGGATGGTTTTTGCTTCAACAAATGAATAATTTAGCCCGCAAGATAGATCCGAGTGTTATTACAATCGCTGAGGATATTAGCGACAATGAATACATAGTGAAGCCAACTAGAGATGGCGGCGCTGGCTTCTCTGCCCAATGGGAGCTTGGATTTCCGGCTAGCTTCCGATCGGCTTTGCATTCAACTGATAAACAGTCAATTGATTTAACCGGACTATATAGCGAATTAACCCGACGTTTTGATGGCGACGCCTTTAAACGGGTTATATTTGTTGATTCCCATGACAGCGCAGCTAACGGTACGGCCAGGTTCAATGAAGTAATCGCTCCGGGTAAGGCTGACGGTTTATTCGCTCGCCAGCAATCTTTAATTGCTGCTGCCATAATATTGACCTCACCGGGCATACCGATGCTCTTCCAGGGCCAAGAGTTTATGCAAGCTGGGGCATTCAATGATTGGCAGGCACTAGACTGGCAAAATGCCGATGACCACGCAAGTATTGTAGAAGCCTACAAACACCTAATAGCCTTAAGGCTAGATAAGCATAATAATACTGGCGGATTACTTGGTCAGAATATCAATCTAATGCATGTGGATGAAGATAATAAAGTTATCGCCTATCATAGATGGAATAATGGCGGGCCACGGGATGACGTAATGGTTGTCATTAATTTTGCTAATGAACTTCACCAAGAATACCAAATGGGCTTTCCCAGAAATGGCATATGGATACCCCGTTTCAATAGCACCTGGCGAGGTTATAGCGCAGATTTTAAAGACATAGCCGTTCCAGAGATTGTAGTAGATAAAGGCGCGGGCAGCATCGTCTTGCCGCCCGCATCGGCAATGATATTTTCTCAGGACAGATAAAAATAAATTCATCATACCTAAATAACTTAACCAGTGAGGCCAACAGGGATCAATTTTGGGCATTGGAAAAACCGAAAGAAGTTGCTTTCGGTATAGAGCCACAGCTAAACTTCTCCGGTTTTAATTCAAGGATGGCCTAAGCGTCGCTATTTATTTTTGTTAGCAGGCCGACATCTTGATAAGAGATAAAATGCTTTAAACATTTGGACTACGAACGGTTAGTTTCCATATATGCTTTTATACATAGCTGAGCCATTCGGAAAGTCTGATAATATACCACCGCCCCAATCTAAATTAAAATACGCCTGATAAACTGGATTTGTATCGTTAATTAGCTGAGCCATTTGCTGGATAAAGTATGGATCATCGCCGCCGCCAGCGTATGAATCACCGCTATTATATAATCCCCATTCTGGAAAACTTAAGGGCTTCCCGTGGGCGTGAGCAAACTGTACTAAATCATTGACGCCCATATACCGTGTAGTTATGTAGTTCCATCTTTCCTGAGGTGTCACTCCAGGCTGCATCCATTCGACATCATATATATCCATACTGATTAAGTCGACTACATCATCGCCTGGATAAAACGAGCTAAATGAGCTCAGAGCGTGGCCTGACTGTAAGCCGTTACATACAGACCAGTCAAAAATGAATGAACTACCCGGCACAGCTCTCATTAGCCCAACAATATGCCTGAATAGCTGTACGTAGCCAGAGGGGTTATCTGTAGCCTGCCACGGGCCTATTGTGTCACAATTGCCCTCATAACCTAGTCTGATTATTGTATTTGCTAGGCCATTAGCCACTAACTCATTAGCTAGTGCTGTGAAATATGTATCAAATTGCCCGCTTACTCCTGCGGCAAATTGCCCTGCGTTGGCACTTTCTAGCATCGGTACACCCAGAACTAATCTTCTTCCCGCTGCTTGCTTAACCCAATTACCCCAGGGTTGCATTAACCATTGCTGAGAATCAATAAAATCTTTCTGCCAACCGCCCTTATAGTCTATATAATCTGCGGCATAAGGAACTGGCCTGCCGAGCCATTGTTCAAATTGTGTATGTGCGGCTATAGCGCCAGGGCCGGTGTATACTCCAAGTGCCGCGGAAGAAGTATTAACTACCTGAGTGGTATTAGCTTCCATTACACTTGGCGGATTGGTCGGTGTAGGGGTATGAGCCGATACAGGTTTTGATGCCGACGAAACTGGTTGAACATTTTGTGAAGTCACTTTAACTGTACCTGCCTTGGTGGGAGTGTGCTGTAAGGTTTTATGATGATGTCCACTCTGCTTAATGTGGGAGCTATTAGGAGCATCGGAGTAGGCGTTAGGGGCGTACTTATTTACGAGTCCTAGCCCAGCTATAAAAGTTACTATAACAAATATAATAACGCTGAAGATTTCTTTGTTTTTGAAAATACTTACTCGGGACCGTTTCCCCATTAGCTTAGTATGTCATATCCTAAGCATAAGGTCGATGATATTATGTTGTATTATTTTTTAATACTTCTGGTTAGCACAAACTACTGGCGTCCTTTTAGTAAGGCGTTTTTCGGGAAGTGGTAAATAATTCAACAAAATTATTAGTAGATTTTGGTTTTTTAGCAAATTTTGAAATTACTGCTGGTTTTTTAATGACTACTTTAGACGGGTTAGGAGCGAACAATGAGCCAAATTCCGAAATATGATTTAGTGTATAGTTAGGTCCAACCAGATTAGCATCTATCATATTTATGTAAACAAGTGCGCTGAAACCTAAACTGTGATACTGATTAATAGCTTGGTTTATTAATTCACTCTGGAAGACAGGGTCTGCTCGACCAACGCCAAACTCAACAATCCATACCGGCTTATTGTAAGACTCTAACCATACTCTATCGGAGGACAAGTCTTTAAAGGTAGGCTGGTAGCTGCCTGACCAGTATTGGTCATACAATATAGTGGTTCCAACTACATCTACATAGTCGTTGCCGGGGTAATACGCGGCAGCAACAGAATTACCCGCTGGCGACCATACCCATTTTACGTTGGGAGCACCGTTAGACCGCACAAAACTTACAACGTGCTGATAGGCCGCTATGAACGTAGCAGGATCCTGACCAGCCCAGGGATAAACGTCTCCAAGGTCCATTTCATGCGCAAACCTAACATATATCGTTTGCTTAGTCGATCCTAAGACATTAGCTAATGCCTTGAGCTTATAGTCATACTGTCCGGCTGCAATATCCTGAAGCAACGTCGCACCGTTAACTGTACTACTAGGATCGATGGTAATTAGCGGAGTGTTATGCATTTCGAGGCTGAGATAAATCTGCTGGGCGATGTACCGATCGTCATCCCAACTAGCAAAAGCTTCCTGTATATAGGGGTGGCTAGCCTTCAACGGACCAGACGGGTTATAAAAACCTAGACTAGGGCTAGACGTTGGGGTTGTTGGCACCTGGTGTATTTTTTGCAAAATTTGATTAAGGCTCATTTGGTCAACTGAAAGTAAATGCTTAGAATTTACCGGTGAATGTTTAGAGAAAGCATAGACTAAATTTCCCGATATAAGCGGGGAAGTTAATAATGATAGTACTAACAACATAAATACTACACTTGTGGCGCCAATAGGCTTTAGCCACGCAAAGTTCAATTTAAATATTGTCAACTTAGCCTGTTTAACAGCTTGATGCAGAGTTATACCTAAGTCCACTATACACACCGACAACATTAGTACAGCGTTTGCTAAAGCAAAGATAATTTGTGCTTCGGGGGTACTGTCGCCATGTACAATTGACGAATATATTACGGCGCCTATACTAAGTAAGCCCAATCCTAAAAATATCCTATAGGTTTTTATCAAAGGAACTTCAATATCTTCAGCCCCTTTTGGGGTGATCATATACGGCTTCTTAATTCTGAAGCTAGAACTAACGATTGCCCTTAGTACTATTGGCCAACGAACGACATGAAGAATCATACCTCGCCATGACAAAAAAACATTTTTAGGTTGCATTAAGGGTCTGGAGGACCACCAAACCATAAACCCAGCAATAAATTCCGGCCCAAAATGAGCGCCAAATTGACCAACATGCATCCTAGCAATATTTCTTCCGACGATTAATGCGATTACCGGGCATATGAATAAAATCAAATACGTCAGAGACCATAAAGGGTACCATGTTTGAGCGAATAAGAACTGCCAGCGCCTCTTAAATGACATTCTTTTTAATAGCTTTGGGCTATGCGTAGTTAAAACCTGAAACATAGAGTATGCCCAGGCAAATTGCTGACCTAAATAAATAGAAAGTGTCTCTGGGCCGTCGCCTTCAGCAATTACTTCTGGAATAAATACACCTTTATAGCCCTTTGAAGCCAGAGCTAAAGTGTCTAGGTGATCTTCGGCTCTTGTAGGTTGAAAGCCACCAATTTCTTGTATTGCGCTCATTCGATAAGTTGAGTGCGAACCAATAATAAAAGGCGTATCACTATGGCCGTAAAATCCCATCTGCATAGGACCTTGTAAAACCAGTTCCTGCTCAGAAGAACCTAACGAAGTCCAGCTATCATGATTCTTATATACCGAGGGGGCTTGGACCCATGCTACCAATGGATCACGAAAGTGCCCAAGGCTCTTATTTAAATAATTAGGTTTAGGGTTGTGATCGATATCAAATTGAACAAAGTAATCATATTTATATCTTTTCACCCTATCTATCCAAGCATTAACGTTGCCGGCTTTTGTTTTCGATTTAAAAGGTGCAACACCTTGGTTATATTTAGCTATTCCCTTACGACTGAAGTACTTGACTTTATACTTTTTCGCTAAAGCTTTTACTTCCTTACTATTGCCTTCATCTAAAATCCAACTGTCGTGGGGGTAGGTAATGTTAGTTAAGGCGTCAAGTTGCCTTTCTATTATTTCCATAGATTCAGAGTTTGGCACGCACAGTGTAATGGCGGCTACTTTCAAATTCTTCTGGGCAATCTTTTTTGGTGGAGTTTTAGCTTTAAACACGAAATAAAGAAATAAACTGGGTAGTACTGTAAATTCATAGAGCAAAGCTACAGTTAGAGGTATAAATAATGGCAAAAAGTTAACTCGGGCCGCATTAAGCCACCAAAGCCACATCCATAGACTTACGCCTATCCAAACCGGTAAAATTAGAAGCGCTCGACGTGTTGAAGGCGTCAAGCGCCCTCCACGCCGCATCACAGCAATATATTAACACAATATAGCTAAATTTTCAATGATATTTACTACAGTATATTATTAACGGTGTAAAACGCCATAAATGGTACTACTGGGATGATCACAGTAAAAACAAATAAATAGCCTAGAACATCTGTTATTATCTGTTTAGATTTCTTTGTTTTCAATTTCCCTCCAGAAATTAAGCTAATACTTACTTTAGTAGCAGTAGATATAAATTGCAACTATCTATAAGTGAAATTAACATTTACATGGAAACAATTGTTAGTGGGCGGTTTTTCTTACAGCAATATGAGGATTTGGTTGCTAAGCTTATCTTTACTAATCTAAAGTCCGAAAGGAGGCGTTGGATATATGAGTATAATAGTAGCATTAATAATTGGTGGGATAGTCGGTTGGATAGGTGCCGCTCTAACGGGTAGGCATGAAGGTATTCTGGGTAGTATAGCAATTGGTATCGTAGGATCACTAATAGGTGGAGTACTAGCAAGCCTGTTCAATGGCGGTACTCACCCCTACCTCAGCTTCTCATGGGCTAGTGTCATCTGGTCAATCATCGGAGCAGTAATCTTGTCGGCCCTTCTTAATACCGTTCAGCACCGCGGTCATCACAGCGTGTAATAACGCCTGGTTTTCCAAATTGGCTCACAGGGGTAGAAATACCCCTGTGATTTTATATTATTGCCAAGCCCTGACGTAATCTACTTTCACTTGCGAGGCAGTACCGTAGGCTGGGGTATTGCCGCTTGCCAGACCGACAGTTAGGATTAATGTCTCAGGCTGGCCGTTATCAGAAGTCGAATATGATTTAACCAGACTTCCGTCCCAATAAACATTATTATAGTTAGAGCCTCTGTATAGTCCGAATGTATAATAATTATTAACCCATGTACCAGAGATATAAAAAGGACCTGCTTGTTGGTCGCCGTTGGAATAATAATGGTAGTTAGTAGAGGCGGTGCCTAATCCCTCAAATATATCGGCTTCACCAGCCTGTGGCCAATTCGGCCCGCTAACCCACCAAGCTGGCCAGTTGTATACCGTCGTACCACTACCGGGAAAACTAATCCTGGCTTCAGCAAAGCCTCCTACCGGCAAGGCATAGCTACTGGTTTCTATTTCAGCGCCTGAGCTTGAGGAAGCTAAAGTCAGAATTAAGTTGCCATTAGATTCGGTAACGTTTGAAGACGAAGTCGTTACCCCGTTCTGATTAGTCCAGTTATTTGTGACGTTCCAGATATTTGTATTAACTGACGTTCCATTGAATTCGTCATCAAAAACCGGGCTGCCCCAGCCGCTTGCGCCAGTAGTGCTTGAGCCAATACAAGGTGCAACTGTGCCCTGGTAGCTGCAACCACTATAAGTTGGCGTGACATTGCCTCCAGAGGAACCGCTTGATGAGCCAGTGCTTGAAGAACTTGGAGGCGGACTGGATGTACTAGCAGGTGTAGAAGCAGCCACGGATGACGATATAGTGCTGCTTTGGGTTGTATGGGGCTGGGTTGTGCTAACTACACTCGTGACGGATTTTGAGGGAGTTGTCGTAGTACTACTAGTAGCAGATCCACTGCCTGGAGGAGTGGTTACATGGCTGGGATTTGTCCGTATATTAGGCTTAGCGGAGGTAGATGAGCTACTAGAGGGAGTCGTACCAAAACTGGGTTTGGGTTTGCTAGTAAGATTAATGAGCGCTGCCGCTCCTCCACCTAAAATTATAAATAGAGTAACTGCTAACAAACTTATTCCCTTAGCTGATGTAGCTAACCCAATAAGGCGCTGCAAGCCTAGCAAATGCGGAGAAGATGTATCTGCGTCAAAGACAACTACAGTCCCCATATTCTTATTTTCGCTCGGTTCACTTTGCATAACGTTTTTATTTTCTTTGCTTCTTCTATATTACCACTTATAAATAAATGCTATATAGACATATGGCAGTTATTGTGGTTAAATAGTCTACTAAACAAGGTTGGCAAGTTTTTATTTTTATGCCCGTCGCTATTTTTTCCACTTATAACAAGCAGGGTCTTATACCTTTTATGGAAGGACTGTCTAAAGAGTCCTTTGATATGTATGCAACCGCTGACGTATCTACTACTTATGCCGAAAGCACCGGCAAACACCTTCCTTCGCTATGGGACTTAGTGGAACATGAATTCAACGTCATGCCCGATAACGACCTAGACGTAGCTAATAAAATCGCCAGTCTTCTTCAGCTAAAAAAGAATGTCGATATAATCTGTGTAAATTTGCGCCCGAAGACACCTAACGGGGAGCCGGATTTTCAGGGGCTTAGTATTCTTGAGGGAGCAATTATCGGTAATTTGGTGGTAACGAATCCCGGCAGTTATGATGCCGTACTCAATAATATTCGATACAATGTTCCCAATGTCCTCGATTTGATGAACCATCTTGAAGCACAGAAAGTTACGCATTTAGCTGATCATTACGCCGGCAAAATTGCTACTCAACATTAAAGTAAAAAGCAGTAAAATCTATAATAGAGTAAATTTACGATGAAAAGACAAACATTTAGATCTACTGATGCCATGCAAGAAGTAATGACGATTGTTGAACCGGGCCTGAACCATTACAACCCGGTTGAAGAAGCAGAAACCCTAACCCTTAGAGCCGTCAACGGCGAACTTAAAAGCAGTCTCGCAAAACAACTTGGCGGAGTAGTCCTTAAATGCGCAGAATTTTACTGGGAGGGTTTGAAAACTAATTGTCAGTATTATCAGGGGTTTCACGCTTAGGTTTTGGCTTTTTGGCGTTCCCGTCTTGGCTTAATCGCTAACTTATAACTGAGATAGCCGAGGATTAGAATGGCGGCGGCAATACTAACATATACATCATAGTGGAGCAGCGTATTAAGATGGCTGCCACCAAAGTATCCGACGCTTGACCACAAACCCACCCAAAGGGCAGCACCGATGGAGTTGTATAGAATAAACAGCTGCCAAGGCATTTCTGCCAGACCGGCAATAATACCATTAGCCTGCCGCAACCCCTCGATAAACCGAGCAACAATCACCAACCAGCCACCTTTGCGTTTAAAGAACTCCTCGGTTTTACTTATTCGCTCCGGCGTTAAGAATATATACTTACCGACTCTCTCGACTAAGGGGTGGCCACCGAATTTGCCAATACTAAAACCAATATTATCCCCAAGGACGGCAGCTATAAAGCCTACTATGATTACTAAAAATATATTTAGCTGGCCAAGGCCTGCAAATACAGCGGCCGTAATAAGTATGGTCTCACCCGGAACCGGAACGCCAAAATCCTCGAGAAGAACTAAGCCCCCAACAGCAAGATAACCATGCTTATGAATGAGCGGAGCTAAAGTATTAACAAAACCTGGCAAGTGTTCCATAGGTCTTATTATAACTTAATAGATTAGGGTGTCAGCTTCAGGAAAAGTCATATTAAAAACTACAACCTCTAGATTCGATATAATCCGCTTAATTCGATCTTTAGTAGCCAGTTCAGCAATAGCCCGATTACCAGCTACGACATCTATATAATGAAGGCTATGACGCGGCTCTCCTTGTAAAAATGGATTATTGGCAAATTCGTGAAAGTGGGCCGCAATATACGGCATCGCCAGACTGACATCTAAGGATCGTAAATGGAGCTTAATGTCATTCTCGATTTGTTTATTTGTAAAGTTGGGTTTAGGCAATATGAAGCTTAAAGCGGTAAACATATGGTTATCGATGTCTTTCAAGTCAATTGATTTGTGATGATACCAACCATTAGCTTGCAAAAAGGCACTCACTATATCCTGGATGATTACATATAGACGCAAATAAAGCGCTCGATCTTCGAGACTAGCGCCCTTCGCTAAACCAATCTCAATACCTATACATTTATACCGCTTTGCATCTTTATGGATGCTTAAAGGCGAATCTTTACTTTTAAGCGTATCGGCATAAACAAACGGCTTTAAGTCACTCCCCTCCTGAAATGGTGTGCCTATCAGCTGTTTGATTTGTTTGTCGAATAACGACTTGTTGGTTATTGTTATGCTGACCCGCTCTTCGGCCGCACATTGATCAAGGCTAACTTTTAGCCTATCCTCATCTAAATATTTATCGGCTATAAATTCCTTAAACAGCCTATTCAGTCGTTCGTCATACAAATAGCATTCAAAAAAGATAAGTTCACCATAGGTTTCCCCAGCTAACATACCAATTAATCCGGGATCGATTTTCAATCTCTCACTTACCCGCTTACGAAACGTCATATAAAACCAATGCTCATAGATGTGGCACACATCAGTTGGTAGTCCGCTGTTTTCTTTAACTAAGAACATGTTATGCATATTGCTCATTAGATTATAGCCGCATTATTGCAATTTAAGACGTTTAAGGTTATAAATTAAGAGTGTGTTAGCTAATAAAAAACAAAAACAAGAGTAGTTAAACAACAAAGTGCTAAAACCTCACAGTTTATTAAGATTGGATCATAAAGGCCACATGCCTAAAGGCATCGCCTTTATGTTGTTTGGCATGTTTGTGTTTGGACTGATTGGCAGCTTTAGGGGTTCGACTATCCATGCTTACGCTGTTAGTAATCTGTCCATCAAAGCAGGAGTAGCCGGGAACTGCCTTGATGATCTTAATGACAACAATAAAGCCGGGGCAATTGTTGATATCTATAACTGTAACGCCAGCGATGCGCAAAACTGGGATGTTAACACCATTAGCATTAAGCATGCCGGATTGTGCCTCAGCGTTGAGGGCAATAGCCAAAAAGCTGGTGCTAAAGTAGATTTAGATAATTGCAATAATTCACCGGGTCAAGTATGGCTGATCGATAGGAGTAGCTTATATAACCCTAATGCGCAGCTTTGTTTAACCGATCCTGGCTCCAGGACAGCCGCACAATTAGAGATGGGTGACTGCAATGGCAAAGATAATACTCTTTGGAGTTCGCCGATGCTGACCTTAAACTGCTCAAATATCAGGGGTAAAGGTGCTAGAATAGCCTGCTATGCCGAAAGCGACTGGGAAACTTGGCAAGCATCTAATAATCATGAAAGTTTACTTAATACCTACACCGATGGATCAGCCTATGAAGAGTGGTGCGCCGACTTCGTCAGTTATGTTTACAAGCAAGCCGGTTACCCGTTCACCAGTGCCTATGACGGCTGGGATGAGAATAATGCTAATAATATCCAGAACTACGGCTTTACCGTACATGATACCAGCTACGTGCCCTCTCCAGGCGACATTGGCTACTTCGACTATAGCGGTGGTCATGTTGAGATAGTTATCAGTGGAGGTAGCCAGCCGACGTTCATTTACGGCAACTCAGCAACCATTGATCCAACTACCGGCAATGGCGAGATGGAAGCCAATACCATTTTGCAGGACGGCAGTTTAGGTAACATTACCAACTATTACTCCTTTTAGTAACAGTTAAAAAAGCTACTAACTTTAGAATCGACGTTAGCTAATATAGAAGAATATGAGTAATTATACTATCGTCAGCTGGTTAGACGCCCCAGACTCGTATAGTGCTAGCGACGTGCCTGGTGAGTTCAGGCGGATGACTAAATTGCTTAATGCAGAGCAGGTAGCGATTACACTTATCAGGATTCCGGCTCATTCAGACTTTGAGCAAAGTACCGGCCATTATCATAATGAGATTGAAGAAATATATATTATTACCAAAGGCACACTAACGATGCGCTTTAATGATGACATCGTTAAGGTTCCGGCTGATTCAGTAGTTAGAGTTGCTCCGAAAACTGTTCGCTCCCACCGGAATGAAGGAGATGAAGTGGTGGAGATGTGGGCAATATCTAAGCAACTCGGTCATAGAGATGCAACTAAAGTCGACGATTTCTGGGAAGCCAGTCCGGCTGCCAAACAAACCAAATAACTACCGATCCTAACTTTTCTTGGTTATAAGTTTACCATCGGATAATTTAAATGTTTTATCAGTTTTTCCAGCAATTTCATTATCGTGAGTGACCACGATTATAGTGGTGTTCTGGCTTTTAGACAGATTGTGAAGTAAATCAAATATCATAGTACCGGTCTGGCTGTCTAGATTACCGGTTGGCTCATCGGCCAGAATCAGCTTTGGTTTATTGGCAAGCGCACGGGCAATTGCTACACGCTGCTGTTCGCCGCCGGATAAACGGGCCGGTTTCCTAGTTTGCTTATCGGCTGACAGTCCGACTTGATCAAGCAGCAGTGAGGCCCGACTATGTCTATCTTCCTTGCTGATTCCGCCAAACTCCATTGGTAACATGACATTTTCCAAAGCTGTTAAATTAGGTACCAAATTGTAACTTTGAAATACAAACCCGATAGTTTTGCAGCGGTACTTAATTAAATCTTTATCATGGAGCTGGGTTATATCTTGATTATCGACAAAGATCTGTCCGCTGGACGGTTTATCTAGTGCCCCAAGCAGACTCAGTAAAGTTGATTTACCGCTACCTGAACGGCCAACGATTGAGGCAAACTGTCCTTCTTTTAGGCTAAGACTGATGCCATTAACCGCTGCCACCGTTACATCACCAGATTTGTATGATTTTTTTAAATCTTTTACCGTCAACATATACTACTCCGTCCTCATTACTACAGCAGGTCTTATCTTTGATATAAAGTAAGCAACCCCCGCGCTGCCGATAACCGCTATGACTATGGCCGACAGCAGTCCAAAACCAAGCACACTCCAACCAACAGCTGCATGAATATTTGTAAAGTTATCTCTTAAAAAGCCGCCGGCGCCACGACCACCGCTAATAAAGCGCGGGCCAGCTGCCCTAAAGGCCGCCCCCGGACCACCAAAGCCAAATTGCCTATTACTGGTAGCACTGTTATTAACAAGCGTATGGGTTATAGGGCTGGCGGCAAGGATTGCAAAAATCAGACCGACTACAGCACCCATTAAGGTTAAGGTCACCGCTTCACTCATAAACTGCAGGCTAATCCGGCCGTTAGACGCACCAATTGCCTTAATTACACCTATTTCACGTGTCCTTTCGCGAACTATCATCACCATTGTTAGTAGTATTATTAGCGATCCGGCGATTACTGCACCTATTAGGCTATAGAGTGATATGCTCTTTACGCTATCAAGTGGAGCAACTGTTTGATTGGCCTGCTGCTGTGAGCTGGTTACGTCAGCCGCTGACCCAAGCTTATTTTTAACGGCGTTGGTAACACTAGCTAAATTGTCTAGGGAATTCACATAGACTACAGCGCTGGTGACCACGCCGCTCTTATTACTTATAGCTTGGCCTGTCGGCAAACTGACTACTACCGTATTATTGGCGCTCTGGGTAGAATTCGAGAAGATTCCTTCAACACTTAAAGTTGTGCTGTAGGCCGTAAAGGTTGACCCGACTTTTAGATTATTCTTTGTTGCCATCGCTTGACTCACTAAAGCCTGATTGTCATCAAGATTAGCATTAATCATCTTACCGCTGACTATCGCCAGGTTGCCGGTATTGATTTGGTTTGGATTATTGGTGGCCAGAAAAGTTATAGGCAGACTGAAATTGGCTGGAGAGAAGTTTGCGCCGCCACCCCCGACATAGAAGAACCGACGACCAGCTTTAGCTTTAAGTTTTACAGGTGAGCTTAACGATGTGGTGGCGCTAGATTTTGTATTACCAAAAGGCAGGTTTGTATTTGAGCCTATCGTGATTAGTCTATCAGTAAAACTCTCTTCCACACCGGTCACGTTAGCAAGTTTAGATAACGGGGCCAATTGGCTCGTTGTTAAACTGTTATTGACCGAGCTAAAGCGACTAAAACCGGCCGGCGTAACCGTAATTGTGTTGCCTACTGAGGCTTTTACGGTATTAATTTTGTTATTAACCGATTGGTCGGCAACTAACATAGCCAGCGCTAGACCTATGCTGAGCCCCAGTATTATAACTATAGAAAAGGTCCGGCTGGTGTTTCTAAAAGCATTACGTATGCCCCGGCTAACTGGATTCATAGTCTTCCTCTAGTATTTATTCTTAATAATGAATGTACAAACAATAACTGAACACTAGCTGAGGTATTTACGCTTGTGTGCAGTTCTGGCAAATACCCTGAATTTCTAATTGGTGGTCTCTTAGCACAAAATGATGCCTGTCGGCCTGTTTCATTATGAGGTCTTCGAACTGACTGTCTTCTGTATTTATAATCCGTCCACAGCTAATACAGGTCAAGTGATGGTGATGGCGGTTAAACCTGTCACTAAGTTCAAGTTTATACTTAAAGCCGGTGTTAATGCGGTTAATAATGCCTAAATCTTCAAATAAATTAATCGTCCTATAAAGACTGGCTCGATCTAAGTGGCCTTTCGAAGCCCTGACAAGGCTGGAGAGAGTTTGCGGTTCAGGGCGGTCAAGCAGTTCAAATACCATTATTCGTGGCTTAGTTAAGCTAGCATCGTTATCGGCTAGGGTCTGCTTAAGCAGTGCCAGTTTTGGTGAATCCATGTTGCAATAATAGCAGTTTCTGCGACATATTTGCAATAATAATTCAGACTTATTAATATATATTCTATGATTGCTTTACTTCTATCTGTAGCTGCCTTTATATCAACGCTGAGCGGCGGTCTGACAGGTCTTAGGAATAAAGATAAATTGCACCGGTTTCTAGGCTATACCGCCGGAGTACTAATCGGTGTGGTGGCCTTTGATTTACTCCCAGAAATATTTAAAATACTGACCGCGACACATAAAACCGCAACCTGGCCAATGATTGCCCTCGTTTGTGGCTTTTTAGTATTCCATATAGTCGAAAAAAGTATACTAATCCATCGAACTAATGAAACGGACTACGGCCCGCATCATCATCCGCACGTAGGTGTAGCTAGCGCACTGGCTCTCAGCGGCCATAGCTTTCTTGACGGTGTTGGTATCGGCCTCGGCTTTAAGGCTAGCTCAACAATTGGTATAGCCGTTGCCATTGCCGTTATAGCACATGATTTCACTGATGGACTTAACACGGTTAATTTAATGCTACTGAATAAAAACCGTTCCGCCAAGGCCCTGGCTTTCCTAATACTTGACGCCTTAGCGCCAATACTAGGAGTGCTTAGCACTTTGCTCTTTAGTATCAGCTCAAACGGGCTAACTCTTTATTTAGGATTTTTCGCCGGCTTTCTACTATACATCGGGGCCAGCGAAATATTACCAGAAGCCCACTCCGAGCACTCTTCTTATCAAACCATAGCTCTAACCATAATCGGAGCGCTATTTATTTTTATAGTCACAAGGTTTGCCTAAACTACAAATTACTGCTCGATTAGATTAATCCAAGCAGACCTATCAAAACTCCAAGACTTATTTTTGTCTGAACCTCTCATATACATAATATCATATATTTTTTTATTGCCATAGGTGTTGTAAATTAAGTGTTCGGTTTTTTCTATTTCACCTCTGTTAAAAATAGATGTTATAATAAGTTATGGATATCCAAAAGATTCTGGAAGGGCCCGCTTACCAAGCCGCCCCTCGCCTCTTAGGCAGTATATTGGAGCGTCAGATTGACGGCCACATTATCATGGTAAAAATTGTTGAAACAGAAGCTTATGACCAAAGCGACCCCGCTAGTCATAGCTATAAACCGCTATCGGCTAGGACCAGCATAATGTTCGGCCCAGCTGGTTATCTTTACGTTTATTTCACATATGGCATGCATTACTGTGCCAATATCGTTGTCGGTCGTAGCGGTTACGGCGCCGCAGTTCTGATAAGAGCCGTTGAGCCAATTACCAATGCCGATCTTATTTGCTATAACCGCCCTAACGCGAGCGGCCCCAATCTGACAAATGGGCCAGCTAAGTTCACTCAGGCTTTATTAATAGATAAGACCCTAAACGGTCATAAATTAGACCGTCCGCCGCTTAAACTAGTGATTAAACCGGCACTGAGCGCTGACCAGATTGAGCAAACTACTCGCATCGGCATAAGTCAGGCTATAGACGTGCCTTGGCGCTTCTATATTAAAAACAACCCTTACCGGTCCCGTCCGTAACTAACCAATAATGTAAGTCCGCTCATAGTTAGAAATGTTTGCTCAAGGGTATAATGATATAAAAGAGATATATAACGAAAGGATAGATAAACTATGTTCAGCCTGCCAGATCTACCATATAATTACGACGCCCTCGGAAAATATATCAGTAAAGATATAATGGAGCTCCATCATAACAAGCATCATCAAACTTATATCGATAACTTAAATAAAGCTGTCTCCGATACTCCTGAGCTTCAAGGCAAAACTATTGAGGAGCTTTTAACTAACCTTGATAGTGTACCAGAAAGCGTCAGAACGGTTGTCCGCAATCATGGAGGCGGCCACTATAACCACAGCCATTTCTGGGTATGGATGAGCCCCGACGGCGGCCATGAGCCAAGCGGACGCTTAGCCGATGGACTGAAAGAAAAGTATGGCAGCTATCAGGGATTCGTTGACACCTTTAGCGCTCAGGCCCTTAAGGTCTTTGGTAGCGGTTGGGCCTGGCTGTTACCTGATCTTTCTATCACAAGTTCACCCAACCAGGATTCACCACTAATGACCGGCGGGCCAGCACCAATACTAGGCTTAGACGTCTGGGAGCATGCCTATTATCTTGACTATAAGTCCAACCGTGGAGATTACGTTAAAGCCTGGTGGAATGTTGTGAATTGGCCGGAAGTAGAAAAGCGCTTCAGCGAATAAGCCAATAGTCAAAAGATAATATACTAGACAAATTCTCTATTTAGTGTTATTATCTACAAAATACAAATATTTAATGAAAATTTAATATTTGGTGGGATAAGATAGATGGGCATATATGACATCATTACCTAAAGTACTGCTTGTCGAAGACAATAAATCGGTCAGTAATACTTTAGTTTTAGCACTAAAGACCGACTACGACATCGATGTCTCTAGTACCGGCAAGTCAGCCCTTTATAAATGTGATTACAAAGACTACGACATCATATTACTAGATCTTAATCTGCCGGATTTGTCCGGCGCCCAAGTTTGCGCTATGTTACGCCAAAGGGGCCTTCGGGCCCCTATTTTAATTCTAAGTGGTATTAGTGAAATCAGCAGTAAAGTTAATTTGCTTGACTTAGGAGCCAACGATTATCTAACAAAGCCTTTTGCACTGGGAGAGTTAAAGGCTCGGCTAAGAGCACTGCTACGAAGAAGCCAGCCAACGGTGGAAACAAAACAAATTCTCAGTGCCTACGGTGTTACTCTCGATCGTCAAAGCTTTTCCGTAACCCGAAACGGAATAAAAGTTAATCTACGCCGAAAAGAGTTTGAGCTGTTGGCCTGTTTGATGGAACGGCCGGGCACGGTAGTGTCGCGGTCCACGCTCATGAGCCAAGCCTGGCTCAGTAGTGATAACGTCTGGACAAATACAATTGATGTCCATATAAATCACCTTAGGGAAAAGCTCGACAGACCATATGCTAGCAATTTAATCCATACCGTCCATGGTCAAGGCTACAAGTTTGAGGAAGTTCCTGTAGGGGTCGTCTTATGAATGATCGGATTTTTAAAGAGGGCAGCGAAACAGAAGATATCCAACGATTTGCCGAGCTAGGCCGGCTAAGCGCCAGCTTATTACACGAAATAAGTAACCCATTATCTGTAGCCCTGCTTCACCTTGATCAAATTGGTGATCAAAAATCTGTTGGCGTCAAACATGTCCGCCGTAATCTCGTCAGACTGACACGTTATGTTAATGCCGCAAGGGGACAGATAACAAGAGATGGACAAAAAAAGAGCTTCTATGTTTCCTCCCAGCTTAGCGACATTAAACGGCTCGCCCTACCGGTTGCCAGATCGGCCTTTGTTACCTTACATATGAATAAAGTCCCTAAGGTTAAACTAACAGGAGATCCATTACAGTTTCAGCAAATACTTTTGAACCTAATAATAAATGCAATTGAAGCTTATCCAAAAGCCAATTGCCTGACGCTTAAGCGGGTTGTAACCGTCGATTTTGAAATTAAAAAAGATTATTTATTGATGCAAGTAAGAGATTATGGTTCCGGCATTAGACCGGCTCAGCTGAAGCAGATCTTCGAACCTTTCTATACGACTAAGACAGTTGATCGGCAAGGGCTTGGCATCGGGCTAGTTATAGTTAAAACTTACGTCAGGGATGGCTTTGACGGCCAAATTAAAGTTACTAGCTCAACCAGACGAGGGACATGTTTCTCTGTAAAAATACCACTCGTGTGAAATTATTCACTAAAATGCCCCTTCTTCGTACATATAATATATAATGTTCTTTTAAAGCAAAAGGAAATACGGGTGATTTATAACGAAAAGAGAACTATTATGGAAGCCTATGATGCGCGAGTAGCATTTCCGCTAATAATCGTAGCTCTCCTTAGTCTAATCTTCGTCGATGCTAGCGGCCATAAAACTGTGAATTTTCGGAACAGCGCCGGGCTTTCAGCGCACCATCAAATTGTGTCTAAGGAAAAAGCACCGGCTGTTAATCCTGCTTCAAACCTACCCACTCTAAATAAAACTGTTCAAAGTCAGGATCTTAGCCCAGGTCAAACGCCTTTAGACATTCAGACCGCCTCGCCACAGACCAGTCGAGCTAACGGTTCGGCAAGCACGGGAAGTGCCGAGCGTTTGCAAAACACACCGGATAATCCACCGATGAATTCTAATCAGCCTTCCACTAGCGCAACTGAAAACATTATAAACGGAACGACTGGAACTTTAATTAATACTTCGAAAAGCTCGGCTAGTCACTAACCGTTCGCTGCGCCTGTCTCCGCCATTCTTCTATTTGGCCATGATGACCGCTAAGTAACACCTCGGGTACCTTTTGGCCTAGGAATTCTTCCGGCCGGGTATACTGCGGGTACTCTATAGTTTTATCATCTGCCTGAAACGACTCATACTCGGCTGAGTTTTCACCCCCTAATACACCAGGTATTAAGCGGACTACTGAATCAATGATGGTTAATGCCGGCAATTCTCCGCCAGTTAAAACGTAGTCGCCTATTCTATACGATACATCTACAAAGTCCATTATCCGTTCGTCATAGCCTTCATAGCGTGGACAGACAATAATAAGGTTATGTTTTTGGCTGGCAAGCGCCTTAGCCTCGGATTGAACGTAGCGTTTACCGCGCGGCGTAGGCAAAATAACGGTGGCCTCCGAATTATTTTCTTTAGCTTGCTTAATTGCCGCAACAATCGGCTCGGGCTTAAGAAGCATTCCATCGCCCCCACCATAAGGGGTGTCATCCACCTGTTTTCTGGAACCTAATCCAAAGTCTCTAAGATTTATAATGTCGTAGTCAAACAAACCTTGATCCTGAGCCCGCTTTAGCATGCTGGTATCAAGAACTGGTTTAATCATCTCAGGAAATAACGTAATAATCTTAATATTCATAAATTAAATCTCGTTTAAATTTCCTGGTCTTTAGGAGAAGAGCAGGCCATTCTATTGTATCTTATTGACAGAGATTTTGTCGGTTTGAGCGTTTAAATTGATCTAACGGAGCTTTAAAGCATGCAATACGGCTTTAAAGGAAAATTTAGACCCCTTAGCAAGAGATGTCTCAAGCAGAGAGGACTGCTCGCCGCCAACCGCTTCACTACTACTGCCTGGTTGTGACGCAGCCTGACCATTAGCCTGTTGATTAGTTTCGCTAGGGACTACGTCCGTCTGGGCTGTTATTAGAGTACCTGGTTTGGGTGCTTCGCTAAGATCGACTTTTAGGGACGTTAGCTGGTCAACGTCTGGGGGAGGTGGCAGCTGGTTATATGGTGTAGGCGGCAAATTTTCAGGCACAGTTTTATTTGGATCCATGATTGTTTCTGTGATTTTTAACTAATATGCCACTAATTATATACCAGTAAGCATCAATGGCGGCTATATGTGTTACTTTTAAACGTCTAGATCGTCGAGGTCAGCAAGTTCTGCCCGGGCGGCCTTTAGCCGGTCGCTAGTTTCCTCTTCTTGGTCTTTATCTTCTTCGCTAACCTCGTCAATGGTTTTAAGCTGGTCGTCGGGTACTGGTGCTGGAGTGGATGAATGATTGTCGTCAGAGCTGGAAGATGTTGAAGCGCCACCATTAGATCCGGTGCCGTTATCGACAATCTTTAGGTTATATCGGGCATCGTTTTTTGTGCCTAGTGCTCTTAGCAAAGTCCTGAGGCTTTGGGCGGTAGCACCGCGCTTTCCAATTACCCGGCCTAAGTCTTCAGGATCGACTGTAAGTTCTAGTAACACGCCTTTTTCGTCTATCCGTCGGTCTATATGCACCGCTTCTGGTTTTCCGACTAAAGATTTTACTACATACTCTATAAATTGCTGATCAATTTCGCTCACTTACTTGCTCCTTCAGTGTTTATATTATATCAAAAAATGAGTATTAATTAGTGACAAATAAGTTACACTACGTCTCTAATTATTCGGTCGGCTCGGCAGCTGGTTGTGATTGATTTTGCTCAGCAGCAGGCTCGGTCGCAGGGGCTGTATTTTCTTCAGTAACGGTTTCGGGTTCTTCTTTAGTTTCTTCCACAGGGGCTTCTTCAGGCACAGTTTCACTGGCAGGTTGAGTACTTCGGCGTTTGTCAGGATTACGGACGGCTTTAGACTTACTGTCTTTCAGATTAACCCAATCAGGCAGCTTGACGCCGTCAGCTTTTAATAAGGCGGCTACTCTGGGTGATGGCTGTGCACCATGACCTAAATAGAAAGACGCTTTTTCTTTGTCAACAGTAAACGTCTTGGCGTGTGGGTCATAAGAACCCAACCAAGCTACTACTTTACCGCTAGTAGGAGTGCGTCGGGCGTCCTGAACTACGACTCTAAACATCGCGTGTCCTTTACGACCGGTTCGCTGCATACGGATAACTAGCATCTAATTTATTTACTCTTCCCTTGGCTTGAATTTAAGTTATAAAGACAATTCTCACTATTTTACAGATAAGCGCCTCTGTTGTCAATCAGTTTTGTTGGTATAAAAATCAAGAGCTGATTGAGCGGCCTTTTGCTGAGCCGCTTGTTTGCTAGGACCTTCACCTTGACCACGCATTTTACCGGCCACATATACCCCTATAATAAAGGTCTTGTCATGATCAGGGCCTTCTTCGCTCATTACCTTATAAACTGGCGTTGAACCTTCCTGGCTTTGAGCCAGTTCCTGCAAATATGATTTTGGATCCATCCACGATCCGGTAGAAAGTATATCGGCAAAGGTGCTTAAAATACTTTCCTCTAAGAACCGTTTAGCAGCCCCGTAGCCTTGGTCTAAATATATAGAGCCAACAACAGCTTCAAAACTATTAGCCAGGATTTGCGCTCTGGCGCGTTCAGTACCCCGCTTTTCGCCGCGACTCAAGAGGAGTAGTGGTTCAAAACCGTATCTTTGAGCAGCCGCACTGATACTTTCAGTTCGCACTAAACTGCTGCGCCAATTAGTCAGTATGCCTTCCGGCTCAGAATAATTGCTGTATAAAAATTCCGTTACAACCAGCTCTAAAACGGCATCGCCCAAGAACTCCAGCCGCTCGTTATGTTCCTTAACGGTCTTACGATGTTCGTTTAGGTAAGAGCGGTGGGTAAAGGCAGTAATAAGGAGACTGATGTCGTTATATGTAACCTTTAATTTTTCTTGGGCAAATTGAATGTAGGTGGCTCTATCCATCTCTTTTTAAAACTTTTCTAAACCTCACCTTTTCTAATTTTTTTCATGCCGAGTAGGATCAGCTTTCCTATATCGTCATAGGCTATTTTATCGACAGCATCCATTGCTGGCAACCATTTAATGTCACTTAGCCACTCTTCAGGGGTTAATTTATCAGTATCACCTTGGGCTTCAACCAGCCAAATGTGCATAGTCATTAGAACTAGAGTATGGGCCCGACGGTAACGGAAATTGACTTTACCAAGCCAAACTAAAACTTCCATATCTTGTAAGCCGGTCTCTTCCCGGATTTCCCTTTCGGCGGTAGCCCCGGGATCTTCACCGGGCTCCACATGTCCCTTCGGAATCGTCCAGCGGTCCTTGGCGTCCTTCATCAGTAGAATTTCTAAAGCGCCACTGCTATTTTTTCTAAAGACTATGCCACCAGAAGTAGTTTCGTGAACAACTTCATCAATAACTGGCCGTTTTTTAAACGGCAGCTTGACATGAATTGACGGTTTAGGTTTCTTCATTTGTAACTTTCTTGCGGGTTGATTTAGCTTTAGCTTTCACTGGTTTTTCTTCTCTATCTCTAAGTAATGTGCCGAGCACGCCATTAACAAACTTTGATGAGTTATCTCCACCAAAGGCCTTAGCCAGTTCAACAGCTTCATTAATAACGACTTTCGGGGGCGTATCGGGTTCATTATCTAACTCGTATAAGCCGATTCTGAGTACCAGTCTATCCATACGGGCAATCTGATCAATTGGCCATTCCGGTGCTACAGGCTGAATTTTGGCGTCGAGTTGTTTAGCCTGAGCTAGTACACCGTTGGTCAGGCGCTCTACAAACTCCGTATCATCGATTGATTCAGAATAGCGGGCAATATTACGGGACAGAATTTCTTTCAGGGAAAGATTGCTATCTCCAGCTTCGGATCTTAGATCCTGCTCATAGAGAGTTTGGAGGGCTATAATTCTGCCAAGATGACGGTTTGATGCCATTGTCTTACTTAAACTTCCTTAGTGCTTTACAAAGGACTAATACTTTAAAGAGCTTTAGCTGATTCTCGCTTAGTCGTTTTTACTTTAACCGGTGAAGTTGCATTAACTTTCCGGGCTAATTTAAGCGCCAAGTGACTACGGCGGGTGCCGGTCTTTCTTGGGCTAGTACGTTTCTTGGGCTTTCCCATAGGTTTTGTGGTTTCCTTATTTACTCTTTATCTATATTCTAGCTAATAATTGATCTGATCTCAAGTAAGCAAGTTAGAACATGGTATTTTGCTGCTATCGGCTAATGGCGTGGAACGGTATTATAATGATGCCATGATAATGCCTGAGACTAAACGTCAGATTGAGCGAAACGGCCTGTTTTTCAGCGGTTTTGTGCTAAGCAGCGTCCTTCAAGTACCCGAGGCTACAGTGGTTTTTCTAGGGGTGGGCGGCGTTAGTATTATCTATTCACTATCGTCTGTACTTGACTATCTGGACTACCGCTCGGAACGCTCAGCAGTTGTCGCTGCTGCTGAACAAATTACTGCCGAGGCGGCCAGAACGGAATAGATTTGATCAGCTTTAAACGACAAAATTAACAATCTTACCAGGCACGTAGATAGTTTTTTTAATTGTCTTATCTTTCAAGTAGCTGCCCACTTTCGAGTCTTGTTTGGCCTGATCGAGCACTTCTTCCTCAGTTGCTTCGCTACTAACCTTAATATTAGCCCTCAGCTTACCGTTAATTTGTATAACAATATTAAGCTTATCTGAATGTAAATACTGTTTTTCGACCTGAGGCCAACTGTCTTTATGAACTGTCGTGGAATGCCCAAGCTCATGCCAGAGCTCTTCTGCCATATGCGGCGCAAAAGGCGCCACCAAAGCCGTAATAGCCTCCAGAGCCTCTTTCCAGGCGCTCGACTTAGCTAAGGATTTAGCTTTCTGCTTATATAAATCATTAACCGCCTTCATACAGGCTGCAATAGCGGTATTATAGAAGTTATTCTCTAAGTCAGCGGTAACTTTCTGGGTAGTTTTATTAATTATCCTTTTCAGCTCAGTTGCCTGATCTTGACTGGATTCGGTTGTCGGCGCTTCCAGATATTCCTGCACTAGTGTCCATAACCTTGACAGAAAACGGTAGGCACCTGGTACGCCTTGTGGATCCCAACGTATCCACAGCTCTAAGGGTGCGGCAAACATTAAATAAGTTCTTAGGGCATCAGCGCCGTAACCTTGGTCAATTATTTCCAGAGGGTCGACTCCATTACCCTTACTCTTAGAAAACATAGAACCATCGGCGGCGGTAACCTTACCATTGAACAGCATCTGCTTAAACGGTTCCGGATTGTCTATTAAACCGATTTTGTTGAAAAAGTGTCCTATAAACCTGGCGTAGAGCAAATGGGCGGTGGCGTGATCGCCGCCGTTATAGAAGTCCACAGGGGTCCACTTATTTACTAGCTGGCTATCGAAGATCTTTTCTTGGTTGCGCGGATCAATATAACGGAACATATACCAGCTTGAGCAGATATATGTATCAAGCGTATCGGTTTCCCTTTCGCCCGGCCCTCCACAATTAGGGCAATCGACTTTTAGCCAATCGGTCGCCCGGGCTAGAGCACTACGGCCATCACCGGAGGGGGCAAAATCATCAAGCTCGGGAATAATTACAGGCAGTTGGTCGTCAGGCAAAAGCACCGGACCGCACTTTTTACAGTGGATTATAGGTATGGGGGCGCCCCAGTAACGTTGCCGGCTGACGCTCCAGTCGTTCATGCGGTAATTAATCTTTTCACTTGCCATTCCAATATTTACAAGAGCTGCAACAATATTCTCCCTAGCTTCGGCTGAAGGTAAGTTATTAAACTCAGCAGAATTAATCATTAGCCCTTCTTCGTGGGAACATTCGTCATCGGCAGCCTGGTTCTTAACTACTCTGACAATAGGAAGATTGAATTTCTTAGCAAACTCATGGTCTCTTTCGTCATGCGCCGGTACGGCCATAATAGCACCGGTCCCATAACCAACTAGAACATAATCGGCAATCCAAATTGGTATTCTAGCTTTATTAATAGGATTTATGGCATAGGCTCCTGTGAACACTCCGGTTTTATCCTTTTGGGCTTGGCGTTCTAGTTCACTCTTAACCTGGCTCTCTTTTTTATAAGCTTCTACTTCATTTTTATGCTCAGCACAAGTTAATTTATCTACTAGAACGTGTTCGGGCGCTAGGACCAGAAAAGTAGCGCCGAATAGTGTATCTGCCCGAGTTGTAAAGACAGTTATTTTTTCCTCACTACCCTCCACCTGAAAATCAATTTCGGCACCCTTACTTTTACCAATCCAGTTCTTCTGCGCTAATTTGACACTGTCCGTCCAATCAAGTGCATCAGTGGCTTCAAGCAATTCATCGGCGTATTCAGTTATCTTAAAGAACCATTGCTTAATCTCTTTCTTCTCAACCAGCGGGTCATCCAGTCCATCATGTCGCCAACATTTGCCATCAATCACTTGTTCATTAGCCAACACCGTATTATCTTTTTCGCACCACCACTGCATGCGTGAGGCCTGGTAAGCTAGCCCATGCCGGAACATTTCTGAAAAGATCCACTGCGTCCACTTGTAGTATTCCGGCAGGTGGGTAGCAATCTCTTTTTCCCAATCATTACTCCATCCCATTGCCTTATATTGCTTATGATAGCCTGGAATTATTTTAGCCATGCTTTCCTGCGGGCTAACACCTGACTTAATGGCAAAGTTTTCAGCCGGCAAACCAAAAGCGTCCCAGCCAACCGGATGATAGGCTTCATAGCCTTGTTGCCTCTTAAAGCGGGCTTTTACGTCTGAAATAGTGTAATTCATGGCATGCCCGATATGTATACCATTACCGCTGGGGTAATTAAACATACTCATTGCCAGATATTTTGGCTTAGAGCTTGTTAAGTCGGCAGTATAGGTTCCGGTCTGATCCCAGATTTCTTGCCACTTGGGCTCAATCTCTTTGGGGTTGTATCTCTTTTGCATTATAAATATCCTAACAGCTTAAGGGTGTACATGTCACGCATAGGGAGGTATAAATGAGGCTGCTGAATGTTAGGTTGCCGGAAACTGTTTTGACTTTACGTTAAGCCAATACCTGGACTGCCTTACCAGTTTTTCTGAATCATTTTTATCTGCAAGTAGAAGCTTAACCGCTTCCTCGGCAAAAACACCGTTTTGAGATCCCTTTGCGAGAATAACCATATCTTTTTCTACTAAACTAGCTAAATAATTACCAGCTTCATAAGGACTTAGAAAACTGACCACCTGGCAGCCCGCTTTCTTAGCAGCCGGTGCCAGATACTTTTTAGCTTCGGAGCCTATCGTGACAACCAGTGTTAACTTTTTAGGATCACAGTACTTACCAATTGATGCGTGGGCAGCAGCACTAGTCTGTCCTAATTCATTCATGCTACCCAGTAGTGCTATACGGCTTCCTGCTTTGTAGCTATAAAGTACATCTAGGGCAGCACGCGTAGCTAATGGGCTGGCATTATATGTGTCATCAATAATTAAAGAGCCTTTGAGCCCATTAAGCTGCTGCATTCTGCCGGCGACAGGAGTTAATTGCTGCAATGACTGCTGAATTATGCCAGGCGACTTACCCAGGATGTGATTAACGGAGGCAGCCGCCAGGCTTATCATGGCCCCTTGCTGACCCAGCAGCTTGGTTTCAATCGTCAGCGGCAGGGGATTGCCCTTTAAGGTTATTTCTAGCTTTTGATCAAGCTTTTGCACAATATAATCAGCTGGTGAGTGAGAACTATAGGATAAGTAATCTAAACCCTCTAAATATTTGGAAGCGGCGTTATCAATATTAACTAGAGTCAGCTTAGAAAAGTTTGCCGGTACGAGCTCTTCCTTAGCGACATTATCTATAGTTCTAAAATATTCCATATGCTCGTCAGCAATTGCCGTTAATACATAAAGATCGGGCTCTAGATAAGCAAAGTCGGCGAGTTGACCTGGCCCATCAGTACCTATCTCAATTACCGCATATTTGTAAGGGTAAGGTTGCTTTAGGGCTTGTTGATTGGCTAACAGGATTTTAGCCCAGGCAAAGACGTTTAATATACTTGGCTCAGTTTGACCGAAGAACACTAGAGGCACAGTTAAGCGGTCGTTATAGTTGCCATCCTGATAGATGACTTCTGTCCAACCGGATAATGTCGATGCTATGGCTAGCTTAGTCGAAGTCTTGCCGACGCTTCCGCCGACAACGATGACATATACCTTATTTTGTTTAAGCAGCTGTTTAACTTGTCGTTCCAGCAAAGCACATAGCAAATTCTTGCCAATTTTCTTAAATTGCATTTCTAATTCTCATTTAAGCTTAGGCCCTGCTGGCGCCATTCCCGCATAAGAAGCATGAGAAATGGTACATAAGCCCAAACAATCGGATAAAGCAGTATTATGGCCAGGCCGAAGTATAGGCCTCCGGCGATCTTATTAGATAAGCCCATTATAGCCACGACAATACCGGCAATTATCTGAAGGGTGATTCCTAACGATATTACGATCAGTGTTGTCTTAGTTTGCCTAGTTTTCGGCGCCGGTTTTTTAAGCGGCTGCTTAAAATCTTTTGTCTCGTGAATCGACTTTAAATAGTCAGCCGGGCTATTTTTGGCAGAGTGAATCAAGCTTACTAGAGCTTCAGGGTAGCGGTAATAATACAAGCTGAAAAGGTTGTGGAGCATAATTATCTTTTCTTATTTATATTGTAACAGTATTCGGTGGTATTTAAGCTGCCTGATCAATATTGAAATCATCACTTATGTTCATGCTGCTGGTCATTTTAGCTAACGATTGTGAAACTTGATTCTGGCTTAAACTCAGAGCCTTAGCTATTTCTTTTTGAGTCTGGTCTAAAAAGAAATAACGTTTAAACATTTCCCTCTTTATAGGGTGAAATTTTGACAACATTCGCTCAATTTCCATCTTCAAAACTAGTTTATCTATTATGGTGTTCTGGTCATTTGGTGCTGGCGTTACATCGGCTAAAGTTTTATCTGTGACGTCATCTTCTATATCAATAGGCTGATCAAATGACATCGGTTGATTACCTTCCTGCATGACAAGCATAGCCTCCACAGCCTCCCTGTATGAGATTCCAAGCTTGTCTGCTATGCTTTGGGCACTGCAATTCTGACGGGTTGATTCTTGTTCTTTAACTACCTTACGTACGATCAGCGCCCTCTCTTGTAATCTGCGGGGGACATGGGTGCCCCAACTATTAGCACGCATATACCTCTTTATCTCGCCTTCTATAGTCGGATATGCGAAGCTCATAAAACTTACACCTCGATTAATATCAAACCGCTTTATAGCTAACAAAAGTCCAATTGATGCAACTTGCGACACGTCATCATAATATTCTTGCCCAGTAGTGTATTTGTATGCCAGCTTACGAACGAGTGGTATATACTTCTGAAATAACACATCCCTGGAGCTGATGTCACCATTGGCGATGCGTTCAAATAAAGCGCTATCATCTAGTTTGCCCTGTTGTATCTGTCTTTTTATAGACAGAGGGATTTCCTGTAATGCAGCCCCTCTAGTGTTATTATCCACATCTGGGCTGGATATGTCTGGCTGATCACTTGAGCTTTCTGGATAAGCGTTTGGAACAAATTCATCAATTTGTATAACTTTTCCTATGCTTATATTCTCTTCAGCTTTCTCCGCTACCTCCGTTATGTATGGCCTCACATCACGGATAGCATTGACGGCCATAGTCATAGGATCAATATCTGAAGCTATAAGCTCGTAGTTTGCGGCAGATGACGATTGATTGTCTGCTATTATAGGTTCGCCTTCACTGGCCATCGAATTTCCTCACAATTAAATGTTCATGTGTTTCAATAAATTCATGGTGCGCGGGGCGGGAATCGAACCCGCACGCCTTTCGGCACAGCATTTTAAGTGCTGCTCGGCTACCAGTTACGACACCCGCGCTTGAACTATTTGTTAATACTGGAGGCGCCGACCGGAATTGAACCGGCTTAAAAGGTTTTGCAGACCTCTGCGTAACCAATCCGCCACAGCGCCAGCTAATAAACTTAACAGAGATTTATTATACCCTACTACTGTTTAAATGTGGCTAACTATTAACGCCCAGACCGTAGATTAGTATAAACTATTTGAAGAAACCTAAGTTGACCAAACTATATGCAAATTAGCTATAAAATGATTCAAAACTTGATAAAGCTGCTGATAATCATTGGTGCCCTCGTTTTAGTGTTGTTGATTATTATTGACAGGAACAACTATGGTGATACAAGTACTAAAACCACGTCTGCCGCTACCAACCCGACTACCGTCCTCGGCACACCGGTAAGCGTCAATAAGGTATTAACACCGGCAACCGTACCACCAAAGGTCCAAGAATGTTACCAAACAGTTGGCTATTCAAGTACCGGCGTACCGTCGCCTTTAACCTGTGTCAATGGCGCAATTAACGTGAATGCCTGGAATGCTATCTCGGCTCAGGAGCCAAAAGTCATGAGTCTAGGGTATAGCCCCAATGTTTCAGTCGTTCAGGCTGCAGTATGTAGCGACATTAGCGCAGCTTCATCAGATTCAGCACCGGGTGCTGACAATGATTTAGAGTCAAGCGCTTATCAGATTAGCGCCCTCTATTACGGGTGGAACTTCGGACCTGCCAGTAATTTCATATCTAGATGTTAAGTGAGTTAACATAAAACATATGCCTAATTATAAAGTGGTGGTAACAGTCCCAGAGAAGGATAGCCCATCTCTTTTAGAAGCAATTGGTCAGGCCGGCGGTGGTCAGATTGGCAACTATACTTATTGCAGTTTCTCTTCAAAAGGCACCGGCAGGTTTCTACCAAACCCCGGCGCAAGTCCTGCAATTGGCGG
Organism: Candidatus Saccharimonadota bacterium; assembly: GCA_027459325.1. Lineage (GTDB taxonomy): Bacteria > Patescibacteriota > Saccharimonadia > Saccharimonadales > UBA4665 > DAIDIO01. Next base: position 48,608 of record DAIDIO010000006.1, read on the forward strand.
CGTCGGCAAGCTAGAAGAAGTTATTGAAGACCGCATAGAAATTAGTTGCACAGACCAATCACTAAAGCGTGTTATTAGTGCGATAAAAGCAGCACATCCTTATGAAGAGCCGGTAATTGATGTATACAAACTCGAGAGTACTTTCTTGTCCTAGTTTTCATTCTAAATCCGCATTCACTATGGGAAATTAACCGACATTTTCTCGGTTTTTGGTCCTTCATAGCGACCTCTTCCGGCATACATTTTAAGGGCTCGCTGGTCAGCCGGCGTCAACCGGTAAGCAGTCAGGCTGCGGGGCCATAGTTTCAAGTCAAGAACTGTATCTATCTCAGTCGCGTAAAGAATAATTCGAGCCAGTAGATATATCCAGAACAGTGTAGCCAGGATGACTGCGAAAGTTCCATAAAGGGAACTTAACTTTTTAAGTTCATGAGTTATTAAAAACCCACCGACCGCCTGAACTATTTGAAAGCCGATTGCAGCTGTTAGAGCTCCGCTAAAGAATTCCCTTAATTTTCGTCTTATGGACAAACTTAGCTTAAAGACCACCATAAGTATCAAAGTTAAAAGTAAAAGACTTACAATAAAGGCGGCAATTCTCAGCCAGATATTTGAATGTGGAGCCGTAAAATAGCTGGACAAAACTCCAGAAACAATAAAGCCGACGCCTAAAAAAATGACTAGAATAATACTTTTAAGATTATTAATTAGTCCTCCCCGCTTATACATGGGCACTTGCCAGATATGATTCATTACGCTCTGAAAGGCCTGGGCCACGCCCCGCGCACCGTAAATCGTAATCAGTACACTAATAATTAATGCAATGCCAGCTTTATGATTAGAGTGGACACTGTTTTGCAACTGGGAGCCAACAATTGGAAAGTTCTTATTAAGCGCGGTAATTATCTTAGCTTTTAGATGGGCGCTGTGTAGCAAAGATAACTGAGTTAAAGACATGGCCACTATGAGTAACGGAAACAGAGACAGGAAGCCATAATAAGTGACTAGGGCCGCCTGGTAGCCAGCCTGGTCGTCGCTATACTTTTTTTGAACAGAATAAGGTAGGCTAAGAAATTTGTGACGCTGAATAAAATCGTCTAATTTACCTAGAATACGGCCTTTGCGAGTTTTTTGAGCTTCGGCTGCCTTCCTTTCGGCAACCAGTTTTGCCTTGTCGTTAGTAGATGCCATAACAGCCCGCTTGGGATCTATTTTTTTTTAAAAGCTTTAAACATCCGCTTACCGATATAAGGAATGTCTTTTACCATATCAACTTTTGCCTGAGCTGTTCTAGTAAGTTTGGTTACTTTACGAGTCGCTGCTAGCACCGCAAATAATATAACAATAAATGTCAGCATTATGACGCCCATAAACACGATGGCGACGATAATTGCCGCGGTTTCAAGTCCTGTCATGACCTAGCTCCTTCCTTGTTTGTCGCTGCTTTCTTTAGCAGCCCGCTTGCCTTCATCGATAGCATTCTTGGTCGCTTCTTTAGCTGTATCTACTTTATCTGCTGCCTTGTCTTTTATGGCGTCTTTTGCATCCCCTAACTTATCGGTTGTTTTATTGGCGCCTTTTTTTGCTTGCTGCTTGAGCTTTAAGCGGGTTACCCGTCCACTATGCGGTGCTAGTAACATACCAGCGGCGGCTCCGATGGCGGCACCAATGGCTAGTATTCCTATTTGTGAGCCGGTGTTTGATTTTCGTCTGTTACCGTCTAGAACGTTCTGTAAATCTTGTAGTTTCATGCAAATTAACTCCATTTAGTAATGCATTAATATTCATATTTTTATCAATTAATATCAGTTATAATTTTTACTTCTTGACCAAAATATTATGCTTCTGGCCAAAATAAGCTATTATTGTTATGACAACTGCCAACGGGAGCATGAGGGAAAAACTTGATGAAAAAAAACCGAAAATTAATAGGCTTGCTGGGCATAATAATCGTGCTCGTATTAGTACTGGTGCTAATTCTGGCTAACAGTCATAAAGCTAGTGTTAACACCAGCCAATCGGGAAAAACATCTAAGCTGAAAACTTTGACTCTGGATAAACTATTAACCATCACTTTTCCATGCACAACTCATGCCGTTGACCTTAAACCGGCAAAGACTACCGGCATAACCGGCCAAGGTGCTGACTGCGGTATTAAAGTTAATAACACCAAGCAGAGCGTAGTCTTTACGGCTGCTATCGAGCGATATACTAACCAGCCTTCAGAAGAGCAGTCTGTACTGAATTACTGCACAGCCAAGACTAGCTATCCTGGCCCGATTAACGGTAGCACTATTTATATTATGGATCCGATTACGCAAAACTACTCGAATACTATTTTCAAAGAGTGCACGCTTTCAATTGACAATACAACGGCTTACGAATCAACAGCCCGGGCCAGTATAGGGCCATACGGCATCATCTTAAATGTCGATAGCTCTAGCGAAACTACTGCTAGTTCTCTTGAAAACTATCTTCACAATTTCATGTACACAATGCATATCAAATAAGATAGAAAGAACTATTTATTAGCACTCTTGACCTATGAGTGCTAATTTACTAAAATAATAAGTAGAAGCCTTTATGCTTCTTCATAACGTTAAGTAATATAGCGAAAGGAGAAATATAATGAGCAATCTAGTAAGATGGGATCCGTTTTCCGAACTAAGTGCGCTGCAGAAGCAATTCTTTGGCGATGATTATTTATCGCCGTTTAAGGGAATTAATATTCCTACCACTGATGTCTATACCAAAGACGATCAGCTAATGGTCGAGGCTCATCTGCCGAACTTTGAGCAGAAAGACATTAACAGTCAGGTCGACAACGGGAACCTGGTTATAAGTGCCGAGCGACATGAAAAAGAAGATGACAAGAATAAAAAGTATGTTGTCCGGGAGAGCTCTAGCAGCTTCTACCGCCGTATTGCGCTACCCGAGCGGGCTAATGCCGAGAAAATCGAAGCCAGCCTAGAAGAAGGTGTGCTTACAGTGACGGTGCCACTAACTCCACTGCCCGAACCAAAAAAGATAGCAATTAGCGCCAAAGCCAAAAAGTAACTAGAACGAACTGGTTTGGACCTTCCCGATTTTTTTGTAGTTAGCAAAAATAACACCCTTTGGCGTTGTCTTCGAGTTAATTAATGCAAAGGCAGTAGGAGCAATATTTTCACCAACTAGTCTTTTTCCTTTGCCTAATATAACTGGAAATATCTTTACCCAAAGCTCGTCAACTAACTGGTGTTCAAGCAAGGTTTGAATCATATCGCCACTTCCATGCACCTGCAGTAAATTTCCTTCTTGCTGCTTAAGTTCAGTTAGCTTGCTAACAACGTCGCCCTCTATAAGAACTGTGTTTTTCCACCTTAAATCAGGCTTGCTTCTGCTTAGCACAGACTTGGTGGATTTATTTAGCTGGTCGGCAACCGGACCGGACTGATTGAGCCAGTAGTTTGCGAATATATCGTAGGTTTTTCTGCCCAGTAACAAATCAAAAGGCATGCTCATTTGCTCCATCATGTTCTCGCCTAATACTTTATCGGAATAGGGTAGAGTCAAGCCGCCAAACTCAAATCCACCCGATGTGTCTTCGTCCGGACCCTCTGGTGCCTGTATAACTCCGTCTAAACTAATGAATGAGATCACAACAATTTTACGCATAATTGCATGCTAGCAGAATCCAAAACACACTGAATCTAATGCCTTCTGCTAAACTAAAAATCATGGCGGTTGATAAAATAAAACTCAAAAACGGTGCAATTATACCAGCTATCGGGCTGGGGCTATGGAAAGTTAAAGACGAAATAACATTTGATCAAATGTTCAAGGCAGCCATTGAAGCCGGCTACAGACATTTTGATGACGCCCAAGCTTACGGTAACGAGCAGTATTTGGGCAATTGCTGGCGCAAATATGGCCTCAAACGAGATGAGCTGTTTATAACAACCAAGATCCTGACACAAAATTTTGGCTATAAAGCCACACTCAAGAGCTTCAATGAGTCTTTAACAAAACTCCAAACTGATTATGTTGATCTACTGTTAATTCACTTTCCCGGTCCATACTGGCTCAGAAAAGAAAAATGGCGGGCTATGGAAGAAATAAAGAAATCCGGACGAGCTAAATCAATAGGCGTCAGCAACCATTATGTAAAACATCTTAAAGAACTAGAGGCTTTTGCCACGGAAATGCCGGTGGTTAATCAGATTGAGATGCACATATTCCTACAACAGCAAGAGGTTAGAGATTACTGTAAAAAACTGGGCATCCAAATAGAAGCCTACTCTCCGCTAGCCCACGCCCAAATTATGAACGACCCTATAATTCAGCAAATTGCTGAAAAATATAATAAAACCTACTCACAAATTATGTTGCGGTGGTGTTTGGATAATGAAGCAATCCCACTACCCAAATCCACTACACCTAGCCGTATAGAAGAAAATATTAATATATTTGATTTTAAGTTAGATAAAGACGATTTAAGTAAATTAGCTACTCTAAACCGGGATAAAAAGACGCTATGGCGTAGTATCATATCTAGCTAAAGGTCTATCGTTTCAAGCATTAATACTGCGATTGCTGATCTTCCTGAACTGGCGGTGCTGTTTTTTCGGTAGGGACTATATTGGGCTGGAAATTATTTATGACAGGTTGATTTGTTTGGGCAACCTGCTCTGGCAGAATTTGTATAGGCATATGATCGCTCGGCTTTAAGCTTACTCCTTCAACATCAGCGCTAGCTTTTACCCGATATATGTAATCAACATGCTCTAGATTAGAGGCGACATTAGCAACTGACTGCAGAGCACCCATTAAGCCACCGTCAGTAGCGCCACCGACATTGTTTCTACTGCCGGCAGTACCGTCAATGTATAGCTGTAAATTAACTGTCTTTGTTTCTCCCGGACCAACCGTCAAAGGTTCTCGGCTTTCAACTATAGCAATCGTCTGGTAGGTTGTCCTTTCTTCCTGGATACCCACTCCGCCCGTATAGCTCTGATTCATGCCGTTACCAAAAGAGAAGCCTTGCTCTCGTGCTTGTGCTTGAATCTCAGCTTTAAGGCTATTAATAGTATGCTCTTTGTCGGCCGATATATTAACAGTTACCGGAATTACCGCATTTCTAGTGACAGAGCTTGGGGCCTGTACTTGAACCTTAACGCCACCATGTCCTAATTTATTAAACAAACCCATATACAATCCTTGTGTTAGCTTTATGATTAGAATACCTCACCGAGCTGTCGGAAGAAAAGAGACAAAAAAATAATAGTTAATTTAATAGGTGATTGGCTCAGATTTTAAATTGAATAATCTTGGCTTAAATCATATATTCTTTTATAATTATGCAGAATATGTCCCATTCAAGTTGTGAGTTTAGTGAGTCTTACTATCCAGTAAAACCAACCACTGAGGAGTTAAGCGTCGCTGACAGGAACGAAAACCCGGCTTTAGCTAGCATAGCTGGTAACCTAGCAGTCGGAGCTTGCCATGTCACAGGCACTGACAGTAGCAACATTTTAAACGAGCCAGATTTCATCCTAGAAGATAAACAGCTGTTTACCGAATTGAAAAAAACTAAATTAGAAAATTTGATAGAGCTGGAGGTCGATCCTAGCGAACGTGGTGCTATTCGTAAACTTCTAAACCATTCAGTCCTCAGTCCAGAAGAACAGATTGAACTTACCATTAAGGCCAACAGGGGCGACAAGGAGTCTAAAGATAAGCTAATTTTGCACACCATGCGCTGGATTGCTGTATGCGCAAAAAAAAGACACATGAATCGTGGCCTAACCTTTTCCGAGCTACTTATTGAGGGGTCTATAGGTTGCGCACGGGCAATTGAAAAATTTGATCCTGAACGCGGTTTCCACTTCGTTACTTATGCCACTTGGTGGATCGATCAAGCAATGAGGAGAGCTATAGAAAACACAGGCTCGACTATCCGGTTACCAAACAATTTACATTGTGAAGCCAACAATCTATTCAAAGAAAAAGATCGGTTTATACAACAGAATGGTTACCCCCCAAGCCTTCAAGAGTTGTCTTCAATCACCGGTATGTCTATTAAAAAATGCATGGAAATTAGTCGTACAAAATCTGTAAGCTCACTAGATGCTGCATTACCGAGTTTCAAAGGATCGGTCAGTTTACATGAGTTAGTAGCCGATACCGAAGTCGACGTAGAAGCGGACGCGCTCAATAATATCCAGGCTAAAGAAATATTAGCCCTACTTGATTTATTGGATGAAACTGATGCCCTAATAGTCAAATTACGTTATGGCCAAATAGACGGCATTTGTCATGAATATGATGACATAGCGTCTAGGGTAGGCTTAAAGACGACCAGGGTTAAATATATTCTCGATAAATCTTATAAAACACTGAAAAAACTGTATGACAGTCAAACGGCAGAATACCGGGTAGGGCGGCATTGGTCGGAAATTGAATGGTAAAAACTATCCTATAACTGCTCGGCTTCAAGTTTTACTGCCCGCAGTTCATACTGCTCAAAATCGGTAGCGTTTCTTATACCATTAGTCGATAAAACCTGTGCATAAAAAAGGTTCCTAGAGTCTACCTGACTTCTAAGGGTGTACTCAACAAGCCCGATATCAAAAATTCTGGCAATTAGAGTGCTTACAAGCAGTGGCTTCTGCTCATCAAATTCTGTTCGATTGCCGGTTGGGTATATACCGCTACTACTACGGCAGACGTATTCAATGGCCGATGATTCGCTACCATCCCTCATATAAACGGCAAGGGCGAAGCCGGCCGGTATGGACATCCTGATCTGCGCTAATTTTGGATCTTCGGTTTTAATATAAGGAGCATCTTCAGTTGCATAAGCAGCTACCCAGTCATCAGCTTTTTTAATAAACTTGTCTCTTCGTTCGTTGACTTTCTCTAGGCTTATTTCCTCTATAGTGCTCATTGGCTTCATAATTACCGCTCCTTAGTCTTTAATAATAAGTTTCCTCTCGGCCGATCAATATTGCAAGGAACAGCTGGTTGCGCTAACCCTGAATCTGGGCTTCAAACATCTTATAGAAGTGACCTTTTTTAGCAATCAGCTCATCGTGAGTTCCGGTTTCAACTATTTCGCCGTTATTCATCATGTAGATAACATCGGCCTTTTTAACAGTCGATAGCCTATGGCTTATTGTAATGACCGTCCGGTTTCTTCCCTCAAATAATCTTTTAAACACTCTTGCTTCGGCCAGTGCATCAATAGCGGAAGTCGGTTCGTCAAGTATTACAATCTTTGCATTCCTGTAAAAATTCCTGGCCAGAGCCAGCCTTTGCCACTGTCCTCCCGATAAATCCGTTCCCTTATTGCCTTCCTCGTCTTCCATCCAGTTATTGACATATGAGTCAACGCCATTAGGTAGCTTGCTAATAAATCCGCTAGCTTCGGCATCATCGAGCGCTTCTTCTAGACGCTTACTACTAAACTTGGCTTCTACATCACCATAGACTACATTTTCCTTAGCTGTGGCAAAGGTATAGCCTATAAAATCCTGGTGGAGTACTGCTAGTTGCTTATGCCATGAACTTACATCAATTTGCTGTATTGGCGTTTGATCAAGCAACAATTGTCCGCTGGTTGGATAATAAAGACCGCTTAATAATTTTATTAATGTCGATTTACCAGCGCCATTCTCACCAACTATAGCGATATGTTGGTTTTTATGGATAGTTAAATTAATGTGACGTAATACGTCTTTTGGATTACTACTGGGGTAGTGAAATCCCACATCATAAAAGCATATCTGCTCCGGAACATCCTGTAATTTCTGACCGCTTTGCTTTTGATTTGGCAGTTTCATAAATTGCTCATACTCAAACAGGTTTGCCACATCTTCATCGATACTACTTAATGTAGATACTAGCGTAGTACCGCCCTGTATAGCCCTTGATACCATTTGCTGAACATATAGAAACTGTCCAAGTGGCTGTTTTTTGGCAATTATCTGGGTAGTTATCCAAATTAGTGAAGCCAGTTGGGCGCCGGCTTCCAGAAAATTAGAAGCTAGTGTGAGTGGCATAGTCTCTCTTTCTATTTCTACCCGCTTCTTTTCATCCTTGTCTCTAAGACTAGTCCGCAAATTAAGCAAATAATTGACCATGCCATAAAGCCTCAATTCGCTAATTAATCTCGGCTGAAACATATTCCATTCGATCATATTTAATTTACGCCTGACTTCAACGTTCTTGTTCCAGTGTTTAATCTGTTTGCGCGATAAATTAAATTGGATGTAGATGCCGGGAATGACTGCTATAAGAATAAATAATGCCAGCAAGGGATTAACAACTACCAGAGCAATGATCGCACTTATTATACTGATCAGCTGTTGAATTATTGTAGCAATGCGGTCAAATACATATGTAAAGAATGTGGAGAATTTTTGGGCCCGGTCATATAAATCAGCCGTTTCTTTATCGTCATACCGCCAAAAATCCAACGATAGAAATTTTGAAAACATATTATTACTAATTCTGGTCTCTACCGTATAGCGCATTTTTGCCTGAATGTAATTGTCGAAGCTACTCCATACCGTCATAAATAGGCCGAGCAGAGTAGTAATGACGACATATAACAGAACTTGGCTACGGGCAGCCCTATTACCACCATAGGCTTGTACAAGTATTGTTGTGGTGCGGGCGGCAAAGAATGTCGTGGCAATCGGCAAGAGGGCATTGACTACCGATCCCAGCAGCTTAAACAGAACCGAGAAGGGCGCGATTTTAAAAGTTAATGCCGCAACCGAAGCAATAGCCACAAATTGCTGCTTAAGTGTAAGGCTTGTCTTTGCTTCCATGTATATTGACTAAATTATACTTCAGCCTTCAGATTAAGAAAAAATTGGTTTGTACAATTATCCGGCAAGGAAGGACGGCTGGCTTGTTAATTAATTGTTGACCTATATACTGAATCTATAGTTAACCATCACAAAAATGCCCGAACAAGAAAACCCCCCCTCACCCGAACCTCATAATATTTATGTATCACCTGGCTTTATAAGCCCGACAAACAAACGTAGCAGTAATAATAAGCCAAAGAAAGATGTAATAGCATTACTCGCATGCATACTCATAGGCTTAATAGTAGCTCTGGTTATTTTTATACTAGGCGGTAGCACGCCAAACAAGCCTATGATGGCTAGCAAGAAAAGCTTAGTCCAGCCTTATAAATCGAGCCAGGTAACAGCCACAAAGACTACTCCTACCAATGCGGTTGCTACAGTGCCTGTAAGTACAAGTACCTCTCAGCCAGATACAACCGCCACTTTGTCATCTCCAGCTGCAGCAGCAAACAGCGCGGCGGGTCCGGCATATACAGGCAGTTTGGTCTCAACAACACCTGTTTATTACACGGCCGGTAGCAATTATTATTATGCCGGAACCAGGCAGTATGCCAACGCCGAAGGCGCATCCGTCACATTAGGCCAGTATAGTCCTATTGTCACCCAAACTACCGGTTCGGAGAACCATTCTTTAATGGAACTGGCCGTTGAATCCAAAGATGGCACCCAAATTGTAGAAGTTGGCTGGACGGTTGACCCGAAAGTAAATAACGACAACTCGCCTCATCTATTTGTTTTTTATTGGGTTAATTCACAGCCGGCAGCCTGTTATAACGTTTGTGGCTTCGTTAGAACAAGTAACACTTTTGGGCCCGGCTCT
>DAIDIO010000007.1 GCA_027459325.1 Candidatus Saccharimonadota bacterium
TTCTCTATTTACGAATCACCGGTGCAATCATCGGTCCCGAACTGGACAACGACGGGCGGTGTTAGCGGTTCGGACGTATACGTAAGTACAGCTGGAGTAGGTGGTGGCGCACTGCCAGATCAGACAGATAAATCTGCTACCTATGCATATGATCCTACAACCAACACCCCGATATACTATTCTTCAACAAATGATTATGGATCAATCGGCTATGCTGGTGCTGAATCGATAAATCATCAATATGTCGGACCGGGCGCTCCTATTTCCTATACATTAAATTCCAGTCAATTTTCCTCTGGAACTGTTACATGGTATGCAGTCGTTTATAATATAGACGCCGCAGGCGATAGTGTCATTGATGGGTCAGATACGACAACAATAAGTTGTTACTCTAAAACTCAACAACCACCGACCCCCGCTGTTTCATGTAGCTTAAGTCTCGATGCAGGCTCAGGTGTAATCGGCAGCTCATCTAATAATAATGTCGAATCTGGTAAACAATTCCAATATACCTTAACCATATATAATAATGATCCTAACTATGATTTAAATGACCCAGTTACGTTAGCCGATGGAGTTACTGTCAATTTATTTGCCAATATAAGTTATCAGGGAGGGGGATGGGATAATGACGTAGGTAGCAGTATACCTTCGGGAACAAATCTGCCATTAGATATTACTTCTACAGCACCTAATGATACGAGTGCCTATCCAATAACGGCATATGTAGGATACAACGGCGCGTCAGGCAGCAATATAAGTGACACAAGCACGAATTACCTTGCCGCTTGTTCGCTCACGATCAACGACAACGCTGCATTTAACTCGACTGCAAGTACCGTAGTAACCTTACTAAACAAAAATAACCAACCAGACTCTCAAAATCCAGCTTATGTTCAAAAAACTTACTACTATACCGTAACACCTTCTAACGGTGATGCATTCAGTTCTGGACAGTCCCTAAACTTTGTTACGATAAATGGTCAACTTTATTACGTACCTTCAGGTACTTCTGTTTATAGCGGAACCCCTGCCGGGGCGCCCGATACAGGCATTCAAAATTACCCTAGCCCCTATACGCCATCGCCGAACTATACAATAACTCAAAGCCTTAATGCGGGAGACGAGTTTTGCTTACAGGAAAACATATCTCCCGGCTATGGCTATGTAGGCCCTAATGGTTATATAGATCCGAGCGGTCAACCCGACCCTACATTTACCTCAGCTCCAACTAACTCAACAGATTTAGCCTCCTCTTGTAAAGGTGTAGTCAATGAGCCTTATGTCACCTTCACCGGTAATGATGTTATTGGCGATACCTCGTTCGGCACAGTTTGTGGCCAGCCTAGTAATAGTGGAATTTATACAAACGGATCTGCCTCAGGTGGTAGTGCCTCACAATTTGGCGCCGAAGCGGTCAGTCTCATCGAGGGGTTAACTTCAGCGAGCTTGCGAACCACTAGCCCAACAGGGCCTGAGGGGTTAACCTTTGCTAACGGAAGCGATGGCTCTGCAACAAGCTCCTCTCCTGATGGAGCTCTTTTAGGCGGAGATTTCGGATATAATAGCGGTGGCAGTACGTGCGAACCTGATTATTACGGAATAGATCAGCCCTTACAGAATAACGAAACACCTATGCCTGCAGATATTGACGGAGCTTTGAGTAGTGATGGACCGGCACCAACCTCTAGCCAATATCCAGGATATAATTATTACTCCAATAGTTCTATAACAATCGGTAATGGGGGCGGTGCTGTTTCTATTAAAGATGGCGCTAAAATAAGCCTTTTTGTTAGCGGTAATGTCTATATAACCAGTAACATAACTTTTGCAAACGCTAATAATGGATGGGGTAGCATATCAGACATACCTTCGTTTTATATAATTGCCAAAGGCAACATTTTCGTTTCACCAAATGTTACAGAACTGGATGGTGTTTATATTGCTCAGCCAACCAGCTCTACTAGTAACAGCAGCGGAGTAATTGATACTTGTGCCAGCAGTGCAGGTCTATATCCTATAGATGAGTTATATGGTGATAATCCCGGCACTTTACCGGGGTGTAATCAGCAACTGACCGTTTATGGTGCTTTTATAGATTCGGCAACAATATTAGATAGAAGCTTCAGTTCGCTCCGCTATAGTCGCCCTGGGGAGAATGATATTAGTTCGTATCCTGCTCAAAGTTGCGGTACTCCCGGGAAAGATGTGAGCAGTATTTATGCCAACCCGCCATATAGCTCAACATTTAGTGACTGTGCTGCTGAGGTGTTTGACTTCTCTCCCGAAATATATTTATCTCAACCGTCCTTCCAGCCGGCTAGCGGACCAGGTATTGGTAAATACAACTATATAACCAGTTTATCCCCAATACTTTAAGGTGGCTAAAAGTATACTTAACCGGAAATAATATAGTATCCTATAATTAAGCTTAAGGTGTAAAGAGGGATAATATGGCTGAGAATCAGGATAAGAACACAGGGTTCATAACAGAAGATAAAGTAAATACTGTAAGTCAGGGCAATTTTAGAAAAGACAGTAATTTTAAAAATGCCCTAACAAAACCTTACACAATTATAGCGATTGCAGCCGGAATAGTCGTGGTTATTATAATTCTCGTGATGGTAGCATCAAACGGCACAAAGGCTCCAACCGCTAATACCAGCTTTATTACCGACACCTGGACTGCAAAGGGCAACAATGATAACTGGAGCACGGCAAGTAACTGGAGTAATGGAGTACCAAAAGATAACTATAAATTAGTATTCGATACATCAGCTAAGCCGACTAGTTTTAGCCCTTCAGAATCAAATGATAATCTTAGCAATTTAAGCTTTTATTCCGTCTCATTCATGAGTAGCTCTAAGACGGCAGAATTTACCCCTTTTGATATAACCGGTAATCCGGTAAATATTGCAGGCGGAGGAATAAGTATAAACACCAATTCGGATATTTCTATAAAGAAAGTTATTTTGGATTCCAATCAAAAGATAGTCGGTCGAGATAATCCACCTTCTGTCATTAATTTAGGGTTAGATTTAAATGGATACGCATTATCTACGCAAAACACAGTTATAGAACTCCAGAACTTAAGTTCTAATGGCATGTTGAATGTTAACGCGGGAGAACTTGAATTCACTTCAACTAACAAAGCTAACAACTCTTTCAGCGGGCAAATAGTTGTCGGCCCCTTATCTCAAATGTTATTAAGTCCAATAGGCCTGTCTCACTTACTTGGGACGGGTTCAATAGATATACAAAACGGCGCACAGCTACTCCTTAGGCTTAGCGCCGAAGCGACTATACCCAATAACATAACACTTGGTAACGGTTCGTCTAGCATCCGACCGGTAATAAGGGGAGCAACGGATGTTCTTACGTCCTCTTCTAATAAGACTGTAACATTAACTTTGTCAGGTACAATTACCCTCGATAATGATGTATTCATTAACGGCGGGGAAGATAGTGGTTTAATACCAATAGCATATTCTTTAAAACATAAGCCATCTGGAAAACATGTCTTAATTCCTGAAAACAGCAACACTAAAGTTATAGAATAATAAGTGCTAATGCTATTTATTTAGATATACTATAGTGATAGACTTAAAACAGTAAGGGTAAATAAAAACTAATACAGCAATATGGGTGGCAGTAAGATTAGTCGCAATAGATATAGCCAGCAATTTCAAAACGCTTATGGTATAATCGGAGCTATATTATGAATTCGCTATTTGGTGGGATATCTGATTTCTTCGGGTTAGATATAGGAACTACTGCTATACGTCTGGTTCAGTTAAGCGGTGGTAGCACAACAAAGACGCTAGTTAAGTATGCTTATGTCCCGGTAGACCCTAAAATAGCAGTTAGTGATTCGAAAATCGATCAGCAGAAATTAGCACAGACTATAGAACAGTTGATTAAGCAGGCTCATTTAAGTACTTCTAATGTAGCTGTTGGTCTGCCGTCTAATAAAGTATTTTCGTCTATTGCTGATGTTGATAGAATGAGTGGCCATGATCTTGCCAAGGCTATACCTTTTCAAGCTGACGCTCTAATACCCACGCCACTTGCTGAATCAAAGATTGATTGGGCTCTCATTGGAGACTCGCCGGTTGACAAGACTAAACAGGAAGTACTGATTACAAGTGTTACTAATAAATACGTAGAGGACAGATTAGATATTCTTGAATCAATTGGATTGAACGTCATAGCCTTTGAGCCGGATAATCTGGCGCTAGCCAGGGCTCTTATAGGGGAAGAACCCCAGCCAGAGTTAATTATAGATATCGGGCACCGCAGTACCGATATAGTAGTAGTTATGGGAACAGTTCCTCACCTGATGCGTAGTATACCTTCAGGTACAGATACCATTGTAAAGGCAGCAGTTCAGAACCTTAATATCGATGAGAAGCAAGCCGAGCAGTTTGTGTTTAAATTCGGTATGAGCCAAGATAAGCTTGAAGGCCAGGTTGCTAAAGCTATATCAGGAACAATTGAGAATATAGTTTCTGAAATTGAAAAATCAATTAATTTTTTCAATACCAGGTATAACGGAACCAAAATAGAGACAATTATTGTAACCGGCGGGGCATCAACCCTTCCTGAATTTCCCATCTATCTCGCTAATAAATTTGGTATGAATGTAGCAATCGGTAATGCCTGGAGGAACGTCAGTTTTACGCAAGACCGACAGAATGAACTGCTTTCGGTATCATATCAATTTGGTGTAGCAGCCGGTCTCGCTGAGAGGTCTATATGATTCAGTTAAACCTTCTACCGGATGTAAAACTTGAATATATAAAAGCTCAAAGAATGCGCAGCCTTGTCACAGGCATTTCATTCGTGGTAACAGCAGCTGCCATATTGATCTTAGTTCTTACTTTACTTTTCGGCTTTGCGCAGAAGCAAAGAATTAGCAGTCTCAAAACCACTATCGCCGAGGAAGCTAACCAGCTTAAAAACAAGCCCGGTATAAACGATATATTAACGGTACAGAATCAGCTATCCAGTCTGAATACCCTCTATTCTCAGAGGCCGGCAGTCGATAGGTTATTTACCACCTACTTGAACGAAATAACTCCTGAAACGGCGTCGCTTAATCAAATGCAAGTAGACTTTGCGACGGATTCTGTAACATTGAACGGCAGTGCAGATAGCATCGTTACTATCAATAAGTATGTCGATACTCTTAAATTAACTAATTACAGTCTTAATAATTCCAGTAATACAACTCCCGCCTTTAAGAATATAGTTTTGGCCAGTTTCGGGGTAAATTCATCGGCTCAAAATCCCAATCAGGCAGCCAGTTTCAATATTACGCTTAACTATGATCCTAACATTTTCAACGTAGCAGAAAACGTAAAACTAGTAGTGCCTAACTTAGTTGTTACACATTATCAACAGTCGGATTCGGCGAGCTTGTTTACTAATGCTCCTCCGGCCAGCACAACTAAAACTTCGGGAGGCAATTAAATGGCGGGTACTGAAGTAATATCAAAAAGAGTAGCTATTACGAAATCAAACGCACGGATGGTGGCTATAGTAGGAGCTGCAAGTTTTGTAACTATCTTTTGTCTCATAGCCGCTAAAACAGCCTTAGGCCAAAATGAGTATAATACTAAAGTCATTGTAGCTGAACAGGCCTCTCATAATCAGCTACTTTCTGATACGTCTGCGTACAGTACGCTACAACAAAACTACCAATCTTTTGAAGCTGATCAGACCAATATTATAGGTGGACAAAGCAATGGCACAGGTAATAACGGTGGGACTAACTCGAAACTTATACTTGACGCGCTTCCTCCAACATACGATTTTCCAGCGCTGGCTTCGTCAATCGAGGCTATACTTTCTCAACAAAAAGTAGACATAACCGGCATAGGAGGTACAGATAATCAGCTGACCGAGCAGTCAAATACAACCAGTCCGAATCCTTCCCCAGTCCCAATGGCATTTGATTTTTCATTAAGTAATATGAATTACACCCAAGTGGGCAGCTTGTTTACATACCTCCAGCAGTCGATTCGGCCAATCGCAATTGACAACATCAGTATTAGCGGTGGAGGTAACAATATGACTGTATCGGTCCAGGCACATACCTATTACCAGCCCGGGATAAGCTTTAGCGTAACTCAGAAGGCGGTCCAATGAAACAAAAAGACATTGCACTTATCGTCGTAATTATTGTGATCAGTACTATAGTATCGATCTTCGTTTCTAATGCAGTATTCGGCGGCAAAAGCAGCAAAAATCAGACGGTTGAAACCGTCCCTAAAATTACCTCAACTTTTGAAACAAATAATAGCCCAAACTATTTTCAGAATGGTTATGATCCTACGCAGCTTATCCAAATTGGACCAAATAATAATACAAATCCGTTTAAAGCCTCTTCTAACTAAAAGGAGGTACTTAAAAGGTGAGCGTATTACTGGCAGCAACCGAACAGCAAGTTACTGATGTTCTAGTTAGCAGTGGTGTATTGAGCCCAGAAAAGCTTGCCGCTGCGCGCTTGGCTGCTTCTAAAGAAAACCAGGCCCTACTAAGCTATCTTGTTAAAAATAACCTTATAACTGACGAGCAATTAACTAAAGCTAACGCCACAATTAAGAAAATACCCTACGTTAATTTAACTTCAGCAAAAATTGATCCGAATGTCCTCAAATTATTACCCCCTGAAATAGCCAAAAGGTATATGGCAGTACCATTAGGTGAGATGCAGCATAAGCTAGTAATAGCAATGCTCGACCCGAATAATATTCAGGCGGTGGATTTCTTAAGTAATCGGACAGGCAAACCGTTAAAGGTATATGCGGCTAGTGAAAATAGCATAAAGCAAGTACTAAATCAGTATGAATCCCGCCTGGATACGTCTGCTGGAAATATTTTCAGCGGCGACCTAGGCGTAGTACCACAGGACGGTTCTAACCCAGAGAATAAAAAGGATACAACCAAAGAGAACAAAGCCATAAAGACATTGGTCGAAGATTCTCCAATCAGTAAAGCTTTGTCGGCTATTCTGGAATTTGCTGCCCGCAATCGGGCCAGCGACATACACATCGAGCCAACTCAGAAGGACCTGCGGGTCAGGTGCCGAATTGACGGCGTATTAAGAGAAATAATGCGATTACCTAAAGAAACCGAGCCGGCTTTCATTTCTAGAATTAAGATTATATCTAATCTGAAAATAGACGAACATCGTATTCCGCAAGACGGACAGTATACTTTTTCTGTGGAGGGTAAGGAAATCGATCTGCGTATAGCAATAGCCCCTATAGTTTGGGGTGAGCAGGTAGTTATTAGGTTGCTTGATAAGAGCGGAACTTCTCTTAAACTTGAAGATATGGGCTATGCTGGCCGCTCACTAAGAATGATCAGGGAAGGACTTAAACGGCCCAACGGCATGATATTGACAAGTGGACCGACTGGTTCGGGAAAGTCAACGTCCTTATATGCATTATTACAAGAAATCAAAAACGTTGCGATAAATATCGTTACTTTGGAGGATCCGGTTGAATACAAGATGGAAGGCATCAACCAGATTCAAGTTAACCCTGAAGTTGGATTAACTTTCGCATCGGGATTAAGGAGTATTCTTAGACAAGACCCTGATGTAATCATGGTTGGGGAGATACGCGATAAAGAGACAGCCCAGTTGGCTGTCCAGGCGGCATTAACAGGACACTTAGTGTTTAGCACTCTTCATACCAATAGTGCAGCAGGGATATTGCCTAGACTATTAGATATGGGGGTGGAACCATTTCTAATTGCCAGTACGGTCAATACCGTAATTGGACAGCGCCTTGTGCGCCGTATTGCAGATACCGGTAAAGAAACTTATCAATCATCAGAACCGGAAGCTCAAGCTATAAGGTCTACAATTGGCAGCCTTTTGCCTAAAACCGATGCAGAGAAAGCCTTAGCGGAACAGGACATTGGCTATAAAGACTTGCCCTTAGCAACACAAACCGCTTATACTTTAACTAAAGGAACGGATACACCCGACAACCCAGGCGGTTTTAGGGGAAGAATGGGACTTTACGAGGTCTTTACTGTTTCAGAAGCTATACAAGAATTGATTATGCAAAAAGCCACAAGCAGTATAATAGAAAAGCAAGCCAGAACAGAAGGCATGATTACAATGAGACAAGACGGTTACCTAAAAGTCCTAAGCGGCAGGACTACTTTAGCTGAAGTAAACCGCGTTGCCGCAGAAGATAACACCAGCCCAGAAGAAATGGAGCAAGCATAATGAACAGCAACGGGCCAAGAATAGAAGTACTGCTAGACGAAGTTATTAAGCGCAAAGCCTCGGACCTACATATTCAGGTCGGGCTGCCACCTATGTTAAGGGTTGATGGAGCATTAACAGCGGTTTCAGGAGCGGATACTTTAACCGAAGAATCTGTGGAATCATTGGTCTTCGCAATACTAGACGAAGATCAAAAGCAGATTTTGCTAAAAGATAAAGAATTTGACTTTAGCTTTTCATACGGTGACCTCGGACGGTTTAGGGTTAACGCTTTTCACGAAAGAGGTAATATAGCAGCCGCCCTTAGGCTTATTCCGAATGAGATATTAACAACCCAACAATTAGGCCTACCTGAGGTAATTGAAAACTTTGCCAATTATCCAAGGGGACTGGTGCTGGTAACTGGACCAACTGGTTCCGGTAAGTCAACAACTCTAGCTTCAATAATCCATAAGATAAACGCTGAGAAGCCACAGCACATCATTACCATAGAAGATCCGATTGAGTTTACTCATAAATCCCAAAAATCGGTAATTGTTCAAAGAGAAGTGCATTATGATACATACTCATTTAGTGCAGCATTGCGGAGTGCTCTGCGTGAAGATCCCGACGTGGTTTTGATTGGCGAGATGAGAGACTTAGAGACAATTGCGAGCGCCATAACTATTGCTGAAACCGGTCATCTAGTTTTTGCCACGCTTCACACCAATAGCGCATCTCAAAGTATTGATCGTATGATTGATGTCTTTCCACCTCATCAACAGCCACAAATTAGGGCTCAGCTTTCGAATATTTTAATGGCTATAGTTTCTCAGAGATTAGTTCCTTCAATTGGAGGAGGTAGGGTGGTTGCAGCCGAGATACTAATTGCAACTCCAGCGGTTCGGAATATAATCCGAGAAGGTAAAGCACATCAGTTAGAAGCGGTTATTCAGACGGGCGCCGAATTTGGTATGCAGGGAATGGACAGAACCTTAGCCAATTTGGTACACGCTGGCACAATTACATACGAGGAAGCCAGAAATTTTGCAGTCGATGTTGATGAATTAGACAGATTAATGCGGGGATAATATGCTCAGCTATACTTATGAAGCTACAAACAGCAAAACTGGCCAGAAGATAAAAGCAAAGGTCGAGGCTGACAGTGAGCAGGCAGCAGCTAAGTTAATAAAGGCTGAAGGCCTTACGCCTCTGAGTATTAAGGTAGAAAAAGGCGGCAGGGCTAGTAGCTTTAGGAGAATAAAATCAAAAGACAAAGTTTTATTTAGCAGGCAGTTGTCTACCCTTATTAATGCCGGCTTGCCATTAGTTCAAAGTCTTAGACAAGTAGCTAACCAAACGACCAATAAAGCGCTTAAGAACATAGCAAACAGCGTAATTACCGATGTTGAAGCCGGTTCATCATTTAGTAAAGCCCTTTCTAAATACCCTCAAGTATTCAATAGGATATATATAAGCTTAATTGAAGCTGGAGAGGCGTCGGGTACTCTTGATGCAAGCTTGGAAAGACTCGCCAATCAACAGGAAAAGGACGCTGACATAATTAGCAAGGTGCGTGGTGCATTGGTATATCCATTAATTGTGCTGCTGGTTATGTGTGGCGTCGTCGGCTTTATGTTAGTTAAGGTTTTGCCAGAAGTACAAAATATCTACAATGGTATAAAAGGGGTGCAATTACCTATTTTAACCCGATTGCTCTTAGACCTGTCTCATTTTATAACCCATCTTTGGTGGGTAGTACTATTGATACTGGTATTTGGCATATTCT
The DNA here is from genome assembly GCA_027459325.1 of Candidatus Saccharimonadota bacterium. Taxonomy (GTDB): domain Bacteria; phylum Patescibacteriota; class Saccharimonadia; order Saccharimonadales; family UBA4665; genus DAIDIO01. Next base: position 10,017 of record DAIDIO010000007.1, read on the forward strand.
TTATGAATCGCTGGTCCAAAACAGATAGCGGTAGATCTGTAGTAGATGCGATAAAAATGAGATCAGGCCCGATAGGGAAGCTTTATATGAAAATGTATATGTCAAGATTTGCTAGAACCAGTAATACTTTAGTTGCCAGCGGTGTACCACTGATACAGGTTTTAGAGATATGCTCTGAAGCAGTTGATAACGTACATATAAGCGCCTCAATTAAAAAGGCTATTGAAAAAGTTAAAGGCGGCAAAGCCCTATCTGATTCAATACGGAATGACCCAAACTTCCTTGATCTTGTTCCAAATATGATAAAGATTGGAGAAGATTCAGGAGCCCTTGAAGCTATGCTGGATAAGGTAGCCGATTACTACGAAAAAGAAGTAGACAATGAAATTAAATCTATCAGCACAATAATCGAGCCAGTACTAATGGTAATAATGGGAATAGTCGCAATAGTAATTGTAGCCGCGATACTTTTACCAATCTATGGGCTAGTCAATCAAGCTGGTTTTACGAACAATATATAGTAAGTTGTGGATAACTACCAATGGCTATTGTTGCTTTTTTAAAATATATAATCTATGATCTAACCATAAGCATAATTAAATAAGCAGCAAAGGGGGCATTTGCAAATGCTTAACAAATTAAAGAAATCTAACAATCAGGGCTTCACCATCATCGAAGTCATGATAGTACTAGCGATAGCCGCTCTTATTTTACTAATTGTGCTGTTAGCTGTACCGGCTCTCCAAAGAAGCGCTAGAAACACACAGCGTAAGAATGATATTTCAGCAGTAGCGGCAGCGATATCGAACTTCATAGCAAATAATGGCGGGGCCTTGCCTACACAAGCAGGCTATTCTAATGCAGACCCTACTACATTAATTCTAGGTTGTTCCGGCACTACGCCTACTCTAGGCTCTGGTACATGGGTTTCTCTTGCTTCGGATACCACTTACACAGGTTCATGTACATCTACCAATACTAATTCCGAAACGGCCAAGATGGGACTATATGCATTAAATGGCTCTAAGAGCCCCGTATATATAACTAGTGGCACTAGCTTTACGGCCAATACTAATCTTGCAAATGCTTCAGCTTCAGTCGTAACTCCTGATAGTTTCATCATAAATCTTGGTTACGGATGTAACTCAACTAATTCTGGCCCAGATACTACAGCGAATCCGAGAACAGCTTCTATACTTTACTCCACAGAAACCGGTGGAACAGCTTCAGTAGAGTGTGTTGAACAGTAACCCAAAGGTAAACATTAAATAAGGCAGTACTAGAAAGTTACTGCCTTATTTAATATTATGCAACCATGGTCTACGTCATTCTAATTATAGTAGGACTAAGTTTAGGTAGTTTTATAAATGCTCTTGTCTGGCGTATTCATGAGCAGTATCTTTTAAAGCGGACTGGATCTAAGACTACAGCAGAATTTTCAGTACTTACAGGGCACTCTATGTGTCCAAACTGTAAGCACGCCTTAGCTCCTCTAGACCTTTTACCTGTGCTAAGTTGGGCGCTCCTGAAAGGCAGGTGCCGGTATTGCAAGAAACCAATATCGGTTCAGTATCCTCTTGTTGAACTTATATCAGTTTTACTATTTATTGCATCATATATATGGTGGCCTTTTATGTTGTCGGGGACGCAGGTTATTATTTTCGCTTTATGGCTATTAATCCTTACAGGCATGATTGCCCTGGCCGTTTATGACATTAAATGGATGCTACTTCCTAATCGCGTACTATATCCAGTAGCTTATTTAACCTTAATTATGGCTGTAGTTACTATATTAAGCAGTCAAACGGTTGTTAGAAGCGTCCTAGACGCTATAGTAGCTATTTTTATAGGTGGGGGTATATTTTATGTTATTTATCAGGTATCTCGCGGCAAATGGATCGGTGGAGGGGATGTAAGGCTTGGGGCCGTTTTAGGGTTAGTTGTCGGCACCCCCGGAAAGAGCCTTTTATTACTGTTCCTGGCTGCGCTAATTGGAACAATAGTCAGCCTTCCTCTTTTATTCACCAAAACTTTGAAAAAGAATAGTGTGATACCTTTTGGCCCTTTCCTAATATTGGCCGCATTTATAGTAGTTTTATTTGGTAGCGTAATAATTAATTGGTATCAAAATATTTTTCTTGTTTAGTTAAACACAACAATAAGTGCTTATGCTATAATTCAACCATGCAGAGTCGCCGCTCAACGGGGGGATATACCATAATTGAAGTCATGATATTTCTGGCGGTATCAGCCTTCATGTTTATTTTAGCCGCAGCTTTTATACAGGGTAAACAACAAGCAGCTCAGTTTAACCAGGGCATGAACTCGATTAATTCTGTGGTTCAGCAGACTATCAGCGATATAGGCGACAATAACTATTTACCGACCCAGATAACCTGTACTGCTACTCCATCGGGAAATCTGATTTTCCAGAACTCTGGCGGTAATCAGGGTCAGAATTATGACTGTACTTCTCTAGGGAAAGTCATCCAGTTTGATGTAGCTAATACGAACGGTCAAGGGTTCAATATTTACACATTGGCCGGTTGCCATTATGCAAAATGCCAACCAGATAGAACCGATCCCTTAGAGACTCCATCGCCTAATTCATTTAGCCAAGCCGCGCCGACAGTTATTGACCCAGCCGATCCGGCAGTCAATGATTGTACCCCTAGAGGCAACCAAGTTAACCTTACGGTGTGTGACCGGCTGAAGTGGGGTTTACAAGCTACAGCAATGTATGACGATAGTACAGGTACGCCGATCCCAACAAACAGTATCGGTATTTTCAATAGTTTTATAGAAGCTAACGGAGAGGGACTTGTATCAGGGGCTCAGTATGAACAAGCGGTAGATACTGGCTTTAACGGTGTTAACTTTTCAAGCAACGTTACCGAATCCCAGATGGCTAGATTGCTTAACGGTAATATGTCAAGTGCCACACCAATAGTGGATCCTTATTTTGTCGTATGTTTCAAGGATGGCGCAGGGCATGCAGGCGCACTTACAATAGGCGGACCTAATACCACCGGTTCTCTCACTACTTCTATTCAAACCAGCGATAGCGGAATAGAGCTATTTAATAATTCTGGGTTTGTATGTAAAACTTAATTATTAGACATGAAAACTATAAATAAATTAAATCAAGTGGGCGATACAATAATAGAGGTAATGGTTGTATTGGTAGTCCTCAGTATGTCTTTTGGTATTTCCTATGCAACCGCCAATAAAGGACTAGGGCAGTCTCTAAATAGTCAGGAACATTCAGAAGCGGTAGGTATTATGAATACCCAGCTAGAAGAGCTAAGGGTAGCTTTAACTACTCATCCGTCCGGATTTCCGCCTAGCCCAGGGCAGTATTTCTGTATGACAGGTGACAATACTTACGCTAATCTTGACTTAACCAGCACAGGGGGAATATTTCCTTCTTCTTCGGACGCGGATTCCCGCGCTAATTACAGTGAGTATGGATTTAGCTGCACAGTTAGCACCTACTTTCATGTCAGTATTAGTCAAGCTAATCCTGCTAGTTCAACAACTTACTACTACACAACCCCTGTACCTACATACTGTAATGGCTCAACGCAACTGAGTTGTAATGAGTCCAGCTTTACTATTATGGTGCGATGGGACGGGACATCAGGCCTAGGACCTCAGCAGGAAAGCATAACTTATAGATTCGGGGATGGTACTGGTAGTATTATTGCCAAGGGAAATTATCAGTCTCCGGAAACGTATATTCCTCCGGTTCCTATCCTAGTAATACTTCACGCAATTCCCCTAACAGGACCTCCCGGAACAACGACTGACCCTACTCCTTCTTGTAGCGCACCTGCTACAGGTGGAGTCGCAGGCGCTACCGTCAATCTTACGGGGCCTAGTTATAATATTTCTAGTTTAACCAACATTAATGGAACTACACAGTTCAATGGATTAACAGACAACAACACCTACACTGCTACTGCCACAGGATTACCAGCTGGTTATCAATTGTGTGGTGCTAGTTTGCCGGCAACTTTAGGATCAGCTACACCTACTTCGTCAACCACAGGTCCAATCACTATTGATTCAAACAGCGTTGGTATCGCAGCACGTCCAGTCTGTACACCCCAAAATATAACTGTGCTGACTGGGTGGAACCCTGTCTATGGCCAGGTTATAACAGGTTACACCCCTGTTTACACAAATGAAATAGTTAGCTATACCCCAAATTACTCATATGCTTGGACATTCTATGAATATTTGTATAGTAGCAGCAGTACTACATATATTGGTAAATACGCTAAGTACAGTAATACAACTCCACAACAATCAACGCTTGGATGGATTGCATGGCAAGATCCTTACTATTCAAGGCCCTTAGGCCTATGGGTTTGGCCGATGTACCAAGTGTATGACTATATAAGTAGTTACACTCCCGTATATGGCCTAGTATTAACTGGCTATACGCCGATATATACAACCGAAATTGTTGGTTATACCCCTGTATACGCTACTGAAACTATATACAACTGTCCTTGAGAAGTATTGCTATTTTACTGAATATACAATTAAGAAAGGCGTTCCTGATTTATCCTTACTTAACTTTCCAGTAAAGATTAAGCTCTTCAGTGATGGAGGAGGAGTATTTTTACTAGGAGATATAAAGTACTTACTCGGGTCTATGTGTGATTGGCTAAAATCAAGCATGATGCCCACTGTTTGTTTGCCAGTACCGATGACATAATATGCGGTTGGTGACTTGCCGATTTTACCCTGTAAAGCAATAGTTTTTCCGATATATGGATCGGGGTTGGCTAAGACGTTAGCTGGTTGGTATATTGGTGCATATGTTTTTGTTGTGTTAGTTGAGGCAGTGCTGTGTGCGGATGCGCCGCTATCTTTAACTGCAAGGGTTATTCCAGCTCCAATTGCTCCGCCTAGTATTCCGACTACCAGTATTGGAGCGAAGACTTTAAGATTTTTTGATGTATTCATATTGTAATTTAAACCTTAAGCTTTAATATAGCACATTTTATAAAAGCAAATAAAGCTTGTCCCTAAGGGCGTCTTAAGCTACAGTAATACTTATGCTTGAAATTGTCGTAATTGATGCGACTGTTCAGAGACCGTTTATGACATTTATTGGGTGGATCACATGAAAAAAATATCTCACTCTATTGAAGAGGGCTTTACGATTATTGAGCTAATGATAGCTCTTAGTGTTATGTCGGTTATCCTTATTATGAGTACGGTTATACTAATACAAATAGGGGGTATATATGATAAGGGTGTAAGTGGTTCCAACCTACAAAACAGCTCGCGAAGTATAGTTCAGGATATATCCTCGGCTATAGAATTTAGCGGATACAACCCTGCCGTAACAGAGTGTTCTCCAAGTCCTCTACCTGTAGCTGTTAATAACAGCTGTTATGTGAACGGCGCATCTACTGATCCTTATCCACCAGAGTACGCATATTGTATTGGTACCGTAAGGTATAGTTTTATCGTTAATGCCGAGCTAGGTACGGACGCCGGAGTTACTCCTCCCGCTACAACTAATCACGTGCTCTGGCGGGATGTGTTGAATCACTACAACGACCCCTGTGTGCCAGTTGATTTTAACAACCTTAATAATCCACACGATAGTTACACAGTACCCGGTAGTGGCCATGAGCTGATGGCCTACCACACTAGGATAACTGCATTTAATATAACTCCTGCAACAGGCCCGGAGCTAACCGGAACGGGGAATGTCTATGACATTACATTCAGCACGGCTTACGGCGATAGCGATTTATTAAATATCAGCGGCGCGAACACTACCTGTAAATCGCAGATCACCTTAGTTTCAACACAGTTCTGTAGCACGGCATCCGTAAGCAGTACCATAAATGCGAGAGTATACTAGAAAGGGAAGAGTGAGTTAAAATAATGTCAATGTTAAAACTCAATAAGAATATAAACCTTCATGATCAAAACGGCTTCGCAGCAATTATCGTGGCGTTTGTGATAATAATAGTGTTAAGCCTCACGACACTTGGCTTTGTAAGTTTAATGCGTAATAACCAGCAACTTGCTCTAAACAAACAACTATCTGATCAGGCATATTATGCCGCAGAAAGTGGAATCAATGATGCCGCACAAGCATATAACGCCGGGTATTCTCTACCAAAGGAAGTATGCCCGTTAAATGCAGCTAATGTAGATACAAACCAGCCCGGCTATAAATATTTATTAAATCCTGACGTTAATACTTCTACTAATACTAGTGTTACATGTTTATTAATGAATCCTTCTCCGCAATCTATCTTTTATACAGTTTCAGCAAATCAGCCTAGTGTTGTAGAAATGCAGGGCTGTACGGTTAATGCTAGTGCAGATCCAACAGCGGCTTGCGGCAGCGGAACAGCCGCAACGGTCAACACCATAAACATTAGTTTTAAGGACCAAGTAAACGATAGCGTACCGGCACCAGGATTAACCCCGGGTTGTACAAGTTTCTCATCTGATCCTACTTGGCAATATCAAAATCTTCTTCGGATCGAATTAGTACCATTATCTTATTCTGGTGCAATAACTAGAAGTGCATTAATAAGCAACGCTTACACAGCCTATTTATGTCCAGATGGAACGGCCGCTTCCGGCACTAATTACCCTGTCGCCGGGAATACCGGAGTTAATAGCGGACAAATATTGGATACACATTGTACAGTTGCACCTGGAGCAACCGGTCCTAACCCGTCACACCTCTGTAGCGCTTCTCTAGATGTTAGTGCGTTTAATGACAGCACTTATTTCATCATAATGAGAGGAATATATAGCAATCCTATTAACGCAACCATAACGCTGAACGGCACCGGGGGACAATTGAATATAGGTGATGCACAGATGTTAGTAGATTCGACAGGTAAAGCGCAAAGCGTTTTGAAACGTATTCAGGCAAGAGTTCCGTTAACTAATGAATATAGCACTCCTAACGCAGTTGTGCAGGGTGAAATTTGTAAGCAGCTGCTACTGGCACCGACAACCCAATATTCGTATAATAACAGTAACGATCTTTCGCCGTGTAATAATACTTTTCGTTCTCAGCTGCCGTAATTTGTAATATCTTAACCATTACGATGAAACTTTTCATGGACTTCTTTTAGGTGGGGATCGGTTACATGGGTATAGATCTGCGTAGTAGATATGTTGCTATGTCCCAGCATCGCCTGAACTGATCTTAAGTCTGATCCGTTCATAAGTAGATCGGTTGCGAAACTGTGCCTTAATGTATGGGGACTGACATGTTTGGTTATACCAGCCATCAGGGCATACTTAGCGACTAAACGCTGCACGCTTCTAGCTGTCAATCTATGGTAATTGCCGGTTAAATCTATTTGCTTATTACCGCTATAGCGTATAAATAAGGGGCGCGTTGAATCTGTCCTTTTGTCCAGGTAGGCCTGTATCCAGTTAGCTGCTTCAGAGCTTATAAAGATTGGTCTATCTTTCTGTCCTTTACCTCTAACCATAAATTCTCGTCTTTTAAGATTAATGTGGTCTTTATCTAAGCCCACAAGTTCGCTGACGCGGAGTCCGGAGCTAAACAGCAATTCTAAAATAGCTCTGTCGCGCAGCCCTATGAGGTTGTTAGTTTTAGGCTGCGCGAAGAGCCTTTCTATTTCTTCGACGCTTAAGAATGTAACTTGTTTGCGGTGGGTTCGGGACAGTTCGATCTTATCGGCGGAGAGGCAGGGGATGTCACGTTTAGTGCAAAACTTTAAAAAGCTTCTTAGGGCTATCAGGTGATAATTCTGGGTTAATTTTCCGAGTTCATCCGAGGTATTAGTCCCCAGGCGGTTAAGCCAGAGCCGCCATTTCCTAATTAGTTCAGGATCGATGTCGCTAACATTAATTTCACCGGCAAAGTCTATCAAACGGGTAAGATAATGATCGTAATTTGCAATAGTTCGTTGGGAACGGTTTTGCTCAATTTCAAGGTATTCGAGAAAATCAGTTTTTGCTTTAGAGAATAGCATAAGCAAATTATAACATTTTACGACACGCTCTTTATATACCAAAAGTAGCTTAAAGGTAGGTCTATCTGTTAAAATATAGAAAACTAATAGAAGGTAAAGAATTAAATAATGGAACAAACTCTAATTATTTTTAAACCCGATTCAGTTCAAAGAGGAATAATCGGGGAAGTAATGACTCGCTTTGAAAAAGCTGGTTTTAAGATAGTCGGAATTAAAATGCTTCAACCGGGCAGGGAGCATTACCATGAGCATTACGAAGGCATTGGTTCTTTAAAAACCCGTAAAGGCGACGAAATATTTGAAAGTACTCTTCTCAGTATGCAGGGTGGCCCAGTTATAGCTATGGTACTCGAAGGCGTTGAAGCTGTAGAGACCGTAAGAAAAATGGTAGGCAGTACAGAACCGAAGAGTGCATTGCCGGGAACAATAAGGGGAGATTTTGCTCATGTAAATTATTCCCAAGCAACGAAAGCAAAAAAAGCAGTGGCAAATATAGTTCACGCTTCTGCTGACACAAAAGAAGCTGAGCAAGAGATATCTCACTGGTTTAGTCCAGATGAGCTATTTGAGTATCAGGTTGCATATGAGCATTTTACCCAGCCACGTGAGGCTAAATAAACTATCTGCGCTTATTTGGCGCTAACATGTCCCCGTAGTTCAATGGATAGAATAACTCCGTCCTAAGGAGCAGATCTGCGTTCGAGTCGCGGCGGGGATACCATCAGAAATTATCATAGTTTAATTACCTTATTCTTCTGCATATTAACCAAATCTAGCAAGCATAATAAATAATGTGTTCATGCTTATTCTACGCGTTGGTTATAAGATAAGAGAAACGTTACCGATGTATTCCTATCGTCCACAAAGTTGTTCATATTTGAGTTATAAAGCTTATACTAAGGTTGTTTAAATCGCAGATTCATATAGTTAAATAAAGGAGTTATATGTTAAAGAATTTAAGACAGGCTACATAATCTTTTTATAGGAGTAAGCACTATATGCTTAATTTAGATAATTTTTAAGTTCTCAGCTATTTTTTTGTTTTGTTAAGTCTAGTCTATATATCTGAGATCAGATAGAAAAATTAAATAACGGTACTTATTAATAATCTAAAAAGTGACTTGCTTATTATTAGCAACGTGTTGTTTAAAAATCTATGCCTCAATCTACAGCCTGTTAATTAATTCATATTAGCAACGGATACAGAAAGTTCATTATAATGATTATGTAGCGATTCATACTTCATTCATAAATTTGTTTATGCAAATAGCTTATTAAAAAACTATGTGTATTAGCAGTATTCAGCTGCATAAATTAACAGTAAAGTGCTTAGTCTATACAGACCTGATACAATTATGCTTATGGACGAAAATACTAAAGAACATCACAAATACTTTGAGGATCAGTTCGACGACGAAGATGTACTTTTTGTTTTTCATAAGCACCCAATCGTTATGCGTAAGGGTCTTATTGTAGGCCTAGGCGCCTGGCTAATCGGGCCTGTGTACACATTAATTCTTACTTTTATTAATAAGACGAACCCGCCGAGTATGACTTTCTTCATGCTTAGTCTGCTAGTGAGTATATTTATTGGTAGCATCTTATTTTTACCTAGTTGGATTACTTGGTACTTCAGTGTTTTTATAGTCACCGATCAAAGGTTCATTCAAATTACTCAAAAAGGTTTATTTCATCGTGCGGTAGCCGATTTGAGCCTGACACAAATTCAATCAGTGAATTACGAAGTGTCCGGTTTAGAGGAAACTTTACTTGGGTTTGGTACAATAAAAATGCAAACATATGTGGGAGACTTAAACTTACATGATGTGCACAAACCGGCCAAGATACAAAAAAAGCTATTAACTATATTACGAAAAGAAGGAGTGCAGCTAGCTAATTACCCAGCTAGTCAACAGCCAAACAGTGTAGCGCATGAAGAAGAATAAACTGCCTAAACTGAAAACTAATTCAGTCAAAAGAATATTGAGTCGTGGGAAGACTATCGAAGAGAAGGTCAGCGAGGCTATTAAGGATGTGCCAAGAATCACCAACGATACAGTAGCCGACCATCGAGAGGATGTGCTAGCTAGTGCAAGAAAGTATATATACCCGTTGCAGCATTCCAAGCACCGTATAGTAAGGACTTCAATAATACTGCTTATTGCCGTTATAGTATTATTCGTCGGTATATGTAGTTTGGATCTATATAAACTTCAAGGCACTTCAGGGTTTATATATGACGTCACTGAAATTATCCCTTTTCCGGTGGCTAAAGTCGACGGATCCTGGGTAACTTATGAGTCATATTTATTCGAACTAAGAAGGGATATGCATTATTACACTGTTCAGCAACAGGCAGACTTCTCAACCAAGGATGGCAAAGCGCAGCTGACTAGTCTTAAGCAGCAAGCGCTTAGTTATGCAATTGATGCAGCAGTAGTAGATAAACTGGCAAAAGAAAATAATGTTACAGTCAGTAATTACGACGTTAATAAACAAGTTTCATTGCTAAAAAATGAAAATCGTCTAGGTAGTAGCGACTCGGTAATTAAGGAAGTTCTTAATCAATATTACGGCTGGAGCGAAAGTGATTTCAAAAGGGAACTGAAACAGGAATTGCTTGCTCAAGCAGTAGCGGCCAAACTAGATACTTCGGCTTCCACAAAGGCAGCAAACGTCCTTAAGCAGTTAAACTCTGGAAATTTTAGTCAATTAGCCTCTCAATATTCCGATGACGAGGCCACTAAATCAAATGGTGGTCAATATCCTAATCCAATTACCCTAAATGATCCACAAATTTCTCCAGCAATAACGTATGAGCTTTTTCAGCTTAAGCCAGGCCAAATATCCGGGATTATAAATACCGGATACTCATTAGATATAGTTAAGCTGATTAGTAAAACAGGTGACAGTATTCAAGCAGCCCACATACAATTTAATATTCAAAATATTAATACATATATAAAACCTATTGAGAAAAAGCATCCGGCTGAAAAGTTTATTAACGTCTAAGTAATTTGCTTTTTTTAGTTCTAGTTGATATTATTACCCCTGTTACATTTCAGTTTAGACCTGGGCTCGTAGTGAAGGGGTCTATCACGCCTCCCTGTCACGGAGGAGATCGCCGGTTCAAATCCGGTCGGGCCCGCCAAGATGCTTATGTTTAAGTCTCTCTATCATGGAGAGACTTTTTTAGTGCAAAACTGTTGACATCATATATACCAAAAGGTATACTTAGGCATATGAGTACAGCAAATGATACAACTATGTTAAGTCTTAAGACTAAGAAACAGGTCAAAGAGTTAGCTCAGATACGAGCTAAACAGCTAGGCATACCTCTTGGAACTTTGGTTAACGCTTTCTTGCGTAATCTTGGACAAACCGGGGAGGTTCATTTTACTGTGGCAGAGCCTATCACTCCAAGAATGGCTGAGATAATAGAAGAGATGCGAGCAGAAGTAGCTAATGGCGATACTTACGGCCCTTATAATTTAGAAGAAGCTGAAGCATTCCTAGATAGTATTCCTTATGAACCAGAACGTAAAAATTGAATATACCAAGAAGTTTAGAAAGCAATACTCTAGGCTGAGCCCAAAAGTTAGGGATCAGTTTAAGAAACGTCAACGCCTGTGGTTGAGTGACCCATATAATTCACAACTCCACCTACATATGCTGACAGGCGAATACGCAGGTTTATACAGCATTAATGTTACGGGTGATATACGTGCTCTCTATGAAAAAATTAATGACACATATGTGATATTTGGATTTATTGGTATACATAGCCAATTGTATGGTTAGTTGTGCTTTCCATTGAGACACAGTAGTTCCAAACTTGTATAGCCGCAGGCCGCCAAGATTATTATGTTTAAGTCTCTCTATTTCTGAGAGACTTTTTAGTGCAAAATTATTGACATATCTATACCAATGTATATAATTTGGTATATGAGTAATTTAGATAAAACCATTCTTAATGTTAAGTTAAACAAGTCTCTAAAGCAGGACGCTCAGGCGCTTGCCGATGAAATTGGTGTGCCTCTTAGCACCATAGTCATTGCTAATTTAAAAGAGTTCGTTCGTAGTCGTTCGTTAATAGTGTCGGCTTTACCTCGCTTGAAGATTGAAATTGAAAAGGAAATCGGTCAGGCAATTACTGATTATAGACAGGGGAACAATGTGTCTCCAATTTTAAGTGGCAGTAAAGAAGTATCTGATTACCTTAACTCTCTATGAACGTAGTATTTCATAAAAGCTTTGAAAAAACGGTTAAAAAGCTACCCCCTAAAGTTAAACAGAAGATGATTGAGCGCTTATCACTATTCTCTGATGATCCCCTGAACCGACAATTCCGTAACCATGCACTCAATACACCGTACAAGGGTAGCTATAGTATTGATATAACTGGCAACTACCGAGCTATATACGAACTAATTGATGATAATACGGCTCTGTTTACTCATATTGGCACACATAGCCAGCTATATCGTTAGTAGTGCTTTCTAATTGTAGCAAGATAGTTCCAAACCTTGCCAGCTAATGCCCGCCAAGTAATACCATTGACATGTTAGTATTACTTATATATAATGAGTAATATGAACTACACATACAGCATTACTAGCAAAGGTCAAATAACTATACCTAAAGAATTCCGAGATAAACTTGGTCTTGATAAGATCGGCAAAGCTACTCTTCGAGTCAACGATAATAATGAGATAGTTATAACTTCTCCTAAGGGTCTAGACGAAGTCCGTGTATTACTAAATAAACCCACTTTTAAGGATAAAGTTTCTGACACAGAGCAAATGATAGGTGACCAATTGGCACAAAAATATGCAGTTAATTGATACCAATATCATATTAAGATGGCTACTAGGGGATCACCAAGAATTAAGCGCGAAAGCTGAAAGGCTCGTAAAAGAAGCAGAACCCTCAACACTGTTAGTTAGTGATGTAGTCGTAGCTGAAATTGTTTATGTATTGCGAAGTACTGGGCGCGATAGACAACAAACAAGTGAGGCGCTTCTTTTACTAGGGCGTACCGAAGCCTTTAAGTATGAGAACGAAGAATTAGTTATGCAAGTTATCAATTTGCTGGTAAGCACCGGCTTAGACTTTGCGGATTGCTATCTACTGGCAAGAGCTCACCCAGGAAAACTAGGCCTTATAACATTTGATAGGTCTCTAGAGAAGTTGTATTCCGCTAAGAAATAGTTCCAAACCCGACCAACTAAGGCCCTTCAAACATAGCTTAGTAAGCTAGGACTCAACCTCGTTATTGAGAGCGTTTTTGTATGACTATTGAGCAATTAAATCTAACAAGCATCCTAAATGGTAATGCCTAAGGAGTTGAATAGATAATTCAGTTCTTGGAGAGCGCTTTTAAATATTATTAAAATTTTTCTTATTTTGATGATCATAGGTTGTTTGAGGTACTAGATATAGAGCTAAAAGCTCTGGGTCCACGCCTGACATAGTTTTTTTTACGTTATCTATATCCAAGGATTTGGTAGGAATCATGAATACAGGCTCTAAAGTGTCGTAATCATCAAATGATCTTTCATTGTACGATTCAATAATCTGCTGTCCATAATTTTTTTCTGTTTCTACGTGTAGGGTAAAAAGCTTATGGTTGGCATCAGTTATCGCCAATGAAATGCTGTTTATTGTGTTTTCATCAGGGTCTACATTTACACCAATAACTTTTGTATCAAAAATGGGGGGAGTAAACCTTTCAGTCATAGTATTATTTTGACACACCTCTCTTGTTTTGTCTAGGTGTAGCATTGCTAATTACTGCATATATTAAGCCTTGCTTGTTTTTATCGCAGGCGGATAAACGGATAATTAGTGGTTTGGGTGAATCATCGACACTAGACCTGTATTCAGTTTTGCCAAAATAGACTCGTTGGCCTCCCTTGTTCCGCATTACCTTAATCGGAAAGCTAGTAGAGGGGTTCGGATAAGTTTCTACAGAAGGGCTATAAGATTCTATAATAACTCGAGGTAAACGAGAGTAAAACATATTATCGGTTATTTTCTTTTGGCTATCTGTCATGCCTTCAGCAGCTTCGATAAGCCTAGGATGGGTGCCGATTGCACTAGCTAAATAAAATGTTTCTCCGCTTGTTAACCGACATTCGGCAAGATTTAGACTTATCGGTTCTTTAAGCCAAGGCATCATAGCTGGGCTTACCTGTAATCTTTCATCAGTAAGATGACTACTTTCGTAACCAGAAGGTAATGTTGGAGATGGTGCTTGTTCTAACATATTTTATATTTTTAAGACTATAAATATTAATAGCACTTTTCTCTTAATAAGTCAAACAGATCGCATATTACCTGACATTAATTTTTCCAGCTTTGTTCCTAAGAGTGATAGCTTAAAGCGAAGATCCTGCACCGATATCACGGCTAAACCAAGGAGGGTTATTAATGGCCCTGTACCCGGATCAGTGGCTAAGCCACTATATAGATTGCCCAGATCTTGTCCAATAAGCCAGAAAATTAGACTTAAAATTATGCCAACGGTAATTACAGCTTTAAGCCATTTAGTCCAAAAAACCGTTAAACCAATCGTTATCTGAAGTAGGCTTAAGAACAAAACGAAAATATAGCCAGGGTTTGAACTATTAACAGTATTAAGGTTATGGTTGCCCATTACCATAATAGTATTATTTCTAGGGTTATTTTTTGACCCTTTAAGACTGCCAATAAAGTTTCCGCTAGTTTGGTCTAGAGAAGATAGCCAAGCAGGCGCCTGAACAGAATTTGCGTACAACATTGAACTCAGTTCTCCGGAAGTATTCTGACCCGGGAGTAGCTGGAAGATACCTCCCCCTATCCATATGATTGCCCAGAAGATTACTAGCCAGTAAGCAGGGGAGCTTCCAGCGACAGCATCCTTTCTTGCAGGTAAAACAGCCAGTGATAGTATTACATATATTAAAGCCGCCCCCGGTGCGCCCATTAGTAACAAAGCATGACCACTGAATATACCTCCGTAGCCTTCGCCGAGTGCCCATACAACTATGCCCCAAAATGCTGAAAAGATTAAGCCGGTTTTAACTGACTTACGGTTGAGGATTAAACAGCCGATGATTAGTTGGATAAGCGCGAAAGAGACATCAAAAAAAACAGGGCTATAATGAAGAATGTTGAGACCTAAACGGATAGGGCTACTTACGAAATCGGGTTGTCCTACGGCAACAGGCGTAATAACTTTATTAGCGAAAGCACTTGTAAACATCTTCGGCTGCAGTTGTAATAAGCCGTCAACAATCCAAAAAGCTCCTAGGCTAACTTGAACACCTCTTCGTGTTAAGCCTTTCACTATTACCTCTGTGGATTTTGGAGATCGCTAGCAATTGAGAATAGGGTAGAGTTAATAAATGTGTCCTTATCTCTAATAATTGCTTGAGGGGGTATTTGTTCTGAGCGTGTTGACAGGCCGTCAACCTTTTTGACTGCGGTCCCAATTGCTAGGAATTCTATTAATCCGCTGCCAATGTCATATATATAGGTTTTTATACCCAAGACATCATCAGCACCTATTTCTTCCGCCTGTTCCTTTAGTTTTGCAATTGATTGTTCCCGGGCTCCATATATCATGTTTGTCAGTTCACTTATTTCGCCCTTAACTAGATTTTTAAAGCCGGCCGTAATACCACCTAGTAAACCCAGTGAATAAACGGACGTCCCCAGCACTAGCTTAAGTGGAGCGTAACCAAGTTTTGCCATATTCCATGTTTCCTCGGCTGTCATATCGCTGGTAGTTACGCCACCAACAACACTAGCTACATTGGCGATCTGCTCATTATATGAGGCCGTACCTACCATGGCCATTTCATGAATCTCCGACGTAGTTACGGGCAATATAGTGGTTCTGATGCCAACCACACTGTTAGCGTTGACTGCCCGGGCTTCGTCAATAATTCGGTCTAAAGCCAGGCCCCTGGTTTTATTAAAGATATCGCTATATTGCTTAACTTCGCCCTTGGCCAGTTGTCGAAGACCGCCCATTAAACCCTTACCGACACCAATAGAGTAAGCTACATTGCCAAAAACAAAATTTATAGGCTGATATCCAGCGTCCCATTGACAAAACAGTTCTTGGCCATCGGCTGACGTGGTAAAGCTGCCGCCCGCGTTATCGTTCCTGTGCATGCCGGAACCAACTGTTAAGAACTCGATATTCCCCGGGTGCATGATGAGTTCGCTAGTTACACCGCTGGCGCCGGAACAATTACCTTGGGTAATCTCATCGTTGAAGCGTTGGAGTGACAGTTTACGACCCTCGTTTATCATATTGGTTATTTGGCTAACTTCGCCTCCGACCATGGTACGGATATTGGAGCCTAGACCCCTTACAAAACCCATAGCAAAAACACTGTTACCGATAATAATATTGCCGGGGCTGTAGCCAAGCATTGCTATACAATACATCTCATTTCCAGATAGGCCAGAATATTTTACATTGCTTTGTGGGTCAGGATTCATATTAATCTCCGGTGTAATTAATTTGATTATATAATTTGTGACGTCATTTTGATATGATAATTAAGAATAAGCATTAAAACTAAATGGCACAAAACAAAATAGTAGAAAAGGCCATAGAAGCGCCAGCCATAGCTCTAGACAGGGGTATAGAGGGAGGTCAGAAGATTGCTAAAAGCATGCCACTAAGCGGGCAGCAACCGATTAAACGGGCAAAAGACTTTTGGTATTTGCTAGGCCCGGGATTAACAACCGGTGCTTCCGATGATGATCCATCAGGTATAGCCACCTATTCTCAGGCTGGTGCGCAGTACGGCTTTGGCCTACTCTCGCTCGCTATATTTACCTTTCCACTAATGGGGGTCGTTCAAGAGATGTGTGCCCGGATTGGCTTAGTAACGGGCAGGGGCCTGGCCGGTAATATCCGGATGCATTTTGGAAGAAAGATTCTATATTTCAGTACCATGCTGCTGTTTATAGCGAACACTTTCAATATCGGGGCAGACATAGGCGCCATGGCCAATGCTATTCAGCTAATTAGGCCTCATCTTCATTTCGGTATGTTGGTTATCCTGGTTTCCGTCTTCATTTTAATATTACAGATATTTACACCTTACGTTCGCTACGCCAGGTATCTTAAATGGTTAGCTCTGGTGCTATTTGCGTACATACTATCAGCTATACTGGCTCATCCTAACTGGCATACTATTGCCACTAATGCAGTGATTCCTCACTTTAAGCTCAATAAAAGCAGTATTCTTATAATCTGTGCCATATTAGGAACGACTATTACCCCCTACTTGTTTTTTTGGCAAACCTCTCAGGAAATAGAAGAAGAAATAGCTGCCGGTCAAACAACTATAAAACTCCGCCAAGGCTCGTCAGCCACGGAAATCAAGAAAATGCGAATTGATGTATGGTCAGGTATGTTCTTATCTAATGTTGTTATGTTCTTTATTGTGGCCGCCTGTGCCAGCGTATTATTTACCCACGGCATTACTAACATCAATACGGCCGCCCAAGCCGCTCAGGCACTCAAGCCGTTTGCAGGCAATGCTACTTATTGGCTATTTGCAACCGGCATCATTGGCATGGGGCTCTTAGCTATTCCGGTATTGGCTGGATCAAGCGCTTACGCCATTAGCGAAAGCCTTGGAAAACGGCAGGGTCTTAATAATAAGTTAAAGCAGGGCTATCTGTTTTACGGCGTAATTATCATTTCTATGGTCGTTGGACTGGGCCTTAATTTTATCGGGCTTAACCCAATTAAAGCATTGATATATGCCGCCGTCCTAAACGGTATGGTGGCTCCTGTAATAATTGCCCTTGTCGTAATTATCGCTAAGAATAAGAAAGTAATGGGCGAATGGAAGAATAGCTTTGTTTCGACCACCATAGGCTGGTTACTAACTGTTATAATGGCGATATCCGGTATAGCAGCAATTTATTCAGTATTTGCGTAAGGAAGTTATCGACATGAATGCTCATATAAGAGTTAGACATCCCAAGGAAATCTTAGAATCGAGAGCGTCTCTATCAAAGGCGGGAGGCGTTTATAAGACTAATGAAAAATTCCTGGAATGGATTACTAATCACATCTTAGCCTCGGTAGTGCTTTTTGATATAGCCCTTATAGTTCCGTTATTTGCGCTCCCGGCTCCTAATTCCATCAAACTTACTGTCGGCGTTATATCCAGCAGCTGGATTCAGTGGTGGGCATTACCGGCTTTGCAACGGTCTCAGAATAAAATTCAGGCACAAAATGATGCCAAAGCGGAAGTCGATCATGAAACCCTGACTTACCTTGCTAATTTACAAGACCAACAGATGAAAGCACTAGCGGAAATTAGCGAAGCTCTAGATAAACTTAAGTAATAAGTAAAAAATACAAAGCTTTTAACTGGTTTTAACATCTTTATTTAGGTTATAATGTAGTTTTTATGGATCAAACACCAAGAGGACCAGTTAGAGGAAATTTAGAGGGCTTCGTTGTACCAAAAGCACTACCAAGGGCTGTCTATAAGTCACCCTCTCCATTAGAGCGTCAACCGATCACACCAGAGCCTGCCTCGCTCTCTCAGCAGCTTCCGCCACAACCGGCATATGTTCCGTCCCAGGAAGCTGCCAGATACAACCCCTACCGGTCAACCTATACAACCGGTAGCCGAAGAACTGAAAAAAAGCGCCCAAAGCTAAAAAGAAAATGGTCTATGAAAAAGAAGGTCATAATGTCGGTCCTGGGTATTTTATTAATAGGCTTTAGCGCTGGGGCATGGTACGGTTCAAAGATAATATCCGGCCTAGATAAGGCTTTCCATGGTAACGTATTCTCTGATGTACATGCCTTGTTTAGTAGCACAACCCTAAATGGCGAAGCACAGGGAAGGGTCAATATTCTACTTGCCGGCAACTCTGCTGATGACCCCGGTCACAACGGGGCCCAATTGACCGATTCCATCATGGTACTTAGTATTGATACCCGTAACAAGACAGCTTTTATGCTGAGTATTCCTAGAGATTTATGGGTGTATGTACCAGGCTTTGGTTCCTACCAGAAAATTAATGCTGCCGGTGAAGTCTCCATGCATCAGCTTCAGCAGGTTGTAGAAACCAACCTGGGTATACCAATAAATTACAATGCTCTGATTGATTACGGAGCTTTTAGGGATGCGGTTAATGCAGTAGGTGGTATAACAATAAATATCCAGAGTCCCGACCCAAGGGGCCTTTATGACGCCTTTACTCATCTGAAACTGCCTAATGGTGAGAACACTCTTAATGGTCAACAGGCCTTAGACCTTGCCAGGGCAAGGGGTGATGGTACGGCCGGTGATATATCTTATGGATTTCCAGGTACCGACTTTACTAGGACAATGTACCAGCGAGTTATGGCTATTGCTGTTGCTAAAAAGGCCATGTCAGCAGGCGTGTTAACTGATCCAATAAAAATTAGTAATTTAGTTAATGCAATCGGCAATAACGTTAAGACTAATTTGAATTTACAAGATGTCCTACGATTAGCACAACTGATCAAGACAGTTAACTTAAATAGCATCGGATCTTATACCTACCCTAGTACCACCACCGGAACCCCTAAAAGCAAAGCTTTAATTACCAGTTATATAGACCCTGCGTCAGGACAGGACGCACTTGCGCCAACGGCAGGGGTGGGTGAATACGGCCAGTTGCAGAACTATTACCAACAACTAATTTCTAACAACCCGGTAGTTAAAGAAGATGCAAGTGTGGTTGTACTAAATGGGACAAATGTTAATGGTCTAGCCAAAAAAGATGAAAGCATACTTCAGGCAAATAAAATTGATAATGTTACTATCGGCGACGCCTATAACGAATACAATACAACTATGCTTATCGACCTATCGGGTGGGCAAGCACCAGCAACCAAAACTTTGCTAGAAGGACTTTTCCCAGGTACGGTGGTCACTAGTGAGTATGGCTCAACCGAAGCAAAAGAGGCAACTAATTATACCGCTGACTTCGTTGTTGTCCTCGGACAGAATAGCGTAAACGTTAAACAACCATAAATCTGCTCTGATATAATTTGTGATTGGTACATATATGGCCTGCCGTCTTAGCTCAGTTGGTAGAGCGGCGCTTTCGTAAAGCGTAGGTCACCGGTTCGATTCCGGTAGACGGCTCCACAAGCGGGTGTCGTATAGTGGCTATTATGTAGCCTTCCCAAGGCTAAGATGCGGGTTCGATTCCCGCCACCCGCACCAAAGATAGCCAAACTTTCCCTTAGACTAGCTAATAAATGCTACAATATGTATTAATTCATGGCTTCAACTAAAAAGTATTTTCATGACCACTTTGTGCTTCTATTGCTTAGCGTAAACGCCTTTTTATGCGCTTTTGCAGTTATATTTATAGCTATAAGATTGGCCACCAGTCATAGCAACGACTATATTGTTCAGTACCGGCCAAAGTTAGGGCTTGATTCTCATAAAGCCGGAAGTATATTGCAGTTAATCAGTTTCATTGTTTTTGCAATCTTAGTGCTGGCAGTAAATTCAGGCTTGAGTTACAAAGTCTATAAAATACATAGGCAATTATCTATTGCGGTCTTGTCTCTAGGCATCTTACTATTAGTCCTGACTATTATTATTAGTAATGCGTTAGTTAGTATCCTAAGTTAGGATAAATAGGATCATGACAGATATAGAAATTCCATTTGAGAAGGACCGTAAAGGGCACTATAGGTTTTTTGAAATACTTCCAGGTAGTCTAAGCTATTTTCTGGTGCTACTGCCATTCATACTAAGCGCTATTAGCGCCACTGTGGCGGTATTTTTTGCTCTGTTTTACCTGCTAATATTTTTTGTTCAGTCAATTGCTTATGCCTCGAGGGCAATTAGTGGGTATTTTACAATGAAGCATCATTTGAAACTAGACTGGAATGAACTGGGTAGAGACTTAGATAATGGCAAGGCTTCTATAAAACCCATTGACAGACCAAAATGGCACTACAAAAACCTGAGGCTTTTGCATACCAGAGAACTAGATATTAGACCTCGTCAATTACTCCACGCTGTTATTATTGCGACCGTCAATGAGAGCCGTGAAATATTGGAGCCAACTATTCAGTCAGTTTTAGCCTCAGACTATGACTCTAAGAAGATTATCCTGGTTATAGCTTATGAGGCAAGAGCCGGCAGGGAAGCGGAAGAGCGAGTTAAGCAGCTTATAGAACTGTACGGTAATAAGTTTAAGCACGCTATGGCCGTAAAGCACCCATCCAATATACCTGGTGAAATAGTAGGGAAGGGTGGCAATATTACCTATGCAGCTCATAAATTAGTTAGCTATGTGAATAAACAGAAGATTGATCCGACAAGAGTACTGGTGACTACTCTGGATGCCGACAATCGACCAGATAAGCTATACTTTGCTGCCCTTAGCTATCTCTACTGTGTTGTGCCTCACCCGCTTAAAGCTTCCTATCAGCCAATTGCGATGTTTACTAACAATATTTGGGATGCACCTACATTCATGAGAGTGCTAGCAACAGGGAATAATCTTTTTTATATAGTGGGCACCCAGCGTCGTCATTTGAGTAGAAACTTTTCAGCCCATGCTCAACCCCTTAAGCCACTAATGGACATGAACTTCTGGAGCACCAGAACAGTGGTAGAGGACGGTCATCAGTTCTGGCGATCGTACTTCCACTTTGATGGGGACTACAGGGTTATCCCTTTTAGTATTCCAATTTACCAGGATGCAGTATTAAATGAAACATATAAGACGACTCTGAAAACACAGTTTATTCAACTTCGTCGCTGGACCTACGGCGCTTCGGATATCGCTTATATCGCAGATAAAGGCTTTTGGCATAAGAACTCAATTCCTAAGGCTGATGTCTTTGCCAAATTTTATAGAATACTGTATACCCATGTAAACTGGGCTACCAATGCTTTGCTTATTTGGTATATCGGTCTGGTACCGCCGCTTTTTCACCCTCAAAGCATTGCTGCCAATTCACTACCTTTAATAGTTAGTAAAGTGCAACGGATTGACATGGTAACGCTGGTGTTTCTTATGTACGTATCCCTTGTTACTTTACCGCCTCGGCCAGCCAGACATAAAAGACATAGGTCCTTAGTCATGCTGGCTCAATGGGTGACCCTGCCAATTACCAGCGTAATATTTGGTTCCATCGCAGCTTTTAACTCACAAACCCGGTTAATGTTGAAGAAATATCTCAGCCGGTTTGACGTTACGGCAAAAACAGTCGTTAAGGAGAGCGGCCGTAAAGTTACTACAGTAGCCGATCCTTCTAAAAGCTAAGGGTGATAAGCCTGGTATTGGCTGAAGGCGACTTTATCGAAGCGGTTAAGAACAATCAGGCAAGCCGTTTTGATATTACCACTATTTATAACCGAACCGGTACTTTCTTTAATTAACAGGTTTGTAACTGTATCGGCTAACGCTCTAGCATCTTTTAAGGCTGTCTTTCGGTGCGCACAGGCTTTATATAGCTCTAGGAACAGTTCATCGCTTGAAAAAGGCTGTATAAGGCCTTCGTCATTCTTTATGGCCAACGACAGGGCATATACGCATGCCTCTTCAGTAGTGAATGTCGAGTTACAAGCAATGCATTGCCGCCGGCGCCATACTTTATTAGATCGATGCTTTAAACGACTATTGATAACTTGCGTATTTGACCGACATTGTAAACAAACCATGTCAATATATTGACATACCGCTATAAAAAACACCAGTGGAAAAGCTATCCTAAATCGTGGATAACACTTGAGAGATATAGAAAATAAGGCATAAAAAAACCCAAAAACAGCCTACTACGATACTAGTTATCGGCTACTTTTTGGGCGTCGGATACGATTATTCTTGGGTTTAGTAGT
This sequence comes from Candidatus Saccharimonadota bacterium, assembly GCA_027459325.1. Taxonomy (GTDB): domain Bacteria; phylum Patescibacteriota; class Saccharimonadia; order Saccharimonadales; family UBA4665; genus DAIDIO01. Next base: position 32,893 of record DAIDIO010000007.1, read on the forward strand.
GGTTAATTCTTCATAGAACAACCTGAAGGCGTCTAAAGCGCTATCTTTTCTGATACCAAAACTTCCTATTTAACCGTATTACTTTAGCAGAAAGGCTAATGCGAGTCAATACTCTAACAGATAAGCATATGCGAATTAACAGTGGTGGGCGATATAGGAATCGAACCTATGACCTCTACGATGTCGACGTAGCGCTCTAACCATCTGAGCTAACCGCCCTTATATTACCGCTCCAATCTTTAGTAGATAGTAAGTGAATTAATATCTACACAGATGGCAATAAGGGTACAAACAATTTACTACACCAGGAGTGGTATAGACAAGGCCCATTTAATATACCATGTGTGATATAGGAATATTGAACTTATCCCCAGGCTGTAATGTACTAAATACAGCATAAATAGGCTAGCCATATAATACTAACCTTGCTATAGTACTTCATTACAGGTGAAGTTTTGACGAGACTGTTTTATCTCGGCGAATAAGTCGAAAGGGCGATTGAATGTATTTGCGAGGTCATTCAATCGCTTTTTTATTTAGAAACAGATAATGATTGATATAATGATAAGTAATAATCGGTTGATTTACAGATAAGCAGGAGCAAATATGTCAGAGCAAGAGAATAATTTAGCAGCTATGAGGCACAGTTTAGCGCATATTCTAGCAACTGCAGTTCAGCGTAAGTGGCCTGAGGCCAAGTTCGGGGTTGGCCCGGCTATAGATAATGGATTTTATTATGACATTGATCTCGGCAACCAGACTATATCAGAAGAGGACTTCGAGGGTATAGAGGCTGAAATGAAAAAAGTTATTGAGTCAGATCAAGCTTTTGAGAGGATTGAGAAGCCAATTGATGATGCGATAGCTTGGACTAAAGAAAACGACCAGCCGTACAAGGAAGAGTTACTTAATGATCTAAAACGGGCCGGCACCACACTGGCTAAAGATTTAAATCAGGAAGAATTAGGGACTATAGCTGACAGTGACGCAAAAGTCGACACAGTATCCTTTTATAAGAACGGAGATTTTATAGATCTATGCAAGGGTCCTCACGTGGAGTCAACTGGTAAAGTAGGCTCTTTTAAGCTTAATAAAATTGCCGGAGCTTACTGGAGAGGTAATAATAAAAACCCACAAATGCAGAGGCTTTATGGTGTAGCCTTTAATAGCGCAGAAGAGCTTAGCGAATATCTTCTTAGGCAGGAAGAAGCTTTAAAAAGGGATCACCGAAAGTTGGGCCAAGAGCTAGATCTGTTTGTCTTCTCAGATATGGTTGGCTCAGGACTACCGATGTTTACACCGAGAGGAACAATTCTGAGAGAAGAGCTTGCTAAGTTTTCAAACTCGCTAAGAGAAAGAAGGGGATTTCAAAAGGTTTGGATACCTCATATGACAAAACAGCAGCTTTATGAAGTTAGCGGTCACTGGGCAAAGTTCGGTGACGAGCTATTCTTAGTTAAAAGTCAGGAAACTTCCGACCAGTTTGTACTTAAACCTATGAATTGCCCCCACCATACACGTATCTATGCATCACAGCCTCGCAGTTATAAAGAATTGCCAATACGATACCTCGAAACAACTACTATATATCGGGACGAAAAGACCGGTGAGCTAAATGGCTTAAGCCGGGTAAGGTCAGCAACTCAAGACGATAGCCACGCTTTTTGTCGGGAAGATCAGATAGAGACCGAAATTAACAATCTGATGAGTGCGGCCGATGAACTTTATCAGACCGTCGGAATGTCGCTAAGAGTAAGACTGAGCTACAGGGATGATAGTGATGCTTACCTTGGTTCAAAAGAATTATGGGAAAGTGCTCAAAAGCAGCTTAAGAATGCAGTAATAAGCAATAAATTAGATTACTTTGAGCAAGCCGGTGAAGCGGCATTTTATGGTCCGAAGATTGATTTTATGGTCACGGACGCGATTGGACGGGAGCATCAGGTAGCGACAGTACAATTAGATTTTGTAATGCCGGAGCGATTCAACCTGGAGTATATAGCCGAAGACGGAAGCAAACAGAGGCCAGTAATGATACACTGTGCGCTTCTAGGATCTATTGAGCGATTTATGTCAGTATATATAGAGCATACCGCTGGACGTTTTCCGGTATGGCTGGCACCCGAGCAGATAAGAATACTGACGGTTAATCAGGAGAAGGAAACACTGGACTTTGCTGCGAAACTAGAGGCGGAAGCTAGGGACTTAAATTTGCGTGTAACAACCGATAATGCTAATGAATCGATTGGTAAAAAGATCCGGGCAGCAGAAGTTTATAAAGTGCCGTATGTCTTAGTTATAGGCTCTAAAGAAATCGGAAGTAACCAGGTAACGCCAAGAATTCGTAAAGATATGGCGGTCCTGGATGTTCCTCTAAGCGTAGGAGTAGAAGAGTTTTTGAAAACGGTAGCTAACGAAGCTAAGTCTCGTGTCCTTAAGTCTTCTTTATGAGCGAGAAGAATCCACGATTTCGTGAATTAGTCGAGGAGCTAGTAGCCTCTATACCTAAAGGCCGGGTTATGACCTATGGGCAGATTGCTGCATTATGTGGCCATCCAATGGCAGCTAGGCAGGTAGGAGGAATTGCACATTTTGGCAACCCTGATTTACCATGGCAGAGAGTAGTGAATAAGAGAGGTGGATTAGCCAGCGGGTTTCCTGGTGGACGGGAAGGCCATAAACAAGCACTTCTAGATGAGGGCCTGCATGTTACCAACGACTACACTGTGGATATAGAGGAGCTGATATGGTGGCCGGACCGTTAATAGTAATTGTAGGAGAAACTGGATCCGGTAAGTCAAAGTTAGCGATGCAGATTGCCAAAGCTTATGGCGGTGAGATTATTTGTGCTGATGCCTGGACAATCAGGAAAGGCATGGATATTGGCACGGCCAAACCAACTAAGCATGAACAAGAAGAAATTCCTCACCATATGTTGGATTTAATTTACCCTGACGAAGATTTTAGCGCGGCCGACTTTCAAAAGAAAGTAGGCGTAGTAATTAAAGCTATACATAAGCGTAATAAGATACCTATTTTAGTGGGAGGTAACGGCTTATATATAGATGGCGTAGTATATAACTACAGTTTTTTAACAACAGAATCGACTCTACCAAGAAGGGAGTTGAATAACATGACGGTTAACCAGCTAATGAATGTAGTTAAGTCCGAACACATAAACCCAGAAGGTGTCGACCAATCTAATAAACGACGATTAATTAGATTAATAGAAACAAAGGGACAGAAAGCGCATAGGCACAATATTGGAAAATCAACCGTTATAATTGGACTCAGTACAAATAGTGAAAGACTAGAAAAACAGCTCAGGAGTCGCCTTAACAATATGATGAAAGCTGGGCTAGACGATGAGGTGCGCCGACTTAGTAAAAGATATGGTTGGGGGTTAGAGGCGCTAAAGGGTGTTGGATACAGAGAGTGGCAGGACTATTTTAGCGGGTCAATAAATAAGCAGGAAGTTAAAGAACGAATACTAAAAAATAGTCTTCATTTAGCTAAAAAGCAGAGGACTTGGTTTAAACGTAATAAAGATATTCACTGGATAACTACCCCTGTAAATTGGCAGACTGTTGTAGATCTATTGACTACAAATAATATTATAGTCGTTTAATAAAGAACTATTCTTTGTTACAATTGATATCATGATTGAGCAACTCTTTGGGTCAAAAACACGGGTAAAACTTCTCCAGCTATTTTATAGCAATCCCAATAGATCGTTTTATGTAAGAGAAATCACTAGGAAAATTGACGAACAGATCAACTCTGTTCGCAGAGAACTAAGCAATTTACTTAATATTGGGATCATAACCTCCGATAATACTAACAATAAGTTATATTACGAAGTCAATCAGAAGTTTGAATACTTTACGCCACTTCAGCAAATATTTGGTGGAGCTAAAATAAAGACACCGAAAATGAAAGCTGAGGACGAAACTGAAGAAACCACTACTGGACTTAAAGCAGTGGGTCATATTGATCTCGCTGTATACACAGGCCAGTTTACGAGAGATGATACTGCGGGTGTAGATATACTAATAATCGGCGATGTTAACTTAAATGCTTTACAAAAGTACGTAGATGAGCTGGAGGCTAGTGAAAACAAGAGTCTTAGGTATGCTGTTATGAACCTGGATGACTTTAAATACCGCTTACAGATTAGAGACCGGTTTGCGCAAGCCATCTTAAAAGCTAAAAAGCAGGTGTTAGTTGATGAGCACGGGCTTTTATCAGATAATGAGAAACAAGCAAGCGAAGAAACAGCAGAAAAAGTAAAGGAATAATTAGATGGATTTACAGTATCATGGTGGCAATGCCATTAGTTTAAATTATAAAGGGGCCAGAATTGTTATCGACGATAATTTAACAGATCTAGGCGCTAAAAGCTTTACTAAAGCGGACGATGTATCGTTATTTACAAATGCAGTTCATCCAGATTCTCCGGCAAGATTAGTATTTGACAAGCCAGGGGAGTATGAAGTATCAGAAATATCAATAACAGGAATACCAGCCAGGTCCCACATGGAAGAAGGGAACGATAAAAGTGTTACTATCTTTAAACTGATGGCTGGTGACGTTAGTATGCTTATCACTGGACACATCTACCCTGAATTAACTGACGCAGAGCTAGAGGCAATAGGGTTAGTTGATGTACTGATAGTACCGGTAGGGGGTAATGGTTATACCCTCGACCCCGTCGGTGCCTTAAAGGTCATTAAGGAAATTGAGCCAAAGATTGTTATTCCTACACACTATGACGATAAGAGCTTAAAATATCCGGTACCACAACAAGAACTAACTAATGCCCTTAAAGAATTAGCCATGGAACCAAAAGAAACACTAAACAAGCTTAAAGTAAAATCAGCTGAGTTTAGCGATGTAACTCAGCTGATAGTTCTCGAAAAAGTATAAAGTTTATTTAGTCGGAGAATTACTTATTAGACCCTGTTTTTTTAGGGTACGGATTGCTTGAGTGCTAAGTTTCATTTGAACTTTTTTGCCATCAATAACAACAGTCTTTGCCTGAAGGTTAGGCTTCCAGACTTTCTTGGTATGACGCTGGGAAAAGCTGACATTATTGCCATACTGTTTGCCCTTGCCGGTAAGGTCACATTTCTGCATTAATTTTTCCCTTAATTATTATTGAAGTTTCAAGGTGTTATTTTAGCAAATTATAAGGAATGGGTCAACAATCTTGGTATAATGCGTAGATTAATGTTTAGTAACCTTTCTTCCACCGGCATTTTATTGCTCCTGTTGTCGATACTAGTATCTCTAGTGATTCATGAAATGATGCACGGTTATGTGGCATATTGGCTAGGCGATGATACTGCCATGGAAGCTGGGCGTTTAACGTTCAACCCATTGAAGCATATTGACCCTGTAACTACAGTTTTACTGCCGGCCATAATGATACTCGTTGTGCATGTGCCATTTTTAGCAGCAAAACCAGTGCCATTTAACCCAAGTAGAGTGAAATACGGTGAATTCGGTGCCGCTTTAGTAGGGCTAGCAGGTCCCTTAACTAATCTTATGCTTGCTATCTTAACGGCTATATTCTACCAATTGTTCGGAGCACATATTCAATCGGAAACAGGCTTACTGGCGGTTGCTATTTTTGCGGGTGTAAATGTCGCAATGTTCGTATTCAATATGATACCTTTTCCACCACTAGATGGATCCAGAGTGTTGTATGCATTTGCCCCGGAGCCGTTACAGGAAGCTATGCAAAGAATTGAGGCAGCCGGATTTACAACTACTCTAATCTTTATATTCATGGTTTTCTATCTGGCTTCAGGAATCATAGGCAATATAGAAGTAGGCATATTAAATCTTCTTAAAGTTCCCATTTGGTAATTAAAAAAGATATAATATAGCCTAGGTCGGGTAAGGCAGTAAAATGCCTCCTGCCGAGTGAATGATTATCTGATACTAATCATTAGGGAGCTTAATATTTGTAAGAACTGTGGTTTTTACGTGCAAGCACCCACCTGGGAACACCTCAGGTGATCAAACTCGGTGCCCGGCTTATTTTTTATATAAGACGGGGTGTAGCGCAGTGGTAGCGCGTACGGCTGGGGGCCGTGAGGTCGCAGGTTCAATCCCTGTCACCCCGACCAGATAAAGTAAATTAATTCACTTTACTTTATATATATAACCGTTTAATATATATTATATGAACAACATTTCGTATACGCTTAAAGTTTCGTCTCAAAGCCAGGTTACTCTACCAAAAGGCTTACGTGAGCAATTAAGGTTACGTCCTGGCTCTCGGGTTACCGTTACTGTTGCAGAGGACGGTAATCTCCAGCTTTCCGAGAAGCTACCTATAGAGAAGCACTTTGGTACACTTCCTAATGCGTGGACTAACCACGGTCAAGATGCTGCCGATTTTACAAGAACATTGCGAGATTCTATGCAGCCCAAGTTAAAATCTGAATAATATGATAGCTTACGATACAAATATATTAATTTATGCCTTTGAAGGTACAAGCACTTGGTCAAAAGCGGCTCAGTTAATTGTCCAGCAAGGGGAGCATGAAGGCGCAGTATTATCGGTTTTAGCTTGGCAAGAACTGATGACCGCAGCGGCATTAAGTGGTGACAATTTAGATAAAAAACTGAGCAGTATACTGCATGATTTAGGCACCACTAGATTTGTGCCTGTAACACTAGCTATCTGTGAACGTGCGGTTGCTCTCACAAAGCGCTATGGTAAACAAATATATGGTTATGACGCTATACACATTGCGACTGCAGTTGAATATAAAGCTAATGCTTTTATTACTAATGACAGTACGCTTACTAGTCTCCAGCTAGATGAATTAACGATTCGGAGCCTGTAAAAAAGTCAATCGTCGGTTTTATATCCCTCAAGTTTATTTTTCCTACACGCAAAGTTCTTATGCTATATGCATATGTGTTGTGTAGACAATAGTTCAGGGACAAATTTACATGGCTAGGTCCGGCCAGTTCAAAATCATGATAAGATATATGGACATGTGGCAAGAAACAAAACACGGGTTATACAAACAATTCAATTTCGAAGACTTTAAAGAAGCATGGTCCTTTATGACTAAAGTCGCTGGCCTTGCTGAAGAGTTTCAGCATCATCCTCGCTGGGAGAATGAGTGGAACGTTGTACAGATCTGGTTAATCACTCATGAGGGAGATCAAAAGATAACAGATAAAGATAGACAATTGGCAGAAGCCATAGACAAAGTTTTAGCTCCCGACGTAGCTGAAATCGACCCTAAGCGGCCATTTCCGGAAAAGGTTAAACTATTCGCTGATGGCGGTTCAAGAGGTAATCCCGGGCCAAGTGCCAGTGGTTTTGTTATCTTAGACAAAGAAGATAACGTTCTTATAGAACGCGGCGTCTATTTAGGTGTAACAACTAACAACCAGGCAGAATATACGGCTCTTCGGCTAGCCCTCGAAGAATGCCTTAAAAATAATGTTAAAGAAGTAGAGGTCTACATGGATAGCCTTTTGGTAGTGAATCAAGTGAGAGGCATCTTTAAAGTTAAAAACCGAGATTTATGGCCGATTCACGATGCCATTAAGCAGTTATCCAAACGATTTGCGCATATAAGTTTTTCGCATGTTCCCCGGGAGTTTAATAAATTAGCTGATGCCGCCGTTAATAGGGCACTTGACGAACAACTCTTACCAAAGTAAGAATAACTGGTATAATAAGGGAGTCAGATTATCAGCTGATCGCGTGCCTAAAAGCACGAGGAAAGTCCGGGCAGCAATAGGGAAAAGGTAGTTACTAACGGTAACCGGGGGCAACCCTAGGGAAAGTGCCACAGAAACGATACCACTAAGACTTGTTCTTAGAAAGGGTGAAATGAGTGGGGTAAGAGCCCACAGTTTATATCGGTGACGATATAAAGAGGTAAACCCTACCTGCTGCAAGGGGATGGATCCTTTGAGCCTAAAGCTCAAAGTGTCCCGCTACAAGGATCTCATCATTCAACCGCTTGAACCTATGTGGCAACACTGGGTCTAGATAGATGATCAGCCTAGACAGAACCCGGCTTACAGATAATCTGACTAATAAAATACCCTCTTTAAATGGAGGGTATTTTAGTTATTGAAGGAAAAGAACTATTTAGAAGCGGCTTTGACTACCTCAGCAAAAGCTTTTGGTTCGTTTACAGCTAGTTCAGCTAAAACCTTACGGTCAAGAACAATGTTCTTAGCTTTAAGGTTTGCCATTAATTTGCTGTAAGTAGTGCCATTTAATCGGGCGGCTGCATTAATACGGGCATTCCATAATTGCCTAAAAGTCCTTTTACGATTACGCCTATCGCGAGTGGCGTTTTGCAATGATTTGGTAACAGCTTGCTTGCCGCGCTTAACACTAACTCGGTTTGAGTGTGTCATGCCCTTAGTGGCTTTTCTAATCTTCTGATGTTTTTGGTGACTGGTTACACCGCGTTTTACTCTCATAAATTCTCCTTAAACACCTAAGTTCTTTTTTACGTTCTTGGCAAACTTACCGTTGCGGGTATGTAAGCCTCTAAGCGCACGCTTACGACTACCGCTTTTTTTACCTAAAAAGTGGTTCAAGTTAGCGCTGCCAACACGAACCTTACCATTTTTAGTTATTTTCACCCGGTCTTTGGTGCCACTATGGGTTTTTAACTTAGGCATTATCTTCTCCTTCTTCTTTGCTAATACTAACTGGCTTTTTGCCGCTGCTTCGGATTACGAAGTTCAACTGCTTACCAGCCAACTGCGGCTGTTGATCTACTATTATTGTATCACCGAAATCCTCTATGATTCGTTGGGCTAACTGGTAGCCAATTTCTCGGTGGGCTTGTTCACGTCCGCGGTAAACAAGCGTTACTTTAACTTTATGCCCGGCTTCTAAAAACTTAGCAGCTTGACGCATCTTAATTGTTAAATCGTGTACCCCAATTTTTAAACCGAATCGGATTTGCTTCATCTCCAAGGTCTTAGCTTGTTTCCGGTTTTTTTGAAGTTGCTTGGTGCGTTGGTAATTAAACTTGCCCCAATCAACTATTTTACATACGGGAGGGTCGGCGTTTGGTGAGATTTCAACAAGATCAAGTTCTCTTTGCCGAGCCAATCCTAAAGCCTCATCTTTACTTAAAACCCCAAGTTGTTTACCGTCTTCATCAATAACACGCAACTTTGGTGCCCGAATTTGGTCATTCAGGCGAGTATATTTGGCTATGGCTTCTCTCCGTAATTATTTAACATTAATAATGTTTAATGTGACTTAGATTTTAACAGATAAGCTTATAGACTTCAACCGGTTTACTTATCTTCAGGAATATTTAGGTTTTTGGGAATGTTTCAGAACAAACTAAAACGCCTCATCTTTTTATAGATAAGGCGTCTCAGTGTTGAATTTAAAGTTTTTGTTTGGCTTTTAAGGTTTTGATTTAATTTAGATTTTGGTGGGACAACGACTTGCGAGAAACCGTCGTCCCTATGAAGCTTTTTGTTTTTGAGCACTTAATTTGTTCAAGTGCTACACGTATCTTATAAAATACTAAAATAAGCGTCAATACCATTATGCTTAAAGTTAATATAAAACTGTGCATAACTCTAAAGCCTGGCTGACAAAATGCGCTGGTTTAGACCCATTTTGAGCACTTAATTAAATAAAAATTTTAATAAATATATTGGAAATTAAGAAGGGCAGGATGAATAAGTATATTGACTTTTTAAGACGCTTATGCTAGATTAGAAATTGTAAGTCACAAAAACAAAAACGGTACAAAAACAAAAAAATCAGGCTTACCGCTTAAGCAATCATTCAGGAGTATTGCCTAAGTAAACGTCGCTCTGTATAGCCCTAAAGGCTATCGGAGCGGTCAGTCATTGCCGATCGGGTGATAAGCGCTCTTACAGTAATATTTAGCAGCGGATTTATCACCCACGGCGCCATTTTCTCCTGTAAACCTTATCAATTATGCATATAAAAAGCCTCACACATAAAAAGCTAGCAACCACATTGCTAGCTTTGTTAGTTTTAGATGGCTATTTCTATGGAAGTCTCAACAGCACTAAGGTTGCACCGTTTGTGCTAATAATTGGCTTAGTCATTCTGGCAACAAACATTTATACCCTTTTTTACGGTGTAATTAGCCTTATACGGCTATATGGAATACCTATTAAAAAAAAGAAAAGAGTAAGTTTGTATGCAACTCTTTTTCTCGGCTTATTAATAGCTTTGCAGTCGATGGGGGCTTTGTCTGCGAAAGATTTTATTGTAATGGTATTACTAGCCGTAGTAGGCTACGGATATGTTAGTCATACGGGCATGACCAAGCAAAAAGAGCAGAACTTGTGATCAAAGCTGTATAATATATGGCATGACTCCATCGAATAATGTCGGCATGGAATTACCCGCGCCGGTCAATGAGCAATTGCCCCCGGTTCAAATTCCCGAGCTGACCACTAACCAACCAGAAATATCGGCCTCGCCTTTTGAAAGGGCGCCGGCTCCACCGGTGGCGCCGCCCATAAATATGCCTGCACCTCCTCCGCCAATCGTTCCCGCTGCTAGCGTGCAGCAAACTTCAGTTACCGACAATAGTCAGACAACTGGCTTAACTGCCGATGATGGAGATGTTATTGAAAGAGAGTGGGTTAACAAGGCTAAGGCAATTGTTGAGCAGACAAAGGACGATCCATATAAACAAAGCGAGGAGCTCAAGTTACTTAAATCTGAATATCTTCAGAAGAGATACAACAAGACGCTAAAGCAGAGTATTTAAACATTTTAGTATGAGTAGTTTAATCATTTTATTGGCAGTAATACTCCTTATCGGTCTCTTGGGAGGACCGCTTGGTTTTATTTATTTCCGAAAAAACCGGCGGGAGCTGAAGAATTATGAGCGTGGCTTAAAGATTGTGCCACTCATGATCCATTTACCACCCCCCAGTGATGATATTGATGTGGGAGCCAGGGATGCTAGAGATGTCACTGAAGAAACGATAAGCCAGGCAACCACAATGTATAACATTATTGCTAGCACCATTAAATCCGACTTCAAGAGTCGCTTTTATGGCCAACGGCACTTTGCATTCGAAATTGTTGGTCTGCAGGGCAAGGTATATTTTTACGCAGCCGTACCAATTACGTTGGTTGAGGTTGTAAAGCAAGCAATTAACAGCGCGTATCCTACAGCGAGGCTAGAGGAAGTGGCAGAACATAACGTGTTCAGCCCAGTTGGCCGTTTGAGCGGCACTATGGGTGGTGAGCTGACCCTGAAAGAAAGCTTTGCTTACCCAATAGCTACTTACCAGGATTTAAAGAGAGATGGCATGCTGTCACTGCTCAACGCCTTAGGTGCCTTAGGTAAGGAAGACGGAGCGGGGATTCAGTTTCTTGTCAGACCGGCTCAAACATCATGGCGTAAAGAAGCCAATGAGTTAGCCGATCGTAAGCGTAAGGGCGAAAAGTCTTTAAGCTTTGGTGGTTTGGCAAAGGATTTAATCGTAGCCTTTACTAAGCCGCCATCAGGGGAAAAGGAAGGTTCGTCTAAGAAAGAATTATCCAATTTAGAGCAATCCACAGTAGATTCTATTGATGAAAAAACCAGGCATCCGGGTTTTGAAGTGCTTATTAGGGTAGTTGTGTCATCTAACGTCAGCCAGAGAGCTTTAGGAATCTTAAATAATATCGTAGCTAGCTTTAGTATCTATGACGCACCAGGTAAGAACGGTTTTAAATACACCATGTCTAAGGATATAGATGAGTTAGTAACGTCTTATATAATGCGGTTCTTTCCTCCGGAACATAATGAACATATCTTAAACTCCATCGAACTGGCTACGCTTTTCCATTTTCCAGATGAACGCAATATCCCGACCTCACAATTAATGAGACAGGGATCGAAGCAGGTTGACGGACCAAGAGACATACCAGAAACCGGATTGTTACTCGGCTATAACCTATTTAGAGGTGCTAAAAAGCCAATCCGCCTAAGCCTGTCCGACCGGCAAAGACACATGTATGTGGTGGGGCAAACTGGTACCGGTAAGTCGACATTCTTAGAGAACCTGGCACTCCAAGACATGATTAGTGGTAATGGCTTTGCTTTCGTAGATCCGCACGGCGATGCGGCAGAAAAATTACTCGCTATGGTACCAAAAGAACGTACTGAGGATGTTATTTATTTCAGCCCGGCAGAGATGGAATATCCTATGGGCCTCAACTTGTTTGAATTTACAACAAATGATCAAAAAGACTTCTTAATACAAGAAGCTTTAAACATGCTATATAAACTGTATGATCCACAACATCAGGGAATAATGGGTCCACGATATGAACACCTTTTTCGTAATGCCGCATTGACAGTCATGGCCGATCCGGAGGGCGGAACCTTTGTTGATATACCGAAACTATTCCGTGATCCTAAATACGTTCAGCAGAAGCTTAAATACGTTAAGGATTTAACTGTATTAGAATTCTGGAACAAAGAAATGCCGGCTTCCCAAAGGTCTAATGAGTTTGGTGATGTGGTCAGCTGGTTTGTCAGTAAATTCGGAGCATTTTTGAGCAATGAAATGATGCGCAATATTATAGGCCAAACAAAGAGTGCATTTGATCTTAGAGATGTCATGGATAATAAAAAGATTTTGCTCGTTAACCTCAGTAAGGGCCGTACCGGCGAACTAAATAGCAAGCTTCTGGGAATGGTTTTTGTTATGAAGTTCCAGGCGGCAGCAATGAGTAGATCTAATATTCCAGAGGATGACCGAGTAGATTTTAGCTTATATGTTGATGAGTTTCAGAACTTCTCGACCGATAGTTTCGCAACAATAATGTCGGAAGCCCGAAAATATCACTTAAATCTTATCGTCGCTAACCAGTTTACAACCCAGTTAACCCCGGAGATCAGAGATGCCGTATTCGGCAACATCGGTACCATAACAAGCTTTAGAATTGGGCAAGGGGATCTTGAGGCTCTGGGTAAATACTTCCAGCCGACTTTTGACGAGGATGACTTATTGAGATTACCGAACCACAATACTATTGTTAGAACACTAGTTGGCGGTATACCGACAGCGCCGTTTAGTATGGCCACACTGCCGTCCCTCGGGCAGCCTAACCCTCGTTTAGCAGTAGCTCTAAAACAACTTTCAGCGGCTAAGTATGGCCGACCTAGAAATATAGTTGAACAGGAAATCAATGAGCGTATGACTACTAAAGGAGAGGAAATTCCAACTAGACCATCGTCTCCGTTTGCCCCGAATCCAACTGCACCCTTTGGCGCTACTTCTAGCCCAGCCCAAGCTCCGGTTAAGCCTCCGGCGGCGCCGGGTACATTCCTCGATGAATGGTTAACTAAAAAATCATCAGCAGCGCCCGTCGGTCCTGCTATGCCTCATCCGCAGCCAATGGCACTCGCTAGTCCTATAAATAGCTACCCTCCATCACCAATGGTTCAAAATCCGGTGATTCCGCCAGCCAGCGCCGGTATTAACAATGAAAATGGAGGGTCTAAAAACATTTCTAGTGAACAACTAGAAAATCAAGAAGTTCATGAAGTTGCAGCTGAGCTAAAGCAGTCTCTCGATAGCCCGGAATATCTTGCCGAGCAACAGATCATGAAAAATAACGCTATGGCATCCGCTAAGCCTGATGATAAAAATCAGCCTGGTGAAGACGATACAATATTTATTGATCATGACGGTAAATTTGTACAGACAAAACCCGCAGCTTAACAGACGGGCAGCAATTGTAAATTCTCCCCAATCTGATATACTATTTATATAGTGGGAAAAAACTTAAAACGTTATTTTTAAAGGGTAAAGGGTATTTGAGCAATGGCTGAGGCTAAGACAAAAAAATCAGGCTATGGATCTGAGCAGATTACAGTTTTAGAGGGTCTCGAACCGGTCCGCAAACGACCCGGTATGTATATTGGTGGAACTGGCATAGAGGGCTTACACCATCTTGTTTGGGAGCTAGTAGATAATGGAATTGACGAAGCCTTAGCTGGTCATGCCACCGAAGTCTCGGTCCGCCTGTTAGAAGATGGCGGCGTCACAGTTATAGATAATGGACGCGGTATACCTACTGACATTCACCCTAAAACCGGTAAGAGTACAGTCGAAACCGTTTTGACGGTTCTGCACGCCGGGGGTAAATTCGGCGGCGGAGGATATAAGGTTTCTGGCGGTTTACATGGAGTGGGTGTAAGTGTTGTTAATGCTTTGTCATCAAAATTGGTTGTCCGAGTGTCCAGAGAAGGCAAAGTGTGGGAACAAACATACCAGAGAGGTGCACCAGACAGTGATCTTAAGGTAGTGGGTAAGACAGATAAAACCGGCACCGAGATTACTTTTTA
>DAIDIO010000008.1 GCA_027459325.1 Candidatus Saccharimonadota bacterium
TTCATAGTGAGAATTACGGTAACACTATTAATATCTAACCGGTACTATTTCGGTAACACTACTTTTTATCTAATGCGCTATTGTTGCATGCCAAGGTGGAAACGAATACGATTAATTACGTCTGCTATTACAACTTGCGACTTAACCAGGTAGTCGTCTGCCTTTAGAGCTTTCGCCTTATCCTGATCACTCTGTTGAGACAAAGCTGTTAACATAATGATCTTTAGATTGGCTGTGTCAGGGGTATTTCGAAGTATATCTAGCACATCGAAGCCGTCGACTTTAGGCATCATAACATCCAGTAAAACAAGGTCAGGGTGATAGCTGAGAGCTGTCGATAAGGCATCTTCCCCGTTATTAACCCTCCGTACATCAAATCCTTCAGCTTTAAGCCGTTCTTCGTAAACAGCTGCCAGAGCATTGTCATCTTCGACTAAAAGAATTCGTTTTGGATGGCTATTGGCTGCGTCAGCAATGACAGTGTTGTTATCCATAATGCTAATGTTATCTTAATGTTACCTTATTTATCAAGCATAACTTCAATAAAGCCGTTAAACATCGGGTGTGGGCGGTTAGGTCGACTCTTAAATTCGGGATGGAATTGACTGGCTAAAAAGAACGGATGATTGAGCCCTTCGATAATCTCTACAAGATTATTTTCCGGATTGAGCCCGGTCGCCTTTATACCCCAGGCTTCGTACTGATCGCGGTATTTATTATTGCACTCTCCTCTATGCCGGTGCCTCTCAACAATATCTGTAGTGCCATAAACCTTATAGGCTAGGCTGCCAGTTTGAACTTTACAGTCATAATTGCCAAGACGCATAGTACCACCGGTCATCAGCTTCTCTTTTTGGCCGTCCATAGTTATAATGACCAGATTTTTGCCGTCATTATCGAGTTCAAAGGTATTAGCATCTTTAAGTCCGGCGTTGCGGGCGGCCGCTATAACAGCCATCTGCAGCCCCAGACATAGCCCCAGGTAAGGTTTCTTGTTCTGTAGAGCATACTGTGCCGCCTTGATTTTACCTTCAAGGCCTCTTTGACCAAAACCACCGGGCACGACTATGCCGTCATAGTCCTTTATCGCTGTACTTATATCAGCACCTGGCTCATCAAATTTCGAAGCATCTATCCAGTCAATCTGTATGTTAACTGAATTATGCCAGGCGGCTGAACGTAAAGCTTCAAACACCGACATATAGGTATCGGTGTTATCCATATACTTGGCAACGAAACCAATTTTAAGCTTTTTGTCATAACTAGTAGTCGCCTTCTTGACTACCTGCCGCCAGTCACTCAAATCAGGCTTGGGCGATTTAAAGCCTAATTTCTTAGTTATAACATCAGCAATTCCTACTTCTTCCAGCGTAAGAGGTACTCCATAAATACTCTTGGCATTAGGTAATGGAGCAATTGAGTCAACCGCTACACCACTAAACAGACTAAGCTTATTTATAGCCGCCTGGCTGGCTGGCAGTTCGCTCCGGCAAACTAATATATCCGGCGTAATGCCCAGTCCTCTTAAATCTCTGACTGAATTTTGAGCAGGCTTAGTCTTGGTTTCTTGGGAGGCACTTAAATACGGCAGATAGACAACATGAACATACAGGCAGTTATCTAGGCCTACTTTTATGCCCATCTCTCTTATGGCCTCAATAAATGACAGCGATTCATAATCTCCTACCGTGCCGCCAATTTCAACTATATGGACATCAAAGCCGTTGCCAGCCTCGGCGATCCAGTCCTGAATAGCGCCAGTCAGGTGTGGAATAATTTGAACGTCGTCTCCTTCAAACTTCCCAGCCCTTTCATCTTCAATAAGTTTTTTAAGTACCCGCCCACTCATCAGACTACTGGACGACGTCATCTCTTCATCTACAAATCTCTCATAATGCCCAAGGTCTAGGTCGGTTTCCGCACCATCCTTGGTTACAAAACATTCACCATGTTCACGCGGGTTAAGTATACCGGCATCAACATTTAAATATGGGTCACATTTTTGAAGATTGACTTTTAAGCCGCGGGCTTTTAAGAGGTTTCCTATCGAGGCGGCGGTGATGCCCTTTCCTAGTCCGGAAAGAACGCCACCTGTTACAAACACATACTTAGTCGCATTATCTGCCACTTAACTCCCCTATTGCCCATAATGGCTAAACTTATGACACTAATGCTATCAGCGTTACCACTCTTTGGCAACCCCTGACGAGCATTAATGGCTATTGATATAATTTTCGGCGGCCGTAAGCTGGGTGTCATTGCCGGCACTAACATCGGACTGGGTTAAGCTAACTGTCTGATCAGGCGTAATACCTTTATGATTAATGTTCTGTCCGTCAGGACGATACCAGCTGGCAATTGTTACTTTAAGCTCATCGCCAGGACAACTACCATTAGCCTCAGTTTGACCGGTTATACAAACAATATCCTGCACTACACCTTTACCGAACGTCTTTTGACCAATTAAATAGGCATCTTTATTGTCATGCAGCGCTCCAGCCGTAATTTCTGAAGCACTGGCGCTGCCATCATTGACCAGCACTACCGTAGGTAAGCCATGCAAAACATCACCGCCTATGGCATTTTCTGTATCCAGGACCTCACTACCCCGTTTCTCCTGGAGTATCATTTGACCTGGTTGCAGCCAAAGGCTAGACACATGAATGGCAGCGTCTACAAGTCCGCCGGGATTATCTCGCAAATCAAGAATTACGCCCTTCACATGTTCGCTGGCAAACTTATTAGCGGCTTGTTCGGCTAAACTTGAAGTATCATCAGCAAAAGTCGAAATCTGCATGTAGCCTATATTGCCGTTCAGAATTTTAGTGCTGACGCTAGGTAAGTTAATGTTAGCCCGGGTGATTGTTAAGGTCATGGCGGTAGTACCCCTAATTATACCTAGAGTGACTTTAGTACCAGCTTTACCGCGGATACTGCTAGCAGCCGAATCAGCGGTCATACCCGTAGTAGTTTTTCCATTAATAGTCGTAATTATGTCATTGGGTTGCAACCCGGCTTTGGCGGCCGGCGAGCCTTTAATAGGCGACATAATTTCAACTTCCCCACTACTGTTTTGTGTCAATTGAGCCCCAATACCACTAAAAGTGTTATTCAGTTCATTATTAAAGCTTTTAGCTTCACTAGCCGTGAAGTATTCGGTGTACGGATCTCCGGGCGCCTGAGCTAATCCGTGCTTTATGCCGTTAAGTAACTCCTGAACAGTCAGGTGACCGTCATAGTTATTTTTAAGAGCCTGGTAAACAGCATTTACTGAACTGTAATTTAGCTGGCTGGGTAAATTGTTATTTAATGAACTAATATTACTTGAATTAAAGCTTATTCGGCCATCGCCTATGCCTATGCCAATCAGCAGTACGGCAACCAGTATTAATACATTACGTACGTGATATACAGTTCTATTTCGTGGCACGGCCACATGCAGCACTACACGCTTTATTTTTTTCCTCATTAGCAATAATTATAGCAGAAAAAGATTGCCTTTATGCTTAGATTTGTCCTGGATGCTAATTAAAATGTATGAAATACAAGCCGCCACGATTAGCATAAGAACTAGGATCGAAGGTGCGCTGGTCATAGGTACCGTTATAGTACTCATTGAATTCTTGTACGGTAATGCTTCCGTCAGAATTGACTGAATCAACATACATGGCATGTCCGACGTCGCCAGCTACGTTATAGTCAATATTTCTAATTGCTATAGTACCGGCAGCTGGTGTTTGGTCAACTGTATAGCCGTGGCTTTCAGCAGCAGTAATCCACTGGTAGGCATTACCCCAGCCATATGTCGATACACCATATTTTGTATAGGCCATATAGGCTGTGTAGCTTACGCATTCGCGGTTATCCATGTACCAGTTGTCAACATTACTATCCTGACCGTAATCACAGCCCCAATGCCCACCGTTCTGGTTAGTAGCGCTAGCAGGATAGCCACCGCCACAATTGCCACTGGCGTTAATACTCTGTCCGCTAACAGTGTTTAAGGCTGCCAAACGAGCTTTGAGGGACGAAATATTGGAATTATCGGCAGCAATTTGCTGGTTATAGGCGTCTTGTTGTGACTGATTATAACTTAACAACTGCTGTTGCTGAGCTTGGGCATTGGCTAACTGGCTATTCTGAGCCTGCTCAGTGGATATTAAGCCGGTTACCTGAAGTTTTTGTGATTGGAGCTGGGCCTGCAAAGTATTAATTTGCTGAATAATAGCATCAAGCTGGTTTTGAACTACTGCTTGGTACTGCTGCTTATCGACGAAGTCGCTTAAGTTCTGAGAGGTAGCAAGCTCTTCTATGGTCGTCATTTGTCCATCAATATACATAGTTTTCACATCATCAGCGAGTGTTGCCTTCTTGGCTGTGATTTCCTGCTCATTAGCTGTTATCTGTTGTTCCAGTGAGGCTTGCTTAGCCTGGTTAGCACTGAGCTGAGCTTGCACGCTAGAGATTTGCGCAGTCAAGGCATCTATTGCCCCTTGGTAACTCTGGGCCTGAGACTGTAAGCTACCAACAGTTTGTTGCGCCTGACTGTTCTGACTATTCAAATTATTGATCTGGGCTTGGCAATCGGAAACTGAAGAACAACTGACTGCATGAACCAGTTTTTGGCCAACGCCGCTTATTAACATAACGCACATAACTACAGCCAAGCCTAGGCTTGGCGAGCGCTTTAGCAGTCTAATAAGTTTATGAGGGTTTTGCTGTTTAACCATGGTTTTTTTGTTTTTGCTTACGCTAATTTTCATTATAGCAGATTTAATCAAGTCTTCCACCCTTTCTAAGGTTACTAAAGTTACAATTACCCCATTTGTAAATTTATGAAGAGCCTAAAAAAAGGTTAGCCGATTAACCATTGCCTGTTTCTATTCTCGTTCTATCTGTTCGTTGTCTATTTCGTTTTGAATTTGAGATAGCGGTGGGTCGCAATCTGGGCAGAAACCGCTCCCAATACTATACCAATAATCAGCTGTGTGGCCAAGAGCTGCCAGAAATTATTATCGAAATAATTATTAGCATAACTTATATTAAGCAGTCCTAGAGCGCTAGCCTGCAAAGTACTGCTAGTAGTAACAAAGGCTACATTAATGATAATTACCGACAGAATGGCGGCAAGCACGCCGTATATGGAGCTTTCAACTATAAACGGCCCTCTTATGTATCTGGTTGAAGCACCAAGTAAACGCATAATTTGGATCTCGTCGCGACGGTTGAATATAGCCATCTGAATAGTGTTGAAGATAATTAACGCACAAATTACCACAAATACAATAATGGCAACCACGCCGACCGACCTTAGTACATCTGTCGCATGAGTAATCCTATTAATGGCCGTCTCTTGCTTACCGCTATAACTCGGCGGCGCCGATTGCATGGCGGCTATATTAGGCTCGACTAAGAAATTCTTGATGCTTTGTATTTGATTTAAGTTAACCGGCTTTATCAGAATGGTGGCCGGTAGCGGATTGGCTGTCTCACCGATCGCAGTAGCTAACTGCTGGTTACCGGCGTTTTGAGCTTCATATTGTTGCAGCACTTGAGTTTTACTCAAATACTGAATGCTTTTCACGTCAGGTAAAGCTTTTAACTGATTTAGCAATTGTCCGGTTTGCGAGGAATTAACAGAGTCTTTCAAAAAAACCGAGACGTCAATTTTATCGGTTATCTGAGCAATGGTATTAGTAAATGTTGCATTAGTAATAAGCGAGAAGAGTACGATAGTTAAAGTAACTACCATAACAGCAATGGCGGCAATTGCTAAACTAATATTGCGCAAAAAGTTAACTGCGCCGTTATGGAATATACGACTAAGCGTTCTTAGTTTTCTTTTCATGACCTATGTTGTATCCGGCATTTGCTTTATCACTGACCACCTTGCCGTCCTTAATTGTTATTACCCGCCTCTTCAGCTTATTAACTATATCCTGGTTATGGGTTGTTAGTAAGACGGTTGTGCCATAGCGATTGATCTTCTCTAAAACCCGAATAATATCCCAGGCGTGTTTTGGATCAAGATTGCCTGTCGGCTCATCAGCCACCAATATTCTAGGCTGCCGGACAATAGCCCGGGCAATAGCCACCCGCTGTCTTTCTCCGCCGGATAACTGACGCGGCATGGAATTTTCTTTTCCTTTTAAATTAACAATATCTAAAACCCTAGGTACTGTATTACGAATTTCTTTATTGCTAGCACCGACTATTTCAAGGGCGTAGGCGACATTCTCAAATACTGTCCGGTTTGGTAAAAGTTTAAAATCCTGGAAGACCACCCCAATCTTGCGCCGCAGCAGCGGTATGTCTTTATCCTTAAGTTTGTCGTAATCAATACCTCCGACAATAATTTTGCCGGAAGTCGGTCGCTCTTCCCTAGTCAGTAATTTTAATAAAGTAGTTTTACCGGCTCCTGACTGGCCGATCACAATAACGAATTCTTTAGGATCAACATGAATACTAATCCTATCAAGCGCTACTTGATTCTCAGCCCGAGGATATTTTTTTGTTACCCGATCCAACAAAATCATTCATATCATTATACCATGCTAACGCTATTCGAACTGCCGGCATTCTGGTCTATATATGCCTCAATAAAAGGTGTTAGATCGCCATTAAGGACTGCTTCCGGGTCGCTCGATTCATACCTGGTCCGCAAGTCTTTGACCTGTTTGTATGGATGCAGTACATAGCTTCTTATTTGGTTGCCCCATTCGGCCGATTGATTAGGCCCTTTAAGTTCGCTCAGTTTCTCTTGGTGTTGCTCCAGCTGAAGCTGGGCAAGCTTTGAACTTAATATAGTCATAGCTAACTCCCTATTCTGTAGTTGAGACCTCTCGTTCTGGATAGCCACACTCAGCCCGGTCGGCAAGTGAGTAATCCGAACAGCCGAGTCGGTTGTATTAACGCTTTGGCCGCCATGCCCACCACTTCTGTAGACATCTACTTTTAAGTCTTTTTCATCAATTTCTAACTTATCTGTCGACTCTATCATTGGCAGAACATCGACTTTGGCAAAACTAGTCTGCCGCAAATTGTCGGCATTATATGGACTGAGACGAACTAAGCGATGCACGCCCTGCTCGCCTTTAAGCTGACCGTAGACATTGGTACCCGAGATTTCCAATGTGACGCTCTTAATGCCCGCTTCATCCCCCGGTGATTCTTCTACTACAGATGACTGCCAGTTACACTTTTCGCAAAACCGGATATACATCCGTAGTAACATTTGCGCCCAATCTTGCGCATCAGTGCCACCGGCGCCGGCGTAAATACTGAGTATTACATCATGGTCGTCATAAGGACCTATAAATTTAAGCCCTTCTTTTAACTCATTTAGCTTAGCGGCTGTTTCAGCTATTTGTTCAGTTAATTCATCCTTTAATGTTTCATCATTAAGCTTGACCATCTCGCTAAGGTCGCTTACGCTACTTGCTATTGCAAGCCATGGATTAACTTTCGCTTCTAATTTGGCAATTTGCTTCATTACCGCTTGGGCATTCTGGGAATCCTGCCAGAAATCAGCAGCCTGGCTAGCCTGTTTTAGCTTAGCTAACTCTTCAGCTAGGGCTTTTATATCGAGCCTGCGCAATATTTCGCTTAGTTCGTGTGCTAAAGCTTGTGCGTTCTTCTGCAAATCGTCCATCAAATCAAGTATAACAGAGGTTGGTCTTCAGCTAAGAGGAGATATGGCGGGGCGAGCCCACAGCGGTTCTAGCTTAGCTTGCAGCTCCATAGTAAAGTCTTCACCACAGTTACCCAACACGCCAAAGCCCCAAACCGAATCGGCAAACATAGCCTGGGCCACGTCAATAATTTGTTGTCTTGTAACCGCCTTAATCCGCTCTGGTATCCGGTAATAATCCTCAATAACATCATCAAAGAAATAGCGTCCGGCATATCCGGATGCGGTACCGCCGACCGTTTGGGCACTCCGCTGGAAACGGCCCAGAGAATATTGCTTGGTGGACTCGATTTCCTCGTCGCTTAACTTTCCTTCCAGTACCCCTTGAAGTTCCATTACAATAATCTTCATCAGAGCATTGGCGTTTTTATCTGAAACCTGTGCGCCAAACCACCAGTTGCTGGCATTTCTGGTATGACTAAGGCCAGAGTTCATACTGTAGACCAGCCCCTTTTCTCGGGCTGTCCCAAGAATTTTCGAATACAGTGTTTCTGTCAGCATTGTATTAACAAGATTTAGAGAATCGGTCTCTGAATCATTAAGCCGCCTTTTAATGAAGGTATCGATGTAAAAATATAGGTTTTCAACAGTGTCATTAGGTATGTAAACAGGTTTAAGCAGCTTTTTAGGATTCTCATGGGGCAAATCAAACCTCTCGCCGCCGTCAGGCAGTTCTATATTCTCAAGTAATTTTGTTAGAGCTGTCCGCCGGACCGGCTTTAAGTTTCCGGCTATAACAAAACGCATATTGGGTAGATGGTGGGTCTTTTTGTAATGTTGCTTTAGGTCTTCGACTTTAACGTTTCGCATTAACTCCAACCTTTCAAAGTCCGACTTGGCTATTAGCCCTAAACTACTTCTCATTTCTAAACTTAACCGCCGGAAATGATTATTGCTTCTAGCTGCCATTTCTTCCTGAACATTTCCAAATTCGGCCTGAAATTCTTCATCTAAAAAGAGTGGTTTGGAAATTGCCATTAGCATGAGTCCCAGCACCCTATCCCATTCAAAATCTGCACATTCAGCTTCGTAAGATATATCGTAAACACCGGTCGTTGCATTTGAATAGGCACCATTCTTTTCAAGTTCCGCCTGAAAATCCCGGGCCTTAGGAATCAGCTCATTGGCTCCCAGTAACACATGCTCCATTAAGTGCGGTACTTCCCACTTACTCTCTTCGACTAAATACTCACCTGCCCTGAAGTTAAAATCAAAAGTCATAACTGAGGCGTCAGGAATATTAATGAGTAAACCTCTGGCTCCATTTTTGAGTTTTAGCTCATTAACAGTATGCTTCATTAACGCTTTCGCCTTTTAGCAGCCGTTTTTCTTTTTCGCTCGGTCTTTCTGGCTTTCTTAATGCTTGAAGGCTGTTTCTTTTTCGGAGCTAAAGCGTTTTTGGATTTAAAGTCTGACTCATCGAATTCGGCTTCTCCCTCTATAATCTGCGAAGCGTTGTTAACTGAGCTACGAGCCGCCATTGTAAGTTCGGTATCAATCGCCCGGTCAAGATCTTCCTGAGATATAGGCTCGGCATGATACATATGCATTAAGACATCATGCCGTAAACTATTTTGAAGTTCATCAAATAATAGCTGACCACGGCGCCTGTATTCGACTAGCGGATCCTGTTGGCCGACACTCATCCAGTGAATGCCTTCGCGCAAGTGATCCATGTTCTCCAAGTGCTGCATCCATAAATTGTCGAGTACCTGCAAGTAAACGTCTCTCTCAATTTTGTGCAGTATGTCATCCCCGAAGAGCTTCTCGCGTTGGTTATAGAGCTTTAAAGCTTCTTCTTTTAAGACTTTCTCAAACTGATCAGCATCGGCATCAAAAAGCTTATCCAGGGTTTTTTCATCAAAGCCGAAGGTTGCTCTAATAATATCTTCAAACTGCTCGGTCACGGATTCCGGCGCTAGGACCAGATTATGACTTTCTTCTTCGATAAATATCTTAATCCGCTTACTAATATCATCGGACTTTAGTATTTCTTTACGCATCGAATAGACCGCTTTACGGTGTCTATTCATGACGTCATCGTATTGAACAACGTTTTTACGCTGATCAAAGTGGAAGCCTTCGACTTTTTTCTGTGCCCCCTCCAAACTTTTACTGATCATTTTATTTTCAATGGGCATATTATCATCAACTTTTAGACGATTCATAACCGACTTAATGCGGTCACCACCGAAGATTCTCATTAAATCGTCTTCAGTACTAACAAAAAACTGGGTTACTCCTGGATCGCCTTGACGACCGGCTCGTCCTCTCAGCTGGTTATCTATACGCCTAGATTCATGCCGCTCGCTGCCGAGTACAAACAGACCGCCTAGCTCTTTAACACCTTCACCAAGAACAATATCGGTACCACGTCCGGCTATATTTGTTGCAAGCGTAACGGCGCCCTTTTCGCCCGCCTTAGCAACTATCGCCGCTTCTCTCTCGTTATTCTTTGCATTAAGGACCTGATGAGGAACGTCGGCCTTTTTTAGTAAATTGCCAAGGGTTTCGTTCTTTTCTATCGATACAGTACCTATCAGTACCGGCTGGCCTTTAGTATGAAGGGCTTTAACTTCCTGAACGATAGCTTTAAATTTCGCCGCTTCAGTTCGGTATATCCGGTCGCTTCGGTCAATCCTGGTAATTGGACGATTAGACGGTATTTCAACTACGTCAAGCTTATAGATTTGATGGAATTCTTCGGCTTCGGTTAGTGCTGTACCGGTCATACCGGCTAGCTTGTTATACAGCCGGAAGTAATTCTGGAAAGATATAGTCGCCAGCGTCATACTTTCCTGCTGGACTTCCACCCCTTCTTTGGCTTCAATTGCCTGATGCAATCCTTCGTTATAACGCCTGCCGGGGAGCAATCGACCGGTGAACTCGTCAACAATAACAACTTCACCGTCCTTGGTAACTACATAGTCTTTATCTCTCTGAAATAATGCCTGGGCACGCAAGGCTTGTTGAAGATGGTAAATAGTGCGGATGTTCTCGCCGCCATATAAGTTATCCAGTCCCAGTATCTTTTCTACTTTCTCAGTACCTTTATCGGTAAGGATGACGGTTTTACGCTTTTCATCGGTTTCGTAATCCTTTTCTTTGACTAACTGTCTAACTACCTTAGAGAACTGAGCATAGGCGCTGCCGCTAGTCACACTCGGCGCGCTAATAATTAACGGGGTTCTGGCTTCATCAACCAATATCGAGTCGACTTCGTCTACAATTGCATAATTGAGATCTCGCTGCCTAAGCTGATCCTCTTCTCTTACCATATTGTCCCTAAGATAATCGAATCCGTATTCATTATTAGTACCGTAAGTAATATCTGCTTCATAAGCTTCGCGTCTGGAAGCCGGCTTTAGGTGTCTAAAGCGTTCATCTTCGTGGTCTTTATTGACGTATTCTGGATCATAAATAAAACTTTGGTCGGCAATAATGACCGCCGTCTTCATGCCTAAGAAATTGTACACCTGACCCATCCAACCAGCATCACGCTGGGCTAAATAGTCATTAACCGTAACAACGTGAACGCCTTTTTCGCTTAAGGCATTTAAATAAACCGGCAAAGTTGCCACCAAGGTTTTACCTTCACCGGTTTTCATTTCAGCCACATTACCTTCGTGTAAAACCATGCCACCGATTAACTGGACGTCGAAATGTCTTTGGCCTAGTGCTCTAGTAGCCGCTTCACGCACGACTGCAAAGGCATCCGGCAGTATCTGATCTAAAGTTTCCTTCTTAGCCAAGCGTTTCTTAAGTACGTCGGTCTGACTCTTTAATTCTGTATCAGACATACTAGAATATTTACCGGCCAGTTCATTAACCGCTTTAACACGCTTACGAAGACGTTTGATAGTCTTTGCCTGCGGATCACCTAAAACTTTTTTTAATACAGTATTCATGACACCCCTTCTGCGGTACTTCCCCTCTAAATATTAAGAAGGGATTAATCTACAATCGAGTAATAATCTAGAGAAATATTATAGACACATTTAACGTTTAGCGCCATAGCTCAAAACGAGGCATTTTATGTTAACTAATTTAAATCTCCTACCTTATAAATCGCTTAAGTAAAAGGCGTCTCGGCTTAGAGCTGGCATGCAGATCTTTATACTTATGGATCTGGCTTTTAAGCTTATTCTCGGCAAGATCAATAGCTTCTTCGAAACTACTAGCAGCTTCATGAACAGTCAGAGCCTGCTGAGGTAAATTGACAATTACCTTACAGACAAATTTATTGCCACGGGATTTGTGTTCTTCCAAATGTACTTCAACGTGAGCGCTTTTCCTGGCATGCCTGGGAATATATTTATCTAATCCGCCTATTTTTTCTTTTACATAAAGCTTAACTTTTTTATCTAGGTCTGTATGGATACCGCTAATTTCAATCCTGTCCAGCACGGGCACCTCCTTTATCTGATACTTATTATAGGCATGAAGCTAAATTAAGTTAAATAACTATTGTTACAGCTCTGTTTGGCCGCCCATAAAAGGAACAAGCACCTTGGGAATGATTACCTTGCCGGCTTCAGTCTGGAAATTTTCCAGTATTGCGATCATTGGCCTTTGCGACAAAGCTGTGGCGTCAGCAGTGTGAACGAGTTCAACATCGCCATTCTCGCGTCGCACTCTTGTCTTTAAGCGTCTTGCCTGATAGTCGGTCATATAATCGGCTGTGTGTGTTTCGCGATATTTCGCTTGCCCCGGCATCCAGACGTCAATATCATATCCACGGGCATTTGGTTTGCCAATATCAGCAGTGCATTTTTGTATTAACTGATAAGGTAGCTCAAGTTTTTGCATTAAGTATTCTTGTATGGCGATATGGAATAAATGTTCGTCAAAAGACGATTCCTTAATAGCTAGACTTTCCATTTCTAATTTCTCAAATTGGTGCATGCGGATGATGCCCTCCATATCCTTTCCGTAGGTTCCTGCTTCCTTCCTAAAACTGCTTGCATAGCCAACGTAACGGATTGGAAAGTCTGATTCAGCCAATATTTCATCGGCATGCATAGACCCAAGTACATGTTCGGCGCTACCTTGGAGCCATAATTCTTCACCTTCGATCTTATAGCGATCTTCTCTTGGTTCCAATCTATCCATGTCATCGTAAATATCGGTTCGAATCATAAGCGGAGGCAGCACAGGTGTAAACGGTTTTGTGCTGACATTTAACTTTGCGGAGTCAGCAATTTCTTTTAGCGACGACTCACTGGTAAGGACGGATAAAGCATAGTTTATCAGCGCAAAGTGTAACTTCACTAAATCACCTTTTATATAAGCAAACCGGGCACCTGCCACTTTCGCAGCTCTCTCTTTATCAATTAGTCCTCTTGTCTCGGCCAAATCCCAGTGGCTTTTTGGAGTGAAACTAAAATCAGGTTTTACCCCAACTTCTTTTGCAACAACGTTGTCATCTTCGCTCGACCCTACCGGAACATCATCACACGGCATATTCGGCACTTGTTTAAGGAGCGCTGTAAATTCTATCTCAATTGCAGCATATTGATGCTCGGCATCGCTTATTTTATCTCTGAGAATTCGGCCTTCATTAATTTGCTGATCTGACGGCTTCTGGGCTTTAGTGGCAGTATTTAATGAGTTTCTTTTTTGTCTTAAATCTTCAACTTGCTGAAGCAACTTTTTTCTTTCTTCATCAAAACCTAGTAGCTGCTTAATATCTACGCTGTAACCTTTTTGGCTGGATTTTTCGGCAACCAAATCCGGATTATCCCTGATGTACTGTATGTCTAACATGGTTTTAATTATAGACTAAGTAGCGTCTACTTATCTATTCCTAAGGCTTTTAGAGTTAAAAGCGTGCGTGACTTAGCGTATGTACAGAATTCACAGTCGCCACCCATGGCTGCCTCCCCGACAGGTGGCATTTCCTCATCATCAAGACAATCTTTCATAGATAACAGCACTCCTTCAATCCAATCATCACTACCTTCATAAGGTATAAGTTTAGTTATAAACTGCAAATTATCTTCAAAGCCATCAACGTCATATCGGGCGTTAGTATATACAAAGTAACCGGTTGGATTAACTTTAAAACCGTTCTGCCGGAGTAGCCACTGATATATTTCCATTTGGCGCTTGTAGCTAATTTGCCAGGCCGAATCAATACCGACCTCACTGGCTTTAGCGGTAGCCTTGTAATCGACTACTATCAGACCGCCGTCATTGTCAACCCAGACATCGTCTACTGCACCAAAAACATAAAAATTACTGGCTGCATGATGGGTAGCCACGCCGGTGAAATTGGCACGCCATTTATTAAGATCGGCGTGTTTAAATGGAACAGCTTTAATCTGGTTATCGAGCATAATCGGGTGCGGCTGCCCTTGCTCGCGGTAATAATCGAACTCTTTTTTAAAAAGTTCATCGATTGCTTTATTAATATTAAAAGGCGGGCTTGACGGCCGACCGATTTTAAGCCTGGCGTCCAACCAAAAACAGCGCGGGCACTGCATAAACAACTCGATCTTCGACCGTGATATTTTGTATGCTGACGTTTGTCCAGGAATGTACGGCAGCGACCGCATTCTAGTTTGTGTTGCCATATTTCCCTAAAATTATACCTTAAATTTCTTCTAAAACACGCAGCAAATCCTTAGCCGTATGTGCAATAGCGGAAGGATTAAACCTGGCTAAGTCTTCATTAGAACAAATACCCCAAGTCACAGCGACAACTTTCATACCAACCGCTTGAGCTGCTACTATGTCACGTATTTCATCACCAACTGCCACAGCTTCTTTAACCTTTAAGTTATTCTCTCTGAGTAGCCGGTGCAATTGTCCCGCCTTACCGAAAACCGCTACCCCACCGTAGATTTCCATAAAGTATTCACGCAAATTATTGTGACGCAAAAATAACCTGATATTCCTGACGCTATTACTACTTAAAATAAAGAGTTGATGACCTTCATTATGCAGCTTTTTAATAAGTTCCGGCATTCCATCAAAAGCTTTAAACGACGGTATTGCCTTATCCATTCGTTTGCGGCCCTTTAAATAAAGGCCAGGTAATGCCAACCAATGAATACCCAATCTTTTAGCCATAAACATAAGTGGTAGTCCTTCAATAATCGCCTGATCTTCAGAACTAAGCGGCCATCGGCCGGCTTCCTTTGCTATAAACTCTACAAAATAGTTTCGGTTATCGACAATCGTTCCATCAAAGTCAAAAATAATTGCGGACATTAGATTCAGGCTAAGTGGATTATGGAAATAACAATCAAAATGAAAACTACCCCACCTAAAGCTTTTCTGAAGTAATTAACCCCTTTAGCCATTTCTAAAACCGCCCAGATAATAATAGCTAACATGCCCAGCCAGGAAAATATATTAGCAGCGGTATTGTTCAAAAATAGCGAGATAATTGTCAGCACGACCCAGGCAATCAAAAAAGCATTTGGCGTTTGCCAGATCACCACGTTGCCGTGTTTATCTCTCCAGATTTTATCCCACAGGTTATCAGTATTTACTCTCATAACTCGAAATAGTATAACCTAATTTACGGCCGCTTAAAAATTATTTTAGTGACATCTTCTATTGCCAAGCAAACCGTTCCTGCATTAACGTAAGTAGCATGATAGCGACACTAAAAAACATCCTGGCTAAGCTCGAGGGATTTATCGGTTCAAGAGTTATCAGCAATCTCCCAGACATTGACATCAGTCTCAAACGAGCAATTACAAAGCATTTACCAGTAATTAGCCTGGCTTTTGGCCTGATTTGTTTATATATGGCATTTGATCAATGGCATAACGCTGAGCATGTCACTAGCCTGATCCAGTACGCCAACCAGAATGAGCATATGTACGGCATTCCCAGCATGCCTGTAAGCAGTCATATGGATTTAGCTTTCTGGTTAGGAATACTAATCCTGATTATTATGGCCTATCTTTTCTTTAAGGCCATAAGTCGTCTTAAGGCTAAAAATAAAGAAGGCTGGAACTTAGTCTATTACGCTATTGTTATCAATGTAGGATACGGTGTAATAATGTTACTAAATTATTACGGTGGTAACTGGCTGCTAATCGAGCACCTGCTGTTTTCGGTATTTTGTTTGTATTTTCTGTTTGAAGTTCGGGCACTATTTAAAACGGATGATTCTTAATTACTCCAGTTCCTTAATGTGTTCATGATTTAAACCGTAATAATGAGCAATTTCATGCCAAATCGTGTGCTTAATATTCTCTTTTAACTGCTTTAAGTCGGTGGCATTCATAGCTAGAGGCCCCTTAAATAGAGTAATCCTATCTGGCAGTACCGAGTCTCTTCCCTGCCGCTCACTTAGCGGCGTTCCCTCGTATAAACCAAGCAAGGTTTGGCGGGGGTGCAGGTGGAGTCTAGTCCGCTGTTCTTCAGTCGGCTGATAATCAAATAATATAGCAACGTTTTTAATATTCTTAGCATGCTCGCCCGGCAACTCAGACAACGCCTGGTTAATCAGCTGCTGAAACTCTTCATCACTAACTTCCATAGAGCTTAACCTAATCTAGCTTTATATCAGGATAAATAGCCCGGGTCAGATCATCGATTTCGTATCTCAGCTGGGGAAACGGTACGCCTTCTCTGGCAGTAACACCTTCAAAAGTCCAAAAAACCCTCTCGCTATAACCCCAACCACAGGCGGGTGGCATACCATATTCAAGCATCTCAACATAATCTATATCCAGCATCATCGCTTCGTCATCACCGGAATCACGCATATTTTGTTGTTCTACAAACCTGTTCAACTGATCAATCGGGTCGTTTAATTCACTAAAGCCATTGCCCAGTTCGCTGCCGGCAATTATTGGCTGAAACCTCTGGACCGTATTAGCATTATCTGGATTGGTTTTAGCAAGCGGGCTGATAAAAGTTGGTGTATTAATAAGCCAGACCGGACCGGCTACGTCTTTTCGAATATTCTTCCAAAGTTTATCTATGCCACGAGCCTTATTTTCGGTCTGCTCTACTTCAAGCTTGTGATCTCTAAGAGCTTGCTTGACTTGCTCAAGGCTACAATCATAAACATTTAATCCATAGTTTTTTTGTATTACTTCAGCATAATCCCACTCTTCCCAGTCTTTTTGAAGATCAATGTCAAAGCTGCCCAGTTTAAAAGCTAGCTTGCCAAAAGTCTGTTCTATAACATACCGGTAAAGATCGGTCATAAAATCCATACCATCCCGCCAATCAGCATAAGCCCAGTACCATTCCATCGCCACATGTTCCGGTAAGTGCTCGTCAGAATAGTTTTCATTTCTAAAACGAGGCCCAATATCGTAGACTTTTTCCAGTCCGGCGCCTAATAAGCGCTTCAGTGGCAATTCGTGTGAGATTCTTAAGTAAAAATCCTGACCTAAGGCATCCATGTGCGTAACAAAAGGTTTAGCGTCCGCACCACCGGTAGTATGCTCGAGTACTGGTATATTGATTTCGCTAAAGCCGTTTTTATTAAGAAAATCACGGGTCGCTTGCCAGAACTTAGAACGACGGATAAACCTGTCTCTGACGTCAGTATTGACGTTCATATCCACGTAACGTCGTCGCAACCTTTCTTCTTTGTTGGTAAAACCCTCGACCGATAAAGGCATTGGTCGTAGGCTCTTAGTAAGCAGCCTGAGTGAAGTAACCTCAACTGAAACTTCGCCGGTTTGAGTTTTAATAACCGGACCATGTGCCTCAATAAAATCGCCACTATCTAAAAGTGGTAACTCACTAAAACCCAACTGTGAATTAGTAGCATCCAGATTACCAACTTTATCTTTCGATAAAAACAGCTGAAGCTGGCCACTCTGATCTCTTATAACAATAAAGGCAATCTGACCGAATTTGCGAATATTAACTATACGGCCAACGACATTAACAGTTTTACCCTCCAGTTCACTGAATTTACCGGTAATATCACTAAGTACATGTGAGCGGTTAGCTTTAGCTGGGTATGGGTTTACACCTAATTTTTTAAGCTCATCAAGCTTTCTCAGCCGCTCACTACGTAATTCCTTAAGTGTTGCCATTATTTAACAAGTATAAGTTATGTACAATACGGTTACAACTTGATTGCTCAACCGATGTCTACCACTTTAAAGACGGTTGTGTCGCTCGCGGTAACTAATTCAACGGAATCTCCTACCTTCTTACCGAGCAAAACCTGCCCAATTGGTGATTCATCGGAAATTTTACCGCTCAGTGGATCGGCTTCAACAGTACCGACCACTTGAAACTCTTTGGTTTTTCCATCACTCTTTAGTTTTACATGCGAACCTAGTTGTACTTTGGTATCGCCCTTTGGTTTCTTGATTATTTCAACGTTTTGCAGAATATTCTCAATCTCACTTATCCGGCTTTCATTTCTTTCCTGCTCTTCTCTGGCAGTTTGGTACTCGGCGTTTTCAGCTAAATCGCCTTGTTCGCGGGCGCTTTTTATAGCATCGGCGATAGTTGATCGCTTCTCGATGAGTAGATGTAATTCAGCCTCAAGTTCTTCAACGCCTGTTCTGGTTAATCTGTATAATTTCTTCACGGCAATTTACTCCTTATATCACTATGTGACGCAATAATTGTCTTCGACAACGTTACCCTTCACAAAAACTGACTATATTATACCAATTTATTTTTTATCGTTCTAGAATTTTTAGAAGTTCCTGCTCACTAATAGACCTGGCTTCATTTTCTGTCCGTTTCTTCCATTCTAGGTTATTCTGAGCGATTGTTTTATCGCTAATTACTACCCTATTTGGAATTCCTATAAGATCGGCGTCAGCGAAGCTTTCACCAACTCTCAAGTTACGGTCATCATATAGTACCGCAATTCCAGCTTCAGTCAATAGGTTATATAAACGATCTGCCGCTTTGACAGTTTTATCGCTATCGCCAATGCGGATAAGATTGACACTAAAAGGCGCAATCGCCTCTGGCCAGACCAGTCCTTTATGATCAGCAAATATTTCTGCAATTACACCCATCAATCTGGTTATGCCAATGCCATAACTGCCCAAAATAACCGGCTTCTTATGTCCATCCTTGTCCGTATAAGCCAGGTCCAACTGTTCGCTCTTTATTGAACCAAAACTAAAGATGTTTCCTACTTCTGCCGCTTTAACTTCCTTTAATTTGGCTTTATCGAGTCCCAAATGCTTTATAACTTCGTCGTTATAGACTTCCTCATTAATCGCCATTTTCTTTTCTTCATCCAAATAGATAACATCTTCTCCCGCATCAGTTACTGTCTGAAACTCATGACTAAACTTCGTAAAAGCTCCTCCGGATGAGTAAGTAACGAAAGTTTTATCACCAAGTCCAACCCGATCAAAGACTTTTAAATAAGCCTGGGTGGCTGTTTCATAAAAAGCCTCGTGCTGCTCATTGTCTAGCGAGTACGAATACATGTCTTTCATGACAAACTCACGGCCACGCATAATGCCGCTCTTAGATCTTAGCTCGTTTCTTAGCTTAGTTTGAAACTGGTATACGTTAGCTGGCAAATCCCGATAACTGGAGATATAATTTCTCATCATATCGGTAATAGGCTCTTCGTGAGACCAAGCCAGCCCAAGTTCTGTGTTATTTTGAAGTTTAGTCTTAAACCAGACGTCAACTTTAGATTCATCCCAGCGATCGGTTTTTTCCCATAAATCTTGACGCTGCAGGTTTGTCATTATGAGTTCCTGTCCACCAATGGCGTTCATCTCTTCTCTAACAATTCTCTTGATGTTTTCCAGCACCCGTATGCCAAGCGGCAAATAAGCGTACACCCCGGCCATCTCTTTATAGATGTAGCCAGCCCGAATCAGAAGCTGGGCATTAAGCGCTTGCTCATCGGCTGGTGCGCTCCTAAGGGTTTTTGTAAATAGGTGAGAAAGTCTCATATTCAAAGACAGATTATACGGCCTAAAGTGAGTGCATAGCAACTAAAACAATGAAAGCGATTAGGTTCTTAAGCCCATGTGTTAACATGCCGGCATATAGGCCATTAGTTTTCTCTCTTATATATACCAGCACTAAACTGAGCGAAAAAGTATCAATACCGGCAACGTATAAAGGTCCGGCAGAGCCGCCCTCAGGCAAATGTCCGGCGGCAAACAGCAAACTGGTCAGTATCATGGCCATCCATAAATTAAGCCGTTTTCGGAAACTTGAGAAAATCAGCCCCCGGAAGATTATCTCTTCGGCAATCGGCGGCAGTATGACTAAAGATATAAACGCCAAAAATACATCAAAAGAGCCATGAACATTGTTAAAGCCCACTTGCTGTTTTTCACCGACGTTTAAGTGTGGCGCAAAGATCAATATAATATTAAGAGTTACTAAATAGATAACAAACCAGACCGGTATACCCATTAAACCGGCTGCTATATCGCTCCATTTGGGACGCCTCAGGCCAATTGACTCAAAACTGATCTTCGTTCTTTTCAGGAATAAGTAGACTAGTCCCAAGGCTATCGTTTCAGACAGCACGACAAAGATAAACTGAGCCAGAACTGAATTTGTCAGCCAGCTATTACCCTGCGCAGCGCTCCAATGCCTGATTAAAGGATAAATTAATATAAGTAGCCCGGCTATAATCTGTGAGCCAAATAGAGCTACCAGGCCAACTATTACAGAACCGGTAACCTTCGGCCAGCCGGTCTTTAAATCTGTTGGTTTAGAGGAATCTGTGGACATCGGCTATCGTTATTAAAACTATTAAACAAAGTATGACGACCATGCCGGTTGCAACTATTGCCTCTTCTGTCTTTTGGCTAAGAGGTTTACCTATGGCCCGAGCAATTAAAGTTAGCCACAGTCTTCCGCCATCAAGAGCCGGAATCGGCAGAACATTCATAATCGCCAGAGTCAAGGATATAATGGCTATCAGGAACAGCATGAAATCAAAACCTAAACTGGCGCTGTCTTTTAGTATGACGAATATACCTACCGGTCCGGCAACTTGTGAAGAAGCTACGCATTGACCGTTCTGACGTTCAACCTTATTACCTGTAACCAGTCCAGCAATTAAAGTACCGAGGCCGCCTAGTGCATGACCCAGGCCTTGAACGGTCAGGGCAGTTGCCTGAACACTAAAGCCGGCTGCGGTTATGGGTGCTGCCCAGGTCGAACGCCGAAGTGAAAATGACGAAAATTCCACGCCTAAATAACCCTTAGGTGATGGTAGGTTGGCGCAGCCTGGTTTAATGTGCTCTTTTGCAGCCTTATTGCTCAGAGCATAATATTTTGCCACTGTAGGCGCCACCACGCTGTACTTAAGAAGGGTTGCGGTAGTATGCATGGTTTTCCCGTTCCTGATAAAGAAGATGCTGACCTTATCGCCATTATACTTCTTGGTTAGGCTTGAAACTTGATCGATGTTGCTAACCGGAATTGGTTTATGACCGGCTAAACCAAAAGCGGTAATTTGATCGTAAACTTTTAAACCAGCTTTGGCTGCTGGTGAGTCTCGCTGTACATCACTAATAAGTATTTTTTGGCTAATAGTTTTGGTATTACCGGCAACTTTAAACTGATTGGGCAGCACATTCGGCAAGCCCACCAGGGATAATATTGTTAGTAGTACTAACGCCGTAACAAGGTTCATAGCTACTCCGGCCAGCAAAATTTTGGACTTCACCCATAAGCTGGCTGCCCCGTAAGAACCTTTTTCAGTATCGCTGTCATGCTCACCTTTAAGCTTTACAAAGCCACCGATAGGTAAAGCATTAATGGAAAATACCCATCCGGCCTTGGTTTTTCTCTTATATATACTTGGCGGAAAGAAAATTCCAAACTCTTCAGCCTCTACGCCGTTCCGGCGAGCCACCATAAAGTGACCAAGCTCATGTGTGACAATGAGGCCAATAAATAGAATAATCCCCACAATCAGAATAAGTAACGCCATTAGCATATATTGTAACAAAGCTTTAGATAATAGTTGCCGATTAAAATAAATAATCCTTCAGCTTAATTTAATACTTTACAAAGACTTAGGCATAAGCAATAATTAGAATTGAACTTGTGAACGTGGAAAATTAAAAGCAAGCACTAAAAAGAGACAAACATGAGGGGTAAAAACATTAACCGTTCGGCAATAGGCAATGATTTTATTGCGCCGAAACCTCGATTGCAACCGGCTATGCAATTAAGCGTGCCCTCTCCTATCCCAAGCTTGGGTCTACCTAACTTAACACTAGACCCACCCAGACCATCAAATAAGCATTCTCAAAGGAAGCCTTCACGCAACAGCTTGCTAGACGTAATACACGAGCATAGTGTTATAGTCTTTGCTCTATTATTGCTAATTATTGGGGTAGCCGTCATTGAATTTGGTTCTAGCTATATCATGGCTCATGACTACCCTCCTCTACCAAATAATAACCTTAAAGCTTTTCCGGCTATTGGCGGGCTTAATAAAACTGTCAGCTCGGCCAACCTAACAAGTTTTATTTCAAGTGTAACTAATCAGCCAGCTTCTCTAAACTTAGGCAATAAGACAGTCAGCATTAGCCCGGACACAATTAAAAGCTGGTTAACAATTACCGGTAGCGGCACTAACTCATACATCCATGTCGACGCCGGTAATGTCGCATCTTCACTTAACAACCTTATTAATCAGTACGTAGTTGCTCCAGTTAATCAGGTTACTATAACCCGCAGCGATGGATCTAGTGAGGTAGCAATTGCCGGTCAGAACGGCACCGGACTAGATCCTAATGCTGGCATTGCCGCACAGGCGGTAACGATTGCCAAGAATCTATTCAACACTAAAGGATTTAATGTTAACGCACCGTTAGTTAGCTTACCCTTTCAAGCTTTAACGCCAGCAGCCTTTCCCAAACTAATTGTTGTAGACTTAAATTCTAAAAAACTATATATGTTTCAAAACGGACAGCTCATAAATACAGTTCTAGTAAGTGCCGGTAAACCCTCGACACCTTCACCGGTTGGTGAATTTCATATATGGGTTAAGCTTCAGAGCCAAACAATGACCGGTCCTGGCTATGTTCAGCCAAATGTACCCTGGGTTAATTACTTCGACCATAACGGCGATGCCATTCATGGGGTATACTGGCGACCTGCCTATGTATTTGGTAGCGTCAACACGTCACATGGCTGCGTAGGTGTTCCACTGAGTAGTGCTGCGATGATCTACAACTGGGCACCGATCGGTACTCCGGTTATAACTACACCTAATTAAAGCGTCATTATTTCGGTTTCTTTATCTTTGGTCATACGCTCAATGACTGACCTAGTTTTAGTTATACAGTCTTCGATTTGAGCAGTCAGACGCTTAGCATCATCTTCACTGGTTGTCTTGTCTTTTTTAGCTTTATCTACGACGTCAATTGCTTCATGCCTGGTACTGCGGAGGGCAATCATAGATTCTTCTTGCTTCTGCCCTATTTGCTTTGCCAGTTCCCTCCGTCGTTCTTCAGTCAGTGCTGGAATAGGCACCCTAACTACCCTGCCGTCATCAGCCGGATTTAATCCTAAGCTGGAGTCATTTCTAATTGCGTTAACAATTGGCGCCAGATTATTAGGATCAAAAGGAGTTATCTGAAGTAGCTGTGCTTCCGGGGCCACGACAGAAGCAACCTGGTTTAGTGGCATGCTTGTTCCGTAAGCTTCAACTTTAACGCCGTCAAGCATGGCCGAATTAGCCCGGCCCGTGCGAAGGCTTTTTAAGTTATCACCGAATCTTTCAATTATTTGATCGGCCTTGGTTTGAGTTTGCGCAATAACGTTATCTAAATTCATAGCTTAATTATATATGATTTAGACTAATAGAGTTTATTCTAATTCGCCTAGTGCCAGTCTTGAAAAGCGTCTGACTACAACATTCTCGCCTAAGCGGGCAGCATGATCTTTGACCAATTCACCGACCGTTAAGTCTGGATTTTTAACAAATGGCTGGTCTAGCAAACAACGCTCGGCAAAGTATTTATTAGCCTGTCCTTCTACTATTTTTGCAACCATATCAGCCGGCTTCTTGCCGTCTTTGGCGCCTTCAGTAAATTCTTTAGTTACCCTTTTCATTTCCTCTTCTGGAATAGCATCCTGAGACAAATACATCGGATTTAGTGCGGCAATATGCATAGATAGGTCTTTAACTAGGTCTTGGAAGATATCATTCCTGGCCACAAAATCCGTTTCACAGTTTACTTCAACCAGCACACCGATCCGGCCATCATGATTATAGGTTCCTATAACTCCGGCGCGCGCTTCTCGCTCACCGCGTTTCTCGGCTTTAGTTAAGCCTTTTTTTCGCATGGCTTCAAGAGCTGAATCAAAATCACCGTTAGTTTCTTCTAAGGCTTTCTTGGCATCGGTCAAACCAACACCGGTAAGGTCTTTTAATCGCTTAACTGCTTCAATGTCTACTGCCATAATATCTCCTCTGAAACTTAACTTTAATGTTATTTGGCTTTTGTTGTTTCGCTTGCTTTTGCTTTAGCTCTTCCCTCAATGACTGCCTGCTTAACATAGTCAAGCATTAACTGAATAGTTTTAATAGCATCATCATTAGATGGAATTGGGTATGTTATTGGAGTCGGATTAGCATTGGTATCGACAAGCGCTACAGTCGCTACGCCAATTTTAGTGGCTTCCTTAACAGCGTTGGAGTCATGATTAATATCTACAATAAAAACTGCACCTGGACGCTTATTAAGTTCCTTAATGCCGCCGTAAATATTATTCAACTGATCGATTTCTTCTTGAAACCGCTGGACTTCCAGCTTTGAATACTTATTGGCTAGCTCACCACTAGCCATCCGGTTTTCCAAATCCTGAAGGTGTTTGACACGGGCACCAATGGTATTCCAGTTGGTTAACATACCACCAAGCCAGCGCTCAGTAACGTAAGG
Organism: Candidatus Saccharimonadota bacterium; assembly: GCA_027459325.1. Taxonomy (GTDB): domain Bacteria; phylum Patescibacteriota; class Saccharimonadia; order Saccharimonadales; family UBA4665; genus DAIDIO01. Next base: position 24,535 of record DAIDIO010000008.1, read on the forward strand.
CATCTTAATCTCTTCAGCTGTTTGCTTAACGATGTCCTGGGCTTGCCGTTTAGTGCCCACTAAAAGGATTTGTTTACCTTCCGAAGCGGTTTTTCTGATAAAACTCAAAGCTTCTTCCAAATTTACGACTGTTTTTGTTAAGTCGATTATGTGGGTACCGTTGCGCTTGGAGTGAATGTATGGCGCCATTTTCGGGTGCCAACGCTCTGTCTTATGACCGAAATGTGCTCCAGCCGCTAATAATTCTTTGATATCTACCTCAGTGGTAGCCATATTTAGTCCTTTCTCTTCGATTAGGAGCCTTGGAATCAAATGAGAATCTGCTTCCAGGAGGATTAAAGCCTAACCTGCTTAATTTCTGATACGCCTAACTATAACAGATGAACTATATATATTCAAGCGTCTCCGGCTTGCTTAGCTAAACAATTCAGCTCTTTTTTTGGGCAACTAATGTAATTACTGCAAAAGCCGATATCCAGTTTGGCAAAATAAACAAGATAATAACCCACGGCTGTTTAATTTCTTTAATCCCTACGATATAACTAAATACCATATACGCAATATATGGGATATAGGTTAGCCAACCATTTCTAGTGGCCGGCAGGTAACTGCCTCTTACCTTCGTAAACCAAATTTTTTTGCTACTAGATCTGTCTTTCTTTTTCTTGTTCATATATAGAATATACCAGGAAAATGTCTTATGGGGTATCCTCTCTTGACCAAAGCCGACTCCATGTTGTATACTTGAGTCTCTTATGAAACAAGGTTTACATCCAGATACTTACCAATTCGTAGTTTATGAGGACCTCAACAATGGCGTCCGCTTTCTAACTCGTTCAACAGCTGCCAGTGAAGAAAAGATCAAATGGGAAGATGGCAACGAATACCCGTTAATTAAAGTCCATATAACCAGTGCCTCTCATCCCTTCTATACCGGTGAAGAGCGCATTCTAGACATTGAAGGACGTGTAGATAAATTCAAAGCCCGCGCTGCTGCCGGTAAAGCTGCTCAGGAAAAAAGAGCCGCGGCCGCTCAAAAGGTTGCTAAACGCCAAGCTAGTAAAGCAGAAAAAGCTGAAGCCAAAACTAGCTAGCGACAGATTACTCATCCTACCTCTTAAAGCTAATTTGTTTTAAGAGGTTTGTTTATATAATAGGAACTATAATCTAAAGAGACTATGAATCAAAAAGAACAAGAATTTAGAGAAGAATACTCTGCCCTTCAAAGCAAACTTCAAGATGCCAGTATCTATAGCAGCAAGGATTACCCGAGGCTGGCTAAAAGAAAAAGCGAACTGGAAGAGCTTATTGCTCTATTTGATACCAAAAATAAGCTTGAACAGGATAAGGCTGCTTCTCTTCTCTTGGTTAATTCGGGCGATCCAGATTTACAAGAACTAGCCAGATCTGAACTAAACGAACTAGAAACCAAATTAGAACAAAACCAAACTGCCTTACTAGAAAAACTAACGCCTGAAGACCCTAATAACAGCCGAAATATTATTATCGAGATTAGAGCTGCCGCTGGCGGTGACGAATCAAGCTTATTTGCCGGAGAACTTTACCGGATGTATAACCGTTGGGCCGAAAATCATAACTACAAAATTGAACTTCTAAGTGAATCGCCCAATGAGGTCGGTGGCTTCAAAGAAATCATCTTTGCCGTTAATGGACTCGACGCTTACAAAAATTTAAAGTTCGAAGCCGGCGTACACCGAGTACAGCGAGTGCCAGTGACAGAAAGCCAAGGTCGGGTTCACACTTCAACGGTTACCGTAGCTGCCCTGCCGGAAGCAGAGGAATCCGACATCGAAATTAATCCGAGCGACTTACGCATCGACGTATACAGGAGCAGCGGGCATGGTGGTCAAAGTGTTAACACCACCGATTCAGCTGTCCGTATAACTCACTTGCCAACCGGCTTAGTGGTTGCTAACCAGGATGAAAAATCTCAAATAAAGAATAAAGCCAAGGCTATGAGTATTTTAAGAAGCCGATTACTACAGATAAAAATCGATGAAGACCAAAAAGAATTATCGGATGCCAGAAAAAAACTAATTGGATCAGGTGATCGTTCAGAAAAAATACGTACGTATAATTTTCCTCAGGATCGTATAACCGATCACCGGATCGGCTACTCTAGGTCAAATACTCCAGGAGCTCTTAACGGTGAAATAGACGATCTAATTGAGCATCTGCAAGCCGCCGAACACAGTCTCATAACCCAAGAGGTCTGAGACAAATGAAAATCAGCGAATGGCTGAAAACTTCGGAAACGGTCCTTAATAATTGCGGCATAGGCACGGCTCGGCTCGATTGCCTTATTCTTCTAGAAGACACTTTGCAAAAGGATCGTGCATGGCTACTGGCAAATACCGACTACCATATTAACCCTTCTCAACTTGAATCATTAAATCTATTACTCAATCGAAGAAAACGCCATGAACCACTTGCATACATAAGGCAAAAATCCGAATTCTATGGCCGTGAATTCTATATAAATAAGCATGTTTTAGAACCACGACCGGAAACCGAAACAATGATCGATTGCCTACTAAACCTACCGCTTCTTAAACCGGAATGGCGTATAGCAGACGTCGGCAGTGGCAGCGGCGCTATAGGCATCACGGCCGCTATCGAACTTGGCAGCAACTTGATTGATTTGCTAGACATCGACAATGAAGCGGTAAAAGTATCGAAATTTAATGTAGATAAATTTACTCTAAGCATAAACGTTATAAAAAGTGATCTCCTCCATTCAAGTACCACTGAATACGACATACTGTTATGTAATCTTCCCTACGTACCAGATGACTTTCATATAAATCTTGCCGCCAGCCATGAACCAGGTCTGGCTATTTTTGGCGGTCCGGACGGGTTAAACGTTTACCGGCGTTTGTTTAAGCAGATATCCGGACGATCGAGCAGGCCGTTGTATATTTTATCCGAAGCAATGCCGCCCCAGCAGCAGATACTTTCAAGTATTGCCCTTCATGCAGGGTATAAGCAAATAGACTGCGAGGATTTTATTCAGATTTTTAAACACATCTAGTACAACGACTCCTGGAGGTGTCATATTAATGAAGCGCTGCCAGATCAGGTTGAGCTAGTATTTTTATTACGTTTAAATGAACACTTAAATCTTGGGCTATAATGAATACTTTTTTTAACTACTCGGCTGTGAACCTAGCGTTACATCGACAGAAATTGTCTTGTTCCCTCTTATAACAGTCAGTGTTACCTTTGTACCCGGTGTAAATTGATCAAGCAGCGCTGTCAAGCTATGGTTCTGATCAATGCTTGTGCCGTTGACTGCGGTAATGATATCGTTGATTTGCAAACCGGCATTTTCTGCCGGACTGCCTGGAACTATGGAGGGCTGTGTAGGGTCGCTACTTGGAGCTATAAAGGCTCCGTTACTCACACTTAAGTTATATTCATTGGCAACATCTGAGGTAAGCGGGATAAAGCGAACACCAAGATAAGGCACTGAGAATTTGCCCGTCTTTGTAACCTGGTTAATCAACCCCTTCACGTCATTAATCGGTATGGAAAATCCTATATTCTGGGCTCCACTGGCGGTTGCTACATTAATACCAATAACCTGACCGTTCATGTTAACAAGCGGGCCCCCAGAGTTTCCTTCATTAATTGCCGCATCGGTTTGAAACAAATCCGCTAAATCTTCAGAACTGGTACCGGAACTACTCGAAGCTTGCACACTTCGTCCGTAGCCTGAAATGATACCGCTGGTGACTGTATTCTGGAACTGACCTAGAGCATTACCAATGGCGACTACGGAATCGCCAACCTGAACCTGGGACGAATTACCGATAATTGCCGGTGTTAACTTCTGTCCTTCCAGGTTATTAATCTTCAGAAAAGCAATATCTAGACTACTGGAAGCATTGGTTCTACCTATTACTGACACATCTTTAAGCTCGGTACCATTATTAAGCGTAACGCTTACGCTGGTTGTACCTACTGGTACAACGTGACGGTTGGTAACAATTAAGCCGTCAGATGACAAAATTATACCTGTGCCAGCCGCCTGTTCTTGCTCGGGCTGGACGAAGCCAAATAGCCCAAAGCCATTGGTGCTTGGGGTGGCTGAAGTTATATTAACGTTGACGCTCACCACACTAGGTCCAACCGTTTTGGCAATCTGATTTATTAACTGACTTTGGCTGGTGACAATCTTCTTTTGGCCATTCAGAGTGGCGTAGGTAACCCCGCCTACTCCGGCATTCTGGTTTTCTAGCCAGGCTCCGGCATAGCCAAAAATAAGAGCTGCCAGTAGGTAGCAGACTAGTAAAGAGCGCGCTCCCCACGGTCTGGGATTTTTGACACGGTTCATATCCGGACGCCTAAACGTCGGCACCGTTATAGATATACTTTTTCCGCCGGCAGTTTTAACTGGTGGCCTGCTTGACACAGTATAACTGCGATTACTTTCCGATTCGTTTTTTGTAGCTACCATAAGATAATCCCCCCTTCTCCTTACTTATACGACCTTATTACCCCAGCTGGAAAAAGCCAATATAACTATTACTATGGCTATCATTACAAAGACAAACTGTCTCTTCAAGCTTTTATTTAACCGCTCATGATGGTCAAGGTAGTAAAGTCCTGACAAACCATAACCCAGACAGCTTAAAAGTAACGTTGGCAAAGCCACTCCCCTATAATAAAGTAGCCAGTGACTTAGTAACCATGCTAAGGCCGCCCCAAAATAACCCCACACGTATGCCAGCAATTTAGCATATGGTTCGTCAAAAGCCTCTAAGAAATGGCGGGCAGCCAGAAAACAAAAGGCGCCGGTAAGCAGCGTCAAGCCATAAATAGGGCCATTGCCCCAAATCAGATACAAGGCCATCAATGCCGCTAACTGGCCTAAAAACGCCTGCACACTAACCATAAACATGCTACTAGCTGGTTTTATATAGAGTAACCAGCCGGCGTAGAGTACTACCCATAGAAGGCGCACGTCCACATTAGTCGTCTGGGACATAAACAAAACAATAGACAGACCTACCATGAGGTCGACAGCATTGGCTCTTATGTTAGCAGCCCAGAACCGAGGTCTTACAGCGAACATACGCCATTTACTTAAAACAATTAGACTGAGTGCTAGCTGAACGAAATGAATACTAACTAAAATGTATGCCGCTACCGGTAGTATAACCACCAAACAGAGGTGAAGTATATATGAAAAGCCACTGGTTGGTTTAAATTTAAGGATTGCTGGTTTCATTGTTACCTATAATGATAACAAAATTTGCTCCATCTGCAGGTATTGAATTGTTAAGTGCTTTATGGCTAAGGCTTAGCTTGACAGCTTTTTCAAGGAAAGCTTGCGTATGGGTCTTACCTCCAGTTACATTAAATAAAGTTGTCTGCGGCCAATTACTATCTGGTGCATTGGCAACACCTATGACATTAAAACCTTCCGCACTAAGTTTATTACCGAGTGCCGTGGCTAAACCAGGGGTACTTGTTCCGTTCAAAATCATAATACTGGCATCTTCCTTTATCAAATAAGGGTTTGGTAAAGTAGACGAAATATAGCCATGGATTTGACCATAATTAAATAGTCCTAAATTCGGCAATACAATTGCCTGGCCTGCCATCGTACCGCTCATCACATACTTAGTCAAATCGTCAGAAATAAAGCTGGTAGGACTAATCGGGGCAATTAACTGATAAAGCTTGGCTGCATCATTCATAGATAAGTCGCTAGCAACATTGCTACCAAGCGACGTAATAAGATTAGATACCGCAACCGGACTGGTTAGCGTTGAAGAGGTCATAATTTTTGAAAAAATTGCTGATAGAACCTGCCGTTGGCGCTGTTCTCTATCAGATTCACTGGTTGTTTCTTTAGACATCACATACAGAACGCTTTGTTTGCCGTTTAATGTCTGGGAGCCCGCCTGGACAATTACCGGCTGTTTATTATTTTGCCATGCCATTGATGGATCACTGAGTGTGGTTGGAACATTAATTGTGATGCCGCCTATTGCATCAACAAGCTGCTGCAATCCGGCAAAATTTATAATAACGTTATAGTTAATCGGTATGCCAAGCGCGCCTGATAGCGTCTGATCAGCAAGCTTAAAGCCGGCGTTGATAGTTTGAGTATCTGAAGAATTAGGATTAATTCCACCAGAGAAACTATATTCGCCTCTCTCAAACACATGACTCATAAGCGAAGCGCCGTTACTATTATTAACCCAAAGATTATTAGGCACACTTATAAGAGTTACATTATTGTTAACTACGTCAATGCTAGCCACGACCATAGTATCGGTTACGTCAGGTTGTTTAGCGTTGCCCCCATCTCTACCCATGAGTAAGACATTTATTCGGCCGCTAGCCTGTCCTTTTAGTAAATTAACCTTGGGTAGAGTATCGGCATTAGCGGTACCGCGGAAGACCTTATGGAGTTTAATATAGTTCTCGGAGAACATTAACCCACCAAGAGTCATTACAATCACCAGGGATACTGCTAGGCTGCTGGTAGCCACTAATCTTGCGCGGCGCCATTTGGATTTTTTGATAAACTCTTTTACGTTTAACGGGCTGTCGGTGCCAGGCAATGACATGTCTATAGGTATACGCCTAGCCAGAAGTGCTGTCCTGACTTCTGGCAAAGGTGAGCTTCTAAGCTTCCGCTGTCTACTAATTTCCTTCTCTATTCCCTGTATAACTAGCCTACCTAAACCACCGATTGCTGCTCGCTGATCAGAATATTGAGGCTGCACGGAACCAGGCCTTTGCACAGATTGCAGATTTTCAAAGGTGTTATTGTTTTGTGTTTGGCTTGGTGTTTGTATTCCAGGCCGCTTTATGCGAAACCTACCCATATCACTATGTCAAAGCCAGTATATATCTAAAATGCTTATGTGTAAAGAAAACGTTGTGTTTTTTATTTTCTTAAATTAACAGATACGCTTTAACTTGTGCTTGTTAAGTTTTGCAAAAAATAAGTTATGCTATAGTAAAGCATTGTATGAAAAAATTCAGACCTACGTTTTTTAAGAGAAACCCTTCTACTATTGAGCAGCTAGCTGAGCAAGAGCTAAAAGCTCCACCTTCGTTATGGCGGGAAACAATCTCTACTATTGGCATCCTGGCGACTGCTATTGCTGTGGCCATCTTTATTATTCTATTCGTCTTTAGGTCATATCAAGTCGATGGACCTAGCATGCAGAATACCCTGCACAATGGCGATAAACTAATCATCTGGAAGCTGCCGAGAACTTTGGCCCGAATTACCGGTAATCCATATGTGCCGGCCCGGGGTGACATTATAGTATTCAACGAATCTGGCTTAGCTGCTTTTGGCCAAACCAATGAAAAACAGTTAATTAAGCGTGTGATCGGCTTACCGGGCGATCGAATTGTGATAAATAACGGTGTTAATATGATTTACAACAAAGCACATCCGCATGGCTTTGACCCAGACAAAACATTAGGCTACTTTAAGGGTGTAACGATGCCCTACACCTCTGGAAATATCACCTTAACCCTAGGTAAAAATCAATTGTTTGTGGAAGGCGATAATCGTCCCGACTCCCTAGATTCCCGAAGTTTTGGTCCGATAAATGACAGCCAGATAATTGGTGAGCTTATCTTACGCGTCTTCCCTATTGGAAACGCTAAAGTCTTCTAGACTTTTGTGCTATATTCTTAAGTAAGATGAGTGAGCCAAAAAGAAAACAAGCATTAGGTCGCGGCTTTGACACCCTGCTCCCGAAAACCTTTGATAAAACCTTAGTACTGGATTCTAATGAGCGAATTGAAAAAGTGCCCCTCGATAAGATCCAGGCTAATCCCCACCAGCCCCGTAAAAACTTTGAAGAAGCAGCGCTTAAAGAATTGGCAGCATCAATTAAACAACACGGCATCATACAGCCACTGGTGGTTACTCCAATAAAAAATGGAATCTACACTATTATTGCTGGTGAGCGTCGCTACCGGGCCGCAGCACTGGCAAAACTTACAACAGTGCCAGTAATTATTAGAAGCACAGAGGCACTTGAGCAATTAGAAATTGCCTTAATAGAAAATGTGCAACGGGTTGACCTAAATCCTCTCGAACAAGCCTTTAGCATCGAGCGTCTGCATGACCAATTTTCAATGTCGTACGACTCTATCGCTAAACGGTTGGGTAAAGCGTCTTCAACGGTTTTTAATATTGTTCGCCTCATGCAGCTGCCTGATGAGGCTAAAACCGCTCTAACCGAAGGAAAAATAACAGAAGGCCATGCCAGAGCTATTCTTGCTCTTAAAGACGATCCTGAGCGACAGGCATATCTACTTAAAGCTATTATCTCCTTGGGCTGGAACGTAAGACAAGCTGAGCGCTTTGTTGTAAGTATTAAAGAAGGCATTAAAGAATCAGCCGAAGCCAGCGCTAGAACAGCTACCGAAACGCCCGAAACAAAAAGAATCAGCAAAAAACTGGGTACCCCGGTAAAAATCAAGCGCATGGCCTACGGTGGACGACTGGAAATTACATTTAATTCAGACGAAGATTTACAAAGGTTGCTGGGCTTTTTTGACTAAGCACTAAACCCTTGAGCGTATCTCTCTTGCCAAAGCCTTATAAGCTCTGGCCCCCTTACTCCAACGATCATGTTCAAATATGGTTTTGCCATAACTTGGCGCTTCCGCTAACCTAACGTTCCTGGGAATCACCGTAGAAAGTAGCGTATCGCCAAAGTAATTTTTCAGTTCGTCGTATACCTGATCGGACAGTGCATTCCTTTTGTCGTACATCGTTAAAGCTATTCCGAGTATATCCAGGTTAGGATTAGTCCTTTCCTTAATCATCTGAATGGTGTTTAAAAGCTGTCCAAGGCCTTCGAGTGCATAGTATTCAGCTTGAACCGGTATTAGAACGAATCTAGCGGCCGTCAGGGCGTTTATTGTAAGCAATCCTAAAGCTGGCGGACAATCTATAATAACGTAATCTTGAGAGACATCTTTAAGAGCAGTGCTAAGAGAAAATTCCCGCCCTTCTAAACCGACTAGCTCTATTTCGGCGGCCGCCAAGTCAGAATTTGCTGGAAGAATAAATAAATTATTTATATGTGTAGGTTGAACGGCCTGACCAAGCACTAAACCCTTGCAGACCACGTCATAAGTTGTGGCTGTCAGCTCCTTAGACATGCCTATGCCGCTACTAGCATTACCTTGAGGGTCTAAATCCAGTAACAAGACTGAGCTAGCAGCGCTAGCCAGTTGTGAAGCAATATTAATCGAAGTAGTTGTCTTACCTACTCCACCTTTTTGATTTACAACTGCTATTATTTTTGACATGTTTACTCCAACTAGATCAGTATAACACTACTCATGGTTAGACTGCCGGCTGGCTTTATTAAACCAGTTTGAACATATCGTCTTTGGCGATTAAGCGCCTGATCTGTTCTTGATAGCGTCGCTCTTTTAGTGATAATCGCTTAAGTAACCTGTCGTCCTGTAGCTTTTTGTTTTTTGTGTCTTTCATGTTGGCTTTCTTTCTGTTTGATCTAAAAAACACTCATCGACCTTTTAGGGTTCCTGAGTGTTTTTCATCTGGTTATCTTTTTGATTAACCGTATTTTTATAACTGTATCTGGCCATTTTATTTTTGTTTTCCGGAACTGATTTGTTCTGGTGGGCTTCTCAACACCTGAGAGAAGCCCTTTTTACATTTTTATTTGATTTTACCCTCTGTTTGTTGGTTAGGGTTAAGATCTAACTGACTCCAACCCCGTGCTATTAGTATCTATGTTTGAAAGACAGCTTTCAAGCATTTTTTGAATAAAATATATATGCGGGTTTTTGCTTCATTTTTGCAATATTTTTACTACAATCTGTAGCTTATCATACTACGTTAGCATTATTAATGGCATTAGTTGATCTGTTTAAAGGCTGAAATACAGAGAAAATACTTAAGCTTGCTGTTGTTATAAATTACACAGTCAATTTTTAATGTTTTACTTTTCCACAGCTATTTTTCAGATAAATTTTAAGCAAAAATGAGTATTAAGCTATCTTCTTAATTTTTATAATGCTCACATGTTGGCGATGACCGCGGGTTTTATGAACTCTTTTTTTGGCTTTAAAGCGGATTGAGGTCACTTTTTCGGTTTGTACATCAGCCTCAAGTACATCCGCACTAACTGATGCTTTATCTAGCATAGGTAAACCGACGCTTACATTGTTATCGTCAATAAGGAGTAATGGCTTAAACTCAATGGTTTTAGAGTCGTTCTTAAGTAGCTCAACTTTTAACTCTTCACCTTCGGTGACAAGGTATTGCTTTGAACCAGTTTGTATAACAGCTTTTTTCATTAAATATTTAGTTCCATATCTGTTAGTTAGAAATAAAGTTACCGATAGAGCATATCAAAAATTGGACGCCCTGTAAAGAGTAAGGTGATTTTAGGTTAAGAGTTAGCAGGCTTAAATACTGGCATATGATGCGACTTCGTCCATCAGTGGCAAATCTGTTCCCTGCCAGACCTTTTGCGGTGTGCCATCATTAGCAATAGCAAGTATAGCCGGGTACTGCATAACATCATATAGACTAGCTAAGGCAATACCCTCTCTACTGTCAATGTCTTGAACTTCGACATTACCACGGCTATAAATCCGTCGAAAATTATGAATGTAATCTTCTATTACCCGGCTATGTTCTGAATTTGGTCTGTAAAGTATTAGTAAGCGCATATGCTTCCTTATTTATATCACAAATGCGCTTAGCTAATCTAGCTACATCCGGTGGTGCTACCACAGCTGGAACAGACATAACAACTGCCTGCTCGTTGTGTCTGGTTGCCGCAGTTGTAACAAAGCGGCGCTACATTTGAACCAGTAGCCGGCATAGATAGAGCATTGGCGATAGTGCTTTTTTCTTGAACAACAACTGCCTTAAGCGGTTGAATCTCAACTTTTGGAACTTCGACAACTTTTAGCTCTTCCTTAATCACTGGCTCTTCGATCAATGTTGTTTGTGCAGTTATCTCTGGCATGTCTTCAATTGACGCCAAACCAAGCTCCAAACGATCATCGAAACTTAGATAGGTTAACGCTAGCCTTCGAAAGACGTAATCTACCAAGCTGGCTGCGGTTCGTATTTCTGGATCGTCAGTTATACCTGATGGTGCAAAGCTCATATGACTCATGCCCTTAACGTATGTTTTAAGCGGTACGCCGTACTGCAAACCATAGCTAACACTTCTAGCAAATGAATCCATTAGTCCAGCCAAAGTTGAGCCCATTTTAGCAATATTTACAAACAATTCTCCCGGTGTACCGTCTTCATATTCACCTACAGTGAAGTAACCATGGCAGTCAGAGACAGTAAATGAGAAAGTTTTTGCATTTCGCACCTTAGGCATTGGGCGCTTTACTGCACCTTTTACAATGTAACGGTCCGTGCTTTCGCTGGCTGAGGCCGCCTCAGGAGCTTTATCTTCAGAACCTGCCTTTTTAGCCATACTAAGCGGCTGAGCAACTTTACAGTTATCCCTATAAATAGCCACTGCTTTAAGACCCATTTTCCAGGCATCAATATGTAACTGCTCAACGTCTTCAACTGTAACATCTTCCGGCATATTGACAGTTTTGCTGATTGCGCCTGACAAGAACGGCTGTACGGCAGCCATCATTTTTACGTGACCTAAGTAATGAATAGCATTATCGCCCATCGAGCAAGCGAAGACTGGCTCATGCTCTTTCTTTAGGTGGGGTGCGCCAAGTATGGTTTTCTCTTCATCAATATACGCGACAATATCATTTATCTGAGATTCATCGTAACCAAGAGACTTAAGCGCCCTGGGGACGGTTTGATTAACAATACTCATATTGCCACCGCCAACTAATTTCTTAACTTTAACTAGTCCTAGATCTGGTTCGATACCTGTTGTGTCGCAATCCATCATCAGACCAATAGTACCAGTAGGTGCGAGTAAGCTAGCTTGGGAGTTACGGATACCGTAACGTTCACCGAGCTCAACTGCTTCGTCCCAAGCACTTGCTGCGGCGCTCAGTAAATCTTCCGGAACAAGACTCGCATCAATATCCGATACTGCTGCTCGGTGCATTCGTAAAACATTTAACATTCCTTCACGGTCTTTGGCGTAACCAGCAAACGGACCAACTTTATTAGCAATTCGAGCGCTGGTAGCATAAGCCTCACCAGTCATTAATGCTGTTATTGCAGCTGCTATAGCCCGCCCTTCGTCTGAATCGTAAGGTAGTCCTACCGCCATAAGTAGTGCGCCTAAGTTAGCATAGCCAATACCAAGCTCTCGGTAAGCCCTTGCATTTTTAGTAATTTTCTCAGTTGGATATTCACTGTATCCGACTAGTATCTCCTGAGCGGTAAATAATAACTCGGTAGTGTGAATAAATGACTTAATATCGAAAGTATTATCATCTTTTAAGAACTTAAGAAGATTAATGCTAGCTAGATTGCAAGCCGAGTTATCGAGGTGCATATATTCACTACATGGATTAGAACCATTAATTCGTCCAGCAACTGGTGTTGTATGCCACTTATTAATCACGCTATCAAACTGCATGCCTGGATCAGCACATTCCCAAGCAGCTTCGGCAAATTGACGGAATAACTCGCGGGCCTTAACCGTTTTCACTGGCTTACCGTTAGTAACTGCTTTAAGCTTCCAGTCTTTATCCTGTTCCACAGCTTGCATAAATTCGTCTGTAACACGAACAGATATATTGGCATTTTGATACTGAACACTAAAGGCGTCCTTACCATCAAGGCTCATGTCCCACCCAAGCGCCTGCAAGTCTCTGGCCTTTCGTTCCTCAATTGCTTTGCTCCAAATAAACTCTTCTACATCAGGATGGTCAACATTTAGAATAACCATTTTTGCAGCCCGACGGGTTTTACCACCACTCTTAATGGCTCCCGCACTGGCGTCAGCTCCACGCATAAAGCTAAGTGGACCGCTAGCCGTACCAGCACTTTTGCCAAGTGGCTCAACGCTTGAACGAATCGCGCTTAGATTAATACCACTACCACTACCGCCCTTGAAGATCATACCCTCTTCGACATACCAGTTAAGAATAGCCGGCATAGTGTCTTCAATGCCTAAAATGAAACATGCGCTAGCCTGTTGAGCCCGGCCTTTAGCGCCAATATTAAACCATACTGGGCTGTTGAAGGCTGCTCTTTGAGTTGCAAGAACGTATTTAAGTTCCTCTCGGAAGTCTTCGGCTTCGGTTTCATTACTGAAATAGCCTTCGCTAACACCTTCTCTAGTGATGGTATCTGCAACCCGGTCAATTAGTTGTTTAAGGGAATATTCACGCTCTTTTGTACCCGGTGTACCACTGAAATATTTCTGGGCGACAATGTTGATAGCGTTTAATGACCAGTCGTCAGGAAACTCAACCCCTCTTTGCTCAAATACCGGTGTATCAGTAGCAGGATTTTTAATAATTGAATCTCTTTTGACCCACTTAAGTGAATCATAGGCTTTTGATTTGTTAGCCGTAAATAGTCTGCCTACACCAAGGCTGGTTGCTTGTCCCATAGTGTTCCTCTTCTTGTGACCTACTGATCTCTTGTACAGTAAGTTATTGTTTAGTTTTATTTATTAGTTTAGTTTGTAACTATATGTTTACCTTGTCTGACAAGCGATAATTCTTGTTCAAAGCTGGCAATGTCCTTAAAGCGCCTATAGACGCTAGCAAAACGTACATATGCTACTTCATTTAAATGAGCTAGTTGCTCCATGACCAATTCACCTATGCGTTTAGAGTTGACTTCTGAGTCACCGCAAGCATATAGCTCTTGCTCTACGGCATCGACTACCTTCTCTAGCTCTAAACTTGTTACCGACGTCTTCTCGCAGGCCCGATAAAGTCCAGCTAACAGCTTCGCTCTATTAAAAAGTTCGCGTGTGCCATTATTTTTAATGACAACTAACTGCGGTCTTTCAAGTCTTTCGTAAGTAGTAAAACGATGACCACACTTATTACACATACGTCGGCGGCGAATGGCTTGGCCCTCGCTCACGTCACGCGATTCAATGACTTTGATGTCTTCGCTATGACATTGAGTGCACTTCATTCTGCCTCCATTCGTTATTTTTAATTCGTAAATGTGCTCAGCGTTTTTATTGTTTCTATATGTCTGTTTTTCCACATATAGTGCTGTGTTCTTCTAATATAGCCCCAGCGGTAGTGTTTTGCAAGCAAAAAGTCGCTGTATTATTTATTACGTAGTACCTCTAAAGAAGCCGTATTTTTTGGAAAAATTCAGCTATTTATTGTCTGATTCGTCTTTACGTTTGCGGCGTAATTTTCGTAAGAATGACGGCTCTTCGACTTGATCTTCTAAGTCGCTGGTTACCACCCCAGAACTGTCTTCGTCGTTTTTATGCCCATCCTCTTCGGCTGCATGATCGTCTTCATGTAGCGACCAAATGTCCGTCGTACCGGTTGTGTCTTTCGAAAAGTCAGTGTCTTCATCTTCTTCGTCATCATTTAGGTCCATATCAATTTCCGATAAGGTTTGCTCGTCTTTTGGCTTATCCAAATTAGCGCTTTCTAAGACGGCGCTTCGGGTGCGTGGGGCTTTTGCTGAATAGTATGAAGCATCAAAACCGGTGGCTACTACTGTTATTATTACTTCACCCTCCAGTTCCGGATTTATTGTCGCTCCAAATATAATGTTAGCTTCCGGATCTGCAGCAGTAGTTATAGTTTCCGCGGCAGCATTAATTTCATGCATAGTCAGGTCATTGCCACCAATAACGTTGAATAATATGCCCCGAGCGCCATCTATTGAAACTTCTAGTAGCGGCGATTCAATTGCCTGCTTAGCGGCTTCTACAGCCCGGTCATCACCACTGGCCCGACCAATACCCATAAGAGCACTACCGGCGTCAGTCATCACAGCTTTAACATCAGCGAAGTCTAAATTAATAAGACCGTGGACTGTTATTAGATCAGATATCCCTTGAACTCCCTGACGCAGCACATCATCAGCGACCTTAAACGCTTCCATAAGTGGCGTATCACGGTCAATTGTTTGCAGTAAGCGGTCATTCGGTATAACGATTAAGGTATCGACAGCTGAACGTAATTTCTCTATGGCTGCTTCGGCGTTCTTCCGCCGTTTTTCGCCCTCAAATGCAAATGGTTTAGTAGCGAAACCTATTACTAGAGTATTTAGGCTTTTAGCGATCTCGGCAACTACATGTCCGGCTCCGCTACCAGTTCCACCGCCTGCACCTATGGTGACGAAAACCATATCGGCGCCTTCAATGGCTTTTTTAATTTCTTCAACAGATTCCTTAGCGGCCGCCTCACCAACACCAGGGTCAGCGCCAGCGCCTAGTCCCCTCGTTGCATCCTTACCTATGTGAATTTTTTTGTTAGCTTTAGAATGATGTAAGGCCTGCGCGTCAGTGTTAATTGCAATAAAATCGACGCCTTCAATACCGGCATCTACCATCCGGTTGATTGCGGCTCCACCGGCACCCCCAATACCAATAACTTTAATTTGCGCGAATGTTTCTATTGCTGGCTCAACTACTTGCGGCATTTTCTTCCCCTTTATTATACCTCACCAATTCTCGCTTGATAAACTTCAGTATACCGTAAAAAGTTAAAAAAGTTCAATAAATTTGCACAGGCCTGTTACTGCTGTTAGGAAAAATTAGAGTTAATTGCCTAATAATTATTCAGTCTGTTTATATATTTATTCAGGCTTTTAACCTTTAAGTTTGTTGAGCAAACTTTTGATAACCGAACTGGTATTTACAGAGTAGCCGCGGCTACCAGCATTAGTTTCCGGGAGGGCCGGTAGCAGCAGCATATCTAGCAGCATTAGCCCAACGACAGTAACATAACTGGGATCTTCAACAGTATCTACTAAACCACCAATCCCGTGCAAACTACCTTGGCGGGCCGGTAACTGCAATCGTTCTTTAGTAAACTCATCAAGACCTGGTAGCTTGGAAGTACCACCGGTAAGTATGATTCCACCGGGTAATTTTTTAGCTCGTTTAATCTTTTGCAACTCTTTTTCAATGTAATCCAACATCTCTTCAACTCTCGCTTCTACAATCATTGATACTTCTGCGAAATCAAAGTTATAGGCTTGGCCATCTAGTTTAACAACTGCCGTGGATTTTGATTTTACTTCTCTAAGATCAGCGTGCTGGATCTTAACCGCCTCAGCGACATTCAAATCTGTTTTAAGACCAATCGCTAAATCATTGGTTATATGTTGGCCACCAATCGGTAAAACTGCTACGTGTTGTACTTCCCCGTCCTCAAAAACTATTAGATTAGTGGTTCCTGAACCGATATCAAGAAGTGCCGTACCGGCCTCTTTCTGTTGTCTGGTAAATACAGCTTCTGCAGCAGCTAAGCCCGATACGGTATGATGATTAGCTGTAACTTCGGCTTTTTCGAGCGCCATATCCAAATTACTTAGATTAGGTGTTGCGGCCGTAACAATATGGGCATCAACCTCCAGCCTAACTCCATGCATGCCAACTGGATCCTTAATGTTCTTCTGTCCATCAAGTGAATAATTCTTGGCAAAAAACTGTATAATCTCTCGATTTGAGGGTAATTTTACAATCGTTGCCGCTTCTTCCACACGGGCTCGATCGTCTGGAGTTATTTCTCTGTTAGCTGCGCTTATAGCTATAACTCCTTCAGAGTTGATGCCGCTAACATGTGAGCCGTTAACATTTACCGTTGCTCTTTTAATAGACATGCCGGAAATCCGTTCTGCCTCAGTAACCGCCTTTACAATAGCGTTAGCAACATCATCAACATGCACTACTGCTCCCCGCCGCATACCATCATTCTGAGACTGCCCATGGCCAATTATAGAGGGCATGCCGCCATTCGGGTCGACTGTCCCTATAACGCATCTAACCATGCTGGTACCTATATCTAAACCGACAAATTGTTCGGGCTTCATCTGTCCATCAGTATAGCGCTATTGCTTGCTGGATTCAATGTTCTATAAGAATTATGGCCAGTTGACTAGCCTAGCTAATGGATGTATAATTGTATATACCATGCGTAACTACACAGCAACCGTTATAAAAACTGGAAATTCATACGCACTTCGGGTACCAAAGAATTATATTGTAAATTCAAATCTTTCTTTAGGCCAAAAGGTACAACTGGGCAGCCCAATGCTATCCCCAAAAGAGCATAATCCCGAGGCATTAAAAAAGGCAATACGTAATCTGCAGGAAATAGGTGCATTTAAAGATATTAAGGATCCTGTGGCTTGGCAGAAAAAAACCCGTCAAGACAGGCCTATCCCGGGTAGAGACTGATTGAACCCTGATGATATGTTTTGATACAAATATAATAATTTATTTAGCGAACGGTACTCTCAGTGAAGAAATTATTAGCGATAAGCCTATTTTTTATCCGTCTGTTGTTTATATAGAATCCTTGGGTTATCCCAAACTACTTTCAGCCGAAGAGTTAAGAATTAAAGAATTATTTCAATTGATTACAGAAATACCCTTAACTGAAAACATTATCTCTCTCGCCAGCCGTCTGAAACAACTAAGAAATATATCGCTTGCTGATTCTATTGTAGCTGCTACGGCTTTAGAACACGACTTAGAACTCTGGACGGCAAATATAAAAGACTTTAAGGACCTTGACAATTTAAGGCTTAGCAATCCCTTAGATAGCCACTCAAATTTGGGTTAATATTTCACTACCCTCTTCAGTAATAAGCACGGTGTGCTCAAAGTGCGCTGACCAGGATCCATCAGTTGTTAATATAGTCCAGCCGTCTGGCGCAACTGTTACATTATCTGTTCCAAGTGTTACCATCGGTTCTATCGCTATTGTCATGCCTTTGTCTAGCCAAGGTCCGGTATTTGGACGACCGTAATTGGGTATATTAGGGTCTTCGTGAACATGATGCCCTACTCCATGTCCGACAAGATCGCGAACAATGCCGTATCGTTTCTTATTAAGGAAACTTTCTATGGCAAAACCTATATCACCGGTACGTACCTGGTCATGAATAGCAGCTATTCCTATATCTAGGGCTTTTTTGGTGTCTTCTAGTAAGCTTATGTGCCCTCTTTGCTTAGGTTTACCGGCTATGACACTAATTGCACTGTCGGTTATCATACCGCGGTAGCGGACACCGAAATCTAAGCCAACGATATCGCCTTCCTGAATAATTTTTGACGGGTTCGGTATGCCGTGGACGACTTCATTATTAACAGATATACATATAACGTCCGGATAACCCTGATAACCTAGAAAAGCCGCTTCCCCACCTAATGACTTAAGTTCATTGGCAGCTATTAAACTAAGATCTTTAGTTGACATGCCTACTTTAAGTTCTTGTTTAAGCAGGTTTAAAACAGTAGCCAGCATCCGGCCACTTTCTCTCATATATTTCATTTCTTGGCTGGTTTTAACTGCCGTTTGCATTTAAGTAATTGGGTTTGTTTCTTCTAGAGCTTTCACTAGATCGGCATTAACCGCTTCAACTGATTGCTCGGCATTAATGTTTACTACTTTAACATCCTGTTCTTTCAGCCAATCTACAAGCGGCTGAGTAGACCTTTCATATTCATCGAACCGAGCTTCAATCGCTGCTTCGGTGTCATCAATGCGGGCTCTTTTAAGTAATCTTTCCTTAACCGCATCCCGGCTGGCAACTAAATGTAGAGCCGCACTCAGATCAAAGCGCCCTGCTTTAACTTGCTCCATGAGCCACTCAGCTTGCGGGATAGTTCTGGGGAAACCGTCCATCAAGATATCATTATTATCATTAAGAGAAGTAAAAACTTTATCAATAATAGCTATGATTTCCTGATCATCAAGAAGTCCTCCAGCCAGCATTTTCTCTCTTTGCTCACCTGTCACATACATTCGAAGAACATCGCCCATAGATATTAAATGTAATCCGTGCTGATCGGCTAGCATTTTACCCTGAGTCCCCTTACCGCTTCCGGCAATACCCATTAGTAATATCACTGTAATTTCTCCTTAGTTAACCGGGCTATCACACTACCATCTGCGGCTGCACCCAACTTGGCCTTAACCTGACCAATTACCTGCCCCATTTGTGATGGACTATCGGCGCCTAAGCTTTTTATGACTTCATCAATAACTTTAGCTATATCTTCTTCACTCATGGCTTCTGGCAAATAGGCTTCAATCATAGCCTTTTCATCTAGCTCTGCCTTAGCTCTCGCCTCATCGCCGGCTTGTTTATATAAATCGGCACTTTCCTGGCGTTTTTTAGCTTCTTTAGCAAAGGCCGACAACACTTCGTTATCGTCCAGCCCTGACTCTCTTTTGCCACTGGCAACCTTAATATTAAGTAAGGTTGCTTTAAGCCCTCGAAGAGTCATCGCTTTATGACTGTCCCGGGCCAGTAAGGCTGACTTGATGTCTTTATCAAGCTTATCTTCTAGCATAAGATAGTTTCCTCTATCTTTGCCCTAGTTTGATTTTCTTAAGCTTAAGAGCCTTTCTTTCCTGGCGTATTATAGCCTTACTACGACGATCTCTTTTACTTATAGGCTTCTGGAAATACTGATTTTGCTTAACTTCAGCAAGCATACCGGATTGTTGTACCTTACGGTTAAAGCGGCGTAGTAAATTCTCGGTCGACTCTTTAGCGTCTTTACGGGTTACTTCTATCATCAGATGCTATTTTACTTTACAGGGGTGAGTTATGCAAGAGTAAAAAGCCTAAATAGCTAATTTAAGTTTACGTAGTCCCATGTGTAAGTATGAGTAGCTGTATCAGGAATTACAAAGTTGACCGTGAAACCAGTGGTTGATGGAGTAACTGTAGGTACAACCGAAGCTCCATTAGTACTACCGGTTGCTGATATGACAGTATTTGGAGCTGTAGCATAGCTGGAACTAAAGCTGATGCTACACTGTGCTCCACTTGCCCAGGTGGCAGTACCGGTAACTAAAGTAATCTGCCCATCGGTATCGTCTCCAGTTACATTACAGGTTGCACCAGTGCCAGCATTAGCATTGACAACAGCCGATGTACTACCAGTAGTATTAGCCGTAACTATATGTCCATTAACAGTCAGAGCCCCTGTAATAGTGGCGTTCTGAACTATTAGATTGCCCTGGTAATCAATAGAGGCGAGATTACTGCCGCTGCTATTTTGTAGACTGAATGCATAGCCCGACGACTGGCCGGCAACATCCTGAACAACAATACCACTATTGGTAGCGCCGTTCGTGCTGACCGCGATTTGATATGTACCGGCAGCCGTTGTTAATGCGCCAATGCTGAGTAAGTTAGCCGGGCTGGCCGTGCCAATTCCTACCCTGCCATCAGTAGTATCAACATCGAATATTCCTGTTCCGGCACTATTAGCGACTTGGAAGGCTGTAGTAGCATTAGATGCAGGCTGTATAAGAACCGATGAACCAAATGTGCTGTTACCACCGACATGAAGTGAGTCGCCGACATTTAAGTTACCTGTGTCTCCAGATGCAGAAGACGTTCCAACTGCAACATCATCCATAGTAAATGTACCGACGTGTGTACCACCGGTATATCCGTCACCTATAGCAAGATTTGGTGGAATAGTACCTGTATCGATGCTAGTCTCATTTAAGACCTGAGTACCGTCCATGTATATTGTTATAGATCCAGTGGTAGTACTAAACGTAATGTCTACTTCTAATTCATGCCATGAGTTTAATGGCAGGACTGTTGTGCTTACATAACTAGTGTTATTAGCTAGATCGTAAATTGATATATAGCCAGTTGTCTGTTGTCTGTATACGGACGTGAAGTTAGGTGATACAGTACCAACTGATTCAAGGTTAAGATCAGAAGCACCTTGGGAAGCTACATTAATGTAAGATTGAATGACTGTAGTTGTGCCCATTGTTATACCAGCTACTACGTGAGAGTATCCAGCACCGGTTTCTACAAACTGAGCTGCATAATGACCGGTGTGAACTGGAGATGATACAACTGCCGCAGTTGCTGAGCCTGACTGTGTTACCCCTCCATTCCAAGAGTTAAAGTTACCACTTTCAAAACCGTCACTAAAGAGCCGGGTTAATCCTGGTCCTATGCTAACATCGCCATTAAATAGGCTCTGATTGTTAGCAGTATCTACTGTGAGTAGACTTGTTCCGGATGTGTTCTGCACCTGAAATGCAGTAGTAGAGTTGACTGCTGACTGTAAAGTGGTTGTGCCTAGGACGTCTAGGTTAGCGCTTGGCGTAGTTGTACCTACACCTATTCTGGCGGTTTGGTCTGAAGTCTGGGTAGAGCCTGATGTACCAGCGGCACCAGTATCAGTGAATGGACTTGTTGTAGCTGTCTGGTAGACATTCTCTGCTCCACTAGTTGTTCCTCTATAGATATGGTAGGAAGTAGCTCCTACTACTGGAGTCCAGCTAATAGTAGCGTTGTTGGTATTGGTAGTTGCTGTATTGGTAGTTGGTACTGCTGCTCCTAAGCTAGTGTCTGCTGTGGTATCGGTGTAGGTAGTAGTGGTGTTATCTGCAATGGTAGTAACTAGTTTTTCTGTACCAGTTGCACCGCCTACTGCAGTACGGTAGATCTTTCGTCCAGTTGTACCGGTTGGGCCTAGTGGTAAGGCTGAAAGGGCTACGGCTTGGTTACCACTTGTTGTAGTAACACTGAATTCTGTACCACCATTAGTCTCACCATTAGCTGTTACGTAGGTAATCTTGTATAAGTAAGTACCTATACCAAGAGTAGTGCCAGTGGTTGCGGCAGCTGTGGCTACACCTGGGGCAGTAATTGGAGTAAATGATGATCCGGCAATAGATACTTCATTAGAAGCTAGTGTCTCACCTGCTGCATTAAGAGCACTGACTTTATAGTAGTAAGTAGTACCAGTTGCACCGGACAGACTACCGCCTTGGTCAGAACCAGCTGCTACAGCTAGTCCAGTTGGAATGCCTAGGCCTAGTTCTAATAGATTACCTTGTCCTATTGTTATGTTAGAGCTAGTAGTGTTAGCTGTCAGTAAGCTTCCACCTGCAGCATTCTGCACTTGGAAGGCAGTAGTAGAGTTAGTAGCGTTCTGGAAGGTAGCAGAACCATTGGTGCCATTAATACTTAAGGCAGTTGATGGGGTTGTATTGTTAGTAGTGCCGCTGGTTGTACTTGGGGCATATATATTGAAGTTAATATTACCGCCAGCACCTGTGCCTGTTCCCTCGCCTCCAGCTATAGCTAAGTTAGTACCAGCGACATTAGTACCAGTTGCATTACCGCCTTGGAGAGTACCGGCAGAGGTAAACTCTGACATGACTGTGCCTGAGCTGTTTTGGAACTGTAGGAGATCAGCGGTTTGGGAGGC
>DAIDIO010000009.1 GCA_027459325.1 Candidatus Saccharimonadota bacterium
TAGTAAGGCGGCCGAGGGATTGTCAACGGGTTTAAGACCATTGCCGGCCATTTCAAAAATACCAGCTTCTGAAGTTGAGCCAAAGCGGTTCTTGACTGCCCGAAGCACCTTAAAGCCACCATAGCGGTCACCGCTCAGTTCCAAAACAACATCAACGGCGTGCTCGAGAACTTTTGGTCCGGCAATATTACCTTCCTTGGTTACGTGGCCGACCAGGATAATTGCCGTGCCTGTCTGTTTAGCCGCGTTCGATAGCATATGACTGGCGTTTACAATTTGACTGACGCTGCCGGCACTAGAGGGGATATCGTTACAACTGATTGCCTGGATGGAATCAACGAATACCAAATCATAATCATGAGAGCTTATAGTTGAAGCAATATCATCAGCGATGACACTGGTGGCCAGCCTTAACTTTGCGTTCTTTATACCTAACCGCTCAGCCCTTAGAGATACCTGGTGGGCGGATTCTTCGGCACTGACGTACAAAACTTTAGAGTTTTTAGCCAGACCGTCAGCTGCCTGGAGCAGCAATGTGCTTTTTCCAATACCCGGCTGCCCAGCAATTAAATTTACGGATCCCTTAACTATACCACCACCTAATACATCATCTACTTCTCTAATACCCGTTTCAAACCGCTTATTATCCTGGTTACTGGCGGCATTAACGGTTTGTGGTATTAAGAGCCTGCCTTTGCCCGAAGCCTTACTGACAGATGCCTGCAAGTCCTCCTCCAGAGTATTCCACTCAGCACACTCCGGACAGCGGCCACTCCATGATGAAGTTATGTAGCCACAGTTATTACAAATAAACCTAGTTGAATTTTTTGCCACTTTGATTTATTCCTTCTTTGCTATTAATAGTCTAGCACTACTTGTTCGGAACAGTGCCAGGCGAACCGCTAAGTTCGGAATAAAGCTGGTTCTCGATTAGTGCTGCCGCATTTCGCTGCGCGACCAGTGTATTATAGGAGTCGATGGCGTTCCTCAGAGTATCCACTTGGGAGTTATAGTTATCGACTTGCTTATTATATGGCCCTACCAGTGAATTATACTGGCTGATACTATTACTCTGCCTGAGCGAATTAAGCTCATTCTGCTCAGCTACTATCTGATTATAAGTAACGCTAAGACTGGCTTTCAGGCTATTTATTTGGGCTAGCATAGTACTCAGCTCGGCATCGTCCTGTGTTACTTCATTTTGCCGGCTGGTAAATTCTGACTGGTATTGGCTGGCATAACTGGCTATTTTCTGTCGGTTGGTGAAATACCGCTTATAGTAGTTTTCAAGATTAGTCGGCAAATTCATAACTTCAGTACCAAACACCGAATGCATTTCGTTAACCACCTGCCCCGGCTCGGTCTTTTTATACTCGGCGATAGTGGCCTTAATGCGTGGATCGGTTAAATCGTGATTATAGTAATCAAGTAGCCAACCATCGACTTGTTCGCGCATTGACGTACTGAGCCGATTGTAGGCGGCATGGAGAAGTTCATGCGCAGCTGTTACCTGTTCGACTCCATTAAGCCTAGGGTCAGAAACATTAAGCAAATATATACCAGCCTCGCCGCTATGATAACAACCAAGCACAATAGTCTTTTCGCCGCCGTCATTAGGACAGTATTTATTAAACTCAGCGGTGTCCAGGATTTGTGGATGGTTAACCTTAAAGAGGTTCATTGCGTATGGCGTCATGGTATCCTGCTGGGCCAATGAAGTGATATCGGCCGGCGCGCTATAACCATTTAGTCGCCACCAATCATAGATATTGTTCTTATTTTGGACAATAAGAATTGCCAAGACTATCCAGACCGCAATAATTATATACGGCCAGACAGCATGGCGCTTTGTAGTTGGTGTTAGTTTAGGTGTATATGTATTATTCGTTGGCGACTGCATATTCAAGCTCACCCTTATGCGTAGCTACTTGAATAATATCACCCTTCACGTATTTTTCATCTAGTAAATTAAGCGACAATTGATCTTCAATGGTGTCCTGGATGAGGCGTCTTAGCGGACGTACCCCGTTATGAGCGTCATAGCCGTGATCAAGCAGGTATTGCTTAGCGGCAGTCGACAGTTGCAGGCTTATGCCCTTGCGCTGCAACCGGGTTCGAAGTTCTTCAATCTGCAAATCAATAATCTTATAGATGTCTCGTTTAGTTAACGCTCTGAATACGATCGTCTTATCTATTCGGTTTAGCAGTTCCGGTCGCAGTAACTTCTTTAGCTCATCTTGAACTCTACCCTTATTTATCTCATGTAGTTTATCCAGGTCTTTCAGGTCATTGGAATTGTGAGCGTGGAAGCCTAAGCTGGCTTCCTTTTGCAGCTTTTCTGCACCTATATTGCTGGTCATAATGACTATTGTGTTAGTAAAGTCTATTCGGCGCCCTTTAGCGTCAGTTAAATAGCCGTCTTCCAGTAACTGGAGGAGCATATTGAAAACGTCAGGATGAGCTTTTTCGATTTCATCAAAAAGTACTAGGCTATACGGCTGCCGACGGATTTTATCGGTCAACTGGCCGCCATCGTCATAACCGACGTAACCGGCCGGCGCCCCAACCAAACGGGATACATTATGGTGCTCATTAAACTCACTCATATCTATTTTGACCAGCGCGTTTTCACTGCCAAAGAATTCTCTTGCTAGGACTCTGGCCAGCTCCGTTTTACCGACGCCGGTTGGACCGAGAAAGATGAAAGACCCGATCGGTCGCTTTTCGCTGCCGATGCCGCTACGGTTTCTTCGTATTGCTCTGGATACCGCCTCAACTGCCTCGCTTTGTCCAATAACGTATTTAGCAAGGGTTTTTTCCAGACTCAGCAAATATTTAGCTTCGCTTCTTATGACTTTCTTAACCGGAATGCCTGTTATTCTAGCTACAACTTCAGCCACGTCTTCACTAGTAACGTTAATCCTCTTATCTTTACTGACATTTACATGAAGTTTAGCCAGCTGAGCATTGATCTGACTGGCTCGGGTTTTGGCCTTAGCTGCCCGTTCATAATCTTCACTATCTACTGCTTCGTCAATTTTAGCGTTAACTAGCCTTAGTTCCTTTTGCAAAGCTCTCACTTCAGGGGGAGTTTTACCCTTTTCAACCCGTATGTGAGCTGATGTTTCATCAATTAAATCTATCGCCTTGTCCGGCATGTAACGATCATTAATATAGCGTTTCGCCAGATGTGCTGAATCTTCCAGTACTTCATCGCTTAAATTAACGCTATGAAACTCTTCGTAGTGGGACTTTAGGCCTTTTAGAATAGCGATGGTTTCGGCAAGAGTAGTCTCCGGTACCTGTACAGGCTGGAAGCGTCGCTCCAGTGCCGCATCTTTTTCAATATATTTGGTATATTCAGAAGTCGTTGTGGCACCAATTAACTGCATTTTACCCCTGGCTAGTGCCGGCTTTAGTATGTTACCAGCATCCATTGCCCCCTCTGCTGCGCCGGCTCCAACTATCAGATGAAGCTCGTCTATAAAGACAATGGTTTTGCGGTTATCTCTTTCAATTTCCGTCATAACCTTTTTAAGGCGCTCTTCAAATTCACCCCGATATTTAGTGCCGGCAATCATTCCGGCTAAATCTAAAACGACAATTCGCTTGTCTAGCAGGCTGTCAGGGACATCCTCATTAATAATTCGCTGAGCCAACCCTTCAACAATGGCGGTTTTACCAACACCGGGCTCACCGATTAAAACAGGGTTATTTTTTGTCCGGCGGTTAAGTATGGTAATAACGCGTCGGATTTGGGCTTCCCGGCCTACTACTGGATCTAACTTGCCACTGCGGGCCAGCTGGGTTAAATCCGTGCCAAAGAAATCAAGAGCGGTTTTCTTTTGGTTCTTTTTAGATCGCCTTGGACTGGGAGTACCATTCATATATTGTTCTTCATACTCCTGGTTACTTAAGAATTGCTTTAAATCACTGCTAAGGCTGTCTATATCGACACTCATATCACGTAACAAGTTAGTTGCGCGGGCATTCTTTTGCGACAAAATACTGTATAAAATATGTTCAGTACCACAATAGTCCTGGGCATAATCCTGGGCTATATCATAAGCCATACGCAGAGTTAGCTTAGCGGTTTCGCTTAGCCCCTTAGCGCCAACGTTTACTATCAAGGTTTTAGGAGTCAGGTTGAGAGCCAGGCGGGCCCTATCAAGCGTAATGCCGGCGTCTGCCAATATCTTACTGCCCATGCTGCCATCTTGCGCCAGTACTCCCAACAGCAAGTGCTCAGTACCTATATAGGCACTGCCAAAACTGCGAGCTATAGCATCAGCATGTTTCAGACTCTGAAGAGCGTTATTGGTTAAATGGTTTAAGAATTCTTGAAAGTCTGGTGAATTAGGCATCATCATAGTTAAGTGTTTTGTCCTCTTTTCTTAAGCTTAATTTTAGCGTCGCGGCAGTCGTCTGTTATGTAAAATTGCCTACTACTATGATACCACTTAGCACTCTAAGGTCAAGAGTGCCAATTCAGCAGCATTATATCCGTCTAGCTTTTAAGCTAACACCTCTAGGGCATAGATAAAAACACTACAAAATTTATTCGCCGTGCTCTTCAATAGCTTCGAGAAGCGAGCTTTCCAGCTCGTTCTTCTTTTTAAGCCTAGGGGTCTTCGGCAGTTCAGTCGTCTCAACTCTTCCGCTAGCTTCCGGTTGGTCAGTTTCTGGACTAGCGGTAATAGCTTGTTTATCGGCTTCTATATCAAGTTCATAGCCTGTTAGCTTTGAAGCTAACCGGACGTTTTGGCCAGATTTGCCAATAGCGATACTGAGCTGGTCCTCGGGCACTAGTACTCGGGCTTTTTTGGAAGCCTCATCGATTGTAACTTTACTAACTTTAGTTGGGCTGAGGGCCTGGGTGATGTACTCAACCGGATTTTCGGCCCAAACGATTATATCTATCTTTTCTTGTTCACCAACTTCAGAAACAACTGCGTTCACTCTTGTCCCGTGACCACCGACAAAGGTTCCAACCGGATCAACGCCAGGCACGTTAGATGCAACCGCAATTTTGCTTCGAACTCCGGCTTCCCGGGATATCCCTTTTATTTCCACGGCTCCACTTTCCATTTCCGGCACTTCGGCTCTGAACAACCATTCTATAAATTCTTTATTGCCTCTAGAGACTACCAGCTGAGGGCCACGAAAACCACGTTCTACGTCTTTTAAGAAGACTTTTAGCCGCTGGCCGGGATAATAGCGTTCGCCCTGTATCTGCTCGCTTTTTGGCATAATACCTTGAGCCTTACCCAGATCAATTCGGACAATATTACCTTCAACTCTAGAAACAGTCGCATTAATGACAGTGCCAATCTTGTCCTGGTATTCATTCATAACAATTTCCCGCTCAGCTTCGCGCAGGCGCTGAAGAATTACCTGCTTAGCGGTTTGGGCAGCTACCCGTCCAAATTCTTCAGCTTTTTCGTGAACTTCTATTGTTTCACCAAGCTGGGCGTTTTTACGACGGGTTTGCGCCTCACTAAGACTGATTTCATATGCCGGATTTTCTACTTTTTCAACAATCTCCTTAGAAATATAGACATCTATATCGCCGGTGTTTAAATTCATATCGACTCTGATTTCCTGTTCACGGTCACCGTAATCTCTTCGGTAAGCGGCAGCCAGGGCTTGTTCAACTACCTCTTTGACGGCATCCTCGGGTAAATTTTTCTCTTCAGCTATAGTTCGGATGGCTACAGCCAGTTGTTTCATGTCTAGGTCCATTTAGGTATCCTTTCTAATTTAGTTGTCTCTTCATGAAAAAATCCGACCACTTTGGCCGGATTAACTTAGTATTATTATACCCTACCGAACTAATTATAGTCAAAAGTAAGGCTTATTTTTGCCAGACAAGCCGTCCTTTTGGTAAACTTACCTACATGCCAAAAGGGGTTACCAGACTTTATACGAACTTTCATCCGTCACATTACGATTTGACGCTAGATATTGATGAAGACAAGCTGCTTTTTGCAGGCCAAGTCAAAATTCATGGTAAGAAATTGGGTCGGCCATCTAAACGACTAACCTTTCATGCTAATGGCCTCAATATTAAAAGTGCTTCTATTAAGTACTTCGGCAAAAAAGGCCAACAGCTGATCAACGTAGAAAGAATTAACCTTCACAAGTCCTTTGATGAATTACGGCTTCACAGCGAGGCACTACTAATGCCCGGTGATTACCTTATTGAAATTAAGTTTGACGGTATTATAACCAAGCAAATGCATGGTATTTATCCTTGCTTCTTTAAACATGCCAGTAAAACTAAGAAGCTGATAGCTTCACAGTTTGAAAGCCATCATGCCCGCGAAGCCTTTCCTTGTATTGACGAGCCGGAAGCTAAGGCGACTTTTGATCTGACGCTGGTTACCAGCGACAATCAGACGGTACTGGCCAATACCCCAGTTAAACAGCAAAAGCAAAAAGCCGGCCGGCTAACCACGATTTTTGAAACCTCACCGCTCATGTCCAGTTACTTACTGGCATTCGTTATTGGTGAAATGCACAGTTCGGAAGCTAAAACTAAAGACGGTATTACGGTTAAATCCTGGGCTAGCGTTGCCCAGCCCAAAAGTCATTTAGACTTTGCCACTAAAGAAGCCGTCAACATACTGGAGTTCTTTAGCGACTACTTTCAAACTCCTTTTCCGCTGCCTAAACTAGACAATGTGGCTTTACCGGATTTTGAGGTCGGAGCTATGGAAAACTGGGGACTTATTACCTACCGGGAGTCAGCACTGCTGACAGATCCGGATAACCGCTCGCTATCCAGTGAACAGTACGTCAGCGGCGTCATAACCCATGAGATCTCTCATCAGTGGTTTGGCAATCTTGTAACTATGCGCTGGTGGAATGACCTGTGGTTGAACGAAAGCTTCGCGTCTCTGATGGAAAACGTAGCTGAGGATAAGCTACATCCGGAGTGGCAGTCCTGGGAAGATTTTACAGCCGGCCGTGTTTTGTCCTGCTCTCACCGTGATATCTATAAAGACGTTCAGCCGGTTGGCCTGGAAGTCCATCACCCTGATGAAATAGCTGCAATTTTCGATCCGGCTATTGTCTATGCCAAAGGGGCAAGACTGCTTAGCATGCTACTGGAATATATTGGCGAAGACGCTTTTAGAGAAGGCTTAAAGGCCTATTTTAAAAATTACTCATTCGGCAATACCGTCGGTGAGGACTTATGGCAAGAATTGTCTAAAACGGCTAAAGCAGATATCGGTAAACTTATGCGCCCCTGGATTGCCCAGCCTGGACAGCCACTGGTTAGCATTAAACGAGAACCTGCAAAATTACATCTGTCTCAGCAACGATTTCTATTAGACGGGGAAGATAAGACTATTTGGCCGATACCCCTACTATCTGACCCGGTTCTGCCCGTTGAAATACTAGATAAGCCGGAGCTTAGCTTTGATTATTCAGACCAAACGCCAGTGCTAAATGCCAACGGCAATGGGCACTTTATCTCATATTACGAAGACTCTGAAGCTAAGCAGCTACTTAAAGAGCAGATAGTTAAACGGAGCGTCGGATCGTCAAGCCGAATAATCCTGCTTAGCGATATGCTGCTACTGGCCAGAAAAGGCTTATACGACCTTACTTATCTATTAGATGTAGTTAGTGAATCTTACACTGAACCACGTGACGCTGTCTGGTTAATGCTTACAAGGATCATCGGGCAGGCCCAGCAGCTTACTGATGATGACCAACTAACAGAAGCGCATATCCGTAAATATAAGGCTAAGATCGCCAGCTATTGGTACGAGAAGCTGGGCTGGGAAGATAAAGACCAGGATGACGCCAATACTAAACATCTCAGAACTACAGCACTAGCTCTGTCTTTGTCCGGCGAATACCAGCCGGCAGTAGATAAAGCGCTGGCCCTATACGACAGTTTAGGAAACGCCGATAAACTCCCGGCTGATCAGCGGGCTCTAATTGTTGCCTGTGTCGTCAAGCGCGGCGACCAAAAAGATATTGAATCCTTAAAAGAAGAATTCGTTAAGCATCCCAATCCTGATGTACAGCTGGCTATCGCTAGTGGTCTCTGCTCTACAAGAGACGTTAGGCTGGCGAAATCACTAATAAACTGGGGTCTAAGTAAAGATGGAAATGTCCGGCCACAGGATATAGCTACCTGGTTTGCCTATCTGATGCGTAATTCATATACCAGAGATATTGCCTGGGATTGGTTTACAAAGTCCTGGGATTATATTGCTGAATTATCCGGTGGCGGCAAATATATGGACTATTTTGTATGGTACGCTGCCGGACCATTATCTTCCGATGTTTGGCTAAAGAAGTTCAAGGATTTCTTTACACAGCACCTAGATGATGCAGCACTCAAGCGCAATATATTGATTTCTTTCAGTGAAATAGAAGCCCGGGCGGAATGGCGTAAGCGCGAAGCGTTAGACCTAAAAGCCTATTTTGCTAAATACTAAACTTCATTAAATGATAATACGGCGTAACCGTCTCCATAAACTTCAATAATCCAGCACTTAGTATGGCCCTGATAACGGTTATCTGTTGTCCATGCTAGCTGGGCTTCTTTTAGCCGGCTTATGCGCTCCGCATTTTCAGTAATATCTATAGCCTCGTTTTCGGCGGCGTAATTGATACATACAAATTCAATAAGGTTATCTTTAGCGGCTATTAAGTCGATCTTATGCCGGCCGCTACTCCAGCCCTGTTCTAGTAACTTATGGCCACGCATTTCTAAATATAGCCTTGCGGCTTTCAGCGCCCCTCTTCTATGTTTATGGTTCATGCTAATCCACTTTTTAAAGGTCGAAAGCTTCGGCGGTGTATCTCACTAATGCCTAGCAGTTTTAATTGTTCCAAATGCTGACGCGTGCCGTAACCGACATGACTTTCAAAACCATAATTGGGAAACTTTATCGCTTGAGCACTCATATATTCATCCCTGGCAACCTTGGCGATAATACTAGCAGCGCTGACTGCCGGAATAAGGTTATCCGCCTTAATTAAACAACTGGCTTTAGGATTGTCTTTTAAGTAATTATAGTTGCCGTCAATTATTACCGAATCGTAGTAGGCGTTAATTCCTGTTAAAGCCCGGCCAATTGCTAAAGTTGTTGCTTTAGTTAAGCCCAGCTCATCAATCTCGGCAGCACTAACCCAGCCAAAACTGAAATCTGTCGCTAAAAGTTTTATTTGAATGCTAAGTCTTTCTCTTTGAAGCTTAGTTAGCAACTTAGAATCCTTTAGCCGGGGAATTTTCTTATTAAGTATAACCGCACCCACTACTAGCGGGCCGGCTAGACAGCCACGTCCTACTTCGTCTACGCCTAGGATTATCACTAAAACATTGTAACTTAATTAAACGGAAAGTTCTGGCCTTTATGCCAAATGGCTTATTGCGTTGATTAGCTGGCTTGTTTGTGGCGGGCTTCAACTTCTGCGGCCTTAGCTGCTAGTTCGGCTTCTTCTTTAGCCTTTTCTTCAGCTTTAGCAGCGGCTTCTTTAGCATTTTCTTCTCGTAGTTTTGCTTCTTCGGCTTCCAACTCGGCGTCATGAACAGAATTAACCGCTTCACGGTCAAAATCAACTCCGGTCATGCGAGCCGATTTACCGGTTCGGGATCGCATATAACTTAAGTAATTACGTCGGACTTTGCTTCGCTTGGTAACTTCAACTTTAACTACTAATGGGCTGTGCAGTAAAAAGCTCTTCTCTACACCAACTCCGCTGGAAATACGGCGAACAGTAATCCGGCTGGTGTGGCTGTTTTTGCGGTCGGTGCGAATAACTAGACCTTGAAAAACCTGGACACGCTCTTTACTACCTTCCCGGATTTTTTGGTGAACTCTAACTGTATCGCCGCTCTTAACATTAACAACGGCTGGCTTTTTATAACTGTCACCTATCTCTTTAATAACGTTCTGCATATCCGACTTAGTCTACACTATCTGATCTGTTAATGCAACACTTTAACTGTCTCTGCCAGTCTACTCAATCACTCTAAATAGTTCTTCAAAGGATGTTTGACCAGCTATAACTTTTAAAATTCCGTCTTGAACCATTGTTAACATGCCGTCCTTAATAGCTTCCGCTTCAATAGTCTGGGCCGAGATACTTAACTTTGGTGTCTCCAGTAACTTCCTCAAGCTTTCGGTCATCGTTAACTGCTCACGGATGGCCAATTGGCCCTTATAACCGTAAGGGTTTTCGGTGGAGCTGCCAGGTTTATACAACTGTAAGCCCTCTAAGGGGGGTCGCTGAACGCTAGGTGGCAAAGTATTTAGTATTTCGTTTATTTTATCTAGTTCGAATAGGCTGGGCGTATAGGCTTGCTTAAGCGTATCATCAAGCTTTCTGATCAGACGTTGGGCCATAATTAAACGGATGGCTGAAATAAACAGAGGGTTTTGCTCAATTATATCGCTGAGTCGGGTTAATGAAGCCGAAGCCGAACTGGCGTGGAAAGTCGCCAATACTAAATGGCCGGTGAGGGCTGCCTGAAGAGCTGTCCGGGCGGTATCGAGGTCGCGGATCTCCCCAACCATCACTATGTCCGGATCGAGACGTAATACCGCTCTTAATTTATCGGAGAAACTGTCGTCATTACCGCCGCTAGCACTGGTCACAGATATCTGCGTCACTCCTGGAAATTGAAATTCCACCGGATCTTCAATAGTTATTATCTTTCGCTCGTCAGTAACAAGTGAATTAAGCATTGAATATAAAGTCGTGGTTTTACCGCTGCCGGTTGGTCCGACTACCATGACCAGGCCGGATGGTTTAGAGATAATGCCATCCACAACAGTTCGCTCAGCTGGCGACAGGCCTAGCAAATCAAGGTTATAGCGGCTGCGATCCATATTAAACAACCGCATTACAATATCCATGCCATTGATTGTTGGTACAGTTTCGAGACGGACGTTGACGTCAACATTACGACCATCGGCCATTGTAACGGATTGGGCAATATGTCCCTGCTGAGCTTCATTCGCCGAAGTCGAAACATTACCGGCCGAAGCGATTGCCGATACTAACACCCGGTATTTTTCGATCGGTAAATTTGCGACTTTATGTAGCACACCGTCAATTCTAAAACGTATTCGGACATCTTCACGCTGAGTTTCAATATGAATGTCAGAAGCGTTTAAATGATGTGCCTGGGTTACCAGGTAAGCTAACATGTCGTCAGCTTTAACTTGCTCCAGAAGCTCAGAAACGGAATTAATTTGATCATTAGCATTGCCGGTGATTTCAATATCCTGGTAAACCACTTCTTTCGGTGGATCATAGAGCCGCATGTATTCCCGGTAGCCAATATCCGAAATGATGGCAAACTCTACCCGGTAGTCGGCGAAACGCTGGGTTAGCCCATGCATAGTCTGTTGACTAGTTGTGGTCGTTACCCCGAATAGGATCCGGCCTTTTTCTAATCGGAGAGGTATTACTTTTAGATCATACAGTTCAGGAACGCTCAAAAGATCCTTATAAAGTGTCTTTGGTTCAAGCATAGACGTATCGACATAATTCATGCCGAGAATCCTGGCCCGTCGTTGACTAGCCTGTTCTTCGTCTAATCTAGCGTTTTCACTCATTGCTATTAGTATAAAGCATAAGCAAATCAATGAGATAATATAGACATAGTGAAATCTACTATTGTAATCGCCCATAATCTCCGCAGTACCCACAATGTTGGAAGCATACTAAGAACCGCCGAAGGTCTTGGCCTTGAGCGGGTTTACCTGACCGGTTATACACCCTACCCGGCTCTGCCGAATGATCCACGGTTGCCGCATTTAAAGAAAAAAATTGATAATCAGATCCATAAAACCGCGCTCGGTGCCGAATCGATGATCGACATTATTGTCGAGCCAAACATTGACGTCGTTTTAAATGAATTAAAAAAGGCCGGCTACATTATAGTGGCACTGGAGCAGCGAGCTGGTTCAACAGACCTTAAAAACTATAAACGGCCCGACAAAATTGCTTTAATTGTCGGCCGTGAAGTGGAAGGCATTGAGCAGTCGATTATAGAAGTCTGCGATGAGATCGTAGAGATCCCCATGCGAGGACAGAAAGAGTCATTTAACGTCGTTCAGGCAGCGGCCATGGCTCTCTACCAGCTTATGTTATAATATTAGCTACTAACACATAAAATAAACATGTCATTAACAGCAAAACCGCGCACTACCAGTCAGTCCAGGAAACGTCAGGCTGGTCATCATCGCCACAGCAAAAGTTACCTTAAAGCCTATTGGCCGTACTTACCGATGGCCGCCATTGTGATTAGTGGAGTATTTGTTAATTCGCTTTTATCAACTGGCGAAGGAGTGCTGGGTTGGCAATCCAACTTTAGTTCTAGTGTCTTGCTTGAGCTAACAAACAGCGACCGCTTAAATAACGGTGAACCGGCCCTAAGCCTTAACCAACAATTAAGCAGCGCCGCTGAATCTAAAGCCAGAGATATGGTCAGTAAGAATTATTGGTCTCATACTGCGCCAAATGGCGAATCGGCTGCGGGCTTTATTACTGCCAGCGGTTACCAGTATGCCGTGGCCGGGGAAAATTTGGCATATGGCTTTAATTCAGCAGCAAGTGTCAACTCAGCCTGGATGAATAGCGCAGATCACAGACAGAATATTCTTGACCGGGCTTATACAAACGTAGGTTTCGGTGTAGCTGAATCCCCAGACTATCTTAATCAAGGACCCAAAGTTATTGTCGTAGCTGAATATGGCCAGCCGACCGGTGATGGCGTTCTTGGTCTCGTCAACCAACCACCGGCGCAAAACATTTCTAATTTAGACAAATTAACGGGTACTAATGCTTCGTGGTCGGAAATTGCCCTTAGCGTCATATTGACGGCAGCCGTCGTCAGCTTCATCTTTAAACATGGCCTGGCTATAAGGAAACTGCTGTTTTCTAGCGAAGACTTTATAATTAAGCATCCGGTAATAGATATTAGCCTGGTCTTTCTGGCAACAGCAGCCGCCGTACTCGGCCACACTGCTGGCATTATTGGCTAATAACTACTTTAGTACAAGATTGTCCGCACCAACTAAAAGCCTTAGCTGATCAATGCCGGCGCTTTCAGGATTAATACCATGTGGTAATTTAATAGCCTGCCGGGACTCAGCCTCGCCTAAAACCAGTACCACATCGGTTGGGCCCTGGTAATTATCTATTGTTTGTTTAAGACTTAGCAGCGTTGATTGATCGTCGGTACTGGCTAGTCTTATATACAGTTTGGGATACAATGGTTCACTTAGGGATTTACTGCTGGCAGCGGTCGCCACAACAGGTTCTTTCAGGCTAGGTATTTTGCCTTTTGGTTTATAGCGCTTAGCCATATCCAGAGTTATTTCCTGGGCATCATTAACCATAATTTTAGGCTCGTCGGTTAACTTACCGTCCTTATCTTTAGCATTAACCTTGCCCTTAATTAGCACTACTTTATCTCTTAGCCATAGATGCTGAAATTTATCATAAGCACCGGGGAAAAGGACTATTTCAGTTTCGCCGCTAAAGTCTTCAAGTTTCACAAAGGCCATTTTTTGGCCGTTTTTTGTTGTAATTTCCCGGATATCGGCAATGGTTCCACCAACACTTACAGTTTGACCATCGTGTTCCGGCTTAAGCTCTTTTAGGGCGACAGCTTTCTCGCTCAAATATGTTTGGTATGAATCAAGCGGGTGCTGGCTTAAATAGAGCCCCAGTAGCTCTCTCTCCCACACCAGCTGCTCGTGTGGCGTAACTTGTTCGCTTGGTTTTACGAGTTCCAAGCTGGGGGTGTATGATGATTCAATCTTGCCACCGAATATGTCGACTTGCCCGGAGGCAGATTGCTTATGGATACGGCTGGCATAACCGAGGATAGTGTCCAGATTAAAGAGTAGGGTTGAGCGGTCATTAAAAGCGTCAAAGGCGCCGGCTTTAATCAGGCTTTCCATTGTTTTACGATTGACTACTTTAGAACTGCATCTTGTCAGGAAATCATCTAAACTCGTAAACGGCTTCCCTTCTCTGACCGCCTCGATCTCCTCAACTACAGCCGTACCGACATTTTTAATAGCCGCCATGCCAAATCTTATCTGGTTCTTGCCGGGTACCACACTAAAGCCGACATACGATTCGTTGATGTCAGGCGATAACACAGTCAGGCCCATTTTTTTACATTCAGTGATTTCTACTGCCAGTCGATCTGTATCATCGAGCGCACTTGTCATAAGAGCTGCCATAAATGCATCCGGATAGTGGGCCTTTAGATAAGCGGTCCAGTAGGCTATTTGAGCATAACAAGTGGCGTGAGCTTTATTGAAAGAATAGTCAGCAAAAGGCTGGATCTGAGCCCAAAGTGTTTTTGCCTGGGCGTTAGTTAAGCCCTGCTTTATACAACCCTCGATAAATTTCGGCTCTTCCGCCTTCATAATATCGCGTTTCTTTTTACCAATAGCCTTCCGGACCAAATCGGCTTCTCCGGCTGAATAGCCTGCAACTAATTGCAGCAGTTGAGTGATCTGCTCCTGGTAAACCATGACGCCGTAGGTGTCTTTAAGCACTGGCTCTAAAGATTCGTGGAGGTAGTGAACGGCCGCCGGATTATTCTTGCATTCAATAAACTTCGGTATTTCGCTAAGCGGACCCGGTCGATAGAGGGCATTCATCGCCACCAGATCTTCAAAAGCGTTAGGCTTCAGTTCGCGCATATAACGCTTCATGCCTGCTGATTCAAACTGAAAAACGCCTATCGTATCACCTGTTTGAAACAGTTCAAAGGTTTTCGTGTCGTCATTAGGAATACTAGCCAGCGTAATGTCGTCTTTATAGACTCTTTTAATAATTCTAAGAGCATTAGATAAGATAGTCAGGTTAGACAGACCTAAAAAGTCCATTTTAAGCAGCCCTAGCTCTTCTATTGGCCCCATGGAATATTGAGTGGCTATAACGCCTTTTTGGGCCATTTCCAGTGGTGTATAGTAAACAATATCCTCAGGGGCAATTACTACTCCGGCGGCATGTACACCATGCGATCTTATAGTCCCCTCAAGCTTTATTGCCAGATCAAATACTTCTTTAGAGGTTTCGTTGGTGTCGTATTCGTTTTTAAGATCAACGTCGTTCTTAAGTGATTCTTTGAGCGGTATATGACGCCCTTGAACTGGTCCTGGAATCATTTTGGCCAGACGGTCGGCTTCAGCATATGGAACCTGTAGTACCCGGGCCACATCTCGGACGGCATTTCTGGCAGCCATCCGTCCAAAGGTCACTATATTAGCCACTCTTTCCTTGCCGTACTTATTGACACAGTATTCAATAACTTCATCTCTTCTGTTGTCCTGGATATCGATATCTACGTCAGGCATAGATATACGGTGCGGATTTAAGAAACGTTCAAACATCAAGTTATACTTGAGTGGATCGAGTTCAGTTATGTTAAGAGCGTACGAGACTATTGAGCCGGCAGCACTGCCCCGACCCGGACCGAAAGCTATACCCTGATCTTTACCCCAGTTAATGAAATCGTGAATGATCAAGAAATAACCGTTAAAGTTCATCTGATCAATAACTGACAGCTCATACTCTGCTCGTGAAACCGCTTCTGGGTGAAGTAAGTTTTTAGCGGCCTCTTTAGTTAGGGTTTTTGACTGGTCTTTTGTGGCGTAGTTATAACGCCAGGCTAGCCCCTGATAAACCAATTGTTCCAAATAGGTTTTTTCATTCTGTCCTTTAGGCACCGGGAATTTAGGTATTAATATCTTACCCAGTTCAATTGAAACATTGCAGCGGTCAGCAATCTTGCGAGAATTGGTAATAAAGTCCGGATGCTCTTCACCCCACCTTTCAATAACCTCTTCTGGTTCGGTGACATGTAATTCAAAATCCTTTAGCGACATGCGCTTTTGATCGGATAAAAATGACCCGGTTTGTACGCATAAAAGAATTTCATGAGCATCCTGATCGACATGCTTTAAGTAATGGGCGTCACAGGTTACAACAGCCGGGACGTCCAGCTCCTTGGATAATTTGATAAGTCCTTCATTAATGGCAGTCTGTTCCTGCCAAACACTGGTATGTTTTGGGTGGCCGTGATCCTGGATCTCCAGATAATAACGGTCGCCAAAAACTTCTTTATACCACTCTGCGGTTTTTTTAGCCTCATCATATAAACCGGAACGTAGGCTCTCACCTAACTCACTACTGGCACAACCGCTTAAACAGATAAGGCCTTCATTGTGTTTGGATAACAGATCATGATCAATTCTAGGTTTGTAATAAAAGCCCTCCAAATTAGCAATAGTCGATAACGCCATCAGGTTCTGATAGCCCTTATTATTCATGGCAATCAAAATAAGGTGGTAGTTCGGTTTGTCTTTCCCGGGTTCCTTGTCTGACAGCGAGCGAGCAGCCATGTAGGTCTCAATACCGATAATTGGCTTAATCTTGCTAGCGTTAGCTTCTTTGTAGAATTCAATAGCCCCGCTAAGCGTGCCGTGATCAGTGATTGCTACCGCTTCCATGCCCTTTTTTGATACAAAATCGACTAAGGCCGGTATTTTGGTCAAGCCGTCAAGAAGACTGTACTGGGTATGGTTGTGCAAGTGAACATAGTCACTAGCGCTTAGTTTTTTAGTTTTTGTTGCCAAAGCTTCCCTCTCTTAAGAGCCTGTTTTTTAACAGCAGTCTTGTCGGGATATTATACCAAAAATTGGCTCTAGCTTACAAAGCTAATTCGCAGTCTTAGCAGGCTGAGAGGTGGGTGTAGAAGTGTTAGCAGTTTTCATCGCTTCAAGTGCGCTTATAATCTGCTTGGCGTTTAAAAATGCATTTTCATTATCTGAATGGGCTTTTTGTAGCTGGGCAATGTCGCCTTCTAGGACTGATTGGTCGGTGTTGTAATCACTAGGCTGCAAGTTAATCACAGATGAGTCAATTGAACTGGATATAGCCTGGGCGGCTGTTTCTAAACTATTCATACTGGTGAGTTCACTCAAAAGTGTTGTAACATTCTGACCCGTCTTGTCTGCTTCAGTTATCCGGGTTTGAAGTTTTTGAGCCAAAGCTGTAAGCTTGTCTTCAATTACCAGCTGGTCATCGGCGATTTTAATTAAATGGACCTTCGGCACGACCAGTACGTATACACGGTATTCGGTAATGATATTTTGAACATCGGTTCTGGCTTCAAGCAGCGTTGTTGCGCTATCGAGCTGTGTATTAAGCTGCTTTAGGCCAGATACGGTAGAACTGACTTCGTTTAAAAGTACAGTTTTATCGGAAGTGGATAGCTTACTAGCCGAATTAATTAAAGACTGCAAAGTGGAAAGGTTATCGAGCCGACGCTGTATCTCGGCATTACCCTTACTAATTATAAGACTTAAATGGGCTGCTTCGGTGGAAGACGGAGTAGTTGCCGGAGCCGTTGTAGTGGTTGACGAAGTCGTACTACTAGTAATGTCGGCGGCGCTAGCTACTGCCGGCGACCAGGTTAATCCGATTATGAGCCCGGCTATCACGATGTCAACTTTGTACATAAATGAGTGAATTTTCATAAAATCTCCTTGCCTTTAGAACTAATTGGTTGGTATTGCTATTTGTTGTTGCGAATCATTAAGTGAGTTGCTAGCCGAAGTTTTGTCGTTATTTTCCTGATTCATGGACGAACTGATGTTACTAAGGTCACTATTAAGCGAGGTATTATCGGTACCTGAACTAAGGCTATTTTCTATATTATAGGTTTTAGGTGATGAAGTTTCTCTGGCAATTAACGGTAGACTAACGTTTATTGATGCCTTACCAGTGCTGCTCAGCCTGCTGCTATGAGGCATTAACAGAAATGTAGCTGCAATGACAATAATTAAAGCCGCAGCTAAGCCACCCCATAACTTAGGGCTTTTAATCAGGCTCTTCTTACCCGACGGTAGCTCTAGTGGGATAGTCGGATGTACGGCTGGCTGAGATGCTGTTTCGCTAGTTATCGGGGCTGGCTCACCAGGACTAGGGTTATCTACCGGAGTAAACGTGCTTAGGCTAGTTGTGGTCTCAGCCGGTTGGCTGACCGGGTCTGTTTGACTAAACGAATCGGCAGTATTTTGCGTAGCCGGCTCAGGTGGCTCTGCTGATTCTTGTTTAGTTACTTCAATATTCATTTTTCCCTCCCTATTTTGGTGTTGGTTATTTGTTTATGTAATCTTTCAAATGCTCTAAGGCGCTTTTTGCATTTCTGACAGCTCTTTTTAAATCCTGGTCTTCTGCATCCCCTTCATGCATGGCGCTTAGTATTTCCCGGACTTTAGTGTTGGTGATATCGGCTTTAAGAACTAATTTATCGGCGTCACTTCTTGCCTTTTTAGACATATCCTGGCTTTTGTTCTTGGCCTCTTTAATAGCTTTATTAAGTTCAATGTTAAGTACTTTTAGTTCTTTTTCGGCATCTGATCTTACTGAATCACCAGCTTGCTTGATATCGCCGCGGATTTCTTTGCCGCTTTTTGGAGCTGACAACATACCGGCTAAAAAGCCGGCACTGGCGGCTAACAGACTACCGAGTGCAAAGATTCGTTTACTAGAGGAAGTTTTCTGGGTCATTTTTTGGTTATTCTAACAATATTCCTGATCAGTTTAAAGAGTGCTAAACGGCCTTTGGCGTCCGACAATACTTCGGCGGCTGATTCAACTGAGTCAACAACGGTTTCGGCTTTAGCGACCACCCGTCGTACGCTGATAATTAAGTTAAAGGCGCTGATAGCAATCATTATGCCAATCAGAATTAATATACTGAGTAAGCTGGTTAAAACTATGAGAAGAACATTATCTGTTGTGGTCATGAATTTAGTATATACCAGCTAGCAAGTTTTATAGTAGCTTTCCTTTAAGGTAATTTTTAAGCTCGTCACCGATGTCCGGCCGTTTGATAGCAAAATCGAAGACTGTTTTGAGATAATTCAAGGGGTTACCGGTATCGTAAAAGGTGCCGTTTAGTTTCAGGCCATATATATGCCGGCCGTCTTCAATAGCGGTTTGCATGGCTTCCTGAATAGTTAACTCGCCATTTCGAGGATCGTGGTTAGCGGCCTGCCTCTGCAAATATTCAATTATAGCCGGCTCAAAGACATAACCGCCAACTGAGGCCAGACTGGAGGGCGCTTTTTCCCGGGTGCCTGGTTTTTCTATAATATGTTTAATGTCGATCAATTCGTCTTTTATATAATCGCCGCCTACATATCCGTATTTTTTAAAGCCGGCATCCGAGTTATCCTCAATGCAGGAGATGATTGAACCGCCTAAGTTATTATAGTTAGCAATTAGTTGTGAAAAACGGGTCGGCGTAGCTTCAATAAAATCGTCAGCATAGGTGTAAATGAACGGCTCGTCGCCAATATAGTGGGCGGCATCAAGTATCGGGGTGCCGTTACCGGTCGGACCTTTTTGCCGGATATATGCAAAATTAGCCAGCTCCGGTATCGCCTGGACACTCTTCAGCAAATCTTGTTTTTGGCCCGCCTGGAGATTAGCTAATAAATCACTGTTGGCTTTGTCGAAGTGATCCTCGATTGTTCGTTTATGATAACCGGTGACAATTACAATATCAGTAATACCGGCACTACATAGCTCTTCTACAACTTGCTGGATGATCGGCTTATCAACTAAAGGCAGCATCTCTTTAGGCATAGCCTTGGTTTGCGGCAAGAAGCGGGTGCCAAAACCGGCAGCGGCTATGACGGCTTTGCGGACAGGTTTATTCATAAGCTTCTTTAAGTTTAACTTAACCGGCAGTTAGACACCAAGCTGCTTTTTAATCAGTTGGCTGGCTAGACCCGGGTTGGCCTTGCCTTCGGACAACTTCATTACCTGGCCGACCAGAAAACCAATAGCCTTCATCTCGCCGTTTTTAACGTCTTCTGCGGCTTTGAGATTTTGACTTATAACGTCGACTACAATCTTTTCTATCTCGGCCGTATCGGACAACTGGATAAGCCCGACTTGGCTGGCATAAGCTTCAATATCTTCGGGCAAGCTCGCGCCGCTTAATAGCCTAACCAGCAGGGCTTTAACGTTTGTTGAACTGAGTTTTCCGGATTTGGATAAGTTATAGACGGTCTGATACGCGGCTTTGCGCTGATCATTGGGTAAATTAAGCTTTTCTTCGCTAGCC
This sequence comes from Candidatus Saccharimonadota bacterium, assembly GCA_027459325.1. Lineage (GTDB taxonomy): Bacteria > Patescibacteriota > Saccharimonadia > Saccharimonadales > UBA4665 > DAIDIO01. Next base: position 20,147 of record DAIDIO010000009.1, read on the forward strand.
CGCAGCGGTATCTCCAGATTGACAAACCAGTTAGCTAAGAACTTAGCCTGGTTAGGATCATCCAGGCTGTCCGCTATCAGTTTGAGATAATCGGTTTGCTCATGCTCAACTTCAGCTTCCAGCAGTGTTTCAATATTCGGCCCATCGAGGTTTAAATCACTTAACTTGGACCGCCAGTCAGCTGGTAATACCGGCATTGATTGCTGGATATGGTCTAGCCAGGCGGCGTCTAAAGTAATTGGCGGTATATCCGGATCAGGCATATAGCGGTAGTCATCGGCGTTTTCCTTGGTTCTTTGGGAAACAGTTTTTTGCTTGGCTTCGTCCCAACCTCTGGTTTCCTGGATAATCTTTTCACCTTTTTCTAACAGTTCAATTTGGCGGTCAACCTCATAATCAACTGCCTTTTCAACGCTTCTGAAGCTATTTAAGTTTTTGGTTTCCGTCCTGGTACCTAATTTATCAGTTTGACTGACGCTGACATTGACGTCAAAACGCATGTTGCCGTAATAAAGATTAGCGTCACTAACGCCGGCATAACGCATATTCAGCCATAGTTCACGGGCATAAGCCTTAGCTTCAACACTGCTATGCATATCCGGCTCGCTAACTATTTCCAGTAATGGTGTACCGGCCCGGTTTAAATCAACCAGACTATAATCCTTACCGCTGGCATGAGTACTTTTACCGGCATCTGATTCCAGATGTGCCCTAGTGATATTTACAGTTTTTAGTTCGTCGCCAAGCTGGTAAGTAACATGGCCGCCAAGAATAATTGGTTCATCATACTGGGTTATCTGGTAGCCCATTGGTAGGTCCGGGTAGAAATAGTGCTTACGGTCAAATTTGGAAAAAGACTGGGGTGAAGTATTTAGGGCAAAGGCTGCCCGGGCGGCCAGCTCCAGAGCCTGCTTATTGAGCACCGGTAGTGCTCCGGGCAAGCCGAAATCGATATGATTCACTAGTGTATTGGGTGCAGCTTCCCGTGCGTCATTATCTGCTCCGGAGAATAGTTTGGTCTTAGTCTTAAGCTGTACATGGCACTCTATACCAATAGTTACCAGGTATTTTTTTCTAATGTCATTATTTATCATCAGGTTTTTCCAAGGCTCCCAAGTCTCTTAGTGCGGCTCTAAAACCGGCTAGAACTCTGAGTATGTCATTTTTCTTAAGTTTGCGGACATCAATATCATCTTCCATTAGTTTTTGGGTAAATTTATGACTAAACCAGACTTCTTCATTAAGAGTTAAATCATGCTGGGCCGACACTAGTCGCTCGCCAGTAGTTTTGCCTTTATACTTTTTTTGTTTTAGGGCTTTATCGAGCAGACGGTCAGCTTCGGCAATGGCCATCGGCCAGGTCTTTCGTGACGCACAGTAGCTCGTCAACTCTTGCCAGCATTTGGTAAAGTAGGCGACCTTAACAGTTTTTTTGCGCCTTAAAAGCTTCATGCTAAGATCTCCTCAATTTGTTTAGATACCCCAAGCAATTCCTTGTCTTTTGATTTACCTGCCATTACCTGCAAACCCACGGGTAAATTTTCGCTGAGTCCGGCTGGTATGCTTATGGCAGGATTGCCAATCATATTGGCCGCGACAGTCATAATGTCACATAAATACATCTTAAGTGGATCGCTAATGTTTTCACCGATCTTAAATGCCGTTGTAGGTGCTACCGGGCCAATGAGAAAGTCCACGTTTTTAAGAGCTGTCTCAAATTCATTAATAAGTTTGGTTCTGACTATCTGGGCTTTTTTGTAATAAGCATCATAATAGCCGCTGCTTAAAACATAGGTGCCAATCATGATGCGGCGTTTAGCTTCTTTACCGAAGCCATGACCACGGCTTAGTTTATAGCTGGCTTCGAGGGTTGTAGCCTCCGGATCGCTGTAGCCAAACCGCTGGCCATCATAGCGGGCCAGGTTAGAGCTTACTTCGGCCGGACAGATTATGTAGTAAACAGCTAAGGCCATATCAATTGAAGGCAAACTGACTTCACTAATTTCCGCGCCGCCTGCCTTAAGTTTAGAAACTGCTTCTTCAATTACCTGCCTGACTCCGTCGGACAGTCCCTCTTTCATATATTCTTTAATGACACCAACCTTTAGGCCTTTAAGGTCGCCGCTAGCATTAACATAGCCGTCCTGTTTTTCAATCGTTGTGCCGTCCAAAGGATCTTTGCCGGACATTACGTCAAGTACTATTGCGGCATCTTCGACAGTCCTGGCTAATGGCCCGATGACATCGGTACTACTGGCCATCGCAACCACGCCGCTGCGGCTAACCAATCCATAGGTTGGCTTATAGCCAACACAGCCCGAAAAACTGGCTGGCTGCCTTATTGAACCACCGGTGTCAGTGCCGAGAGCAAAGGGAGCCATATCCAGCACAACTGCAGCCGCTGAACCACCAGAACTACCACCCGGTACCCTGGCTTTATCGTGTGGGTTTTTAGTGGTCATGAAATCACTGTTTTCGGTGGATGTGCCGTGAGCAAAGGCGTCAAGGTTAGCTTTAGCCACACAAATAGCACCTTCGGCTTCCAGCTTATTGATGGCCGTCGCCTGGTATGGCGCTTGGAAGCCCCTCAATATATTACTTGCGGCTGTGGTATCAGCTCCAAATACTAAAAAATTATCTTTAGCTATAAAAGGCACCCCAGCCAGCCGGCCGGCGGTTTTGCCGGTAGCAACCGATTTGTCTATTTCGCTCGCTCGCTTAAGGGCATTATCTTCAAGAGTCGATATGATCGCATCAAAGTCCTTATTATCGCTAATTGATTTGAGGCTCTGCTTAACCAAATCTTGAGCTTTCAATTCACCAGAATTAACACTCCTAGCAATTTGCTCAATTGGTAACCATTGGCTCATTTAGTTAATCATCCGCTTAACTTTAATTAAGTCACCCTCTACTGCCGGTAGATTTTTAAGTAGGTCGTGAGGATCGTAACCGTAATCTATTTCTTCATCTTCTCGGGTTACATTAGTTAGACCACTAACCTGGTTAGTCGGTTTCAAGCCGTCTGTATCAACTGACTGCAATAGCTCTACGTACTGCAACACTTCAGAGAGTTCGACCGTAAACTCCTCGATCTCTTCATCTGTGAGGTCAAGTCTGGCAAGCAAGGCCAATTTTAATATATCGTCTCGAGACAACTTCGCCATTATTAGCCTTATTTTAGCACAGCGTTTAGCAATTAGATGAATAGTTTTAAGTTTAGAATGTTCAAGCAGCGATGGCAGGCAAAGTAGTAGTTTGGTTGGGGGAGGCGACATTTATGTAATCCAGGCTTACAGCACCGTTAGGCTTACCACTTGGATCTATTTCAACAATGTATTCATCAGTGGACGTGTTATTGCTGCCTCTAAATAGCGGTTGTTCAGTATTTTTAATAGGCTCGGATGGATTGCCGATATGGGCAATCACTCCGGAGCGTCTTAAAAAGAAAATCAGGCTAATGCGCACCTTATCTGATTTTTCAGTTAGTAAAAAGCCAATGGCGTGATCTGGATTTTTGTCATTGACCATTAGTAGCAGATCTCTGCTCACTTCTGGAGAATAAATAATTCCAAGTACTCCACTTTTATCCGGAGTCAGGGTTACCTGACGGCTCTTTTGATTAGCGTCAAACTCTTCAAACTTAGTGCCTTTAATGGTGCCGCCGACTTTAAGCTCAACTGCTGAGGGCTTAGCGTCTGCTCTTGATTTACTGGCTCCAGCCGTCATTGCCGACACAAAGCCAATTCCGCCGGCTACTGCACAGGTACCAATAACGCCCGCTTTTAGAACTTGGTTTTTGGGGTTAACTTTTTCAAACATGTATTAGATTTTATAACTCAGCTTTCAATATGTAAATTGATAGCGCTTTACAGCCGTTTTTTAATGTCGGCGATAATATCTCTAAGCTCAGCGGCTTGTTCAAACTGAAGATTGGCACTGGCTAGTTCCATCTGGGCCGTCAGATCCTTAATCAGCTCGCCGTATTCTTCTTTTGGTATCTTATTAAGGTTAAGTTTGGCTCGTTTGGCTTCTTCTGGCAGTTCCGGACGCATCGCACCTTCAACATCCCGCTTAACGCTGGTTGGTGTTATGCCGTGCTGTTTGTTGTATTTATCCTGTATCTCCCGGCGGCGGTTAGTCTCATCTATCGTCCGCTTCATGCTATCGGTTATTCGGTCAGCATACATCAGTACTCTGCCTTCCTGATGACGGGCGGCCCGGCCAACGGTTTGAATGAGGGCTTGCTCACTTCTTAAGAAACCTTCTTTATCGGCGTCTAGAATTGCCACTAAAGATACTTCGGGTAAGTCGAGACCTTCTCTTAGCAAGTTAATGCCGACTAAGACATCATAAGTGCCCAGCCGTAGGTCACGAAGTATATCGCTGCGCTCCAGCGTATCAATATCACTGTGAAGATAGGCTACCTTGGTATTAATTTCCTGGAGATATTCGGCCAGGTCTTCACTCATTCGTTTAGTTAGAGTGGTGATCAGCACCCGCTGATGCTTTTTGACGGTTTCCCTAATCTCATTTATCAGGTCATCAATTTGACCCTCAATTGGGCGGACTTCTATCTTTGGATCGAGTAGACCGGTTGGACGGATGACTTGCTGGGCCGGCGTCGGGCTTCGGCTAAGTTCGTATTCAGCCGGTGTCGCACTGACGTAAATAACCTTATTAACGTGCTTTTCAAATTCGGTAAATGTTAGCGGCCGGTTATCTAGGGCACTTGGCAATCGGAAGCCGTGCTCAACTAGCACTTCTTTTCGCGCTCTATCGCCGTTATACATACCCCTAATTTGCGGTATGGTCATATGCGACTCATCAATCATCATCAGGAAGTCATCGGGGAAATAATCGAGTAAGGTAGCCGGTTGCTCACCAGGCTCACGGTTAGTTAAGTATCTGGAATAATTTTCTATGCCCTTAACAAAACCAGTGGCTTCCAGCATTTCAATATCAAAACGGGTACGTTGCTCAAGCCGTTGGGCTTCTAGTAGTTTTCCCTGGCTCTTAAACTCGGCTAAACGATCTTTAAGCTCTTCTTCAATCCTGACTAATGCAACTTTAAGCTTATCTTGAGGCGTAACGTAGTGAGAGCCCGGGAAAATGCGGTAATCCTGCAGTTCACTGAGTATCTCACCTGTTAATGGATCAACGCGGGTTATTCGCTCAACTTCATCACCAAAGAATTCCACCCTATAAGCCATTTCCTCGCTGGCGGGAAAGATGTCTACGGTATCGCCTCTAACTCTAAATGTGCTGCGGTGAAAATCCATATCATTCCGCTGATACTGAATATCTGTTAGCTGTCTTAGGAATTTGTCCCTGACTTTACGCTCGTTCTTCTTAACCTGGATCGATAAGCCGTTATAGTCTTCCACTGAACCAATGCCATATATACAGCTAACGCTGGCAACAATGATAACATCGCGCCTGGATAGCAACGAATCGGTAGCGGCATGGCGCAGCCGGTCTATTTCCTCGTTGATCTGGCTGTCTTTTTCGATGTAGGTATCGGACCTTGGAATGTAGGCTTCCGGTTGGTAGTAGTCAAAGTAGGACACGAAATAGTGGACAGCATTATCGGGGAAGAAGTTTTTAAACTCGCTATAAAGCTGGGCGGCCAGTGTTTTATTATGGCTGAGTATGAGAGTAGGTTTGCCATAACGCTCAATTACGTTACTCATGGTAAAGGTTTTGCCACTACCTGTAACGCCTAGTAGCGTTTGCTGCTTGGTGCCCGTAACGAGTCCTTCCATTAACTGCGTTATAGCTGCCGGCTGGTCTCCGAGAGGTTGGTAGTCCGACTTTAGTTTAAATTTACTCACTAATACATTGTACCCTAGCGAGTCCTAGCCGGATCGGTGCGGTGGCTTGGTCTGGTCAGCGAACCACTCGGCACTGATACTGGCCCAGTTTTTCTCTATATCCTTGTACTTGTCGTCGAGCATGGCTATCACTTTATTAACCAACCTTTCAGGGTTGTCATCGAATACCACCAGGCTGGCGTGCGGAGTTGGTAGAATCTCCATCAGTTTCGGTATCTCGTCAGCCGTGCCACCACTACCAATTAAAATGCCACAAGGTTTATGTGCTTCAAGAGCTGACGTAAATTCATGTAGGCTGCCGAAGCGTCCGCCTATAGTAATTACTGCGTCACTGGATTGCACTAGATATAGATCACGGCCGACATAATGCAAGCCGGTAAAATTAATAAAGTCAAAACAGGAGACTGGCAAACGGTACTTATGTAAGTGCTCACGGAAGCTGACGGCTGGTGAAAAGCCGATACTCATACCGCCCTTTTCTTTTGCTCCAAGTGCTGCATAGTAAGGTATGCCGATCGTTGCCCCGGTTGTCAGTATATTGCCGCTCTTAGCTATAGCCTCACCTACCTCACGGGCCAAAGTGGCATCTTGTTTAACGGTGTCGCCGGCAGCGGCACCCGAGACACAGATCGAATAGCGGAACTTCTTGTCCTTGGCAGGATGTGTTGGTGTCATAGGCTAGCCTCGGCTGTGGCATATTCCGGTTGTAATTCGCTGGCAATGGCGTCATGGTTTAAGTACTTCATCAGCAGCTCAGCAAGCAGGGATCGCTGGAAATAGTGGCTTAAACGGTTTTCAAATGGTAGTTTGTTGCAAAGGTTAAGTGCATTATCTATGAGATTCAAAGATACCGGATGGTTATTGTCCAGCAGACCTAGGCTTTCAGTATTGCGCCAGAAAGACAACTGCGGCTCTATTTTTTCTAGAGATTCTTCTACAGCATGATAAGTCATGTCGCTGAGGCTTAAATATGGTTCAAATATCCCCTCACTAATATCCTCTTTAAACCGGGCGTAGTATCTCTGGATAATATTCCACGACACTGGTTCATTAAAGACTACGGCTTCCAGCACTGGCGTTTTTAGGCAGGTCTTGGCGACAATGGCACCAAAATCGTGCTTAAACTGCCGGATTTTCAGATAGTTCGAAACTGATCTGATTTCATTCATCTCGTGCAGGGCCAGGCTAACACTAGCGGTTACTACTCCATTGGGAGCCTCTTCCGGAAGCGGTAATAATATTACGGCGCCAAGTTCTTTGAGGCAGAGAACGTTATGATGATAGTCGGCAACAAT